>NZ_JBVHWT010000003.1:0-336115 GCF_055564055.1 Streptomyces sp. NPDC029159
GGCGTAGACCGCCACACTCCCGATTCCGGCATCCCGGCATGCACGGGCTACGCGGACAGCGATTTCGCCACGGTTGGCGATGAGCACCTTGCGCACGATGGGTCCTTCCTTGGCGCTACGCCGCAACACACTGAACGCAGCGAGTTTAGGGACTGGCGACACCGCATGCCGACCCGTTCCCCGAGGTGACGTTCCCCACACGGAGCGTGGCACGTGCGCCAGTGAGGGTGCGGAGCCCCCTGACAGCCCAGGGTAGGCCCGGTTTCACGGCGGCGGGCGGGCTCCTCCGTGTGGTCTAGGTCTCTGCGCCGCCACGCGCGGCGGACCGTCAATTCTTTGTGGAGTCCCTACGAATGGGCGAAGGAAAGTTTGCGCCCGGAGCGGCGCCCGCGATCGCCCGCGCGGCGCGTCGGCCGTCCGCCATTCGGGGTGCGCACACCTCTTGCCCCCGCCGTTACCCGTTAGTAGCGTGCGCGCTGTCTTCTGTACTCGCGGTAACAGGCACGGCCCGCGGCGCGCGGGGCACGGCGGCGGGCGTACGGCCCGCCGGCAAGGGCGGCTCGGTACGGACGGAAGCAGGTGGCGGCGGTGGCGCGGAGACCGGTGGCGGTGGTGGCGGCCGTGGTGCTGATCCTGGAGGCGGGCGGCATCGTCCTGCTGAACTGGATCCTGAGCATCGTCGTCGACCGGCAGCAGATGTCCCTGGCGGGGCTGCGGCCCGGCGCGATGACCACGGGCGCCCTGGTCGCCGGCGCCCTCGCCGCGCTCTACCTCCTCGGCTGCGCCGCCGTGCTGCTGCGCACCGCCCTCCGCGACCGCCCGCCCGGCACCCTCGCCCGGATCGCGCTGATCGCCTGCGCGGTGGTGCACGCGGTCCTCGGCGCCTTCTCCGTCGGCATGGTCGGCTGGCCCGCCTTCGCCGCGCTGATGGTCGTCCTGGCGCTGCTGGTGCTGACGCTGGTGGCGTACGAGGAGCGGCCCGCCGCCCCGGACGTCCGGACCGAGCCGGACGGCCCGGCCCCGGCGGCGCCCACGTCGGTGTGAGCCCGGCGGTCGCGGGCGCCGCGGTGTGAACCCGGCGGCCCGCCGCCCCTAACCCTTCGCCCCTCTCACGCCCAGAGGTCCGTGAGGCGGACCTCCAGCTCCGCCAGGAGGCGGCGCAGGAGCGGGAGGGAGAGGCCGATGACGTTGCCCGGGTCGCCGTCGATGCCGTCGATGAACGGGGCCGAGCGGCCGTCGAGGGTGAACGCACCGGCGACGTACAGCGGTTCGCCGCTGGCGACGTAGGCGGCGATCTCGGCGTCGTCCGGCTCGCCGAAGCGGACCGTGGTCGAGGCGGTGGCGGAGGTGCGGCGGCCGCTCGCGGTGTCGATGACGCAGTGGCCGGTCTGCAGCACGCCGGAGCGGCCGCGCATCGACTTCCAGCGGGCGGTGGCGTCCTCGGCGTCGACCGGCTTGCCCAGCGCCCGGCCGTCCAGCTCCAGGACCGAGTCGCACCCTATGACGAGCGCCCCGGCGGCCTCCGGGCGCGCGGCGACCGCGGTGGCCTTGGCCTCGGCCAGCACGCGGGCCAGCTCACCGGGGGTGGGTGCGGTGACGGCGTCCTCGTCGACCCCGCTGACGATCACCTCGGGGGCCAGCCCGGCCTGGCGGAGCAGGCCCAGGCGCGCGGGCGACTGGGAGGCGAGGACGAGACGGCGGGGGCGGGGCTCTTCGGTCATGCCCGCCATCGTACGGAGCGGCGCAGCGGAGCGGCGGGGCCTGTGGACAACCGCGGGGGACGGGCGGTGGAACCATCCGCGGGCCGCTGCGCGTCCAGGGTGGTGGAGCGGTCCCGGCTCCGGTCAGCGGGAACGATTACACGTCAGCGCCCGGCCACCAACACCATGGTGAGCATCGACGCCACCGCCATCACCAGGCCCAGCCGACGGAGCCGTTTTTGCGCATGGCGCAGCTCCTCGGGAGGCTCGTCGGGCGGATCTGACCACAGCATGGTTCCGATCCTGCGCCCGCGACGCCGCGGGCGCCTGAGTACGCGTACTCAGGCGCCCGTACGCACGGGGGTCCCGCACTTGGACGACCGGGGCGAACGCGGCGTGTGCGGCGTACTTCACATACCGCCGCGAGGGGCCGGTTCAGCGCGGCCAGTAGCTGGTGCGCCAGGCGCGCGGGCCCGGGTGCGGGGTCCGGCGGGACGGGATGCGCGCCGCCGGATCGGACCACTCCGAGACCGGCGCCGCGTCCGGCTCGGCGCTCCCGGCAGCGGCGGCGCGGACCTGCACCACCGCGAGCGCGGCGGCCAGCTCCTCGGGCGTGGGGTTGCCCCGTACGACCTTGATCATGGTCTCGACCTCCTGCGACGGTGATGCGCGGGCTACAGCGGGATGTTGCCGTGCTTCTTCGGGGGCAGCGACTCGCGCTTGTTGCGCAGCGCGCGCAGCCCGCGGACGATGTGGCGCCGCGTCTCGGACGGCATGATCACCGCGTCGACGTACCCGCGCTCGGCCGCCACGTACGGGTTGAGCAGCGCGTCCTCGTACTCCTGGATCAGCTCCCGGCGGCGGGCGTCCTGGGCCTCGGGGTCCTCGATGGCGGCGAGGGTGCGGCGGTGCAGGACGTTGACCGCGCCCTGGGCGCCCATGACGGCGATCTGCGCGGTCGGCCAGGCGAGGTTGAGGTCCGCGCCCAGGTGCTTGGAGCCCATGACGTCGTACGCGCCGCCGAACGCCTTGCGGGTGATCACGGTGATCAGCGGGACCGTCGCCTCCGCGTAGGCGTAGATCAGCTTGGCGCCGCGGCGGATGATGCCGTCCCACTCCTGGTCGGTGCCGGGCAGGAAGCCGGGCACGTCCACGAAGGTCAGGACGGGGATGTTGTACGCGTCGCAGGTCCGCACGAAGCGGGCGGCCTTCTCGGACGCCTTGATGTCGAGGGTGCCGGCGAACTGCATCGGCTGGTTGGCGACGATGCCCACCGAATGGCCCTCGACGCGGCCGTAGCCGGTGAGGATGTTCGGCGCGTACAGCGGCTGGACCTCCAGGAACTCACCGTCGTCCAGGATGTGCTCGATCGCGGCGACCATGTCGTACGGCTGGTTCGCCGAGTCCGGGATCAGCGTGTCCAGTTCGCGGTCGTGGTCCGACGTCTCCAGGTCCGCCTCCTCGGGGAAGGCGGGCGGCTCGGAGAGGTTGTTGGACGGCAGGTACGACAGCAGCGCCTTGACGTACTCGACGGCGTCCTTCTCGTCGGACGCCATGTGGTGCGCGACGCCGGAGGTGGCGTTGTGGGTGCGGGCGCCGCCCAGCTCCTCGAAGCCGACGTCCTCACCGGTGACGGTCTTGATGACGTCCGGGCCGGTGATGAACATGTGCGAGGTCTGGTCGACCATCACCGTGAAGTCGGTGATCGCGGGGGAGTAGACCGCGCCGCCCGCGCACGGGCCGACGACCAGCGAGATCTGCGGGATCACACCGGAGGCATGGGTGTTGCGGCGGAAGATCTCGCCGTACATGCCGAGCGAGACCACGCCCTCCTGGATGCGCGCGCCGCCGGAGTCGTTGATACCGATGACCGGACAGCCGTTCTTCAGCGCGAAGTCCATCACCTTGACGATCTTCTCGCCGAAGACCTCGCCGAGCGCGCCGCCGAAGACCGTGAAGTCCTGCGAGAACACCGCGACCGGACGGCCGTCGACCGTGCCGTAGCCGGTGACCACGCCGTCGCCGTACGGGCGGGTGTCCGCCAGCCCGAAATTGGTCGAGCGGTGCCGGGCGAACTCGTCGAGCTCGACGAACGAGCCCTCGTCGAGGAGCAGGCCGATCCGCTCACGCGCGGTCAACTTGCCCTTCGCGTGCTGCTTTTCCACCGCGCGGGCGGAACCGGCGTGCGTGGCTTCGTCGATCCGCCGCTGCAAATCCGCCAGTTTGCCCGCGGTGGTGGTGAGGTGTGCTTCCGGCTCGGACATCGGGATGCGGCTCCTGCTCGTCCTGGACTGGTGCGCGTACGGGGGGACGTACGGCCTTGCTACCGCTTCGTAGCGTATCGGCGGGGGTGCTCCGCGGCAGTGCGTCGTTGACCACACCTAGGGTGGTCCCATGACACCTCAACCGCCGGAAAACCAGGACAAAGACGGCCGCTCGCCGGAGCCCGGGGACGGCCCCGGCGCGTCGGGCGCGTCCGCCGCGTCCGGCAGCGGCCGCTGGAGCGATCTGGAGCGGCCGCCGCTCGACGTCCGGGCGCTCCGGCGGGCGCTGCTGCGGCCCGGCTCGCTGTGGACCGCGCTCGACGTCGTCGACGCCACCGGCTCCACCAACACCGACCTCGCGCTGCGCGCCGCCGCGGGTGAGCCCGAGGGCACCGTGCTCGTCGCCGAGGAACAGACCGCGGCCCGCGGGCGCCTGGATCGCCGCTGGAGCGCGCCGCCGCGCTCGGGGATCTTCGTCTCCGTGGTGCTGACCCCGCGCGTCCCCCTGGAGCGCTGGGGCTGGCTGCCGCTGCTCGCCGGGGTCGCCGTCGCCACCGCGCTCTCCCGGGCGGCGGGCGTGGACACCGCACTCAAGTGGCCCAACGACGTCCTGCTGACCGTGGACGGCGCCGAGCGGAAGGCCGGCGGCATCCTCGCCGAGCGCGCCGGGGACGGCGTCGTCCTCGGCATCGGCCTCAACGTGTCGCTCCACGAGGACGAGCTGCCGGTGCCCACCGCCACCTCCCTCGCCCTGGCCGGGGCGCACACCACCGACCGCGACACCCTGCTGCGGGCCGTGCTGCGCTCCCTGGAGACCTGGTACGCCGCCTGGCAGGACGCGGACGGCGACCCGGCGGCCAGCGGGCTGCAGGAGGCGTACGCCGCGGGCTGCGCCACCCTGGGGCGCGCGGTCCGCGCCGAACTGCCCGGCGGCCGGGCGCTCCGCGGGGAGGCGGTGGCCCTCGACGGCGACGGGCGGCTGATCCTCGCGACCGAGGACGGTGTGCAGCAGCCGGTGGGCGCCGGGGACATCGTCCATCTGCGGCCGGACACGGAGGGTGGCGGCTACAGCTGACCGGTCCCGCGGGGTGGCGCCGGTGACCGAAACGCCGAGCGGTGCCGCCGGCCGGACGGCTCCGACCGGGCACGGGAGAGTGAGCCAGAGCACACCTGCCGTATCGTTGAGGCGGCCCGCCGGGGAGCGGGCCACCGGCGAGCAGTGATCGGAAGGGCAGTGCGCAGGGAGCGGACAGGGAGCGGGCGGTGACCGCCGGCGACGCGGGCGGACCGCCCGAGAGCGCGGCCACGCCGGACGGACCCGCCACGGGCTCCGGCGACGGCGCATCCGACGACGGCCCCGGCGAGCGGGGCTCCGGCGGCGCGGCGACCCCCGCGGCCACGGACGAGCCGCCGCCCGCGGCGGGCTCCGGGACGCCGACCGCACCGGGCGCAGGGGTCGCCGACTCCGACGACACCATCGCCATCCGCCTGGAACAGCTGATCCTGGGCGCCGACCGCCGCTACACACCGTTCCAGGCGGCCCGCAGCGCCGGGGTCTCGATGGATCTGGCGGCCCGGTTCTGGCGCGCCATGGGCTTCGCCGACATCGGGCAGGTCAAGGCGCTCACCGAGGCCGATGTGCTGGCGCTGCGGCGGCTGGCCGGTCTCGTCGAGGCCGGGCTGCTGAGCGAGGCGATGGCCGTCCAGGTGGCGCGGTCCACGGGCCAGACCACCGCCCGGCTCGCCGACTGGCAGATCGACTCCTTCCTGGAGGGCCTCACCGAGCCCCAGGACTCCGGGATGACCCGTACGGAGATCACCTATCCGCTGGTCGAACTCCTCCTGCCGGAGCTGGAGGAGTTCCTGGTGTACGTCTGGCGGCGCCAGCTGGCGGCCGCCACCGGGCGCGTCGTGCGGGCGCAGGACGACGACGAGATGGTCGACCGGAGGCTCGCCGTCGGCTTCGCGGACCTGGTCGGCTTCACCCGGCTGACCCGGCGCCTTGAGGAGGAGGAGCTGGGCGAGCTGGTCGAGGCGTTCGAGACCACCTGCTCCGACCTGGTCGCGGCGCACGGCGGCCGGCTGATCAAGACGCTCGGCGACGAGGTGCTGTTCTCCGCCGACGACGCCGGGGTCGCCGCCGAGATCGGGCTGCGGCTCATCGAGACGATGACGCACGACGAGACCATGCCGGAGCTGCGCGTCGGCATCGCCTTCGGCACCGTCACGACGCGGATGGGCGATGTGTTCGGCACGACCGTCAATCTGGCCAGCCGGCTGACGTCGATAGCGCCGAAGGACGCCGTCTTCGTGGACCAGGCGTTCGCGGAGGAGCTGGGCCGCACCGGCGAGGCCCCGGTCTCCGAGGCGGCCGCCGCGGCGGCCGAGAAGGCGGCGGCGGAGGCGGCGGCGAGCGGTCTGACACCGGACCTGCCGACGTACCGCTTCGCGCTCCAGCCGATGTACCAGCGCCCGGTGCGTGGGCTGGGCGTCATCGAGCCCTGGCAGCTGACCCGGCGCGGGTGAGGCGGGCGCCCGGACGGCCCGGGTGCCCGCGTGTCCTTTTCGGGCCGGTCGGCCCTGTTCCCGCCCGTCCCGAGCTGGCATGATCCCGGCGGAACCGAATCAACGGTCGTTAACACTGGGAGGGTCGTATGCAGAGGTTCGGCGAATGGGTCCGCGTGGAGCGGCACGGCTACGTGGCGGAGCTGGTCATGGACCGGCCCGAGGCGATGAACGCGGTCTCGACGGCGATGGCCGACGCGCTGTCCGAGGCGTGCACCGCGCTCGCCGCCGACGCCGCCGTACGGGCGGTCGTCCTCACCTCCACCCATGAGCGGGCGTTCTGCGTCGGCGCCGACCTCAAGGAGCGCAACTCCTTCACCGACGCGGACCTGCGGCGCCAGCGTCCGCGCACCCGCGCCGCCTACACCGGCGTCCTGGAGCTGCCGCAGCCCACCGTCGCCGCGGTGCACGGCTACGCGCTCGGCGGCGGCTTCGAGCTGGCGCTGGCCTGCGATCTGATCGTCGCGGACGGCAGTGCGGTGGTCGGGCTGCCCGAGGTGTCGGTGGGCGTCATCCCCGGCGGCGGCGGGACGCAGCTGCTGCCGCGCCGGGTGGGGGCGGCGCGCGCCGCGGAACTCGTCTTCACCGCGCGCCGGGTGCGCGCCGAGGAGGCCGTCCGGCTGGGGCTGATCGACCAGCTCACGGACGTCGGCGCGGACCGGGACCAGGCGCTGGAGCTGGCCGGGCGGATCGCCCGGAACTCGCCGGTGGGGCTGCGCGCCGCGAAGCGGGCGATGCGGCTGGGGCACGGTCTCGACCTGCGCGCCGGGCTGGAGGTCGAGGACGCCGCCTGGCGCACCGTGGCCTTCTCCGGGGACCGCGCCGAGGGCGTCGCGGCGTTCAACGAGAAGCGGGACCCGGACTGGCCCGGGGAGTGAGACACGGGCCCGGGGCGCGGCGCCGCGCGGGGGCGCCCGGCCCGCCGCTCCGTGCCCCCGGCGCCCGCCGCCTCGCGCCCGGTCCGCCCCGCCGTCGCCATGGGCGGCGCAGATCACCGTGGGTGAGGACGACCTCGATGGCTTCTCCGTGTGGGAGTCGCGCGTAAGGGGCGAAACGGGTTAAACATTCCTACGCTGTAGTACAGAGTGTGCTCACGGTGACGGAATGTGAGGGCCCGGTGACGGATGATGCGAGGCTGCGGGCCGTGGTGGAGCTGGCGCAGGCGATGGCGGCTGCGCACACACCACGCGAATCCGCGCACGCCGCGGCGGAGAGCGTGCGGCTGGCCCTGGGGGGCTCCTTCGCCGCGCTCTCGAAATGGGAGCGCGAACGGGGCAAGCTGCGGGTGCTGGTCAACGTCGGGGAACTCGTCGGCGATGAGCGGGAATTCCCGGAGGACGAGTCGTACCCGGTGCACGAGTTCCCCGAGATCGTCGGCCTCCCGCACGAGCGGCGGACGCCCGGTGGTGGCCCCGACGCCTGGGTGGAGCGCGCCGACGGCCCCTGCGCGACGAGCGGCGCACCGCTGGCGGCGGTGCCCGCGGCGGCCCGCCCCCAGGGCGCGCCGCTCTCCGCCCCGGCGCAGGTCACGGCCGTGGCGCCGGAGGGCGGCGGGTACACCGGCAGCGCCAACCGGCGGCGGGTGGCGGCGCTGCGCCGCCGGGGCCGGGGCTGCTGCGTGGTGGCGCCGCTGGTGCTGCGCGGGCGGGCGTGGGGCGAGCTGTACGTGGCGCGGGCGGCGGGGGAGCCGGTGTTCGGGGCGGCGGACGCGGAGTTCGCGACGGTGCTGGCCGCCGTGACCGCCGCGGGGATCGCGCAGACCGAGCGGCTGGCGGAGGCGCGGCGGCTGGCCTTCACCGATGCGCTGACCGGGCTCGCCAACCGCCGCGCCGTGGACATGCGGCTGGACGAGGCGCTGGAGGCGCACCGCCGGGAGGCGGCCGTGGTCAGCCTGGTGGTCTGCGATCTCAACGGCCTCAAGCAGGTCAACGACTCCCGCGGCCATGCGGTCGGCGACCGGCTGCTGGAACGATTCGGCTCGATCCTCTCGCTCTGCGGCGCACGGCTGCCCGGCACGCTCGCCGCCCGGCTCGGCGGCGACGAGTTCTGCCTCCTGGCGGTCGGTCCGCCGCCCGACGACGTGGTCGAGGTCGCCGCCGAACTCTGCGTACGGGCCGCGGAGTTGGGGCTCGGGGACGGTGTCGCGGTCGGTGTCGCGTCGACCGGTGACCCGATCGGCCCGGTCCGCACCGCCCGCCGCCTCTTCCGCCTCGCCGACGCCGCCCAGTACCGCGCGAAGGCCGCCCGCGCCCGGGAGCCGGTGGTGGCGGGCCGGCACGGCGGCGCGGACGATCCGATCGTCCGCCTCGCGGATACGCCGGAGCGGCGGCCGGGGACGGAGCGTCGGCGGTTCCGCAGGTGAAGGTCCGCAGGTGGGGGCCGGTGCGGGGTGGCGTGCCCCGGTCGTGGGCGGGCCCCGGCCTGTACCGGAGGCCGGTGGTCCGACCTCGTAACGGCCGGGCCGCAGGTGACGGTTGGGGCTCCGGGGTGGCGCGGGGGCGGCGGGACGCGGGGTGGTGACATCCCCAGATTCACTCTCTACTGTTCGTGAATATGGATATGCACACTGTGGTGCTCGGGACGTCCGGCGCGACCGCCGAGGACGTCCTCGCCGTGGCCCGCGGCGCCGCCCGGGTCGCGCTCTCCGAGGACGCCCTCACGGCCGTCGCCGCCTCCCGTGCCGTCATCGACGACCTCGCCGCCCGGCCCGACCCCGTCTACGGCGTCTCCACCGGCTTCGGCGCCCTCGCCGTCCGCCACATCAGCCCCGATCTGCGCGCCCGCCTCCAGTGCAACATCGTCCGCTCGCACGCCGCCGGAATGGGCCCCTACGTCGAGCGCGAGGTGGTCCGCGCCCTGATGTTCCTGCGCCTGAAGACCCTCGCCTCGGGCCACACCGGCGTCCGCCCCGTCGTCGCCGAGACCATGGCCGCGCTGCTCAACGCCGGCATCACCCCGCGCGTCCACGAATACGGCTCGCTCGGCTGCTCCGGCGACCTCGCGCCGCTGTCGCACTGCGCGCTGACGCTGATGGGCGAGGGTGACGCCGAGGGCCCCGACGGCACCGTGGCGCCCGCCGCCGACCTCCTCGCCGCGCACGGCATCGCCCCCGTCGCCCTGCGCGAGAAGGAGGGCCTGGCGCTCCTCAACGGCACCGACGGGATGCTCGGCATGCTGGTCATGGCCTGCGCCGACCTCGCCCGGCTCTACACCGGTGCCGACATCACGGCCGCGCTCTCCCTGGAGGCGCTGCTCGGCACCGACAAGGTCCTCGCGCCCGAGCTGCACGCCATCCGGCCGCACCCCGGCCAGGCCGCGGCCGCCGCCAACATGCGCAAGATCCTGGCCGGTTCCGGGCTCACCGGCCACCACCAGGACGACGCGCCGCGCGTCCAGGACGCCTACTCGGTCCGCTGCGCCCCGCAGGTCGCGGGCGCCGGCCGGGACACGATCGCCCACGCCCGGCTGGTCGCCGACCGCGAACTGGCCGCGGCGGTCGACAACCCCGTCGTCCTGCCAGGGGGCAGGGTCGAGTCCAACGGCAACTTCCACGGTGCGCCCGTCGCGTACGCGCTGGACTTCCTCGCCGTCGCCGCCGCCGACCTCGGCTCCATCGCCGAGCGCCGTACCGACCGGCTGCTGGACAAGAACCGTTCGCACGGTCTGCCCGCCTTCCTCGCCGACGACCCGGGCGTCGACTCCGGTCTGATGATCGCTCAGTACACGCAGGCGGCGCTGGTCAGCGAGATGAAGCGGCTGGCGGCGCCCGCCTCCGTCGACTCCATCCCGTCCTCCGCGATGCAGGAGGACCACGTCTCCATGGGCTGGTCGGCGGCGCGCAAGCTGCGCACCGCCGTCGACAACCTCGCCCGGATCCTCGCCGTCGAGCTGTACGCGGCGGCCCGCGCGGTGGAACTGCGGGACGGCGACCGGCTGTCGCCCGCCACCCGCGCCGTCGTGGCCGCGGCCCGCGAGGCCGGTGTCGCGGGCCCCGGCGGCGACCGCTTCCTCGCCCCCGACCTGGAGCGCGCCTGCGCGTTCGTCCGCTCCGGCGCGCTGATCACAGCAGCGGAGACGGTCACCGGCCCGCTGGCGTAAGTACGACCACGGTGGCCGTCCCCGGGGGCGGCCACCGTACCCGTACGCCTTAGAGCGCCCCGCCGTTGCTGCGCCGTACCGAGTAGCTGACCAGTCCGGCGCCGAGGGCCAGGCAGGCGGCGCCGCCGATGACGTACGGCGTGGTGTCCGGGGAGCCGGTGTCGGCGAGGGAGTGGGCGGACGCGCCGTCGGGGTGCGGCCCCGGTGCGCTCCGATCGGCGGTCACCGCATCGGAGGCTCGGGTTCCGCCGTTCGGGACGGTGGCGGCGGTGGTCCGCGGGCCGGTGTCGGGGGCGTCGACGATCGCATGTGCGGACGGGACGAACCACAGGGCGATCAGCACCGACCCCGCGGCTGCGGCGGTCAGCAGTGGTCGGCGTGCGGTCACAGAACAATCCCCCTTGCAGGTCCGGCGAATTGGCCGCTGACCTCAGATGTTAATGACCGCCGCGGGTCGCGGGAAAGTCAGGCCCCGCAGTGCTTACCCTCCGTCCCATGAACAATGGCGAGACATCACGGTTTGTACGGCTTCATATCGAACTGGTCCTGGAGGTCACCGACTCCGATCTGCTGACCGCCGCGGCGCTCGACCACGTCGCCGCCGACCCCTCCCTCCCGGACGGCGGACGCCACCAGGCCCAGGAGGCGGTACGCGAGGACCCGGCCGAGGCGCTGGCCCACCTCGTCGACCCGTCCGACCTGGTCACCGCGGTCCCCGGCACGACCCTCGCGCAGGCGTCCTGGAGCTGCGAGGAGCGGGCCGACTACGACCCCGACGCGGCGTGGGACGCCGACGAGTGGGAGCTGGCGAGCGATGTCGTCCCCGTCGAGGAGGAGGTCTGATCCGGCCCCGCCCGCACGGAGCGTGACCGCTGTCCGCGCGCCCCTCCGGGAGCCCCCGTGCCCCCGCCCCGGCGCCCCGCACGGCCCTCGTACGACACCCGTCGTACGAGGGCCGATTTTCTTCCCCCGAGAGGGCGGAGGCGTACCCCGTACGGGCCCGGAATCGTGGGCCCGAGGCGGCGTCGGGCCTTGATCCACGGGGGCTCCAGGGTGTGTGCCCGCGTTGGGTGTCGTTGCCCACACTTTGTCCGGATCCGGCGCGTGGCGCGGGGAAAATGGCGTTTCCTGGACGTCGGCCGGGGAGGCTGCACCCGGTCTGCTGCTCGGGGATTCCTATCCGATCAATGGAGACGCGTGTGATGACGGACAGCAAGCGCCGCAAGGGCTTCATAGCCACCGCCGCGCTGGCCGGGGGCGTGGTCGTGCTCTCGGCGTGCGGCAGTGCGAGCGGCGTGGGGGGCGACGGTCACGCGGGCGGCGCCGCCACCCCAGCGCACGACAGGGCCCGGCAGGTCGACGAGGCCGCGGCGCAGGACGCCTCACACGCCAAGATCAAGATCACCCCCAAGGACGGTTCGTCCACCGCGGGCATCAGCAAGGACGCGAAGGTCACCGTCAAGAGCGGCAAGCTCACCTCGGTCACCATGACCGCCGTCGAGTCCAAGAAGACCGTCGCCGGCACGCTCGCCGCCGACGGCTCGTCCTGGAAGCCCTCGCAGGACCTCAGCCGCGCGACGAAGTACAAGATCACCGCGCACGCCGTGGACTCCGAGGGCCGCAAGGCGGTCGAGAACTCCACCTTCACCACGGTCTCCCCGGCGAACAGCTTCATCGGCAACTTCACGCCCGAGGACGGCGCCACCGTCGGCGTCGGCATGCCGGTCTCGATCCACTTCGACAAGGCGGTCAAGGACAAGAAGGCCGTCGAGTCCGCGATCACCGTCGCCGCCAGCAGCAACCAGAAGGTCGTCGGCCACTGGTTCGACGACACCCGCCTCGACTTCCGCCCCCAGGAGTACTGGAAGGCGAACTCCGACATCACCGTGAAGCTCGCCCTCGGCGGTGTGCAGGCGTCGCCCGGTGTGCAGGGCATCCAGAACAAGACCGTCCACTTCCACGTCGGCCGCTCCCAGGTCTCCACCGTCGACGCGAAGACCCACCTCATGACGGTCGTGCGCGACGGGAAGACGATCAAGACCATCCCGATCTCGGCCGGCAGCGACGACCACCCGACCTACAACGGCCGGATGGTCATCTCCGAGAAGTACGAGCAGACCCGCATGGACGGCTCCACCGTCGGCTTCACCAACAACGACGGCAAGGGCGAGTACGACATCCCCGACGTCCCGCACGCCATGCGCCTGTCGACCTCCGGCACCTTCATCCACGGCAACTACTGGGGCAAGGGCATCTTCGGCAACGTCAACACCAGCCACGGCTGCATCGGCCTGCCGGACGCGAAGGGCGCGGGCGACCCGTCCACGGACGGCGCCTGGTTCTTCAACCACTCGCTCATCGGCGACGTGGTGAAGGTCGTCAACTCCCCGGACCGCACCATCAAGCCGGAGAACGGCCTCAACGGCTGGAACATGAGCTGGCAGCAGTGGGTGGCGGGCAGCGCCCTGGGCGGCTCGGCCTCCTGACGCCCCTGGGGGCGTGAGCACCTCTGAGCGGCGACCGGCACGGACCGGTCGCCGCTCCGCCGTTTCCCGGGCCGCGTCAGGCCGCGTACGGGTAGGCCGGATACGTCAGATAGCCCCGGTCCCCGCCCTCGTAGTACGTCGCCTCGTCGGCGGGCGCGAGCGGGTGACCGGCACGCAACCGCTCGACGAGGTCGGGGTTGGAGATGAAGGCGCGGCCGAAGCTGATCAGGTCGGCGCCGAGCCCCAGCCAGCGGTCGGCGTCCGCCCGCCCGGTCTGCTTCGGCTCCATCGGCAGCGTCGGATTCATGATGAGCGCGCCCGGCCAGGACCGGCGCAGCGCGAGCAGCAGCTCCTCGTCGGCGGTCGCCTCCAGATGGACGTACGCCACGTCGAGGCGGGCCAACTCGGCGAGGAGGGCGGTGTAGAGCTCCGGTACGTCGCGGTCCTCGACGCCCCAGAAATGGGTGCCCGGCGACAACCGGATGCCGGTCCGGGCCGCACCCACCGCCTCCACGGTGGCGGCGGTCGCCTCGACGGCGAACCGGATGCGGTGCGCCACCGGCCCGCCGTAACGGTCCGTCCGCAGATTGGCGTTGGACGACAGGAACTGCGAGATCAGATAGCCGTTGGCGCCGTGCAGCTCCACCCCGTCGAAGCCGGCGTCGACCGCGCGCCGGGCGGCCAGCGCGTACGACCGCGCGTGCTCGGGCACCTCGGCGGTCTCCAGGGCGCGCGGCATCGGAGCGGGCTGCCGCCCGGACGGGGTGAACACGTTGCCGACGGCGGGGACGGCCGAGGGGCCGACCGGCTGCGTGCCGATGGTCTCGGGGTGGGAGACCCGGCCGCCGTGCATGATCTGGGCGAAGATCCGGCCGCCGTTGGTGTGCACGGCGTCGGTCACCGGGCGCCACGAGGCGACCTGCTCGTCGGTGTACAGCCCGGGCGTCCCCGGGTTGGACTGCCCGATCAGGCTCGGCTGCACCCCCTCGCTGATGAGCAGCCCGGCCGTGGCGCGCTGGGCGTAGTAGGCGGCCATCGACGGTGTCGCCAGCCCGCCCGCGGCGGCCCGGACCCGGGTCATCGGGGCCATCACCACCCGGTTGGGGAGCGTCAGTCCGCCGAACCGGTAACCGGAGAAAAGAGTTGTCACGTCCGGGCTCCTTCGTAACCTGCGGTGCCCGCGCATCGGGCACGGCGGCTACGCTAAAACCTGACATCTATGTGAGAGGCAAGCGTCGTGGCGCAGGTCACAGGCGGGGTGGAGGCTGTCGTGCGAATCGGGGAACTCGCGTCACGGACCGGCGTCAGCGTCCGGTCCCTGCGCTACTACGAGGAGCAGGACCTGCTCCACAGCGTGCGCAGCCCCAGCGGCCAGCGGCACTACGAGGAGATCCACGTCGAGCGGGTCCTGTTCGTCCAGCAGCTGTACGCGGCGGGCCTCTCCAGCCGTGTCATCGCCGAACTGCTGCCCTGCGCCGACGCGCCCAGCGCGGAGAACTCCGACTCCGCCCTGATCCGGATGGCCCAGGAACGCGACCGCCTCACCGCCCACATCACCGACCTCATCCGCACCCGCGACGCCCTCGACACGGTGATGGCCACGGCACGCACCTATCGCGAGCAGCTACGGACGGGCCAGGGGGACGACGCGGCCGCCGGTGCCTGCGGGTCCTCCGTACAGTGACCGCGTGAGTGGGTGAGCGGGCGAGTGGGCGAGTGACCTGGTGAGTGGGCGTATGGAGAGCGGGCGGGTGGACGGGGACGGGCGTTCCGGGAGCGACGGCGGTCGCCGGGAACGGCCGGGACGCGCTGCGGGCGGCGACCGGCAGTCCCGTACGGGGGCCGACCAGCGGGCTGGTGCGGGTGGCGGCCGGCGGGCCCGTACGGGCGGCGGCGCGGGTGGGGGCCGGGATGCCGGTGCGGACGGTGGCCGGGCCGCCGGTGGTCGGGATGCCGGTGCGGGCGGCGCCCGGAGCGCCGGTGTCCGGGACGCCAGCGCCCCGGGCGCCGACGCCCTGCTCGGCGAGATCCTCGGCGCCGTCCGCTATGCCGCCGACGGCGGGCCCGCCGAGGACGCCGCCGAGGCGGGCGCCTCCCGGCTCGCCGCCGCCCCCGAGGGCGGGGAGGCCGTCTCCGCCGCCCTCCTGCGCGCCGCCACCGACGCCGTCCGCCGCTGCTGGGCGGGCGGCTGGGAACCCGCCGACCTGGAACGGATCATCCGCCGCGACGCCACCGACCCCGCACACGTCGGGCCGGTCGTGGACGCCATCGCCGCCGAAGCCCGCCGCGGCCCCCGCCCGCCGACCGCCACCGACCGCTGGGACGCCCAGCTGCGGCGGCTCGGCGCCGAGGTCTGGTGGCCCTCCGACGGCGGCTACCTCGACGCGCTCGCCGCCCGCCGCCGCACCACCCGCTTCGAGACCGTCTACACCGTCCTTCTCGCACTGCGCGCCCTCGCCCGGCTGCCGCGCCTCGCCCCGCTCCCGGCCGCCCCGCCGCCCGCCGCGCGCGCCGCGTCCCCCGGCGCCTCCCGCGCCCTCGGCCGGATCCGCGGCCTGCTGGCCAAGGCCGAGGCGACCGGCTACGCCGAGGAGGCCGAGGCGCTGTCCGCCAAGGCCCAGGAGCTGATGGCCCGGCACAGCATCGACGAGGCCCTGCTGACCGGGGCCGACGCGGCGAGCGGCGGCCCCACCGCGATCCGCATCGGCATCGAGGGCCCGTACGAACAGGCCAAGGCCCTCCTCCTCGACGCCGTCGCCACCGCCAACCGCTGCCAGGCCGTCTGGTCCTCCGACACCGCCTTCTCCACCCTCGTCGGCTACGAACCCGACCTGGAAGCCGCGGAGTTGCTCTACACCTCCCTCCTCCTCCAGGCCACCACCGCCATGCACCGCGCCGCCGACGCCCACCACACCCGCGGCCGCGCCCGCCGCACCCGCGACTTCCGCCAGACCTTCCTCGTCGCCTACGCCGACCGCGTCCGCACCTGCCTGACCACCGCCACCGAGACGGCCACCACCGAGGCCACGACGACCGGAGGCGCCGGAACGGCCGCCGGCCTCCTCCCCGTCCTCGCCGCCCGCGCCCTGGCCGTCGAGGAAACCACCGGTGCGCTCTTCCCGGACACGGCGCCGGTCCGCCTCCGCGGCCTGAACGACGCGGAGGGGTGGCACCAGGGGCGGGCGGCGGCGGATCGGGCGCGGTGGGGGGAGGGGTGAGGAGCACAGGGTGGGGGGCTCGTGGGGTTCGAGAGGTCAGGGGGTGACGGTGTGTTCGGTGAACTGGCCACAGGAGCGGAAACCCAGGCGCCGGTAGACGGGCTCGCCGTCGGCTGACGCCTGCAAGACCGCGATGTGATGATCCCGGTCGCGGGCCACGCGGAGTGCGGCGAGGGTGATGGCGCCTCCGTAGCCACGGCGGCGGTGGGCGGCGCGGGTGCAGATGTTGTAGATCCCGGCAACCCCCGCGTGGTGAAACACTTCGGCCGAACAGACCGGACGGCCCTCCACATAGCCGACCAGGTACCGGGCCGGGCAGTGCGCGGCCAGCGCCTGCGAGGCCGCTCGGGCGAGGAAGCGGCACACGGTGTCCGCAGGCGGGTCCCAGTTCGCAGCGAGAACCGCGGCGTAGTCGGCGAGCTGTTCGGGTGTGACCACCGTTTGGATGTCCAGCCCTTGGACGGCGGGCGGTGGCAGGGTGTCGTCCAGCTCGGCCCACATGGCCGTCTCGCGTTCGGACGCCGGCAGGTCGGCCGCTGCCAGGCGGGCGGTGAGGTCCGGTGGTGTCGAGGCGGGCCCCACCCACCAGGAGAAGCGGCGGCCGGTCCGCGCCAGCGCCCGAGCGGTCTCGGTGATACGTGCCGGTGCGGTGGCGGCGGTGAAGCGGGCCGCGGCAACGATGTTGAACGTGTCGTCGTCCAAGCCGCTGTCGGCGACCAGGAGATCACCGGTCTCCGTGACGGCCGCACCGGTCATGCTCCGATGCAGGTGACAGGCGTGCTCCGCCAGGTTCCTCTCCATCCTGTCCGTCAAGTCGGCCTCATTGAGGAGATGGGTGTTCATGGCACATGAGCACAGCACGGTCAGGCGGAGACCGCACGGGATTTTGGTCGTCCACCGACAGCGTCGCGCCGGCGACCTGCACATGCGATGCAGCCGCTACGCCCTCACACCGCCCCGAACCACAGCAGGCACTCCGGCAGCCCCGCCATCTCCACGGGGACCGACCGGTGTTGCTGCCACCGCTCGGCGGTGAGGCGGAGCCTGCGCAGTACGGCCGGTTCGCCGCGTACGGCATGGCGTTCCACGCCGTCGTCCTCGTAGCCGAGCCTGCGCGACACCGCCAGCGAGGCCGCGTTGTCCGCGAACGCCCCGGAGACGGCGTACTGCGCACCGAGCCCGGCGAAGGCCAGATGGAGGACGGCCGCACGCATCTCGGTGCCCAGGCCCTGGCCGTGGTGGGCCCTGCCCAGCCAGGAGCCGGTGTCCACCTCACGGCGGACCGAGAAGTCCCGGGCGCTGATGCCCTGCGTCCCCACGACGGTGCCGTCCCGTACGACGACCAGGTTCAGCTCCCAGTCCTCCGGCTGCCACGCGCCCAAGCTGCGCCAGTGGTACTGGAGGACACTCCGCGCCCGCTGCTCGGGCCCGGCATCGGTCCACGCCACGGTGAACGGCTGCACCGCCGCATCGTGCACCCCCTCGGCGGCCAACGAAGCCAACGCGGCGAGCTCGTCCGGATCCGGCAACCGCAGCTCCAGCCGCGGCGTGGACAACCGCAGCCCGGCGAGCGGCCAGTGGGTCAGTAAGGTCATGACCAGGGATTCTTCCCTCTCCGTGACGTGCCGGCCACCAATTTCCGGTGGGCAGGAAGACGCGAAATCCGTGGGCAGGCCCGCCCGTTCTCATCCCGCGGAAGGCGGATGATCCCACGGAGGGTGTTCCCCGAGTGGCAGGGAACTACGTCACCCGTGATCCCACGACGCAGGACTCACCACGTCCACGTCATCGAGCCGCACGATGAGTTGCCCGGCTCGCACCCAACGGATCCTGGGGTCGTCGTAGGCGACACCCACCGCCCGGACCGGAGCCGGCGCCGTAGCCCCCGGACGGTAGAGGGCGCCGCGCACACCGACCGGGTGGAAGGCTCGGACACGCAACATCACGCACCCCGCCCGCAGATGAGGGCAGGCGCGCAGGGACACGGCTGCGCAGGGCCGGCACAGCGGCGGGTGGGTCGTCAGTAGCTCTGCGGGCCAGGACGCGCGGTCGTGCGAGTTTTCGCCCAGCAGCCAGAGCACACCGTCCGCATTGCGGTCCGCGGGGCCACCGCACACCTGGCAGAGCAGCTCCGTCATGGCCCGGTGCTGCCTCAGGGCGTGCACCTCACCGAACTGTGGACGGCCCTTTCCCGGCAGGGACGGAGTGCGGGACCACAGCACGCCCCGGGTGTCACGGTCGTACGGCTTCTCGTCGGCGTAACCGATGCCTCCGCGTTTCTCCACCATGCGTAGGGGCGGATGCTGCTCCGCACTCCACCGGGTGATGTAGGGGACCGGACCTGACCGGGGTGCCTGGCGGGAGAAGCCTTCACGGTGTTGCGGGGCGAACCCGCTGTCGGTCGTCATGGCCACCAGGTTCGTCACCCGTGAGGGACGAATCTTCCCGTGAGAAGGGTGATTTGGGGCATCGCGGCGGTACCTTGAAGAACGCCCAAATGTCCACGGAGGGCATCTTGAACGGTTCGTTACGTACTGCTATGGCTGACGCCGGTGTCTCCGCACGCCAACTGGCGTTGCGCGTGGGGGTGACGGGGAAGACGGTCGAACGTTGGCTGGCCGACGATGCCTTGATCCCTCATGCCAGAAACAGGGAAGACACCGCAGCAGCGTTGGGAGTTGAGGCAGACATGTTGTGGCCCAAGGCCGTACGGAACAGAGCGAAGGCGGGCGCCGGCGGCGAACTCGTGCGGAGTTATCCGTACCGTTCCGCCTGCCCCTCGTCGGTCTGGGGAGAGCAGGTCGCGGCCGCCTCGGAGCACATCTTTCTGGCCGGGTACACCAACTACTTCCTGTGGCTGGATCAACCCGCGTTCGTGGAGACCCTGCGAGGCAAGGCCGAGCAGGGGTGCCGCGTACGGTTCCTGCTCGGCGATCCGGAGGGCGAGGTCACCCGGGAGCGCGAGCGGATCGAGGGGGTGGCGCTGTCGGTCTCCACGCGTATCCGGATCACGCTGGAGCATCTGGCGAAGCTGTCCGCGACACCGGGCGTCGAGGCGCGGTTCTCCGATGCCGCGGACGCCATGAACCATGTGTCGCTGTCGGTCTTCCGTTTCGACCAGGACGCGCTGGTCACACCCCATCTGGCCCGGCTGGCGGGCCATGATTCGCCGCTGCTGCATTTCCGCCGCCAGGGGGACGGGGGGATGTTCGACCGGTTCGCGGAGCATGCGGAGGAGTTGTGGGGGCGGGGGAGGGCTGTCTGAGTGGGGCGGGGCGCCATAGGCACGTATGACGCTCCGCGCGGCCGTGCGTGCCCAGCCCGGGTGTCACGGAAGTGGGCCACGCTCGGCGCCGGTACGAGCCGCTACCGGCCCTACCGCCCCAGGACCGCAACAGCCCAGGTGAAGGCCGAGTCCCGGTCGCCCGTCGCGACCTCCTGGAGGAAGTTGCCGGTGCGGAGGTCCGGAGGGATGCCAGGGCCGTCGAAGGTGGTGCCGGACGGGGTGAGGTACTCCTCGTTCGGCAGGCCGAAGGTCCAGCCGTTGGGGAGGGTGCGCTCCAGGACGTCCGAGAAGACGCCCTGGGTGTTCCGGCCGATCCGGAGGGTGTCGCCCGGGCGTTGCATGAGGGGACCGAGCCGTCGAGGTGCAGGGTCGCGCGGGTGCCGCCCGCGCCGGGGCGTATCCGGTAGACGGTCGCGTCGTCGCCGGTGTAGATCACCGAGCCGCTGCCGGTGTTGCTGCCGCCGTTGCCGCTCGTGCGGTGGGCGGTGGCGCCGGGCAGGCAGCTCGTGGTGGTCGTCCGGTACTCCTGAAGCCACCCGTCATGAAGGGCGTACACGGTCCCGTACCCGTCGGTGCGCCACACCCCGTCCAGCCGGTCGGCTCCGTACGACGCGGCGGCGACGGGACCCCCGGCCATCACGGCACCGGCCGCCACAGCGAGCAGCACCGCGACCGCCGTGCTCCTGCGCCCTCGACCGCTACCGTGCCCGGTACGTGCTTCGGTCGCTGCTCCACCTCTGATGCGCATGTTGCTTCTCCCCGTCGGCCTTCCTCAGTCCGTCGCTCCAGGATCTGAGAAGGAGGCTCGGCCCGGAATCCGGCTGCCGGGCCCGAGCACACGGGGGGAAACCCCCACCGGGAGGGGCGGGCGGGAGTGTCATCGGCAAGTCGGCGCGGCCAGGGTGGGGCTGTGCGGCCGGGGCGGGGGACACCCGGCGAGTCGCCTGCAACGGGAAAACTGCACCCCTCTGCCGGGTCCGCTCACTGGACGGCCACCCCAGGCACCAACGCGACAAGTCCAGAGAGGAAGCTGCCTACTGCTGCGAGTGTGACGAGTGTCGCCTTGCCGTCCGAGAACAGTCCGGAACAGAACGCGCGCACTTGCCGCCGAACGATCAGCATCCTGAGTTTTTGCCAACGGTGTTGCCGGATATGGCAGCCCATGAGGAGGCCGGTCGCGTTGTTGCGGCAGCCGTCGCTCCGCCCTCTGACCGGGGCCCCACACGTCACTGGTGCGTGAAAGAAGGACCAGAGAAGAACGACGGCGGACAGGCCGATGATCACCGCAGGCCCGGCAGCTCTGTTGATCCACGCGGCGATGAGTACACCGCCGGCCAAGACGCCCCACCACTGCCCCAGACCACCGAACCGGCTGTTCCCAGCCCCCGAAGTTGCCATGCCCTCAACCGTGGCGAGGGGCCGGACGAGCCACGCTCGCTCTGCGGCTTATGGCCGAGACGGGTTCCAAGACGGCTGACGCGCCATGAGCTCGAGGCAGGGTGGTTCGAAAACCTGCCCCGAGCTCGTGAGAACGCGCGCCCGCGGACAGCGGCAATCTACGTATGCACCGCGGAGGTACGCCTTCAGTGCGGTCCCGAGCCGTTAGCCGTCGGCCGGTGCCACCCCCACCTGGTGTCACCAGTTGCTTGCGCAAGACTGCCTCCGCCATGGGCCCCACCTGGTGTCCGTGAAGAGGCTCCCGTGTTTACCCGGTGTGGGGCACGTGATCGGAATCGAGCGTGAGCGAGCGCGGGCCAGGCCACGTCTCGACGGGACATCGGAGACGGAGTACACCCCCAGGTAGGACAGGTTGCCGTCCGCGGCGAAGAAGAGCACTCCGGCTCCCTCCGGGGTGTCATGGCTGCGGAAGGAGTGCCGAGACGTTGCCGGGCAGTGAAGGGAGCTCAGCCGTCCGCCTCAGCCACACCGACCGGGCAGGAAACCCCCGTCCCCCCGATCCCGCAGTACCCCGCCGGGTTCTTGTCCAGGTACTGCTGGTGATACCCCTCGGCCGGATAGAAGGGGAGATCAGCCGCCGGCAGGATTTCGGTGGTGATGTCGCCGTAGCCGCGGGAGTGCAGGACCTCGGCGTAGGCGTCGCGGGAGGCTTCGGCGGCCTGCTGCTGCGCGGGGGAGTGGGTGTAGACGGCGGAGCGGTACTGGGTGCCGACGTCGTTGCCCTGGCGGAAGCCCTGGGTCGGGTTGTGGGACTCCCAGAAGAGCTTCAGGAGTGCGGTGTACGGGACGACCGCCGGGTCGTAGACGACGCGGACGGCCTCGGTGTGGCCGGTGTGGCCGCTGCAGACCTCTTCGTACGTCGGGTTCGGGGTGTGGCCGCCCTGGTAGCCGACGAGGGTGGTGTGGACGCCCTCGGTCTGCCAGAACTTCCGCTCGGCGCCCCAGAAGCAGCCGAGGCCGAAGTCGGCGATCTCGGTGCCCTCCGGGTACGGGCCGAGCAGGCAGGTGCCGAGGACGGTGTGGCGCTCGGGCACGGCGAACTCACGCTCCGGGCGGCCCTTGAGGGCTTCCTCGGGGCTCGGGAGGTGGTTCTTGAAGCGGGAGAACAGCATCGAGATCAGGCTCCGGGGTCGACGGCGGGTGGTGGCAGGCGGCCGCCTGCCGTGAGGACCGTGGCCTCAGCTCCAACACCGGACGGGGCGGTGGCATTCCGGGGAAAGCCCCCGGCCCGCCCTCACTCCGGCCGCACACCCCCCGTAGCCGTCCCCCCGCTCCGCTCCCAGCCGGCCACGGCCAGGGCGCGGTAGGCCGCGTACTCCGCCGCGGGGCTGTGGCCGTAGGACCACGGGACGGCGCCTACGTGGCCGTCGACCTCGCGCAGCTGGTCCAGGGCCTCGCCGTAGCGTTCGGCGCGGACCAGGAACCAGATCAGCAGGTGGCGGACGTGCGGCGCCATCGGGTGGTCCGCGGGGGCCTCGCGGAGGGCGTAGTGGGCGCCCTCGACGGCCCGCTCGATCACCGCGCTCTGGTACAGGCCGCGGACCATGTTGGCCTCGGGGAGGTGCTCGTAGACGGCGAAGAGGGGCAGGGCCGGCAGGAGGCTGCCCTTGGGGGCGCCGGAGGCGGCGCGCTCGGCGAACGCCTCCGCCTCCTCGCGGGAGCCGTGCCACTTCTGCGACCAGTAGGGGAGCGCCGCGAGGTGCGCGCCCATGTGGTGCGGGGCGCGGCGGGCGACCTTCTCCCACAGCTCGGCGTAGTCGGCGGGCCGGTCGTGCAGCCCCCGGGCGACGGCCAGCTCGATGACGTACGGGATCGGGCTGCCCGGGGCGAGCAGGGCCGCCTCGCCGCAGACCGTCCGGGCCTCCTCCAGGATCATCCGGAAGTCCTCCGACCCCGGGTCCCGCAGCGCCTGGAGGACGAGGAACTGGGCGTGCGTCTGCGCGCCCCCGGCGTCCTTCGGGTCCTCCAGCCGCCAGCGCCGCAGCCACACCCCGCCGCTGCGCGGCGCCCCGGGCGCGGCATCCGGGGCGTCCTGCTCCCGTGCCAGCTCGAAGGCGGCCGCCCCGGCCAGCGTCTGGACCCGCTGCCAGCGCCGCTCGTCGTCCTCCGGGGTGGCCCGCAGCAGCGCCGCCGCCGGGCGCCAGTCGGGGCTGCGCCGGATCTCGGCGAGGACGTGCTCCAGCTCCTCGTCGGGGCCCGGCAGGCGGACGTCGAGCGAGTCGAGCGGGACGAAGCCGTAACCCGCCACCGGGTCGGAGACCTGCGGTGGCCCCTGCTGCCGGAACTGCCCGGCGGCCCTGCGGCGCCGCAGCCAGGGCAGGAGGACGAGACCGCCGAACGCGGTGGCGGCGAAAAGTACGAGCAGAGCGTCCATGAGGTGTGTCCCGGTCGGAGGCAGGGCGGGCGGAGCGGCGGACGGGCGGGGTGTGCACGTCCTGCTCTTTCCACTCCCCAGCGAACCAGAAAGTTCCGCAGATCGTCCCGCCCTGGGGCGACTACCCTCGCTTTCCATGAGCGAACAGCGCGACCAGCGCCACCAGCACTTCGAAACCCTCGCCATCCACGCAGGTCAGGAGCCCGACGAGGCGACCGGCGCGGTGGTGCCGCCCATCTACCAGGTGTCCACCTACAAGCAGGACGGCGTCGGCGGTCTGCGCGGCGGCTACGAGTACAGCCGCAGCGCCAACCCGACCCGCACCGCCCTGGAGGAGAACCTCGCCGCCCTCGACGGCGGCCGCCGCGGTCTGGCCTTCGCCTCCGGCCTCGCCGCCGAGGACTGCCTGCTGCGCGCCCTGCTGACCCCCGGCGACCACGTCGTCATCCCCGACGACGCCTACGGCGGCACCTTCCGGCTCTTCGCCAAGATCGCGGAGCGCTGGGGCGTCGAATGGTCGGTCGCCGACACCTCCGACCCGGAGGCGGTCCGCGCCGAGCTGCGCCCTCGTACGAAGGCGATCTGGGTGGAGACGCCCAGCAACCCGCTGCTCGGCATCACCGACATCGCGGCGCTCGCCGCCGTCGCCCGGGAGGCCGACGCCCGTCTTGTCGTCGACAACACCTTCGCCAGCCCCTACCTCCAGCAGCCGCTGGCGCTCGGCGCGGACGTCGTCGTCTACTCCACGACCAAGTACATGGGCGGCCACTCCGACGTGGTCGGCGGCGCCCTCGTGGTGGGTGACGACGCCCTCGGTGAGGAGCTGGCCTACCACCAGAACGCGATGGGTGCGGTCGCCGGGCCGTTCGACGCGTGGCTGGTGATGCGCGGCATCAAGACCCTCGCCATCCGGATGGACCGGCACAGCGCCAACGCCGCCCGGGTGGCGGAGCTGCTGACCGCGCACCCCAAGGTGACGCAGGTCTACTACCCGGGGCTGCCGCAGCACCCGGGGCACGAGATCGCCGCCAAGCAGATGCGTTCCTTCGGCGGCATGGTGTCGTTCCGCGTCGCCGGGGGCGAGCAGGCCGCCGTCGACGTCTGCGACCGCGCGCAGCTGTTCACCCTCGGGGAGTCGCTGGGCGGCGTCGAGTCGCTCATCGAGCACCCGGGCCGGATGACGCACGCCTCGACGGCCGGATCCGCGCTGGAGGTCCCCGCCGACCTGGTCCGGCTCTCCGTCGGCATCGAGTCGATCGACGACCTGCTCGCCGA
This sequence comes from Streptomyces sp. NPDC029159, assembly GCF_055564055.1. NCBI lineage: Bacteria > Bacillati > Actinomycetota > Actinomycetes > Kitasatosporales > Streptomycetaceae > Streptomyces > Streptomyces sp. NPDC029159. The sequence goes on from NZ_JBVHWT010000003.1 coordinate 24,725, forward strand.
CCTCACCCAGGCGCTGGGCTGAGCCTGCGGTGCCCGTACGGCCACCCGTAGGGGAGAGCCGTACGGGCACCGCACCCGGGGCGCGCCGTTCTCCGGCGCGCCCCGGAATCACCCCTGGGGGCGCGGGCTCAGGAGGCCGCGCCGGCCGGCGGCAGCGTCGCGGTGATGGCGGCGAGGGAGACGTTGAAACGGGTCAGCAGCGTGCAGAAGACGGCGCGCTCCTCCTCCGTCCACTCGTCGGTGACCAGCTCCATCAGGGCGCGGCGCGAGGCCCGTACCTCGCCGAGGCGGGTGCGGCCGCGCTCGGAGAGCTGGAGGACGACCGCCCGGCCGTCCTCGGGGTGCGTAGCGCGGTTGACCAGCCCGGACTCGACCAGCGGCGCGACCTGTCGGGTGACGGTCGAGGAGTCGATGCCCATCCCGGCGGCGAGCGCCTTGACGCCCATCGGACCTTCCTGGTCCAAGCGGTTGAGCAGCAGATATGCGGCGCGGTCCATGGAGTTGCGCGCCTGGCCGACCCCGCCGAGGCGGCTCTGTTCGGCACGCCGGGCGAACACGGCCACTTGGTGCTGCAACGCGTCCAGAACGGCGGGATCGGTGGGTGTCGTCATGTCCGAAGAGGTGGGCATGGCCGGGAGCTCGCTTCATGGGGGGGCTGAGGGACCGGTGGACAAGGTTACGCGGAAGTGGCCGGAGACCGGCCGCCGAAAGCCGCTACGACCCGGGCCGGGCCCGACCCGTAAGGGCGTGCGGGCATGCACCGGGCGCCCCTGACGTACGCCCTGATGCCGCCCCTGACACCCGTCCGGCGGCAGGCTCCTGCGCCTGGACGTGCTCCCAGGTGCAGGCCCACGGCCGCCCCGGCGCCCGGCTCCGGACGAGGCCCGGCGGCCCGCCGCGCGCCGGGTGGGGGCGGCCCCGTTCCGCCGACCTGTCCACACCTTGGCCGGAAAAGGTCAGGTGGCCGCCGGACTGCCAGACTGACGACATGCCCGACCACACGTCGTCTCCGCACCCCGCGTCCGCCCCGGGCGACGCGGCGGCGCTCACCGTCGAGGACGTCCGCGAGGCCCACAAACTGCTCTCCGGCGTCGCCCGGGCCACCGCCCTGGAGAGCAGTCGCCACCTCTCCCGGCTGGTCGGCGCCCCGGTCCACCTCAAGTGCGAGAACCTCCAGCGCACCGGCTCCTTCAAGATCCGTGGCGCGTACGTGCGCATCGCCCGGCTGACGGCGGCCGAGCGGGCGGCCGGGGTGGTGGCGGCGAGCGCCGGGAACCACGCCCAGGGCGTGGCACTGGCCGCCTCGCTGCTCGGGGTGCGGTCGACGGTCTTCATGCCGGTCGGCGCCCCGCTGCCGAAGGTCGCCGCGACCCGCGACTACGGCGCCGAGGTCCGGCTGCACGGCCAGGTGGTCGACGAGACGCTGGCCGCCGCCCAGGAGTACGCGCACCGCACCGGCGCGGTCTTCCTCCACCCCTTCGACCACCGCGACATCATCGCCGGCCAGGGCACCGTCGGGCTGGAGATCCTGGAGCAGTGCCCGGAGGTGCGCACCGTCGTGGTCGGCGTCGGCGGCGGCGGGCTGGCCGCCGGGGTGGCCGTCGCGGTCAAGGCGCTGCGCCCGGACGTCAAGATCATCGGCGTCCAGGCGGCGGGCGCGGCCTGCTATCCGCCGTCGCTGGCCGCCGGGCACCCGGTGGCGGTCGAGGGGCTGTCGACGATGGCCGACGGCATCAAGGTCGGGCGCCCCGGCGATGTGCCGTTCCGGATCGTCGAGGAGCTGGTGGACGAGGTCCGTACGGTCTCCGAGGACGCGCTGGCCGGGGCGCAGCTGCTCTGTCTGGAGCGGGCGAAGCTGGTGGTGGAGCCCGCCGGGGCGAGCCCGGTGGCGGCGCTGCTGAGCGACCCGGGGGCGTTCGGGGGTCCGGTCGTCGCGGTGCTGTCGGGCGGCAACGTCGATCCGCTGCTGATGCAGCGGATCCTCCGCCACGGCATGGCCGCCGCCGGCCGCTACCTCTCGCTGCGGCTGCGGCTGACCGACCGCCCCGGGGCGCTCGCGACGCTGCTCGGCGTCCTGTCGGAGGCCGACGCCAACGTCCTCGACGTCGGGCACGTCCGCACCGGCCCGCGGCTGGGCCTGACCGAGGTCGAGGTGGAACTCCAGCTGGAGACCTCAGGACCCGAACACTGCGCCGAGGTCACGGCGGCGCTGCGGGACGCGGGCTACACGGTCGCGGAAGCGGAGTGAGACGGGGCGGGCCCCGGACGTTCCCGCAGGTCCCGCCCGCGGACGGCCCCGGACACGGGAAGCGGCCCGGAGCATCGCGCTCCGGGCCGCTTCCCTATGTATGTCGTGTATCAGCCGCGCATACGGCGTGATCAGCCCGAGTACGGCTTGGCGTCGAGGATCTTCACGCTGGCCTTCTTGCCGTTCGGGAGCTCGTACTCCGCGTCGGCGCCGACCTTCTTGCCGTTCACGCCCTCGCCGAGCGGGGACTGCGGCGAGTAGGTCTCGATGTCCGCGCTGGCGTACTCGCGCGAGGCGAGCAGGAACTCCAGGGTGTCGTCCGGGTCTCCGTCGAACGCGATGGTGACGACCATGCCGGGAGCGACGACACCGGTGGCGGCAGGGGCCTCGCCGACCTTCGCGGTCTGCAGCAGCTGGGTGAGCTGGCGCACGCGAAGCTCCTGCTTGCCCTGCTCCTCCTTGGCCGCGTGGTACCCGGCGTTCTCCTTCAGGTCACCTTCCTCGCGGGCTGCCGCGATCTTCTCGGTGATCTCGGCGCGTGCGGGACCAGACAGGTACTCCAGCTCGGCCTTGAGCTGGTCGTACGCCTCCTGGGTCAGCCAGGTGACGCTTTCGCTGGTCTGGGTCACAGGTGCTCCTCGTCGGTACTGGGGATAAATCAAACGCCCTACCAGGGAAGGATTGCGCCTTCACGGGTGGGCGAAACCACGAGCCTAACAATTCCGGCACAAAACGGGGAAGAGGAAATCTTCAGGGAGCCTCCCTGAACGATGAATTGCCTGGTCGGAAGGGGTGCCCGCCCGTCGCTTCGGCGTTCACCCGGGCATGCCGGGGGCCGGAGGCCCCGCTCTCAGTGACCGCCGGAGGACGCGGACGAGCAGCCGACCAGCTCCGCCGCCGTCGCCCGGCCCGTCGTCCGCAAGGTCACCTCGGTGTCGATCTGCTCGCCGTGCCCGCCGACGGTGACGTCCTTGCGTCCGACCTCGGCCTTGTCCGCGGAGAGCACCCGCAGGGTGCACACGCCCGTGGCATCCCGGTCCTTGACGACCTCCAGATGCACCTTCACCGTGCCGTCCGGCACCGCCGCCCAGGTGATCACGCGTCCGCTGACCTTCTCGCCGCCGATGTACGAGATTCCGCACCAGGCGACGACGCCGAGCAGCGCCACCCCCAGCACCCCGCCGACGATCTTCAGTCCGCGGTCGTTCCGGCCGTTCGAGGACCTTCCGTAGCGGCCTTCGGGAAGCCCGTCGCGTACCGCGGTCATGCTCTGTCCTCCTGCTACCGGGGCCGGGAAACGTCCGGCCTCGTGGGTTCCCGTACGGGGAATACACGGCCCCCTCGCTTCGGTCACTATAGGAGGCATCTTCTCCCAGCCTTTACTGAGGATCGAGTCTTGACTGAGCAGCTGCGATTGATGGCGGTCCACGCCCACCCCGACGACGAGTCGAGCAAGGGTGCGGCCACCATGGCCAAGTACGTGTCCGAGGGGGTGGACGTGCTGGTCGCCACCTGCACGGGCGGGGAGCGGGGCTCCATCCTCAACCCCAAGCTCCAGGGCGACCCGTACATCGAGGAGCACATTCACGAGGTCCGTAAGAAGGAGATGGACGAGGCCCGGGAGGTCCTGGGCGTCAGGCAGGAGTGGCTCGGTTTCGTCGACTCCGGGCTCCCCGAGGGGGACCCGCTGCCGCCGCTGCCGGACGGCTGCTTCGCCCTTCAGGACGTCGAGGCGGCGGCCGAGCCGCTGGTGAAGCTGATCCGTACGTTCAAGCCGCAGGTGATCACGACCTACGACGAGAACGGCGGGTACCCGCACCCCGACCACATCATGACCCACAAGATCACGATGGTGGCCTTCGAGGCGGCCGGCGACCCGGAGAAGTACCCCACCGCCGGCGAGCCCTGGCAGCCGCAGAAGCTCTACTACAACCAGGGCTTCAACAAGCCGCGCACCATCGCCCTCCACGAGGCGCTGCTGGCCCGCGGTCTGGAGTCCCCGTACGGCGAGTGGCTGGAGCGCTGGAAGCAGTTCGAACAGCGCGAACGCACCCTGACCACGTATGTTCCCTGCGCCGACTTCTTCGAGGTCCGTGACAAGGCACTGATCGCCCACGCCACGCAGATCGACCCCGACGGCGGCTGGTTCCGTGTCCCGATGGACATCCAGCAGGAGGTCTGGCCGACGGAGGAGTACGAGCTGGCGAAGTCGCTCGTGGACACTTCCCTCCCCGAGGACGACCTCTTCGCGGGCATCCGCAACAATTGACCTCATGATGAGCGCGACCAGCACCCTCGCCCTGACGCACTTCGTCACCCTTGCCGACTCGTTCGACAAGGACAAGGTGACCCCCGGCATCCTCGGCTTCATCGTCTTCGCGGTCATCGGCGGCGCCGTATGGCTGCTGATGAAGTCCATGAACCGCCACATGGGCAAGGTGGACTTCGAGGAGAAGGAGGCAGCGACGGCGGCTTCCTCCTCCACCGCTTCCGCCTCCAAGGGGGAGGCGAACGCCGGCTGATTTCCTGACCGGCTGATTCCTCGGCCGGTGCCTGGGCGGAGAGCCCGGGCCCGGTCTTGGAGTGCCCGGTTCCGTGGGCCATTGCTCCCCCAGGGGGTCTGGAGCAGGTGACCTCCCGATGTCCGGGTGGCGACCCCCCCCGCCACCTCCGCGGGGCCTACACGCGTACCTGCAGTGACCGCGCGTCGTAGCCGGGGCATCCCCGAACCTGTGAGGTAGTACACACTTCCCGGCCGGCACATCCCTAGCCGTGCTCGGCCCCGTTTTCGTTCGGTTCGAGTGTGTCGACCTCGGGGGCACGCTGGACATGTGCATGCCTCGTCAGCGCAAGCGAGCGGAGGGGCGGGCGAGCAGAACCGCGCGGGGGGCGGTTGCTCACGTCTGCGACTGCTTGGGCGAGGATACGGAAGGCCAATGCCCGCTCGGGGGAGCTCAGACCGCGCAGTGCTGCGAAGAAACCGATCAGCAGGACCAGCGGATGGATGGCGCGTTGGAAGGCGAGTGCACAAGCGCAGATCACGGGGGGCAGCAGTACCACAGTCATGGCGAGGGTCCTTTCGGAGCGTCAGCGCACCGCTTGGTGCGCTGACGCTCATACAAGGCCGCGTGGTACCGGAACTCCGAGACCTCTTATGCGGCAGGAGGCTTGAAGCGCCTGGTCAGATGGATGATGACCGGACTTCCGGACCGGATGTGCGAGGAACTGCCGTCGACGGAGCACGCCACTGGTTGCGGTACACGGCTTGGCAGGGGCGTGTCAGTGCACGAATCCTCGGGTCGGATCGCGGGGTAGCACGTTCCCGAACTCCTTGAACCACCCTTCGGGCCGCAGGTCTCCGATGCCCATGTGCCGGTTGAGCGAGGCGTCGGGGTGCTCCAAACCCTGTAGCGCAGGGTTGTAGAGGAAAAGCACATCGTGGTCCTGGAAGAGCAGATCCAAACAGGTGTCCCAGTCGTAGTCGCCCCGCTGCTCCGGGATTCCTTGGGTGAATTCGGCCACCAGGTCAGGTTCGTCACATGTCATTGCGGAAGCGCTCTGCAGGGCGAAGTGGAGTGCCAGTTCCTCTGCTGCGCAGCGTGGTTCAGGTGAATGGCCGAGGGAGATGTCTTCGTTGAGATCGTCCAGGGCCCTTAGCATCTTGCGTCGCCAAGACCGTGGCTGGCTCCAGGTGGATGCCGGCAAGCATGCGAAGAAGATCCCGAAGGCGTCCGGGGAGATGGGGCGATCGCCCAGTTCATTCAACTCGTCGTGAGCCATATCAGCGAGAATCTCCAGATTGCAGCTGAGGATGCGAGATGTCCGGGGTGTCATCTGCCACGGTTCTTCTTCCTCCTCATCCCAATCAGCGTCTAGGTCCCAGGTTTGCGAACCCAGCTCGTGTCCCTCTTGGGGTAGGTAGATGCTCGGGACATTGAAGGAGGCGGTCGCTACTGGGTCGCCGCCCTTACTGGCGCGGATGTACCACTCATGGGCTACGTCGTGTTGCCCCTGCCGCTGGGCGATCACACCGCGGAGTCGCATGGAAAGAGCATCACCCTGCGCTGCGGCTCTTTCGTAGCAGGCCGCTGCCTCGTCCCACCGCCTCTCGATCTCGTGCAAGGCGCCAAGGGCTCGGGCCTGCAATGGGGTCCCTGTCTCGGACACCGTCTGGTACCACGAGGGCCAGGTGTGTTCCGGGCGTCGTTCGCGCTGTACAAACCCGAGGTCGTGCATTGCGGCATGGTCACCGCCAGCTGCCAGAGGGGAGAAACAGCGTTCGGCGAGCGCAAGGCGACCGAAGCGGAAAGCGGACCGTCCGACAGGCAGCAGTTCGCTGCCACCGTTCGCGTGCGTGACTGCCGCTTCCCAGACTTCGTCAGGAATATCCGCTGCGTCCGCGGCGCTGGCAGCAGCGTCCACGAGGTAGTCGAATGGCCGCCAGGCTTCCGCGGCATCCGTGCCGACCAGCATTCCCGCTACACCGAACTGGATCTCGGTTGCCCACAGCAGAGCCTGTTCGGCACTCTCGGCCCGGAGGCGGGAGGCGTCCCCGGCGCTGAGATAGCACGTGGACAACGTGAGCAGGGTTTCGGTGGGCAGCGGGGTGGAGATGCCTGCTCGCGCAAGGTCGACGGCGGCCTGTACCAAGGCCGCGCCGCGAGGACGGCTGTTCGGCTGACGTTTGGTGGTGAGGAATTCTTCGAGCAGTTTCGGTCCGGCTGCGAGGTACTCTGCGATGCCGTGAATGCCGTGGTGGCGGGCTGCATCAGCGAGACGCATATCGGGGTCCGGGTCTGCAAGGTGTGTGTGGAGCCTGCTCATTTCTGCCGCGGACCACTGCCGGTCCAGCACAAGAGGCTCGATGAGGTTCAGCACCCGGGACCCCAGGCGGCGTGCGGACGCTGTGTCAGCTTCCGCGTTCCTCAACGCGCGCTCACTGTAATTGCTGTACCTCTCGGAGCGCATGGTCGCCATCACCACAACTTTTTGCTCCAGGAGTGCGGACAACATGCCTTGGTCGAGGCCACCGGGGAGGAGGAAACGGTCGAGGTCATCCAGCCAGAGCACCCACTTCCGGCGGTCGACCCTCGGTAGAGAGATGTGTGAGAGCACGGGGCTCAGGTCGCTTGCCGCGGGCGGTGCGATGAGCCAGTGATCGGACAGTTCGCGTCGTACCGCCTCAAAGGCGCACCGTGTTTTTCCGGCGGTGGACTCGCCGACCAGCAGAACGAGGCCACCGTCCTCTCCGGCTTCTGCCAGTTGAGCCGCGACTGCATCATCCGCATCCCGTGGCACATAGACGGGGAGCGGGGGAGCGTCCTTCAAGCGGCTTGTCCGGTGTACGCCCAGTTTCAAGGGGTCGGCGTCAGTCACCGGATGGATCGGAATCCGGGCGGTGCCCACCGTGATGTGATGCGGTTCTTCCTGAGTGGGGGTGCGACTCCTGGCTCGCGCGGCGCGCAGCAGGCGATCCCAGACCGCCGGGTCGGCGAGTGCTGCGGGGAGGGTGATGTTTCGCTGCCGCGCCAAGATGTCGACGGCGCGGAGAAACTCCCGGAAGAGCTTATTCGTCGGTATGTGCTTCCCGCTCCGCCAGTCGCTGATGCGCTGTACCGACAAGGAAGTTCGCCCAAGGCGATCCCTGCTCGCAGCGCATATAGCGGTTGGTTTAGGGGAACCGGTTGCAGTGAAAAGCGACTCCAGATGCTCCCGGAACTTCCGCTTTCCCGTGTGGTCAGCCATGAGGAAATGGTATTTCAGTACTGCCGGACGACTGCCGGGCTGATGGTGATGGAGAGGGCCGGCAGGCTCGACCCATGCTCGTTCCGCCGCCCCGCCACGCCTCCTACCCCACTGCCCCCGCGCCCCCGCCCCCGTGCGCGAGGATGGCCCCATGGCCAACCGACTCGCGCATGCCACCTCGCCCTATCTGCTTCAGCACGCCGACAACCCCGTCGACTGGTGGCCCTGGGAGGCCGCGGCGTTCGAGGAAGCGCGGCGGCGCGATGTCCCCGTCTTTCTGAGCGTCGGGTACAGCGCCTGTCACTGGTGTCATGTTCTCGCTCACGAAAGCTTCGAGGACGAGGCGACGGCCGCGTTCATGAATGAGCACTTCGTGTCGGTGAAGGTGGACCGGGAGGAGCGGCCCGACGTCGACGCCGTGTACATGGAGGCGGTACAGGCGGCCACGGGGCAGGGCGGGTGGCCGATGTCCGTGTTCATGACGCCGGACGGGGAGCCGTTCTACTTCGGGACGTACTTTCCGCCGGAGCCGCGGCACGGGATGCCGTCGTTCCGGCAGGTGCTGGAGGGCGTGCGCAGCGCCTGGGCGGAGCGGCGCGGGGAGGTCGGTCAGGTCGCGGGGCGGATCGCCGCGGATCTGGCCGGGCGGTCCCTGGCCGGGTCGTTGTCGGCCGACGCGCCTCCGGGGCCGCGGGATCTGGCCAGTGCCCTGATGGCGTTGACCAGGGACTTCGACGCGGTGCACGGCGGGTTCGGCGGAGCGCCGAAGTTTCCGCCGGCGATGGTGCTGGAGTTCTTGCTGCGGCACCACGCGCGGACGGACTCCGAGGGCGCCGTGGAGATGGTCGAGGCGACGTGCGAGGCGATGGCGCGCGGCGGGATCCACGATCAGCTCGGCGGCGGCTTCGCGCGGTACGCCGTCGATGAGACGTGGACGGTGCCGCACTTCGAGAAGATGCTGTACGACAACGCGTTGCTCTGCCGCGTGTACGCGCATCTGTGGCGGGCCACTGGCTCCAGCATGGCCCGCCGTGTGGCGCTGGCGACCGCCGACTTCATGGTGCGGGAACTCCGCACCGTCCAGGGCGGGTTCGCCTCCGCGCTGGACGCGGACAGCGAGGACGGGTCGGGCAGCGGGCGCCACGCCGAGGGCGCGTATTACGTATGGACCCCTGACCAGTTGCGGGCGGTGCTCGGGGAGGCGGATGCGGAGTTCGCCGCCGCGTACTTCGGGGTGACCGAGGACGGCACCTTCGAGGAGGGCGCCTCGGTGCTGCAACTCCCGGACGGCGTCGGCCCGGTGGACGCCGAGCGGGTCCGGTCGGTGCGCGAGCGGCTGCTGGCGGCCCGGGACGAGCGGCCGCGCCCCGGGCGGGACGACAAGATCGTCGCGTCCTGGAACGGGCTGGCCATCGCCGCGCTCGCCGAGACCGGCGCGTACTTCGACCGGCCGGACCTCGTCCAGGCCGCCACGGACGCCGCCGACCTGCTCGTCCGCGTCCACATGGACTGGCAGGCGCGGCTGCACCGCACCTCCCGGGACGGCGTGCCCGGCGACAACGACGGCGTCCTGGAGGACTACGCGAACGTCGCCGAGGGCTTCCTCACCCTCGCCTCCGTCACCGGCGAGGGCGTCTGGGTGGACTTCGCGGGCTTCCTCCTCGACACGGTGCTGGTGCAGTTCCGGGCCGAGGACGGTTCGCTCTACGACACGGCGGCGGACGCCGAGGCGCTGATCCGCCGCCCGCAGGACCCGACGGACAACGCCACCCCGTCCGGCTGGACCGCCGCCGCCGGGGCCCTGCTCTCCTACGGGGCGCTCACCGGCAGCGCCCCCCATAGGGAGGCGGCCGAGCAGGCGCTCGCCGTGGTGACGGCGCTGGCCGGGCGCGCGCCGCGGTTCATCGGCTGGGGGCTGGCCGTCGCCGAGGCGGCGCTGGACGGGCCCCGGGAGATCGCCGTCGTCGGCCCGCCGGACGGCGCGGCCACCCGGGCGCTGCACCGCACCGCGCTGCTCGGCAACACCCCCGGCGCGGTCGTCGCGCTCGGTGCTCCGGACACGGACGACGCGGGCGCGGTGGCGCTGCTCCGGGACCGGCCGCTGGTCGACGGCGCCCCCGCCGCGTACGTCTGCCGCCACTTCGCCTGCGAACAGCCGGTCACGGACCCGGACGAACTGAGCGGACGGCTGCGCGGAACGGTGCGGTGAGCGGGCGGTCCGACGGTACGGTCGGCGCCCGCTCGGTCGGAAGTGCTCCGCCCAAGGACGGAGTTGACTCCGGTGGGTAATCGGGCGTGAGATCGATACATGACGCAGCGCACCGCACGTGAAGTCCATCTGACGGCCCGTCCCGAGGGGCCGGTCACCGACGCGCTCTTCGAGATCGTGGAGGTGCCGGTCCCCGAGCCCGCGCCCGGGCAGGTTCTGGTCCGTAACACCCTGATGAGCGTCGCGGCCGTGATGCGCACCCTCATGGACGAGTCCAGCGTGGTGCCGCTCACGCCGTTCGCGCTGGGTGAGCCGATGAGCGGACCGGCCATCGGCGAGGTCGTCGCCGCGCCCGGCGGCGAGGTGGCCGTCGGCGCTCTGGTGCAGCACCGCCTCGGCTGGCGCGAGTACGCGCTGGTGGACGCCGCGGCCGTGCAGCGGCTCGACCCGGCGGAGCTGCCCGACCCGGCCGCCCATCTCTCGCAGGGGCCCACCGCGTGGATGGGCATCGTCCGGGGCGCCGAAGTACGGCCCGGGGACACCGTGTTCATCAGCGGCGCGGCCGGTGGCGTCGGCTCGCTGGCCGGGCAGATCGCCCGGGCGCAGGGCGCCGCCCGGGTCATCGGCAGCACCGGTTCGCAGGCCAAGGCCGACTGCCTGGTCGAGAACCTCGGCTACGACGCCGTGGTGATCCGCGGCGCCGGGCCCATCGAGGAGCAGCTGCGCCGCCTCGCCCCGGAGGGCGTCGACGCGGTCTTCGACAACGTCGGCGGGGAGCAGTTGCGTGCCGCGTTCGCGGTGGCCAACCGCGGGGCCCGGATCGCGGTCGTCGGCTCGCTCGCCGCGCAGATGGGCGGGCACGGCGCGGCCCCGCTGGAGATCGACACGCTCTCGCTGCTCGGCCGCGGCATCACGCTGCGTGGCCTCGCCCTCCACGACCACCTGGACCTGATCCCGGAGTGGAACGCCCGCTTCGGCAAGGGCCTGCGGGACGGCACGTTCACCTTCCCGCACAGTCGACTGCACGGCATCGAGCAGGCCCCGACCGCCCTGCGGGGGCTGACCGAGGGACGTCACATGGGCGCGGTGATCGTGGAGTTGTGAGCCGGGCAGGGGCTTCCGGCTTCCACCCTCGCCCCCGCCGTCCGCGGTTGTAGCCTGCCGCCGTGGACAACTTGCTCCGGAATTGCTCACTCGTCCGGGAGGCTGCGGCGCTGCGGTCCGGTGCGGACGATCCCGTGGCGGCGGCGCACCGCACCTGCGACCGCATCGACGCCGTCGACCCGCACCTCCTCGCCTTCGTCCCCGAACCGGACCGGCGGGCCCGGCTGTCGGCCGCGGCCGAGCGCGCCGTGGCCGCATGGGACAGCGCGACGGCGGGCGCCCCGGACCTCACGGGCCGCCCCGCCAAACCGCCGCTCTACGGCGTGCCGGTCGGGGTGAAGGACATCATCCGGGTCGACGGACTGCCCACCCGCGCGGGCTCCGTGCTGCCGCCCGGGGTGCTCGCCGGTCCGCAGGCGGCCGTCGTGGACCGGCTGGTCGCGGCGGGTGCGCTGATCGCGGGGAAGACGGTGACGGCGGAGTTCGCGGTCACCGCGCCGGGCCCGACCCGTAACCCGCACAATGTCTCCCACACGCCCGGCGGTTCGAGCAGCGGTTCGGCGGCGGCCGTCGCGGCGGGCCTGGTGCCGCTGGCCCTCGGCACCCAGACCGTCGGCTCGATGATCCGCCCGGCCGCGTACTGCGGCATCGTCGGCTTCAAACCGAGCTTCGACCGCGTCCCGACCGCCGGGGTGATCCCCAACGCGGTCAGCTTCGACACCGTCGGCTGGTACGCACAGGACGTCGCGGGCGCCGCGCTGGCCGCCCCGGTGCTCTGCGACGGCTGGCCGGACCACCCGGACGCGGCGCCCGGACGGCCGGTGCTGGGCGTGCCGGTCGGCCCATATCTGCGCCGCGCGGACGACGAGGCGCTGGCCGCCCTCCAGGCGCAGCGGGAGGTGCTGCGGCGCGCCGGGTACACCGTCGTCGAGGTGCCGGTGATGGCGGCCTTCGAGGAGATCGTCACCCAGCTGTTCACCATGAACCGCTATGAGGTCGCCCGCGCCCACACCGAGTGGTACGCGCGCTTCGGCGAGCTCTACCGGGAGCAGACCGCGACCGCCCTGCACGAGGGCCACGCCGTCACGGACACCGCCTACGAGGCGGCGCGCGCCCGGCGGGCCGCCTTCCGCGAGCAGCTGGACGCGGCCCGGCGGGCGGTCGGCGCCGATCTGTGGCTCGCCCCCGCGGCCACCGGCCCGGCCCCCTTCGGCCTGGGCTCCACCGGTTCGTCGATCATGTGCCTGCCGTGGAGCAACGCCGGTCTGCCGTCGGTGAGCCTGCCCGCCGGGTACGCCGCGAACGGCCTGCCGCTCGGCCTCCAGCTGGTGGGCCCGTACGGCTCCGATCCGGCGGTGCTGGCCTGGGCGGCGGGTATCGAGGAGGCGCTGCGGGCGGAGGTGCCCGGCGGTGGCACGTCAACATAGGGCCCGGCCGTTCACTCCGAAGTGGCCCTCGCGTCGGAAGGGGCCGTCACTCCTTGGGGCCTTCCCTCCCGGGACCTGGGCTTCACTCCGGTGACAGCGCCAGTCCTCGCGTCAGCACCTCCAGCGCCCGGCCGACCGCGGCCTCCAGCTCCGCGCCCCGGGCGGGCCCCTCCGCCCAGTACAGCAGCGCCTCCTGGAGGGCGGCGGGCAGCGCCGTGCCGATCACCCGGATCTCCAGGTCGTCGGCGGGGCGGCCGGTCCGGGCGGCGAGGGCGGCGGTGAGGTCGGCGGCGGCGCGGGCGTGGTGGTCGGCGGTACGGCGGCGTACGGCCGGGACGTCGCGGATCAGCCGGGCCCGCCGCCGCAGCTCCCGCAGGTCCCGGGCGGACAGCTGCGCGGAGACCGCCAGGGCGGCGGCGCGCAGCGCTCCGGGCAGCGGTTCCGCCGCGGGCCGGGCCAGCAGCTCCGCCACCAGCAGCTCCCCGTAGGCGTCCCGCAGGACGATGTCCTCCTTGGCGGGGAAGTACCGCGCGACGGTGCTGGGGGAGACGTCGGCCGCCTCGGCGATCCGGTCGACGGAGGTCGCGTCGTACCCCTGGGAGTCGAAGAGGCGGAAGGCGGCGTCGCGGATCGCCTGGCGGGTGCGGCGCTTCTTCCGCTCCCGCAGCCCGTCGGCGGGCGCGGCGGGGCGCGGTACGGCGGGCTGCGCCCGGCCGCCCGCGGGTGCGGTGGTCACCGGCGTCAGCCGTGCGAGTAGGCGACCAGCGAGATGCCGACGTAGTGGACCACGAACGCCGCCAGCGTGAACGAGTGGAAGACCTCGTGGAAGCCGAACCAGCGCGGGGACGGGTTGGGGCGCTTGATGCCGTAGATCACGCCGCCCGCGCTGTAGAGGAGTCCGCCGACGATCACCAGGACGAGGACGGCGATGCCGCCGGTGCGCAGGAAGTCGGGGAGGAAGAAGACGGCGGCCCAGCCCATCGCGATGTAGCAGGGGGTGTAGAGCCAGCGCGGCGCGCCGACCCAGAACACCCGGAAGGCGATCCCGGCGAGCGCCGCCGCCCACACCGCCCACAGCAGGATCTGCCCGCGGCTGCCCGGGACCAGCAGCATCGTCAGCGGGGTGTACGTACCGGCGATGATCAGAAAGATGTTGGCGTGATCCAGCCGCCGCAGCACACCGCCGACGCGCGGGCTCCAGTTGCCGCGGTGGTAGAGCGCGCTGACGCCGAACAGCAGGCAGGCGGTGAGCGTGTAGATGGCGCAGGCCACGCGGCCGCGGGTGCTGTCGGCGAGTGCGGTGAGGAAGACGCCGGACAGCAGGACGGCCGGGAACATCCCGGCGTGCAGCCAGCCCCGCAGCCGGGGCTTGGCCGGGGCGGCCGTCTCCGGGCCGGCGGCGGAGGCCGCTCCGGTCACGGGGACCGTTTCGGCAGCCGCGGGCGCGGAGGGGGGCTGGCTCACTGCGGCATCGGGCGCGGAAGTCATGCCGGTCATGCTATCTACGGCACCGTAAGTTCCCGGTCGGACGGCCGCCGTTGGGGGTGGTGGACCCGGATGCGCGGGGTGCCGGACGCGGTCGGGTGAGGGCCGCGGCCCGGCGGGAGCCGCGGGCCGCCGCCCGCTCCGGAGGCGCTTGGTGAACGTTTGGCACACGCTTGACGAGGGCTTTTCGCCGCGGGTGTACGTACGGGGGCGAGTGGTGACGGTCACCACGGGGCCCCCTGGACAGAAGCCCGTCGGGGTCGGATGATCAAATGAGTGCGGTCGGCACCGGATGAGCGGTCACGAAGCGTCCGGGTCGCAGCCCCCAAGGGGCATCAACCAAAGAAGCGGATTCCCCGCCCGGACCGGCAGCCCCCGGCCCGGCCCGTCGGGGTCCGTCCACACCCTCATCTAGGAGCGATCGTGGCGCGCGACAACGCGGCTCCCACCACCCAGACCCGTCACCAGGAGCTCATCGCCTGGGTCGACGAGATCGCCGCCCTCACCCAGCCCGACCGGGTCGTCTGGTGCGACGGCTCGGAGGCGGAGTACGAGCGGCTGTGCGAGGAGCTCGTCGACAAGGGCACGTTCACCAAGCTCGACCCGGTCAAGCGCCCCAACTCCTACTACGCCGCGTCGGACCCCCGCGACGTCGCGCGCGTCGAGGACCGCACCTTCATCTGCTCCGCCAAGGAGGAGGACGCCGGCCCGACCAATCACTGGAAGGACCCCGCCGAGATGCGGGAGATCTTCACCGGTGACCAGGGCATCTTCCGCGGCTCGATGCGCGGCCGGACGATGTACGTCGTCCCGTTCTGCATGGGCCCGCTCGGCTCGCCGCTCTCCGCGATCGGCGTCGAGATCACCGACTCCGCGTACGTCGCCGTCTCGATGCGCACCATGACGCGCATGGGCCAGGCGGTCCTGGACGAGCTGGGCGAGGACGGTTTCTTCGTCAAGGCCGTGCACACCCTGGGCGCCCCGCTCGCCGAGGGCGAGGCCGACGTGCCGTGGCCCTGCAACACCACGAAGTACATCTCGCACTTCCCCGAGGACCGCGAGATCTGGTCGTACGGCTCCGGCTACGGCGGCAACGCGCTGCTCGGCAAGAAGTGCTACGCGCTGCGCATCGCCTCCGTCATGGCACGTGACGAGGGCTGGCTCGCCGAGCACATGCTGATCCTCAAGCTCACGCCGCCGCAGGGCGAGGCGAAATACGTCGCGGCGGCGTTCCCGTCGGCCTGCGGCAAGACCAACCTCGCGATGCTGGAGCCGACCATCCCCGGCTGGACGGTCGAGACCATCGGCGACGACATCGCCTGGATGCGCTTCGGCGAGGACGGCCGCCTCTACGCGATCAACCCCGAGGCCGGTTTCTTCGGCGTCGCGCCCGGCACCGGCGAGCACACCAACGCCAACGCCATGAAGACGATGTGGGGCAACTCCGTCTTCACCAACGTCGCGCTCACCGACGACGGCGACGTGTGGTGGGAGGGCATGACCGAGGAGCTGCCCGCGCACCTCACCGACTGGCGCGGCAACGACTGGACCCCGGAGTCCGAGACCCCGGCGGCCCACCCCAACGCCCGCTTCACCGTCCCCGCCGGCCAGTGCCCGATCATCGCGCCCGAGTGGGAGGACCCCAAGGGCGTGCCGATCTCCGCGATCCTCTTCGGCGGCCGCCGCGCCAGCGCCGTCCCGCTCGTCACCGAGTCGATGTCCTGGCAGCACGGCGTCTTCCTCGGCGCGAACGTCGCCTCCGAGAAGACCGCCGCCGCCGAGGGCAAGGTCGGCGAGCTGCGCCGCGACCCCTTCGCCATGCTGCCGTTCTGCGGCTACAACATGGGTGACTACATGGGCCACTGGATCGAGGTCGGCGCCGACAAGGAGCAGTCGAAGCTGCCGAAGATCTACTACGTCAACTGGTTCCGCAAGGACGACAAGGGCCGCTTCGTGTGGCCGGGCTTCGGCGAGAACAGCCGCGTCCTGAAGTGGATCGTCGAGCGCCTGGACGGCAAGGCCGAGGGCGTCGAGACCCCCATCGGCATCCTCCCGACGAAGAACGCCCTGGACACCGACGGCCTCGACCTCTCCGACGCCGACCTCGACTTCCTCCTCACCGTCGACAAGGACGTCTGGCGCGACGAGGCGTCCCTCATCCCCGAGCACCTCAACACCTTCGGCGACCACACCCCGAAGGAACTGTGGGACGAGTACCGGGCGCTGGTGCGGCGACTGGGCTGAGAGCCGTGGTGCCGCCCGGCGGCACACGGTGAGTGAACGGACCGAGGGGTCCCGCGTCAGCTGACGCGGGACCCCTCGGTCCGTGTGTTCACGTGCCTACCGGCCCGACGCCTCCGTATCCGTCCCCTCGTATCCGTACGTCTGCATACGTCTGAATCCGTACGTCCTCGGTTACGCCGTGGCGAGGTGCGGATGGGTCGGGGTGGCGGGCGCCTCGTGGGCGGCGCGGCGTTCGGCGGCGAGCGCGATGGCCGCCGTGTCGTTCCGCGAGGTGGCGACGGTCAGCGCATGCCCGGCCAGCGTGTACGCCCGCCGGTGCAGCGCCCCCGCCCGCGCCGTCTCCCCACCGGTCGGCTCGGCCCGCAGCGGATACCGCCCACCGCGCAGCCGTGCCACCTGCCCGGCGATCCGCTCGGCAGCCGCCGCCAGCGCCTCCCCACCCGCCCCGGGCGTGAGCGCCCGCAGCTCATCGGTGACGGTCAGCAGCGCGGTCAGGTGCCCGGCGAGCCGGATATCCAACTCCTCCGCCCGCGAACGGTGCGGAAACTCCCCGGCGGCGGCCATGGTGTGGACCGACTTGGAACGGATCGGTTCGTACATGGGGTGGCCTCCTGAGTGCGACTAGGAAACCATCCTAGCTTAGATTGAGTCTAAAGTTGGGATGGGTTTGGGAGACAGGTGTGGGTGCCCCGCATTGCCGGACCCCCGCACCCCCGCCGCCGGCACCCCCTCCGCCCCCGCCCTCACGGCCGCGTATGCGCCAGCGCCGCCTCCGCGAGCGGTGCGGCGCTCTCCGGCGCCAGCCGGGGCAGCAGCGGGAGCGCGTACCGCCAATGGGGACCGGCCAGCAGTTCCTGTGCGAGGCGCCGGGCCTCGGCCTCGTCGCGCGACGACTCCGGGCCGACGGCGTCGGCGAGCGCGAGATAGCGCAGCACGGGAACCCGCTGCGGCGACCAGCCCTCCACGAGCGGGGCGATCACGGGGACGCCCGCCAGATAGGTCGCCACCGCCGCGAGGGCCGCGGCCCGGTCGTCCGGTGTCTCGGCGAGTTCCGCCGTGGCCCGCGCTGCGCGGATATCGCCCCGGACGGCTTGGAGGACCGACCATTCGGCGATCGGGCGGCCGCTTGCTAGGCGGGTGGAGGTCATGTACTGCTCCCAAGCCAGGATCTGGCCCTGCGGTACGAGGTCGGGGGAGCAGCCGCTCTCGGCCAGCAGGAAGAAGAGCAACGCCGTATGCGGATCCCTCTTCTTGAAGTCCCAATCGCGCGCACGGTTCCGGAGCGCCGCATGCACCGCCGTGTCCGGATCGCGCGGATCGGGCAGTGCGGGGATCAGGGCGGCCATCCTCTGCAGGGCCGGATTCTGCAGAGCCGGAAGGGGCCTCGCCGCCTGTTTCCGTGCGATCTCCATCCGTTCCCCGACGAGATCCTCGGTGCCCTGGGGTGCGTACCGGGCGAGCCCCAGGGTTACGGCCACGGCCGCCCACTCCTGCGCGTTCGGGTCGTGGGGCTCCTGCCCGACCTGGTCCGCCCAGCTCCGGGCTGCCTCCTTCTGTGCTGCGTACGCGAACGCCTGGGCGAGGAGCCCGCTCACCGCTCCATCGGCGTGTTCCGTGGCCGTCTGCGCGTACTTCTCGGCGGCGGCCGCGTGCCCGCCCAGCGCGCTGTGTAGGGCGACGATGGCCCGCACGCCCGCCAGATCGGCCGGCCCCCGTGCGTACCCGGCGAGCTGCGCCGCCGCTTCGGCATGCCCGGTCGTGGCGAGCGCACCTGCCAGGGCGAGGCCCCACCCGGCGGTGTCGGCCACTGCCTCGTGCCCTTCCCAGCGGTCGAACGCCTCGGCGAGGCGTCGCCGACCGGCAGCGTTGGACGCGTGCAAATCCTCTGACAGGGAGTGCAGTTCTTCGGGTGCCAGATACTCGGTCGGCGGCGGATTCTTGGCATCGTCGTCGACCGGTTCGGCCTCCTCGGCCGGGCTCTTCGCCGTCGCCTCATCGCCCGGTGGGGCCTTCTGCTCGGCCTGCCGCGGCTCCCTGGCCTCCCCTTCCGGCGCGGCCTTCTCCTTGGCCCGCCGCATTTCCTCGTCTTTCCTCTCGGCCCGCTGGCTCTTGATGTCGGTCAGCTCCAACGCGGCCTTCTCGGCCGCGCAATCCGCCTTGCCCTTGATGTCATCGCCGAACAGATCGCGGTACATCGCAGGCGGTACGGCTTTCAGCAACTCCGTTGCATAGGACAGTCGATCCGCCTTGTGCAGCGCCTGGACGGTATGCGTCAGCGCCGGGCCCATCTCCAGGGTGAGCTGGGCGCGGGCGGCGTCCGGCAGGGCCTCGGGGGAGGCGAAGGCGTCGAGCAGTGCACGCTGCGCCCGGAGCGCCAGCGCCGCGCCCTTCTCCGGGCTTTCCGGAAGCACCGCACAGGCGCCGAGCGCGAGCAGCTCGATATGCGTCAGGTCGGATTCCGGTTCCAGGTCGGCGCAGAACGCCACCACGTCGGCCCGTGCCCTGATGGCAGCCGCTCCCTTGCGGCCTCGCGCCACCTCCGTCCAGATCTCCAGCGCCTCGAACCGCTCTTCGAGGCCACGTGCCGACAACTCTGCAGCGTAGGAGGACAGTTCACTGAACAGCGTCGCCTGCTCCTGCCCCCGCTTCGACTCCGGCTCCAAGTCCCGCGCGGCGCGGACCCGGGTCGACCACGCCAGCGCCTCGCAGCGGACAGCGGCCTCCAGCACGGCCTCGCCCGCCTCCCGTAGTGCGGCGTCGCCTCCCCTTCGCCACCCGATCGTGCGGAGTCCGCGCCCCGCCCGGGCCACCGCCTCCAGTCCCTCGTCCGGCTCGGCGGCACGCGATGCGCCCTTCAGTGCCCGAACCGCCCATTCCGCGGCCTCCTGGGCGAGACCTGTGGCCTCCCGGCCGTCGCCGAGCGCCCTGGCCGCGTCAGCGAGCCGTACCGCCCGGTCCGCCTCCCGCGGCGCCGACAGCGCCAACTCCCGGGCCCGCGGCACGTCCCCCGCCTGCACGAACAGCCCGCAGAACTCCCGCGGCACCCGCCGCAGACGCGAGGCGAGCAACGCCCGCGCAACCGTTACCTGGAAGGACACCGCCAGATCGGCGCCGTACCCCTCCGCGACGGAGGCCAGCTGCGTCAGCGCTTCGTCCCCCTGCCCGCGCACCACCATCCGCGACAGCCGGCGCGGATCGAGAACGTACGGGACGAGACGGTTGGTGCCTCGCAGCAGGCGGGGGAGGCGGGACAGCAGATAGGGCGGCGTGTCCGGGGGCCAGCCCTTCCTCTGCCAGGTAGCGGCCCAGCTGCGGAACTGTTCGGTGCACCGGGCGAGGGTCGCGGCGTCGGTGCGCTCCCGGGCGGCGCGCACGGTCGCCTCGACGGCGGGTTCGTCGGACGGTACGCCCGGCCTGTAGGGGGCAACGAGGTAGCGGCCGCCGGCTGCCCTCAGCAGTCCTTCCACCTCTGTCTGTCCGACGCCCGCCAGCTCAGCCAGGTCGCTCGCCCGCAGTCCCGCCCCGGCCACCGCGATCAGCTCGAGAACGGTCCGTTCCGCAGGGGACATTCCCCACCGCTCCAGCGCCTCCCGCACCGCGTGGTCCGCGCCCGCCCCGGACTCCCTCGTGCCGATCAGGCGTACGGTGCCCGGCGCGCGCAGCGGATGGTCCTCCAGAACACCGGAGGGCGGCTGTGCGACGGCACGGCTGGCGACGAGGACGCGGATCGTGGCCCCGGACTCCAGAGGGCCGCGGGCCGGGATCTGGGGCAGAAGCGAGGCGATGCTGTGCCGCGGGCGGTTGACGACCCCGTCGCGCCATGCGGCGTCGTCGTCCAGTCCGTCCACCACGATCAGCAACGTGCGGCCCTTGCGCGCCGAACACGCCGCCGCCTCCACGTACAGCTTCTGCAACTCGTCCGGAGAACGGCGCCACGGCCCTTCGAGGGCCTTCCCCGTCAGGATTCCCGCCAACTGCCGCCCCATCGCTTGCACGAAGGCGCCGGCGTTGTCCCGCCCTTCGGCCGCGGAGAGGAAGAAGACCACGGTGTCGGTGGCGTCGGGCGACTCCCGTGTCGCCACCCGGCTCAGCAGGGCCGACTTCCCGGAGCCGGGCGGCCCCTGCCACCAGAGGTACGAGGGCGCGTCGGGCGCCTTGTTCCGGAGGAACTTCCGAGTGGCCGCCAGTTCGGCCTGAGCGTCGAAGGGGGCCGCCAGATAGCGTTCGACGCCCATCTCCGTGGCGCGATGCCGCAGGGCCCCGGAGACGCCCTGCCGCCTGCCGCCCTCGCGCTGCGCCGCTTCGAGCAGCAGGGCCCAGAACTCGTCGAAGTGCGGTGGCTCACCGGCCTGTTGCTGGAGGTACTCCACCAGCTGCCGCGCGGCGGACGTGCTCTCGCGGCCCGGCGCGGCCTCCCCTCTGAACCAGGTCCCAAGCTGCTGCGGCTTCAGCCCGATCGCCCGAGCACAGGCGGCGGCACTGCCCGCCGCCCCAGCCTTGACCTGCAGTTTCCTGAGCTCTTCACCGAACTCGCGCCGCGCCTCCCGGCCCTTCTCCGAAGAGTCCACCGCTTTCCCCATATCTTCACCCACTGTTCAATTTCCCGTTGTCTTCGCCATCGAGGGGCTCTTCTGGCCTGCGGAAACCTTGGCGAGCGGCCTGAGCCGACATCGATAGCGGTGGGGCCCGGTGGCCAAGGTGGTGCCACAGCCACAGCCCGGCAATCGAACCCGGGCACAACCGAAAGGCTCCCGCCATGCCCGTCCTCTCCGCCCTGCTCCATGACGCCACGGCTCTGGCCGCCGTGGGAACGGCCACGTACACCGCCGTCCTCGCCGTCGTCGCCCTCACCTCGGTCCTGGCGCGGCCCCGCGACCGCCGTCGCGATGCCCGCGAGACGCTGCGGATCATGGTGGGGCGCCGACCGCGGGGGTGACGGCTGCGGCGGGGTATCCCGCCGAGGGGTGTACGAGGGCGGGGCGGGTTCGCCGGCACCCCGCCGCCCCGGGCAATTCCGTAAACGCGTCGCCCGTCAACTCACCCACTGCTAGCGTCGCTTCGGTCACCCTAGGTGGTCAACGATGAGAGTGGTATCCGCGCTTTGCCCGCCCTGAGCCCATCCGCCGAGCGGCGTCCCTCCTGGGATCCGCGGTATCAACCGTGCGTGCCCGTCATCACCGTGAAGGGCGAGAGTGTCGACCTTTCGCTGCTCGACGTCCTGCGTGGCGCCGAGGGCTTGAGCCACCTCTCCTGCCCCACCCCTGGCGAGACCGTCGCCCTTCTCGACTATCTGCTGGCACTCTGCTTCGCCGCGGCGACGTTCCCGGCCTCCACCGAGGAGTGGCGTGCCTGGGCCGCAGACGGACACAGTCTCGACGGGGTGGCGAAGTGGCTGGCCGGGGAGCCGGCCGATGCGTGGGATCTCTTCCACCCGGAGCGGCCGTTGGGGCAGAACGCCCTGCTGGAACCGTTGATGAAGAAAAAGGGCACCGGGGCTGCGCAGTTGGTGCTCGAACGCGTTGGTGACTATGCCCAGTTTTTTGATCACCATCACCTCGAGCACCCGGCGCCGCTGCCCGCTGCGGATGCCTTCCGAGCAATGCTGGTCCAGCATGTTTACGGGCTGTCGGGGCGCGCCCGGGTCTCCGGTGAGGAACTGGGTCCGAAGCTGACCAACCTCGCCGCGGGGCGTCTCCAGGGTCGGATTCGTGTCGTGGTGCAGGGGCGCACGCTCGGGGACACCTTACGGATGAATCTCTATCCCCCGGCGGGAGGCGTCGTGGGGAGGTTCAACCATTCCTGGACGGGCGGCAACGGCGTAGAGCGGCGCACGTTCAAGGTGAAGCCGCCGCCGCGGGCCACCTCTGGCCCAGCCGACCTGCACAGCTACCTCGGCCGATCCGTCCTGCTGAGCCCGGGGCCGGTGGCAGCGGACGGCACTGTCATGGTCGATCGAGTGCTGATCGGCGCCGGCGAACTCCTCGACCTCGACCCCGAGCGCGACCTTGAGGACGCCGTCCCCATGCGGAAGGCGAACGGTCACCTCAAGCCGCTGTGGCCGTCGCCCACCCGCGCCCTGTGGCGCGACGCCCACGCGCTCTACAGCGCGGCCAGGAGAGAGACGAAAGGGCTGTTCGGGCGCTTGCGTGACCTCACGTTCTCGGAGCAGGAGGGCCGCACGGAGTGCGTACTGTGGGCCGTCGGCCTCCTCGCCGACAAGACCATCGCCTCGTCCTGGACAGAGGGCTCCTTTCCTTACGCGCCCAGCCTGGGCGAAGAGCTGTGTGTGGCCTCGCAGCGTGGGTCGATCATCGCTGAACGGGTGGCCTGGGCGCTGGAGCGGGCGGCGTACGCGGCATGGAAGATTCAGTATCCGAACCCCAAGCCGTCCGACCGGCCCGCGCAGCAGGCCCGGTTCGACGCTCGACGGGAGTTCTGGCCTGCCGCCGAGGAGCCGTTCCTGCGGCTGCTCGACGCGACTGCGGAAGCCGAACCGGTGCCGCCCCTCCTGATCGGCTACGCGAAAGAACTACGCACCCAAGCCGAGGAGTTCCTCCGCAACCGCCTCGATTCACTGCCGCACGACGACAGGGGACTGCGCGCCCGCGCTCGTGCCGAGCGGAGTTTCCAGGACGACATGGATTCGCCCAAGGGGCCTGTAGAACTCCGAGGGGAGACGTACACGTGACCGGGGGACGCCCATGACGGAATGGACCGAGCACGTATCCGAGCAGCAGGGCAGCGCACAGCTGACGGCCTGGCTCGTGCAACTCGTGCACAACCGCGAATACGGGCAGCTCGCCGACCTCCGCCGCACCCGGCCCACCGACACCCACATCCGTGCCGGATGGTTCGCGTCGCCGGAGCACCGCGAAACCTTCGAAAAGGTCGCCTTCCTCTTCGGGATCTACCACCAGGGCCGCTCCATCCCCTCCTACGGCTCGGGCAGTCTCGGGGCCGCGGCGCGGCGGATCGGGGACGGGGTCGGGCGTGGGCCCGATAACCCGGGGGCGCAGCGGCTGCTGGCGCGGGTGGTGGCGAGTCGACGGATCCCCTGGCGGCACCTTCAGCACACGGTGACCCGGCTGCGTTCCTGTGAGCAGGCACCGCCCTCCTGGACGCGGCTCACCGATGACCTGACCAGGTGGTACGAGCGTCGGGCGCGGGTCGCCTACGGGTGGTCGGTGGACTTCCACGAGCCGCAGACGCGGCGACGGAGCGGGCCCGGTGCCTGGAGCGGGACGAGCAAGTAGACGTGGACGACGCGGAAGGACGCGAGTACGTGACCGAGGATCCCCGAAGCCGCCAGTTTCTCTCTCTGCATCTGTTGGAGACGCTGGTCGCCGTGCTGCCCGTGCGGGACGAGAACGGGTCGCCGAAGAGCTTCGTCTACGGCGGTGTGGAGCGGCACATGATCAGCAGCCAGGCGCGGCGGCGGGCCGAGCGGGTGCATGCCCGTAACCGTGCCAATGCCGGGGTCGGGGCGCTGGAGGGACGGAGTACCGGGCTCCGTACCCGGGAGTGGGCGCTGATCGCCGCCAGGGCGCTGGAGAGCGAGCATGGTTGGGAGCGGGACGAGGCCATCGCCACCGCCCGTGCGGTCATCGAGGCGACCGGGCTGAAGTTCGGCGATCCGGCCAAGAAGACGGTCGCCAATCTGACGAAGGTGCTGCTCTTCGCGCCCGCCGACACCGGTGCCCGGATCGCCGCCCATGTGCAGGCGTACGCCGACGAGGTACGGGAGTGGCGGGACAATTACCTGCGCGCCCAGGCCGAGTTGGCGAAGAAGGCGTCCCGTAAGGGCAAGCGGAAGGCGGATGCGGAACCGGAAGAGGAGGCTTCGGCGGCCGCGGAGTCGTCCGAGTCATCGCTTCCCGCCCTGCCCAAGAAGCACCGCGACGCTGTTCTCCTCGCCATCGCGCCGCGCGACGCCATCGACATCGCCCTCTACGGCCGCTTCCTCGCCGAAATCGCCGACTCTCCGAACGTGGACGGCGCGGTCCAGAGCGGGCACGCGTTCACCGTCCACGAGGCCGAGCAGATGGATGACTTCTACGCGGCCGCAGATGACGCCAAGCTCGAACGTAAGCGGAACGCACTGGACTTCCTCGACTCCGCCGATGACGCCGGCGCCGGAATGACCGGCTACCAGTCGCTGATCTCCGGCACCTTCTACCGCCATGCCGTCCTCGACCGCGTCCAGTTGCGGAACAACCTTCGGGCCGCCGGGATGACGGAAGAGGAAGCGGAGGAGGCGGCCGTCGCCGCGGAGAAGGAGTTCGTCAACGCGTTCGTGGAGGCGTTCCCGGAGGCGAAGAAGAATTCCACGGCGTCGACGGGCTCGCTGCCCGCCCTCGTCCTTGCCTTCGAGGGCGACCGGCCCTACAACTACGCCGCCGCCTTCCAGTTCCCCATCGACGAGAGCCCCGGCGGCGAGGGCCCGGCCGGGCCTGCGGCCGTCCGGCGCCTCCTCGACCATCACACCTTCGTCAGCGACCGCCGCCCGGACCTGGAATCGGCCCGCTTCCTCACGTACGACCCGCGGATCGACGCCGTACTGAAGACGGCGGGCGTGGCGTCCGTGACGTCGATCGGGGAGCTGACGCGGTGAGTCACGTCCTGCTCATCCGGCTCGCGGCGCCGTTGCAGTCGTGGGGCGTGGCCAGCCGGTTCTGGCGGCGCGACACGCACACCCGGCCCACGAAGTCGGGTGTCATAGGGATGTGCGCCGCCGCGCTCGGCCTGCCGCGCGAGGCGGGGCCGGGCGAGCCGGACCCGCTGTCCGGCCTCGCCCCGCTGCTCTTCGGCGTACGCGCCGACCACCCGGGCAAACCGGTCCGCGACTACCACACGGTCGGCGCCGGGCGGTATCCGCTGCGGCCCCGTGACCTCGTCACCGACCACCGGCGCGCGGCCGCCGCGGCGCCCACGACGGACGCGGACGGCGGCGACTCCTTCGGACACCACGAGGTCGAGGACTGGTACGGCGCGCCCAAGCGCATCGCCGCCGACCCGCGCTCCGGGGTGCTCGTCTCGGGCGAGGTGCGCCGGAACGCGATGATCACCGAGCGCTGGTACCTCGCCGACGCCGCGTTCCTGGTGGGCCTGGAGGGCCCGGACCGTACGTGGCTGGAGCGGATCGGCCATGCGCTGGAGCACCCCGAGCGGCTGCTCTGGCTGGGCCGGAAGTCCTGCCCGCCGTCCGGGCAGATCACGCTGGACGTCGTGCCCGGCACCCTCGCGGAGGTCTTCGCGTCGGTGGCGCTGCTGCCGTCGCCCACCGAGGCGCCCTCGCGGGTACGGGACGACCGGCCGTGGGCCTGGATCGAGAGCCGGACCCCGCTGCCGGGCGCCGCGCCGGTCGCCGACCAGCCGGTGCACTTCCACGCCGACGGCGCACGCCACGCCCCGCGCTGGGAGACCCGCACCCGCGTCGACATCCACCCGCTCGCCCGCGATTGGAACATCATCCCGTGAACGCGTCCCGCCCCGCGGCGGCCCGCTTCGTCGCCACCCAGACCCTGCTGACGCTCGACGCCAAACACCCGTACGCCGCCAAGTCGTTGATCGACGCGCAGGACATGCACCGTACGGTCATGAGCGGCTTCCCCGGCTGGGTCGACGACGGCAGCCGCGACCCCCGCGCCCAGATGGGCATCCTCTCCACCTGGACGCTGAACCTCCGCGAGGCGCGGCTCGCCCTCGTCGTGCAGTCCCAGGTCCCCGGCGACTGGAGCCGCATCCCGCGGCAGGCGCTGGCCGCGGAACCGGAGACGCTGACGCTGGACCGGACGTTCAGCGTCGGGGAGACGGTCGGCTTCCGCACCGTCGTCAACCCCGTCTACAGCAAGCCGCCGCCCCCGGGCGCCCCGCCGAAGACCCGCGGCGTACGGGTCGCCCACACCCGGCCCGACCACGTGAAGACCTGGTTCACCCGCCGCCTCCAACCGCCCGGCGAACCGCCCGTCGCCCCCGACGGCCTCACCCGCCTCGGCGCCCACACCGACCCGGACACCCTCGGCATCCGCATGCTCCCCCGCATCTCCAGCCCCGCCCCCCACAAGGGCCTCCGCCTCACCCGCGCCGAAATCCGCGGCAAGCTGACGGTGACGGATCCGGAGACGTTCGTGGGCGTTCTGACCAGGGGGGTTGGGCATGGGCGGGCTTATGGGTGTGGGTTGGTGGTGGTGCGGTAGGGGGCAGGCTGGGGCGCCGCCCCGTCGCCGCTGTCCCCGCGCTTGCGGGGCCTCCTGGATACTGTGAACGAATACGGCACGCACGGACCATCCCCGCAGTCGCGGGGCTCACGCGCTCGATACGGAAACCACGGGCCTCGACATGGGACCACCCCCGCACCCGCGGGGCTCACGCATTCTTGCCGGTCACGGTGAGAGTCAGCGTGGGACCATCCCCGCACCCGCGGGGCTCACCCTTCCCGACCTGCGGTTCTACCCACCCCGCCTGCCCGGCGACCCCGACATTACGCGCACCCCTGCCCCCGTCCCCCTACTTCCCATACCCCTCCAAAAACGCCCCGATCCGCGTAACCGCCTCCGTCAAATCATCCTTATTGGGCAGCGTGACGAGGCGGAAATGATCCGGCGTCGGGTGATTGAACCCCGTCCCATGCACAATCATGATCTTCTCCGCGCGGAGGAGGTCCAGGACCAACTCCCGGTCGTCGGTGATCTTGTAGACCTTGGGGTCCAGGCGGGGGAAGGCGTACAACGCGCCCTTCGGCTTGACGCAGGTGACGCCGGGGATCTGGGTCAGCAGGTCGTACGCCGTGTCGCGTTGTTCGAGGAGGCGGCCGCCGGGGAGGACGAGGTCGGTGATGGATTGGCGGCCGCCGAGGGCGGTGGCTACGGCGTGTTGGGCGGGCATGTTGGCGCAGAGGCGCATGTTGGCGAGGATCGTGAGGCCCTCGATGTAGGAGGTGGCGTGGGCCTTGGGGCCGCAGACCGCCATCCAGCCGCTGCGGTAGCCGGCGACCCGGTACGCCTTCGAGAGGCCGTTGAAGGTGAGGGTCAGCAGGTCGGGGGCGAGGGCGGCGAAGGGGGTGTGGGTGACGCCGTCGTAGAGGATCTTGTCGTAGATCTCGTCGGCGCAGACGATGAGATTGTGGCGGCGGGCCAGCTCGGCGATGCCCTCCAGGAGGGTGTTGTCGTAGACCGCGCCGGTCGGGTTGTTCGGGTTGATCACGACGATCGCCTTGGTGCGGTCGGTGATCTTGGACTCGATGTCGGCGAGGTCCGGCATCCAGTCGGCCTGCTCGTCGCAGCGGTAGTGGACCGCGGTGCCGCCGGAGAGGGAGACGGACGCCGTCCACAGCGGGTAGTCCGGTGCGGGGACGAGGACCTCGTCGCCGTTGTCGAGGAGCGCCTGCATGGACATCTGGATCAGCTCGGAGACGCCGTTGCCGAGGTAGATGTCGTCGACGGAGACCTCGACGCCCTTGGTCTGGTAGTGCTGCATGACCGCGCGGCGGGCGGAGAGCAGGCCCTTGGCGTCGCCGTAGCCGTGGGCGGTGCCGACGGAGCGGAGGATGTCCTCCAGGATCTCCGGTGGGCACTCGAAGCCGAACGCCGCCGGATTGCCGGTGTTGAGCTTGAGGATGCGGTGGCCTGCCGCTTCCAGCCGCATCGCCTCCTCCAGCACCGGGCCACGGATTTCGTAGCAGACGTTGGCGAGCTTCGTTGACTGGATGACCTGCATGTCCGCCACTTTACGGCCGCTCCGGGGCCCCGGCGCGGTGTTTTTGCCCACGTTGGGCCGGTGGGGGAGCGGCCGGGTGGAGCGGCTGCGGGGCGTGGCGGCGCGGCGGTACGCTCCGGGCGTTCGTCGGCGGGGCGCGTCCGGCCAGGGGCCCGTTCCGCCGGACCGGGGCGAGAACGCGGGGGGGGGCCGGATGGCGGCGGGGCGGGTCGGTGGGAGTGGCGGGGACGGCGGCGGTGCGGGGAGTACACCGTTCTCGTTGTTGAGTGATGAGCCGGTGACCGAGGCGGGCGGGGATCTGCTCGGGGCGCAGGCGGCGGCGCGGCGGCTGGCGGGGCTGCTGGTCGCCTCGCGGCCCGCGACGCCGTTCACCCTCGCGGTGGACGCCGGCTGGGGGATGGGCAAGAGCAGCCTGATGCGGCTGGTCGACGCGGAGCTGACCGCGCAGCCCGACGTGCACACCGTCTGGTACAACGCCTGGACCTCGACCGGTGCGGACGCGCTGGAGGGGCTGATCAAGTCGGTCCTGATGCGGTTCGACCGGCGGGTGCTGCGGCGCGGGCTGCGGCGCGTCAGTGAGCAGCGGGCGCTGTTGCGGATGGCCCGCGCCGTGACGACGGTCGCCGCGGGGCCGCTGGGCGTCGCCGGTCTGGTGGACGCGTTGTGGAAGAGCCTGTCCGTCAATTCGCAGGCCAGGAACGAGATGCGGACCGCCATCGGCGAGTTGGTGGGGGAGTGGGCGCAGCACTCCGGCGGGTTGCGGCGGATGCTGGTCGTCTTCATCGACGATCTGGACCGCTGCTCCGAGGAGACCGTGCTGGCGGTCTGCGAGGCGGTGAAGGTCTATCTGGACGTGCCCGGGCTCGCCTTCGTCGTCGGCTGCGACCGCTCCGCGATGGGCCCGAACGGGCTGCTGCGCGATCTGTCGCCCGCCGGGTCGGCGTTCATGGAGAAGATCTTCCAGACGAGCTACCGCATACCGGCGCCGGACGGCCGCGGCGTCGAGGAGTACATCCGCTGGTGCGCCCGGACCGCGGGCGTCGCGCCGCTGGTGGACGATGCGCTGGTGGAGCTGCTGGCGCAGCGCAGCGCGCGCAATCCGCGACGCATCAAACGCCTGGTCAACGGCTTCGTCCTGGAGGCGACGCTGAACCCGGTCTGGCGCGACTTCGGCCCGGACGCGGTGCTGCGCACGCTGCTGCTCCAGTACTTCTATCCGGACTTCTACCGGATGATGACCGGCCCGTCGGGGACGGTGGACGGTGATGTGGTCGCGGAGTTCCGTACGTACCGGACGGTGCGGCGGACGCTGATGGCGCCGCGCGGGTCGGTAGCCGAGGCGGAGGCGACGGAGGCGGCGCGGTTCGTCGCCCGGTACGACCTGGTGTTGCCGGAGGGGCCGGACGCGCCCGGCCCGGACGTGCTGGCCGCGCTGGAGCGGCAACTCCCCAGGGAATTCCCGGACTTGGTGCTCAATGCCGGGTTCACCTCGCTGATCGACGAGCTGGTCGAGCTGGACGATGCGGCGCGGCTGCTGCTGCGGCTCCGCGAGGGGCCGGTGCTCTCCGGGGACGGCCCCTCCCGGATGTCTGCCGCGTGGGAGCCGCTGCGGCAGGCCCTGGGCGGGATGCGCGACGGGCTCGACGCGGACGGGTCGCCGCTCGCCTGGGCGATGGCGCCTCCGTCGGGTGGAAGCCGGCCGGGCGCCGCCCCGGAGCGGGACGCTCCGCCGGAGCCGCCGGGGCGGGACGCCGATTCCCGCCGGATCGGTTCCGTCAGCGGGGTGATGGCGATGGGGGACTCCAACGCGGTGAGCGGCTCCGGGACCGAGCCCGGGGGCTTCGGATGGTTGGGGCGACGGCCGGAGGAGTCCAGGCTCAGCAACCTGCGCGCCCAGTACGGGAACTCCCTGCCGGTGCGGCTCGATGTGCTCTGGGTGGACGATCAGCCCGAGCGCAAGGGCGAGGTGGCGGAGATGCTGCTGAACATGGGGGCGCGGGTGCGGCATGTGGGGTCGAGCCGGGAGGCGGTCGACGCGCTGCGGACGCGCCGGCCCGATCTGCTGATCTCGGACATCAGCCGTGGCCGTGACCACAAATCCGGGTTCGCGATGGTCGAGAGCCTCCGGGGGCGGCAGCGGTACGACGGCCCGGTGATCTTCTACACGATCCGGCAGAGCCCCGAACGCGAGGACCGCGCCGCGTCGTTGGGCGCGCGCATCACCAATCAGCTGGAGGAGCTGCGGGAGATGGTGCGGGAGGTCGCGGAGGAGCGGGCCGAGGCGCCCGATCCCGGGGCGCGGGCGCGGCGGTCGGAGCCCCTTCCGGCGCAGCGGTCGGGCAGCGCCTCTGCCCCGGAGCTGGCCGTCCTGTGGTTGGACGAGACCCCCGAGACGCTGTCGTCGCTGGTCGCGCGGGTGCAGGGGCCGGGCGTGGATGTGTGGGTCGCGGCCACCGAGGCGGAGGCGCTGGCCCGGGTCGCCGCCCACCGGGTGGACCTGTTCCTCTCCGACTGCTCCCGGGGCGGCGATCCGGACGCGGGCTTCGCCTTCGTCCGCCGCCTGCGGGACGAGGAGCGGTACGCCGGACCGGTCGGCTTCCTGAGCGGGCGGGTCACCCCCGAGATCGAGCGCCGGGCCACCGAGATCGGGGCGCTCGGCGTGACCGACCGGCTCTGGGTGCTGCTCGACTGGATCGAGGAGGCGCTGGCGGCGAGCCGGGGGTGACGGTCACGCGGAGTGAGGCGGGCGGCCCCGCGCATCGAGGTGTGCGGGGCGCGCGGTTCAGCGGCGCCCGCCCCCGCCGGACGACCACTTGTTGAGCCGCCGGACCTCCTCGGTCAGCTCTTCCCGCCGGGTCCGCTCGGGCCGGGCGGGCGGCTCCTTCGGGGCGCGTTCCCCGTCCCGCGGCTTGCTCATCGCGTGCTGTCCGAACCGGAAACGGCCTGGTGGAGGACGGCGGAGAGGCGGCGGGCGGTGGCGGCGTTGCAGTTGCCGAGGGAGATCAGCGGGGCGCTGTAACTCCCGGCGAACGACGGCAGATCGATCCCGAGCGACGGCAGCGTGATGCCGTGCGCGGCGAGTGCGGCGCGCAGCTCCTCGGTGCAGTCGTCGATGTCGTCGTGGTGGGGGGAGTGGTGGGCGTGCGGCATGACGTCGGCTTCCTGTGCGGTCTGTGAGGAACTGCTCACAGCGTGCCGCGGATCGGCGTAGCGTGGAAGGCACTTCCCTTTCGGTGCGGAATCTGTGGAGCGGTGAACTATGCCTGCGAGCAAAGATATTGACGGTTCGGAGAGTGTGCTCGCTTTCTATGGCGCGGAGCTGCGCTATAAGCGGGAACAGGCGGGCCTGACCCTCAAGGAAGTGGTCGAGGACTGCTACTTCTCGGTGAGTTATCTGAGTGAGATCGAGCGCGGATACCGGCGGATGCCGAGGAAATTGGCCCCGCATGTGGACCGTGTGCTCGGCACGGACGGATTCTTCACGCGGCGATGCGATGACGTCCGAAGGTCACGCCGAGGCGGCCATGCCCATTACTTCGAGCGGGTGCTGGAGACGGAGAAGAAGGCTACGGCTATGGAGGAGTGGTATCCCGGCCTCGTGCCAGGGTTGCTGCAAACAGCCTCGTATGCGCGGGCCGTGGTGTTGGGGGCGAATCCGCTTTCCACCGAAGAGGAAGTGGAGGAGAGGGTCTCCGCACGGTTGGAGAGGGCGCAGCTCTTCGAAGAAGATCACAAGGTTCCGTCGTTCTGGATGATTCTGCACGAGTCCGTGCTGGATCATCCCCTGCTTCCGCTGGGCGAGATGGCCGAACAGTTGAACCACATCGCGGAGTTGGGTCGGCGTCGCCGGATCGTTCCACAGATCCTTCCGTGTAACAGCGGGCCGCACCCGCTGATGACGGGCTCGGTCAAGACAATGCGGTTCCGGGATGAGCCGCCTTTGATCTACATCGAGTCCGCGTACAGCGGTGACACCATTGATGATCCGGAGATCGTGGACCAGTACCTCAAGGCATACGATCTGGTGAGGGCCGCCGCGCTGCCACCGGCAGTGTCCCTGTCGATGCTTCAGGAAGCGGCAGAGGATTTCCGAAACGGCAAGCAACGGAATTGATTTGCCCGATGCTGTGTGGTGCACGAGCAGCTACGCGAACGGCGACGGCGGCGACTGCGTAGAGATCGCCGACGACCTCCCCGGCATCATCCCCGTCCGCGACACCAAGGACCGGAGCCGCGCCACCCTGATCTTCGGGTCCGGTGCCTGGGACCGCTTCGTCACGGCGGTCAAGGGCGAGGCGCTGCGCGCCTGATCGCCCGTCCGGCCAGGACCTCCGTGCGGTGGCCGTTCTCGATGACGAACTGGCCGTTGATGAGGACGTGCGGGATGCCGGTGGGCAGGGTGCGCGGCGCGTCGAAGGTGGAGCCGGCGGCGACCGTTTCCGGGTCGAAGAGGACGAGGTCGGCGCGGTAGCCCTCGCGGATCAGGCCCCGGTCCGGCAGGCGGAGCCGGGCGGCGGGGCGCGAGGTGAGGTGGGCGACGCACTCCTCCAGGGAGAGAACGCCCAGCTCACGGACGTAGCGGCCCAGGTACTGGGGGAACGTCCCGTAGGCGCGGGGGTGCGGTTTGGCGCCCTGGAGGATGCCGTCGGAGCCGCCGGTGTGGACGCGGTGGCGCATGATGCGGCGGACGTTCTCCTCGTGGCCGACGTGCTGGAGGATCGTCGGGCCGAGGCGGTCCTCGATCAGCAGGCGGCGGGCGACGGTCCACGGCTCCTCGCCGCGTTCGGCGGCGCTGCGCGCAACGGTCTTGCCGACGTACGGGGCGAGCGCCGGGTCCGTCGCCCCGGAGATCTCGATGGTGTCCCACTCGATGGGGACGCCGTGGCAGCCGTCGGCGCCCTCGACCTCCATGGTGTGGCGGATGCGGGCGGCGCTCTCGTCGTCCCGCAGGCGGGCGAGGATCGCGTCCGGCCCGCCCTCGCTCGCCCAACTCGGCAGCATCGCGACGAGCGTGGTGCAGCCGGGGGTGTACGGGTACGTGTCGAGGGAGATGTCGGCGCCGCCGTCGAGCGCCGCGTCCAACAGGGCGAGCAGCTCGGGGGCGCGGTCCTTGTTGACGCCGAAGTTCATGGTGGCGTGGGCGAGATGGAGGGCGCAGCCCGCCTCGCGGGTGAGGGCGACCATCTCCTCGTACGCCTGGAGCGCACCGGCACCGTACGAGCGGTGGTGCGGGCAGTAGTAGCCGTCGTATTCCGCCACGACGCGGCAGAGTTCGGTCAGTTCGGCGTCGGAGGCGTACATGCCGGGCGTGTAGGTGAGGCCGGAGGAGAGGCCGACGGCGCCCTGCTGAAGGCCCTCGGCGACGAGCTGCTTCATCCGGGTCAGCTCGTCGGCGGTGGCGGGGCGGTCTTCCCAGCCCAGGGCGAGCATCCGGACGGTGCCCTGCGGGATGAGGTAGGCGGCGTTGACGGCGATACCGGCGCCGTCGAAACCGTGGTCGAGGCGGTCGAGGTAGCCGCCGACGGAGCGCCAGGTGAAGTCGATGTCGCTGCCGTCGCCGTTCCACCCGGTGATCTGCGAACGGACCTCCGCGAGGGTGCGGTCGTCCACCGGCGCGTACGACAGGCCGTCCTGGCCGAGGACTTCGAGGGTGACGCCCTGCGCCGCCTTCGCCTCGTGCGCCGGGTCGCGGAGGAGTGCGAGGTCGCTGTGGGCGTGCATGTCGATGAAGCCGGGGGCGAGGGCTAGGCCATCGCCGGGGACCGTGTGGCGGGCGGACGGGCGCGGGCCGCCGTCGCCCTCGCGGTGCA
Organism: Streptomyces sp. NPDC029159; assembly: GCF_055564055.1. NCBI lineage: Bacteria > Bacillati > Actinomycetota > Actinomycetes > Kitasatosporales > Streptomycetaceae > Streptomyces > Streptomyces sp. NPDC029159. The sequence continues at coordinate 58,712 of NZ_JBVHWT010000003.1, forward strand.
GGGCGGCGATCCGGCCGTCGGCCAGGGCGACATCGGCGCGGTAGGACGGGCCCCCCGACCCGTCGATGACGCGTACGTCGCGGAACACGGTGTCCATGGAGCTGCCTTTCGGTACTTCGGCCTGGTGGTCGAGCGAGTGGTCGAGTGAGCGGCCGGTGTCCGGGGCGGTGCGCCCTTCGGGTGGGGGGAGGTCGCTGGGTGGTGGCGGATGGGGGCGGCCTGGGGGCGTTTCGTTCAGGGAGGGTTCCTGAAGAAAGCGTTGCGCTGCCCGGGGGCTGGTGCAGGGCTTCGTTCAGGAAGGGTCCCTGATGGAAGCGGCCGCCCGGGCCCTGGTGCGGCGTTTCGTTCAGGGAGGGTTCCTGATGGAAGCGCTGCGTTGCCCGGGCCCTGGATCGGCGTTTCGTTCAGGAAGGGTTCCTGAACGAAACGCCGCCCGGCCCTTGGCGCTGCCGTCCTAGAAGAACGTCCGGATGAAGTCCACGACCGTGCCGTCGGACTCGACCAGCGGGATCAGCTGCCACTTGTCGAACGAGGTGCAGGGGTGGGAGAGGCCCAGGCCGACCCAGTCGCCGATCTCCAGGGCGTCGGCGGACTCGGTGGCCAGCCAGGTGTGCTGGTCGGAGAGGCCGGTGACGGTGACGCCGGCGGCGGGGCGTTCGGCGCCGTCCCGGGCGGAGCGGATGACCTGGGCCTGCGGGAGGTCCAGGTCGTAGGCGGCGTCCCGCTTCCCGGCGTTGGCGAACGCCTGGTGCGGGGTGGGGCGGGAGACGACCTGCGCCCAGAGGCGGAACGCGGGCTGGAGGGCGCCCTCCTCGGGGACGCGGTTGAACGGGGTGAGATGGCGGTAGTGGCCGTCGTCGTGCGAGACGTACGCGCCCGAGCGGAGCAGCTTCAGGGCCGGCGCGGACAGCGCGGGGATCTCGGCGAAGACCTCGGCGACCGCGTCGAACCAGGCGCTGCCGCCCGCGCTGATCACGATCTCGTCCACCCCGGCGAAACGGCCCTCGGCGTCGAAGGCGGCGGTGAGCGCCACCAGGCGGCGCAGCCAGGCGGTGACCCTGGTGTGGTCGGCGTCGGGCACCTCGCCCTCGTAACCGGCGACGCCCACCAGGCGCAGGGTGGCGGTCGCGGCGACGGCGTCGGCCACCGCGCGGCAGTCGGCGTCGGTGCGGGCGCCGGTGCGGGCACCCTCGCCGGCGCCCAGCTCCACGACGACGTCGACGGGGCGGCGGGCCCCGGCCTCGCGCAGCGCGGCGTCCATCAGCTCGACGCCGCGCACGGAGTCGACGTAGCAGATGAAGCCGAAGCCCGGGTCGGCGTCCAGTTCGGCGGCGAGCCAGCGGAGGGCGGCGGGGTCGACGAGTTCGTTGGCGAGGAAGATCCGGGCGATGCCGTAGGCGCGGTAGACGCGGGCCTGGTGGGGGACGGCGGCGGTGATGCCCCAGGCGCCGTGCGCCAGTTGGCGGGCGAAGAGCTGCGGGGCCATGGAGGTCTTGCCGTGCGGGGCGAAGGCCAGGCCGTGCCGCTCCGAGTACGTCTCCATCAGCGCGAGGTTGTGCTCCACGGACTCGGCGGAGAGCGCGAGGACCGGGGTGGTGAAGCCGCCGTCGAAGAGGTTGCGGCGTTCGGCGGCCAGCTCGCCGACGGTGCGGCCCTCGGCGTCCGGGGGGAGCGCCTTGAAGCGGTGGTCGACGGGTTCGTCCGCGAGGGCCCGGGCCGCCGCCGTCGCGGGGGCGTGCGGGTCCGTGGCGGGCCGGTCGTCGGTGAGCCGGTCGTCGGCCATGGGGCCTCCTCAGAGCTGGGCGCCGGGCGCGGGCTGCGCCGCGGCGTGCCGGTCGATGCTGGGCGAAGTATGCGCCGGGCGGCAAGGACGGGCCGGGGCGGGGCGACCTCTCCACGTGCGTTGCATTATCTGCAACACCCATTGCGTATATCGCTTAATGCTGTCTAACATCCGAGCCAGCACCGGGTCAATGACGGGTGTCGGCGGTCGTCGGGGCCGCCGCGCACGGCGTGTCCCGGGCCGGAACATCCGGTGGTCCCGCGGTCGTCGGCCGCACCGCCGCCGGAGGCCCGGCACCCGCCGCCCGCACGCGCCGCGACCGCCGCCCGGCCCTCGTCTTCCGAGCCGCCGCCCGGTACGTCTCCGCCACGACGCGCGCCGGACGGACGGCCTCGGCGCCCGGTCCGGCCGGGTCCACGGGCGCGGCTTCCCCCACACGGCACAGCTAAGGAGCACCACCCTCGTGACCAGGCTCTCGAACGTCAGCGGCACCGCAGGCCAGGACGGCGGCGCCGCCGGGCTCCCGGCGGGCGGCGCCGACGTCGTCTGCCTCGGCGAGTCCATGGTCACCTTCCTGCCGTCCCGCCCCGGGCGCCTCGCCGACGTGCCGTCCTTCGACCGCGCCATCGGCGGCGCCGAGTCCAACGTCGCCTGCGTGCTGGCCGCCGCCGGACACCGCGTCCGCTGGGTCTCCCGGGTCGGCACCGACGGCTTCGGCGACCACCTCGTCGCCGCCATCGCCGCCCACGGCGTCGACACCGGCCACGTCGCCCGCGACCCGCACCGCCCGACCGGCATCTACTTCCGTACGGCGGGGGAGCGGGCCACCGGCGCGGACGGTGCGGAGCCCGGCACCGCCGAGGTCGTCTACTACCGCGCCGGATCCGCCGCCTCCGCCATGACCCCCGGATCGCCGGGGCCCGCCGCCCTCACCGGCGCCCGGGTGCTGCACCTCACCGGCATCACCGCGGCGCTCTCCGACAGCTGCCTCGCCATGCTGCGCACCCTCACCCGCCGCACCCCGGACCGCCCGCTCGTCTCCTTCGACGTCAACTACCGCGTCGGCCTGTGGCAGGGCCGCCCGCAGGGCCCCGAGACCCTGCTCGACCTGGCCCGCGGCGCCGACGTCGTGTTCGTCGGGGAGGACGAGGCCGCGGCCGCCTGGGATCTGCACGGGCCCGAGGCGATCCGCGCGGCGCTGCCCGAACCTGCCGTCCTCGTCGTCAAGCAGGGGGCGGAGGGCGTCACGGTGCTCCACCGGGAGGGCGCGGACGGCGCGCGCCCCGAGGGCGCCGCGCCCGCCGGTGCCGGGGCCGACACGCCCGCCGCCGACACCCGTACCTACGTCCCCGCCCTCACCGTCGACGTCGTCGCCTCCGTCGGTGCGGGGGACGCCTTCGCCGCCGGTTTTCTCTCCGGGACCCTGCGCGGGCTGCCGATGGCCGACCGGATCCGGCACGGGCACCTCATGGCCGCCGCCGCGCTGACCGTCCCCGGCGACCTCGCCGGACCGCCGCCACGCGCCCTCGCCGACCGCCTCGCCGCCCTTCCCGCCGGCGACTGGGGGAGACTGCGTCTCGGCCCCGGCTGGACGACGGGGCTGCACGACACACGGGTGGAGGTCCCCCAGACATGAGCCAGACAGTAGACCGCGCACTGAGCATCCTTCCGCTGCTCGCCGAGGGCCCGGCCAACCTCGAACAGGTCGCCGTCCGCCTCGGCGTGCACAAGTCGACCGCGCTGCGGCTGCTGCGCACCCTGCACGAGCACGGCATCGTCTACCGCCAGCCCGACCAGCGCTACCGCCTCGGCGCCCGGCTCTTCGCCCTCGCCCAGCAGGCGGTCGAGAACCTCGACGTCCGCGACATCGCCCACCCCCACCTCGTCGCCCTCAACGAGAGTTGCGGACACACCGTCCACCTCGCCGTCTACGAGGAGAACGAGGTCCTCTACATCGACAAGGTCGAGAGCCGCTACCCGGTGCGGATGTACTCGCGGATCGGCAAGCCCGTCGCGATCACCGTCGCCGCGGTCGCCAAGCTGCTCCTCGCGGACCTGTCCGACCCCGAGCGCCGCAGCATCGCGGAGAAGCTCGACTACCCCCTCTACACGTCCCGTTCGACACCGAACGCCGCGGCCTTCCTGGCCGAACTGGCCAAGGTCCGCGAACAGGGCTGGGCCACCGACCTCGGCGGCCACGAGGAGTCCATCAACTGCATCGGTGCCCCGATCCGCGGCGCCGACGGCCGGGTGGTCGCCGCGATGTCGGTCTCCGCGCCGAACGTCGTCGTCACCGCCGAGGAACTCCTCACCCTCCTCCCGCTGGTGCGCCGCACCGCCGACGCCATCAGCCGGGAGTACTCCGGAACAGCAATCCCCCGGCCCTGAGCCGGACCCGCACAGGAAGCCTGAACACCATGACCGAGAAGATCGCGCTCACCCCGGCCACCCACACCACCCCGCCGGCGAAGTTCTCCCACGGCGTCAAGAAGGGCAACATCCTCCAGGTCGCCGGCCAGGTCGGCTTCCTCCCCGCCGAGGAGGGCAAGGCCCCCACCCCGGCCGGCCCCACCCTGCGTGAGCAGACCCTCCAGACCTTCGCCAACGTCAAGGCGATCCTCGAAGAGGGCGGCGCGAGCTGGGACGACGTCATGATGATGCGCGTCTACCTCACCGATGTGGACCACTTCGCCGAGATGAACGAGATCTACAACGCCTACTTCGAGGAGCAGGGCCTGACCGCCCCGCCCGCCGCCCGGACGACCGTCTACGTCGGTCTGCCCAAGGGCCTGCTCATCGAGATCGACGCCCTCGCCGTCCTGAGCTGAACCGACGGCCCGGGCCGCACCCGGCCACCGTCCACCGCCGCACCGGCCGTCCGTACGGCACCCACCGCAGGGGCCGCCGTACGGGCCCGCGCCGGGGAACCCCTCGCAGGGCCCCGGCCGCACAACCCCCACGAGCAACTGCCTTGCTCTTAAAGCATCTTCACCCGCACCATCCGCCGCACGGCACGGCGCCCCGCACCTCCGGGGCGCCGTGCCGCGGTCCGCCCTGCCCCGAGACGCATTCCAGGGGAGCCACCCGGACCTCCGGGCCCCGCTGACAACGGAGTCACACGATGTTCCTCGCCGCCGCCACCGCCCCCGCGCCGCCGCCACCGCCGCACACCGGCGGGCTGCTCGCCCTGATACCGGGCACCCCGGGCCTGCTGACCGTCGCGGTCCTCGGCATCGCCCTGCTGCTCCTGCTGATCATCAAGTTCCGGCTCCAGCCGTTCGTCGCGCTGCTCACCGTCTCCATCGCGGTCGGCCTGGGCGCCGGACTCTCCGTCACCGAACTCTTCGGCACGGTCCAGAAGTCCGACGTGAAGTCCATGATCGAAAGCGGGATGGGCGGCACCCTCGGCCATATCGCGATCATCATCGGTCTGGGCACCATGCTCGGCTCGATCCTGGAGGTCTCCGGCGGCGGTGAAGTGCTCAGCACCCGCCTGCTCAACCTCTTCGGCGAGAAGCGCGCCCCGCTCGCCATGGGCCTGACCGGCCTCCTCTTCGGCATCCCGGTCTTCTTCGACATCGGCATCTTCGTCCTCGCCCCGATCGTCTACGCGGCGGCCAAGCGCGGCGGCAAGTCGATGCTCCTCTACTGCCTGCCGCTGCTCGGCTCGCTGTCGATGACCCACGCCTTCCTGCCGCCGCACCCCGGGCCGGTCGCCGCCGCGAGCCTCTTCCACGTGGACCTCGGCTGGGTCATCCTGATGGGCCTGGTCTGCGGCATCCCCGCCGTCCTCGCCACCTGGGCGTGGGCCGCCTGGATCGGCAAGCGGATCTTCGTCGAACTGCCGCAGGACATGGCCGAGGCGGCCGACGAGGCGAAGGCCGCGGTCCTGGCCGAACAGCGCGCCGCCGGGGTCACCCCGCAGGAGAAGCCGGTGTCCCTGGGCGCCGTCCTCACCATCATCGCGATACCGCTGGTGCTGATCCTGCTGTCGACGTTCTCCTCCATCGCGCTGGACCCCAGCACCTTCCGCTCGGTCGTCGAGTTCTTCGGCAACCCGTTCGTCGCGCTGACCCTCGCGCTGCTCGCCGCGTACTACCTGCTCGGCATCCGCCGCGGCTGGTCGCGCAAGTCGCTGGAGCGGGTCTCCACCGCCTCCCTCAAGCCGATCGGCAACATCCTGCTGGTGGTCGGCGCCGGCGGCGTCTTCGGCGCGGTCCTCCAAGGCAGCGGCGTCGCCACCGCGCTCTCCGACACCTTCCACGGCGTCGGTCTGCCGGTCATCGTGCTGGCCTGGCTGCTCTCGCTGGTGCTGCGCGTCGCCCAGGGCTCGGCGACCGTCGCCATCGTCACCACCGCCGGGATCGTCCTGCCGCTCGTCCAGGGCCAGGGCATGTCGCAGCCGCACCTGGCGCTGATCATCATGGCGATCTCGGCCGGTTCGATCTTCGCCTCGCACGTCAACGACGGCGGCTTCTGGATGGTCGCGAAGTACTTCGGCATCTCCGAGCGCGACACCCTGAAGTCCTGGACGGTCCTGGAATCCGTCCTCTCGGTCGCGGGCTTCGCGGTGGCGGCGCTGGTGAGCCTGGTGGTCTAGCGGGCCGGACGGCGGCCGGGGCGCCAACCGCCCCGGCCGCCCGGCCCGTCAGCCGCCCAGCGCCCGCACCCGCTCCATCACCGGCACGAACGCCTCCGTGTGCGGTTGCTGCACGGAGTAGTACGTGAAACCGAACCGCTCGCGGTTGCGCAGCACCTGATCCGCCATCTCCTCGACGGTGCCGACCAGCAGGAACGGCGTCTCCAGCAGATCCTCGGCGCTCACCCCGGGGCCGTACGTGTCCACCAGCGCGGCGGCGGCCGCCCGCCGGTCGGTGGTCTCGACCACCGCCTGGACCAGGACGTGCCACTCCAGCGCCGCCGCCCGCGCCCCGGCCCGCTCCCGTACGAAACGGACCCGGTCCGCGGCCTCCGCCGCCGTCCCGATCCGCAGCGTCCCCGGCTCGGCGCCCGGCACCTGATGGATGCCCGCGACGGAGACCGTGCCCGCCCGGCGGGCCGCGAGGCCGAGCACCCCTTCGCCGCTGCCGCCGATGATCAGCGGAGGCCCGTACCCGCCGAAGTCCCGCCGCTGCACCGGGCGCAGCACCGGCAGCCCCGCCTCGTGCAGCGCCGCCTGCTGCGGGAAGCCGTCGGTGGCGGCGAACGCCGCGTCCAGGTGGTCGAGGACCGCGGTCAGCTGCCGCAGCCGCTCGGGCAGCGGGCGCCACGCGATGTCCGCCGCGTCGAACTCCCACTTCATGTGCCCGGCGCCGAGCCCGACATCGAGGCGCCCGCCGGTGAGGACGTCGGTGGTGGCGATCTCCCGGGCGAGCAGCGCCGGGTTCCACAGCGGCGCGTTGAGGACGAGGGTCCCCACGCGCAGCCGCTCGGTGGCCGCCGCCACGGCCACCAGCAGCGGGAACGGCGCCGCCGCCCCGAGGTGGTCGGCGGCGAAGAGGGTGTCGTACCCCCACGCCTCGATCCGGCGGCAGGTCGCGGCGAGGTCGGCGGGCCCGGACGGTGCGAACAGATTGGCCGAGAAACGGAAAGCGGTCATGACGGCACGGTGCCCGCGGCGGCCCGGCGCCCACCGCCGTTTCGCGAGGGGCGGACGGGCCCGAGGGAGCTTCGCGGGATGGCGCCGCCCGCCCGGGACGGAACGGGACGACCCCGGCGGTCCGGGCGGCGCAAGGTGGCACGGTGCGCCAACTTCCCCTCGATTCGGGCCGATTCATTGCCCTGGGGCCCGGGTCCGCCAACAATGCGCACGACAAACCGAAGGGCTGTTCGCCCTGCGGTACGCAGCGTGAGAGGACCCCACAATGAACCGACCTCTCGTCGGCACCCTCGCCACCGTCGTGCTGGGCGCCGCCGCCCTGGTGGGCACCGCCGGAACGGCCGGTGCCGCCCCGAAGTCCGGCACGGATACCCCCAACACGTTCCGTGCGACCGCGCCCATATCCGCCCCGGCGAAGCACGGCGTCCACACCCAGGCGGTCGACTTCGCCGGCACGGTGGCGCTGAGCAACTGCTCCGGCTCGATCGTCAAGATGCCGACCTCCAAGGACACCGACCCGGCGCTCGTCATGACGAACGGTCACTGCCTGGAGTCCGGGATGCCGGGCGCGGGCGAGGTCATCACCGACCAGCCCTCCACCCGCAGCTTCACCGTCCTGGACGCCAAGGCCGGCAGCCTCGGCACCGTCAAGGCGACCAAGGTCGTCTACGCGACGATGACCGACACCGACGTCACCCTCTACGAAACCGGCTCCACCTACGCCGACATCCAGCAGAAGTACGGCATCAAGCCGCTGGAGCTGGACACCGCGCACCCCACCGACGGCCACAAGATCACCGTGGTGTCGGGCTACTGGAAGCAGACCTACTCCTGCGCCATCGACGGCTTCGTCCCCCAGCTCAAGGAGGGCGACTGGACCTGGAAGGACTCGGTCCGCTACACCACCGACTGCAAGACCATCGGCGGCACCTCCGGCTCCCCGGTGATCGACGACGAGACCGGCAAGGTCACCGCGATCAACAACACCGTCAACGAGGACGGTGAGAAGTGCACGCTCAACAACCCCTGCGAGGTGGACGAGAGCGGCGCGGTCACCGTGCACAAGGGCACCCCGTACGGCCAGGAGACCTACGGCATCCCGAAGTGCTTCACCGCCGGGAACAAGCTCGACCTGAACGCCTCCGGCTGTGAGCTGCCCAAGCCGTCCGGCGTCCGCCACTGACCCCGCACATACGAAGAGACCGGGCCCCGCGCGCACGCTACGCGGGGCCCGGCCCGTATGGGGGATGGCAGGGCCCGTCACCTCCGGGCCCGCACCGGGTGACTACGGCAGTTCGTGTACGTGCTTGCCGACCTGGGAGGCGAAGGCGTTGCCGTTCGCCGCGTCCCAGTTGGTCGACCAGGCCATCGCACCGCGCAGCCCCGGATACGTCTTCGACGGCTTGAACGTGCCGCAGCCGCTGCCCTTCGTCAGACAGTCCAGCGCGGCGTTGACCACCGACGGCGCGGTGTAGCCGCCGCCCGCCGCGCTGGAGGACGCCGGGACGCCGAGGCCGACCTGGGAGGGGGCGAGACCGTTCTCCAGCTGGATGCAGGCGAGCCCGGTCAGGAAGTCCACGGTGCCCTGGGAGTAGACCTTGCCGTCACAGCCCAGCATCGACCCGCTGTTGTAGTACTGCATGTTCACGACGGTCAGGAAGTCCTTGATCCCCAGCGCCGTCTTGAAGTACTCGTTCTGCGGCGACTGCATGTCGATGGTCTGCGGCGCCATCGTCACCACCACATCGGGGTGCTCAGCGTGCACCGCCTTCAGCGCCTGCGTCATGTAGGTGGAGTTCAGGCCGTTCTCCAGGTCGATGTCGACGCCGTTGAAGCCGTACTCGTCCATCAGCTTGTTCAGCGACGCGGCGAAGGCGTCCGCGGAGGCCGAGTCGCTGACCGAGACGGACCCCTTCTCGCCGCCGACGGAGAGGATCACGGACTTCCCCGCCGACTGCTTCGCCTTGATGTCGGCCTTGAAATCGTCCGCGGAGCCGTAGCCGACCGCCGGGTCCAGGTTGAAGGTGATCTCACCCGGCTTGCCCGTCGCGTCGGCGAAGGCGACCGCGATGATGTCGTACGCGTTGTCGACGTCCTTCAGCTTCTGGACGGTGGCGCCGTTGTTGAAGTTCTGCCAGTAGCCGGTCACCGCGTGCTTGGCGACGGCGGACGCGCCCGCGGCCGGAACGGATTGCCGGTGGCTTACCGGCGCCGCCTGGGCGGTGCCCGCGGAGAGCGCACCGCCCGTCAACAACGCCGCCACGGCGACCACGGCCGGCAGCGCCTTCCTCGTCGTACCCGAACGTGTCTTCCTGCTTCGTGCGCCAACCACGACTGCCTCCGGCTGTGGGGGAGTTGGGGGTGTGCGGTGCGCGCGCAGGGGCCCCTGCGCTGCCGTACAACGTGGTCCAGACCAATACCCCTGTCAAGGTTTCCGACACCACCCGTTGCCCCTTGCGGGTGGCGGGCGTGACGATGGCCAGGAGGTGAAGTGGCCTTACCCCAGGGGCCGCAGACGCGGGTTCGGTCGCCCGGAACGTGTTCTCCCGGACGTATCTCGCGGATAAAGTGCTGGACGTACGGCGCCGAGTGCGCAAGCAGTGCAGACGCAGGCAGTGCAGACAGCGGCCCCGGGAAAACGGAGGCCGGAGGGAGTGGGGAGGGAGCGGCGTGCCGACCGCGATTGCCGTCACCGGCTCCGATCTCGCGCTGCCCGCCGCCGACCGCACCACCCCCGCGGCCGTCGTGCTCCCCGCCCCGCACCTCCAGCCGCTCGACGAGGCGTTGACACAGACCGCCGCGGTCCTCGAACACCACGGCCACCTCGTCGTCCTCTACTCCGACGCCTGCCCGGCGGACCACGTACGGCGGCTGCACACCCTCCGCGGACTGCTGGAGAGCGACCGCATCGCCCTGGTCAAGGTGGACCTGCCGCCGCTGGGCCTCGCCGTCCTCGCCCGTCAGCTGCGGGAACTCTCCCGCTCGGCGCTCAGCCCCGGCGTCCTCGCCTGTGCCGCCCGGCTGCTGGCGCACTACATCCACGCCGGGGCGCTGCTCGCCACCGTCGGCGGACTGGACCGCGTCGCGGTCGACCTCCGCGCCCATATGACGTCCTGGCTGCCCGGCGTGCAGTACGCGGTCCTCGCCGCGCCCGCACCGCACCTGGTCAGGGTGGAGCGCCACAGCGCCGACGCCGCCCTGCCCGCCCCCTCGTACGCCACGGAGCTGGTGCTCGCCCGGGGCCACTTCAGCGGCGACTGGGTCGGCTCCGTCCTCGCCCCCGCCTGGCAGGTGCGCGGCACCCACGAGGTGCCGCTGCCCGCCGAGTCCGCCCGGTGGTGGGGCACCCGCAAGCTCGTCGAGTTCGCCGCCGCCATCCCCGACCCGGCGCTGCTGCACCGCCTGGTCTCCTCGGTACGCCGCGAGGAGTGCGCCTGGTGCGGCCTCGAACTCCTCGGCGACCGCTGTGCGTTCTGCGGTACGCCGTGCCGTGGCGCGGAACACGTCGCCGCAGGTGGACGCGCGGTGACCGGTGGGGCCGTGGGGGCGCGGTGTGCGCCTGCCGCGCTGCCCCCGGGCGGCGGGGAGGCGCCCGCCGGTGGACCGCCCGCACCCGCCGGAGCGCCCGCGCCGCTGCCGGGTACGGCGCCCGGCCCGCTGCCCGCGGGGCCCCCGCCCGCCGCCCCGCCGCCCGCCTCCGCACCGCCCGGTGCCGTGCCGCCCGGGGAGGCGCCGCCCGCGGCCCGGCCGTTCGGCGCGCCGGGGATGCCGGGCGCCACCGGAACGCCGTGCGCGCCGGGGTTCCCCGCGGCCCCCGCCCCGCTGCCCCCGGACGCGCCGCCCACCGGGCCGCCGTACCCGGGCGCGCACCCGGGCGGCGCGCCGCTGCCGGGGCCGCTCCCCGGCGGCCCGTTCGCCGGCCGGCCGCCCACCGGGCCGCCGCCCGTGGCCCCGCCGCCGGCCGGGCCCCCGTACGCCCTCGGACTCTCCCCGGTGGCGCCGCCCGGCGTGCCCGGGGGCGTTCCCCGTCCGCAGCAGCCCCGTCCCGCCCCGATCGAGGTCCCCCACCCATGAACGCACGTCAGCGCCGCGGCCTGATCCTGCTCCTGCTGTCGGTCCTCTGCGCGGCCGGCGCCTTCGCCGGGGTGCTCTCCGTGATCCGCAACGTCGAGTCGAAGGTCGGCCCGGAGCGGACCGCGTACCGGCTGAAGTCCGATGTGGCGGCCTACACCCCGCTGGACCCGGGGCAGTTCGAGAAGGTCACGATGCCCGAGCGCTGGCTGCCGCCGACCGCCGTCACCCACCTCGACGCCCTCAGCGGGAAAATAGCGGTCACCCCCCTCCACAAGGGCTCGCTGCTCCAGAACGACATGATCGTCGCCCGGCCCGCGCTCCAGCCCGGCCGCCAGGAGATCGCCATCATGATCGACGCGGCCACCGGCGTCGCCGGGAAGATCACCCCGGGTGCCCGGGTCAACATCTACGCCACCTTCGAGGGCAAGCGCCCTGAGGACAAGCCGGTCTCCAAGGTCATCGTGGCCGGTGCCCAGGTCATCGACGTCGGCAAGCTCACCCCGCTCGCCGCCCAGGACCCCGGCGACGCCACCGGCGCCCGCCGCGAGGGCGAGGCCGTCCCGATCACCTTCTCGCTCGACACGAAGGACGCCCAACGCGTCGCCTACGCCGAGTCCTTCGCCTCCCACGTACGCCTCGCCCTGCTCGCCCCCGGATCCGACCGCGCCATCCCGCCGGGCGAGCGCACCTACACCCTGGACGGCGACAAGTGACCCGGAGGCACCGGTGACCATCCGCATCCTGCCGGCCGTCGGCGACCCCGACGCCGCCCGCGCCCTGACCACCCTGCTCGCCGGAGTGCCCGACGCGGCCGTGGCGCCACCGGTCGCCGACTCCGCCGCGCTCCTGGACGCACTGGCCGGAGCCGCACCGCCGGACGCCGCCGGGCCCGCCGCCGTCGAGGCGCTGCCCGAGGTCGTCCTCGTCCACGAACGCATCGGACCGCTGCCCGCCCTCGACCTGATCCGCGAGGTGGCGCTCCGCTTCCCCGCGGTCGGTGTCGTCCTGCTCACCGCGGACGCCGGGCCCGCGCTCTACTCCGCCGCCATGGACGCGGGCGCCCGCGGCGTCGCCGGGCTGCCGCTCGGCCACGACGAACTCACCGCCCGCGTCCGGGCCGCCGCCCAGTGGGCCGCGGGCGTCCGCGTCCACCTCGGCGGCGGGCGGGAGGCCCCGCCGGGACCGGCCGGGACGCTGCTCACCGTCACCGGCGCCAAGGGCGGCACCGGCACCACCGTCACCGCCGTCCAACTCGCCCTCGCCGCCCGCCAGTCCGGCCGCCGGGTCGCCCTCGTCGACCTCGACCTCCAGTCCGGCGACATCGCCTCCTACCTGGACGTCCAGTTCCGCCGTTCGGTCGTCGACCTCGCCGGGATCGCCGACCTCTCCGCCCGCGTGCTGGCCGACGCCATACACGACCACCCCACCGGCCTCGCGCTGCTGCTCGCCCCGGAGGAGGGCGAGCGCGGCGAGGAGGTCGACGACCACGCCGCCCGGCAGATCGTCACCGCGCTGCGCGCCCGCTACGACGTCGTCATCGCCGACTGCGGCTCCCAGATGCAGTCCGCCAACGCCGCCGCCGTGGAACTGGCCGACACCGCCCTGCTGGTGACCACCCCGGACGTCGTCGCCGTACGCGCCGCCAAACGCCAGGTCCGGCTCTGGGACCGGCTGCGGATCCGCAAGGCCGAATCCACCCTCACCGTCGTCAACCGCCTCACCCGGCACACCGAGATCCAGCCCCCGCTGATCGCCAAGGCCACCGGCACCACCGTCGCCGCCACCACCGTCCCCGCGGCCTTCAAGGAGCTTCAGCCCTGCGTCGACTCCGGGCGGATGCAGGACCTGGACGCCCGCTCCACGGTCCGCGCGGCCCTGTGGGCGCTCGCCGGGGAGCTGGGCCTGGTGGCGTCGTCGGGCGTCCCCCGGCTCAAGTCCGGCCACCGCACCCTCCCCTCCCTGACCGGCCGCCGCCGCAAGGCCCTCACGGCGGGCCCCGTCCCGCCCCAGACTGCCCCGGGACCGGCCGCCCCGCAGACCCCGGCGGGCCCCGCCCCGTACGAGGAGGGCTGAGCGGATGGGGCGGGCCCGCACGGGGCGGGACGGGGCCGGTGGCGCGGCGCGCACGTACGCCGCAGACCGCGGTCAGGTCACCGTCGAGTTCGCCGGGATGCTGCCGCTGATCCTGCTGGTCCTCGTGCTGCTGTGGCAGTTCGTGCTGGTCGGCTACACCTTCTCGCTCGCCGCGCACGCCGCCGACCGGGGCGCGCGGGCCGCCGTGGCGCTCCGCGACGGCGGCCCCGGCGCCTGCCGCACCGCCGCCACCGGCGAACTCCCCGCCTCCTGGCGCGCCGCCGCGACCACCACCTGCGCCGCCGACGCGGGCCTGTGGCACGCGACCGTACGCCTCAAGGTCCCGGTCCTCTTCCCGGGCGCGGCCGCCTTCCCCTGGACGGTCAGCGGCACCGCCGGAGCCGTCGACGAGGAGGGCCGATGAGCCGCACCAGGTGGCGCGGGCCGCGCCGTACGGGTCCGGGACCCGGCGCGTCCGGCGCCGCCCGCGCCCCTGGCGCACGGCGAGCCCGCCGCCTCCGCGGACCCGCCCGCGACCGCGGTCAGGCGTCCATCGAATTCCTCGGGTTCCTCCCGCTGCTGCTGATCGTCGCGCTCGCCGTCGTCCAGCTCGGTATCGCCGCGTTCGCCGTGCAGCAGGCCGGTACGGGCGCCCGCGCCGCCGCCCGGACCGCCTCGCTCGACCCGCTCGACCGGCAGCGCGACCCGGCCGCCGCCGGGCGCGCCGCGATGACCGGATGGGTCGCCGAGCGTGCCCGGATCGGCGTCGGCGGCGCGGGCGACGCGGTCCGCGCCACCACGACCGTCACCCTGCCCTCCGTCATCCCCGGGGTCTCCCTCGGCACCGTCAGCCGCAGCGCGACGATGCCCCGCCCCGCGGCCGCGCACGCACCGGGCGCCGCCCCGGAAGGAGTCCTCGCGCCATGAGCCTCAAAGGCCGGATCACCGCCCCGGAACCGGAGGGCGAGGCCCGCTCCGACGGACGGCTGGTGCCCGTCTACCGCGCCAAACTCCTCCAGGAGATCGACCTCGCGGAGATGTCCGCGCTGACCGCCGCCGAACGCCGCTCCCGCCTGGAGCGCGTCCTCGGCCACATCATCAGCCGCGAGGGCCCGGTCCTCTCCACCGCCGAACGCGATCTGCTGATCCGCCGTGTCGTGGACGAGGCGCTGGGCCTCGGCGTCCTCGAACCGCTCCTGGAGGACGCCTCCATCACCGAGATCATGGTCAACGGCCCCGACCGGATCTACGTCGAACGCCACGGCCGCGTCGAGCCGGTGCCCGTCCGCTTCGCCTCCCACGAGCAGCTGATGCAGACCATCGAGCGGATCGTCTCCACCGTCAACCGCCGGGTCGACGAGTCGAATCCGATGGTCGACGCCCGGCTGCCGTCCGGCGAACGCGTCAACGTCATCATCCCGCCGCTCGCCCTCAACGGCGCCGTCCTCACCATCCGCCGCTTCCCCCGCGCCTACGCCCTCGCCGAACTCCTCGGCATGGGCACCCTCGACGAACAGACCCTGCTGCTGCTCGCCGCGCTGGTCCGCGCCCGCTTCAACATCGTCGTCTCCGGGGCCACCGGCGCCGGCAAGACCACCCTGCTCAACGCGCTCTCCGGGCTCATCCCGGACGGCGAGCGGATCATCACCGTCGAGGACGCCGCCGAACTCCAGCTCCAGCAGACCCACGTCATCCGCCTGGAGTCCCGCCCGCCCAACGTCGAGGGCAAGGGCCGCATCACCATCCGCGACCTGGTCCGCAACTCCCTGCGGATGCGCCCCGACCGCATCATCGTCGGCGAGGTCCGCGGCGGCGAGACCCTCGACATGCTCCAGGCGATGTCCACCGGCCACGACGGCTCACTCGCCACCGTCCACGCCAACAGCGCCGAGGACGCCCTGATGCGGCTCCAGACCCTCGCCTCGATGTCCGACGTCAAGATCCCCTTCGAGGCGCTGCGCGACCAGATCAACAGCGCCGTCGACTGCCTCGTCCAGCTCGGGCGCGGCGCCGACGGCGCCCGCCGCATCACCGAGGTCGCCCTCCTCGACTCCCGCGGCCACCAGGCGTACCGCCTCGCCACCGTCTGCCGCTTCGAGACCGAACCGATGACCGCCGACCGGCAGGTCCACGGCCGCATCCGCCACTTCCCGCTGCCGCAGCGCACCGCCGACCGCCTGCGGATGGCGGGCGAATCCGTACCGCCCGCCTTCGGCGTCGCCGCCACCGACGATCAGCTCGCCACCCGGGAGGCCCGATGACGCGCGCCCTCGACCCCGCGCTCCTCACCGTCGGCGCCGCCCTGCTCAGCTGCGTCCTCGCGGTCGCCGGGCTCCAGCTCTACGCGTCCGGGCGGGACCGGCGCCGCGCCGTCGTCGACCGGCTCGCCGACGACCGCCGGCTGCCGGTGGCCGGGCGCGGCCGCCGCCTCGCCGCCCTCGACCGCGCGGTCCGCGGCACCCGCTACGGCCGCCGCCTGGAGAAACGGCTCGCCGCCACCGGGCTCGACGTCACCCCGGGCGAGTTCACCGCCTACCTCGCCGGGACGGTCGTCGCCCTCTGGCTGCTCGCGCACGCCGTCCTCGCCGCGTTCTTCGGGCCGATCGCCGCGCTCACCGCCGTCTGGGCCGCGTTCGCCTTCCTCGACTGGCAGCGCCGCAAGCGCACCGAGCGTTTCATCAACCAGCTCCCGGAGCTGTCCCGCATCCTCGCCAACGCCACCCAGGCCGGTCTGGCGCTCCGGACGGCGCTGGGCATGGCCGCCGAGGAGCTGGAGGCACCGGCGGGTCAGGAATTGGCCAAGGTGTCCGACAAACTCGCCGTCGGCCACTCCGTCGAGGAGGCGCTCGACGAGCTCGCCGAACGTCTTCCCTCCCGCGAACTCGTCGTCCTCGTCACCACCCTGGTCCTCGCCAACCGGGCCGGCGGCACCGTCGTCGGCTCGCTGCGCAACCTCACCCGCACTCTGGAGGAGCGCAAGGAGACCCGCCGCGAGGTCCGCACCCAGCTCTCCCAGGTCACCGTCACCGCGTACGTCGTCCCGCTGCTCGGCATCGGCACCCTGCTGCTGATGAACCGCATCGCCCCCGGCGCCATCGACCGGATGACCTCCTCCTTCCTCGGCCAACTCGCCGTCGTCGCCGCCTTCGTCCTCTACGGTCTGGGCTTCTTTCTCATCCGACGGCTCTCCAAGATCGACGTCTAGGGAACGGCAACGCATGGGCACCGGAATCCTGCTGGCGCTGCTCGCCGCGCTGTCCGTCGCGGGCGCCTGCGGCGGCCTCGCGCTCTACCGCCGCGAGGCGAAACTCCCGCCCGACCTCGCCCTCTCCCTGGAGGTCGGCGCCCGCCGCACCACCGCCGTCGGCTCCGCCGTCGACCGTACGGGCATGCGCTACGCGCCGCTGGTGCTGCGGCTGATGGGCCCCGACCGGGTCTCCCGGCTGCGCCGCCGCATCGACCTGGCGGGCAACCCGGGCGGGCTCACCGTCGACCGCTACGCCGCCCGGCGCGCGGTCTACGGAGGGCTCGGGCTCTTCGGCGCGCTGGTGATGTTCCTGCGCGGCCAGCCGCTGCTCGGCGTCCTGATGGTGGCGTTCGCCTGCTTCTGGACCGAGGTCGGCATCCGTGCCGCCATCCGCCAGCGCAAGGACACCATCGAACGGACCCTGCCGGACTTCCTCGACGTCCTCGCCGTCGTCGTCAGTGCGGGGCTCGGTTTCCGCCAGGCCCTCGACCGCGTCGCCGACCGCTACGAAGGGCCCTGGGCGGACGAGCTGCGCATCACGCTGCGCCAGATGGACATGGGCGTCAGCCGCCGTACCGCCTTCGAGGAACTGCGCAAACGCAACGACTCCGAGCAGGTCGCGCAGTTCGTCACCGCCCTCCAGCAGGGCGAGGAGCTGGGCGCGCCGATCGTCGACACGCTCATCCAGATCGCCGACGACATGCGGCGCACCGATGCGCAGAACGCCCGCCGCCGGGCCGCCCGCGCCGTCCCCAAGGCCACCATGGTGGTCACCACCTTCATGGTGCCGGCGACCATGATCCTGCTGATCGCCGGTTTCTTCCTCGGCTCCGGCACCGATTTCGGCTCCCTGATGGGGAAATGAAAGTCGCCGAACTGCCGCCGCCGGATTCACCCGGACGCGCCGCGCGCCGCGCCCCGGTGGCCGGTTCGCCGCTCTGCTCCGGGTTCCCGGCGGAGCGTCGCGTACCGGATGCGGGCGGGCGACCGAAACCGTTCGCGGTCGCCGACGGCTTGCCGCCAACTCCTTCGCAACAGCAACGAGTTGTGTCACAGTGGAGCCGCCATCGGGGTACGGGATGTCCCGCGCGGGGAGCGCAGGGGGATCGGGGGTGAACGGAATGCGAGGTGCACCGCTTCCGCCAAACGCGCCGGTTGGCCGGATTCGTTCGCTCCGGCTCCTCGCCGTGTCCTCCGAACAGGTTGGGGTAGAGATTCCCTGTTCCAGGAGGGCTTTCGCGGCGTACTTTTCTCGTGTCGTGACCGCGGAGCTACGCGCCGACACCACGGGAACAGCCCTACCGGACCAGAGCGGTGCGGGGGCCCTTGGAGGAGAAGACGATGGCGAAGCGGATCGTGAGGCACGACGACCGGGGGCAGACCTCGATCGAGTACCTCGGCATCATCGCGGTGGTCGTGGCGATCGTCCTGGTGCTGTCCACCACGGACTTCGGCAGTCAGATCGCGAACGCCATCGCCGACAAGATCTCCGAAGTCGTCGGCATCTAGCGGGCCGCGCCCCCGCTCCCGCCCCGCCCGGCGCCCCCGCCATGACCGCCCCCGCCGCCCGTCCGCCGCGCGATGCCGGACAGGCGTTCCCGGTCTACATCGTGGCGGTCGCCGGGCTGCTCTTCCTCGCCCTCGCGTTCTTCGCCGTCGGCCAGGCGGCCGCGAGCCGCGGCGGCGCCCAGACCGCCGCCGACGCCGCCGCCCTCGCCGCCGGCCAGAAGTACCGCGACCGGCTGACCGAGGGCCTCCTCGACGCGCTGCGCTCCGGCGCCGACTGGCGCGATCTGCTGGAGGGCCGCGGCGCCGACTCCCGTACCGCCTGCGACAGCGCCGGCTGGTTCGCCGGCCGCAACGGCGCGGACCTCACCGACTGCACCCCCGACTCCTGGCCCACCTCCTTCGCCGTCCAGGTCCGCTCCCGCTCCGCCGTCGGCCACTCCGTCGTGCCCGGTACGGAGTCCGCCCACGCCGAGGCCCGCGCCACCGCCGTCGTCGAACCCCGCTGCCATGCGGATGCGTCCGGCGACACACCCCCGACAACCGGACCGCACACCCCCGCCGGGGGAGTACCCTCCAGCACCCCCGGACCCGGCACCGGCGACGCCGGTGCGGGAAAGGGGAAGCACGGTCCCGACGGCACGGACGACGCCCCCCTCCCCGGGCTCGTCTGCGACGGAAAGGCATGGCACCTGGTCCCCGGCGACCTGCACGACGGCCGCGGACTGCCCGGGGCCACCGACCTGTTCGCCGTCCGGCTCGCCCGATGACCGCGCCGCCGGTCCCGGGCACGGCCGACCGCCCACCGAATCGCTGACGACCGAAGGACTGGCACCCATGAGCATGCGGCGCACGACGAAAGCCGCCCGAGGAGCGGCCGCCACGGCCGCAGCGGTCGGCCTGGCGCTCCTCGTCGCCGGCTGCGGAGGCGGTGACGCCGGGGGAGGAACGACGGACGACCGGGCACCGGCCCGCAACACCGGTCCCGCAACCGCCGAGCCCACCGCCCCCGCCGCCGACGTCGACAAGGCCATCGGCGAGATGAAGGGCCCGGACGGCGTCACCATCACCCTGCACTCCGTCATCCGCGACTCCGGTGGCTTCGTCACCGTCAACGGCACCGTCGTCAACCACGGCACCCACGTCTTCAACGCCATCGACTGGCGCTCCAACGAATCCGAACTCCGCTCCCGCTCCTCCCTCTCCGGCGCCACCCTCGTCGACAAGGCGGGCAAGAAGCGGTACCTCGTCCTGCGCGACACCGACGGCGAATGCCTGTGCACCACGGGCCTGAGCGGGCTGCGGCCCGGCGAGAGCCGCCCGATCTTCGCGCAGTTCCCCGCCCCGCCCGCCAAGGTCACCGAGGTCGACTTCCAGCTCCCGACGATGCCGCCCGCCGACGTACGGATCACGGAGTGACCGCGACCATGCCCGCGACGCACCCGCCCCGCCCCCACCCGACCGGCACCCGCCCCACGGGTACGCACCCGCCGCGCGCCGCCCGCACCGGACGCGCCGTCACCGCCGCCGCCCTGCTGCTGGCCACCGGACTCGCCGCCCCCGCCGCACACGCCGACACCCCGCCCGGACTGACCGAGGACACCACACCGCCGGTCGCCATCGACCCGCGCGACCCCGATCTGCGGATGGTGCAGGGCGCCACGCTGGCCCCGGCGAAGGTCCTCAACATCAAGTCCGTCGTGGAGACCGACGACGGCGCCGAACGCCGCCAGGACACCAACGACAACGTGACGTTCGCGCTCCAGGCGGAGGTCCTGTTCGGCAAGGACAGCGCCGAGCTGACCGGCGACGCCCGCTCCCGTATCTCCGCCATCGCCGCCGAGGTCACCAAACAACACGCCCGGAAATTGCGGGTCTTCGGCTTCACCGACAACCTCGGCTCCGCCGCCCACGGCCTGACCCTCTCCCGGCAACGCGCCGGCGCCGTCCAGCGCGGCCTCGCCCAGGACCTCGGCTCCGGCGTCACCTTCGAGATCCGCGGCTACGGCGAGCAGTACCCGATCGCGGACAACTCCACGGAGGCGGGCCGCAAGAAGAACCGCCGGGTGGAGGTCAGCTTTCCCCGGGAGGAGTGAGAGCGAGGGGGCGGGTCTCTGAGGGGGCGAGTTTTCAGGGAGGGTTCCTGATGGTTCGCGCGCCGCGGCGGCTGAGTCATCGCGACGGCTGAGTTATCAGGAAGGCTTCCTGAAGGTGGTGATGTGACGTGACGCCGTGTGGCGCTGCATCAGAGGAGGCAGCCGACCGTTCACGGATGGTCTTACGTGCCCCGGCTCACTTCCCCCGGTCCACTTCTTCCCCCGTACGGACTGTCAGTTGGACGCCCGCCCGCAGCCCCCACCCGGCCATCGCCCCGGCCGACGCCTCCAGCACGTGACGGGCGCGCGGGCGCGGCATCCCCAGCCGGCCCGGGGCCATGGTGCGCACCGCGAGCACCCGCAACGTCCGGTCGAGGTAGGCGACATCGATCGCGAACCGCATCCCGAAGGTGTGCACCCCGCTCGCCGGTGTCAGCAGCAGTGCGCCCGCCACCCCGTCCCGGCCCAGCAACCCCCGCCTGCGGGCCCGGTAGGACGCGGCGATCTCCACCGCGACCGGCATGTCCGCCCCGTGCACCGTCCCCGTACCGTCCCGCCAACGCGCCATGGCCGCCGTTCTACCAGCCGCCCGCCCCTGCCGGTACGGGCGCCCCGGCCCCACCCGCGTACACACCGCGGACCGCGCCCTCGCACCGCTCCACCCGACCGGCCCCCGCGCTCTATGGTCGTCGGGTGTCCCCGACGCTGATGATCCTCGCCGCCCTCTACGGCGCCGCCGCCGGAGTGCTGCTGCCCCGGCCCGCCCACCGGCTGAGCGTCGAGCCGGACCACGACCGGCGCACCGACTGCCCCCGGGGACACCCCCTCACCGGCCCGGCCCGTGGCTGGCTGGGGACCGCCCGCTGCCGCCCCTGCGGTGCCGCGTACGGGCCGGGGGCAGCCGCCACCGCGGCCGTCACCGCACTGGTCTGCGCGGCGCTGGCCGCCGCCACCGGGCCCCGCCCGGAACTCGCCGCCTGGCTGCTGATGGCGCCCGTCGCGGTGCTCCTCGCCGCCGTGGACCTCCGGGTACGCCGCCTCCCGGACGCCCTGACGGCGACGCTCGCCGTGCTCGCCGCCGCCGGGCTGGGGGGTGCCGCACAGCTCGGCGGCGCGGCCGGGTCCTGGCGCCGCGCGGTCCTCGGCGGGCTGCTGCTCGGCGGCTGCTACCTGCTGCTCTTCGTCGCCAACCCCGGCGGCATCGGCCTCGGCGACGCCAAGCTGGCGGTCGGCCTCGGCACGGCCCTGGGCTGGTACGGCTGGCACACCCTGCTCATCGGCGCCGCCGCGGGCATCGGGCTCGGTGCGCTCCGCGGCTGCTGGCTGCTGCT
Source organism: Streptomyces sp. NPDC029159 (assembly GCF_055564055.1). Classification (NCBI taxonomy): domain Bacteria; kingdom Bacillati; phylum Actinomycetota; class Actinomycetes; order Kitasatosporales; family Streptomycetaceae; genus Streptomyces; species Streptomyces sp. NPDC029159. The sequence goes on from NZ_JBVHWT010000003.1 coordinate 80,421, forward strand.
CGCCGGGCGGCGCCGGGAAGCCATGCCGCTCGGCCCGTATCTGATCGCCGGGGCGCTCTGCGGGCTGCTCCCGGCGGCCGCGGCAGCCGCCTGACGAGGGCCGCGACCGCCTCCCCGACGGCGGCGGTGCGCCCCGGCGCGCGACCGGGGCACACCGGTTCTCCGATGTTGCGCACACCACAGGGCTCATGGGGTTATGGTGGAAGCCCCCCCTCGGGCCGGTCCGTATCCCCCCCCACGGACCGGCCCGCTTTTTGTCCGGGGTTTCCTTCAGGCTCCGTTCCTGAACATTCGGCAGCCCCCGGCGCACGCCAGGAGCACACGGCATACGGGGGCGCACACCGCCTCCCGGACGCCGGACCGGCCCGCAGCCCCGGCCGCCGCTCCTTCCGCCGGGATCAGCTCCGGCGGGCCCAGATGTTCACCCCGTCGGTCGTCTGCGCGAACTCGTCGATCTCCGCCAGCTCCGTCTCCGTCAGCTCCGGAGCGCCCAGCGCCGCGATGTTCGCCTCCAGCTGCGCCACACTGCTCGCCCCGATCAGCGCCGACGTCATCCGCGGATCCCGCAGCACCCAGCCCAGCGCCAGCTGCGCCAGCGACTGCCCCCGGCGGGCGGCGATCTCGTTGAGCCCCCGCAGCCGCCGCACCACGTCCTCGGAGAGCAGCCCCGGGTCGAGCGACTTGCCCAGCGAGGCGCGCGAGCCCTCCGGGACGCCGTGCAGGTACTTGTCGGTGAGCAGCCCCTGCGCGAGCGGCGCGAACGAGATGCAGCCCATGCCCTCGCTCTCCAGGGTGTCCAGCAGCCCGTCGTCCTCGGTCCAGCGGTTGATCATCGAGTACGACGGCTGGTGGATCAGCGCCGGAACGCCCATCCCGCGCAGAATCCGGGCCGCCTCGCGGGTCTGCTCGGAGGTGTACGAGGAGATGCCGGCGTAAAGCGCCTTCCCCTGGCGGACGGCGGACGCGAGGGCGCCCATCGTCTCCTCCAGCGGGGTTTCCGGGTCGAAGCGGTGCGAGTAGAAAATATCGACGTAATCGACCCCCATCCGCTTCAGCGAGGCATCGAGCGAGGAGAGGAGATATTTCCGCGAACCCCATTCCCCATACGGGCCGGGATGCATCCGATATCCCGCTTTGGTCGAGAGAATGATCTCGTCGCGGTAGTGCCGGAAGTCCTGGGCGAAGATCTTCCCGAAGTTCAGCTCGGCGGATCCGGGCGGCGGACCGTAGTTGTTGGCCAGGTCGAAGTGGGTCACACCCAGGTCGAAGGCGCGGCGCAGGATCGCGCGCTGGGAGGCCAAGGTGCGGTCGTCGCCGAAGTTGTGCCAGAGTCCCAGAGAGATGGCCGGAAGTTTCAGGCCGCTGCGTCCGGTGCGCCGGTACTCCATGGAGTCGTAGCGCGAATCCATGGCGCCGTACGGAGAAGAATCAGTCATGGTCAACTCCCTATCACGGCCCTCGCGGACACCTGATGCGGCCATCGACACGCCCGAGACGTAAAGTTATGGCCTTAGGCGACGGGGCGACCGCCAAAAGGGCACGGAGGGGCTGGTCCACACTCATGCTGCGATCTTCGGGGATGCGTATCCCGTATCCGCAGGCACTGCGGAATCTGGTCTACCGGCTGTATGCACGACGGGTCGAGGGACGGCTGGACCACAGCCAGGTGCCCAAGCACATCGGCGTCATCCTCGACGGCAACCGCCGCTGGGCACGGGCCGACGGCCGGACACCCGAGCAGGGCCACCAGGCCGGTGCCGTCAAGATCGGCGAACTGCTGGGCTGGTGCGCCGAGACCGATGTCGAGGTGGTCACACTCTGGCTGCTGTCGACCGACAACCTCGACCGGCCCGAGGTCGAACTGAACCCGCTGCTCGGCATCATCGAGAACACCGTGCGCGATCTCGCCGCCGACGGCCGCTGGCGCGTCCACCACGTCGGCAACCGTGATCTGCTGCCGTCGGACACCCAGCTCGTCCTCAAGAAGGCGGAGGAGGACACCCTCGACAACACCGGCATATTGGTGAACGTCGCCGTCGGGTACGGCGGCCGCCAGGAGATCGCCGACGCGGTCCGCTCGCTCCTCCTCGAACACGCCGACCGCGGCACCTCCTTCGAGGAGCTGGCCGAGACCGTCGACATCGACCTCATCTCCAGCCACCTCTACACCAGCGGCCAGCCCGACCCGGACCTGGTGATCCGCACCAGCGGCGAGCAGCGGCTGTCCGGATTCATGCTCTGGCAGTCGGCGCACTCCGAGTACTACTTCTGCGAGGTCTTCTGGCCCGCCTTCCGGAAGGTCGACTTCCTGCGCGCGCTCCGCGACTACGCGGCCCGCCACCGGCGTTACGGCTGCTAGCCCGCCGCACTCCGCTTCCGGCCCGCTTTTTCCCGTGTGTCCGGGTACGTCCCCGTTGTGGGCGGCCCGGCGCGGCGCCGGCCCCGGGTTCTTCCGCGCCCCGGTCACCCCAGGTGGTGGCCGGGGCGCGGCCGTACCCGGCGCGCGTCACCCAAGGTTCACCGCCTGTGCGCCCGCGCGCCGGGCATGGGCGCACCCCAACGCGGGAATGTTCCTGGCAGGTCGGCGTCCGGAATCAGACACGGGCGCCGTATCTCAGCGGACGGCATGGGGCCGTCCGCCCGGGAGGCCCTTTGCGCATCACGGAGGCCCGTGCGACCCGCACGGACGACGCGGAGGGCCGGTGTTCGGCCCGCGCAGCGCGGCCAGAACCCGGTCCTGTCCCCCGCGACGCCGTCGCACCCCGACCTCATCCGAGGGGGTTCGTCCACCCGTGGTGAACAGCAACAAGCGCCGTGAGAGCGGCCGGCACACCTACGTCCTCGACACCAGCGTCCTGCTGGCCGATCCAGGCGCCATGTCCCGCTTCGACGAGCACGAGGTCGTCCTGCCGGTCGTGGTGGTCACGGAGCTGGAGGCCAAGAGGCACCATCCAGAGCTGGGGTACTTCGCGCGGCAGGCGCTGCGCCTGCTGGACGAGTACCGCGTACGGTTCGGGCGGCTGGACGCGCCCCTGCCCATCGGCGATCTGGGCGGCACCCTCAGAGTCGAACTCAACCACTCCGACCCGGGGATCCTGCCCGCCGCCTTCTGGAACGGCCACAGCCGCGTCGGCGACAACGACGCACGGATCCTCGCCGTCGCCCGCAACCTCCAGGCCGAGGGGTACGACGTCACGGTCGTCTCCAAGGACCTGCCGATGCGGATCAAGGCGTCGTCCGTCGGACTGCTCGCCGAGGAGTACCGCGCCGAACTCGCCGTCACCGACTCCGGCTGGACGGGCATGAGCGAGGTCGCCGTCACCGCCGAGCAGGTCGACGCGCTCTTCGCCGACGAGGTCGCGCACGTGCCGGAGGCCGACGGACTGCCCGTCCACACCGGGCTCGTCCTCCAGTCGGAGCGCGGCAAGGCGCTCGGCCGGGTCACCGAGGACGGCGCGGTGCGGCTGGTGCGCGGCGACCGCGAGGCGTTCGGCATCCACGGCCGCAGCGCCGAACAGCGCATCGCCCTGGACCTCCTGCTGGACCAGGAGGTCGGCATCATCTCCATGGGCGGGCGGGCCGGTACGGGCAAGTCGGCGCTGGCGCTCTGCGCGGGCCTGGAGGCGGTGCTGGAGCGCCGTCAGCACCGCAAGGTGATGGTCTTCCGGCCGCTGTACGCGGTGGGCGGGCAGGAGCTGGGCTATCTGCCGGGCAGCGAGTCCGAGAAGATGAGCCCCTGGGCGCAGGCGGTCTTCGACACGCTCTCCGCGGTGACGAGCAAGGAGGTCATCGAGGAGGTCGTGGAGCGCGGCATGTTGGAGGTGCTGCCGCTGACCCATATCCGCGGCCGGTCGCTGCACGACGCGTTCGTCATCGTCGACGAGGCCCAGTCCCTGGAGCGGAACGTCCTGCTGACGGTGCTCTCCCGGATCGGGGCCAACTCCCGGGTGGTGCTCACGCATGACGTCGCGCAGCGGGACAACCTGCGGGTCGGACGGCACGACGGGGTGGTCGCCGTGGTGGAGAAGCTGAAGGGGCACCCGCTCTTCGCGCACGTCACGCTGACCCGCTCGGAGCGCTCGCCGATCGCCGCGCTGGTGACCGAAATGCTGGAGGACGGCAGCATCTGACCCGGTGTGTACGAGGGGACGCCGCCCGGAGAAGCCAAGGAGCTTAACCGGGCGGCGTTCTGATGCGCGGGAATATCCGGGAATCTCAGGGGGCAAACCGGGTGTGAGCTTTCACACCCGGTGGAGAATTGATTCCCGGTGGCCCCGTCGGGCAGAGTCTGGGTCCTGTCAGGCCCCGCATACGGCACCACCAGCATCCTCAGAGGTGCGGTACCAACCCGAACTTCATAGCGACCGCCGTATGCCGCCCGAGCACCACGCGGCCCCCGAGGGGGACGTACCGGGCCCGTGCCTCCCGTGACCAGCCGACCCCGCCGCTCAACAGGGGGCGGAACAAGGGAAGCCAGCGCCAGGGGCACGATTGCGTCCGCGAGGTCACCTATGCGGGCGATGCTGGAAGGAAATCGTGTGAGCCGGATCTCGGTCCGGGGATTCGCCGTGGCCTCCGCCACCGCGGTCACCACCGTCGGCGCCGTGGTCGGCGTCGCTGCAGGCAACCAGCCGGGCTTGGACAACACCCAGGCCGCGGCAGCCGACGCGACGATCGCCGACCTCCCTGCGGGCCAGCAGGCCCAGGTGCAGACGGCTTCCCTGACGCAGCAGGCGGACGACCAGTCCACCCAGGCCGATGCGGCAGCCCTCAAGTCCGCGCAGGAGTCGGCACGCAAGGCCGCCGCGCAGACCGCGCAGGAGAAGAAGGCCGCCGCCGACGAGGCGAAGGAGGCGAAGGCCAAGGCCGACGCCGAGGAGCGTCAGAAGAAGCTGGAGGTGTCGCGCTCCGCGACCCGTGACGCCAGCGACTTCGTCTCCAAGGGTTCGTACACGGTTGCCGAGACGCAGGCCATCGCACGACAGATGGTCCCGGCCGACCAGTTCCAGTGCTTCAGCAACATCGTGAACCACGAGTCCACCTGGAACTACCAGGCCACCAACGCCTCCTCCGGCGCGTACGGTCTCGTCCAGGCACTCCCCGGCTCCAAGATGGCCTCCGCGGGCGCCGACTGGCAGACCAACCCGGCCACCCAGATCAAGTGGGGGCTGAACTACATGAACAGCCGGTACGGCAGCCCCTGCGGTGCCTGGAGCTTCTGGCAGGCCAACAGCTGGTACTAGGCCGTACCCCGCCGGCCCCCGGCAGTACTGCACGTACACCGAAACCCCCGACCGCGTCAGCGTCGGGGGTTTCGTGCGTCCCGCACAGGTAACGTCGTCCCGTCAGGAGTGGGGGGCGGGAGGGGAAGAGGAACGACATGTCCAGATTGCCTCAATGGGTCGGTGGCCTCGGCGCCGGTCTGACGCGGCTCGCGCAGCGGCTGGAGGAACAGCGCCGCCGGGCCGAAGCCGCGGCGGCGGAGGATGCGGAGGCGCTGCGGCGTGCCGAGGGCTCCGGGTCCTCGGGCGGTACGGAAGCCTCCGGTGCGGCGGGTGCGGAGCCCGAAGTGCCTGCGGCGGGGAAGGAGTCCGCGGCGGCCGAGGAGCCCGTGGCCGCCGCCGGGCCGGAGCCGGTGGTGCCGGTGGCCGCGGCGTCCGGGAGCACTGCGGTGCCGTCCGGTGCGGAGGAGGGCCGGGTGGCCGCGTCCGTGCCCGCGCCGCCCGCGTACGCTCCGGCCGTCGGTGCGCGGCCCGATCCGGCGTCCGCGGTGCCGTGGGGGGTGCGGGTCGCGGCCGAGGCGGGGTGGCGGCTGCTGGTGCTGGCCGGGACGCTCTGGGTGCTGGCCCAGGTCATCACCACCATCGAGCTGGTCGTGCTGGCCTTCGTCGCGGCGCTGTTGATCACCGCGCTGCTCCAGCCGACGGTGGCCTGGCTGCGGCGCCGGGGGCTGCCGCGCGGCTTCGCCACGGCGCTGACGTTCATCGGCGGCTTCGTGATCATGGGACTCGTCGGCTGGTTCGTCGTCTGGCAGGTGCAGGCCAACATCGACTCGGTCTCCGACCGGATCCAGGAGGGCATCACCGAGCTGAAGGGCTGGCTGCTCAAGAGTCCGTTCCATGTGACCGAGGGGCAGATCAACAACATCGCCAAGAACCTTCAGGACGCGGTCGGCGCCAACACCGAGGCGATCACCTCCGCCGGTCTGGAGGGCGTCACCGTCGTCCTGGAGGTGCTCACCGGCATCCTGCTGGCGATGTTCACCACACTCTTCCTGCTCTACGACGGCCGGCGGATCTGGGAGTGGATGCTGAAGCTGGTCCCGTTCGCCGCCCGGGAGGGCGTGGCCGGGGCCGGGCCGCGGGCCTGGCGGACGCTGACCGCGTACGTCCGCGGCACGGTGCTGGTCGCGATGATCGACGCGTTCTTCATCGGGATCGGGCTGTACTTCCTGAAGGTGCCGCTGGCCGTGCCGCTCGCGGTCTTCATCTTCCTGTTCGCCTTCATCCCGCTGATCGGTGCGGTCGTCTCGGGCGCGCTGGCCTGTGTTGTCGCGCTCGTCACCCAAGGCATGTTCACCGCGCTGATGGTGCTCGCGGTGGTGTTGGCGGTGCAGCAGATCGAGGGCCACATCCTGCAGCCGTTCATCCTGGGGCGCGCGGTCCGGGTCCACCCGCTCGCGGTGATCCTCTCGGTGGCGGCGGGCGGGCTGATCGCCGGGATCGGCGGTGCGGTGGTCGCCGTTCCGCTGGTGGCCGTCACCAACACCGTCGTCGGCTACCTCCGTTCGTACTCCCTGGAACAGGCGGTACGGATGGCGCCGCAGCCGCGGGGGGCCACGGCGATCGGGGTGGCGCCGACGCCGCCGGCGCGGCCACCGTCAGGGAAGTGACCGGGCGCTCTGACGCACAGGAAGAAGCCCCGTGAACCGACCGGTTCACGGGGCTTCTTCGCATGCGCGGGTGCGCGGGCGGAATTACTCCGCCAGGGCGGCCTCGGCGTCGAGGGTGGCGCCGACGGCCTGGAGGACGGCGGCGATCTTGACGGCCTCCTGGATCGTCTCGCGGTCCACACCGGCCTTGCGGAGCACCTGCTCGTGCGAGTCGAGGCACATACCGCAGCCGTTGATGGCCGAGACGGCCAGCGACCACAGCTCGAAGTCGACCTTGTCCACGCCCGGGTTGCCGATGACGTTCATCCGCAGACCGGCGCGCATCGTGCCGTACTCCGGGTCCGACAGCAGGTGCCGGGTCCGGTAGAACACGTTGTTCATCGCCATGATGGCGGCGGCGGACTTGGCGGCCTGGTACGCCTCGGGGGAGAGGTTGGCCTTGGCCTCCGGCTCCAGCTCGCGGAGCACCTTCGGCGAGCGCGAGGCGATCGCGCAGGCCAGGACGGTGCCCCACAGCTGCTGCTGCGGGAGGTCGCTGTTGCCGATGACCGAGCCGAGGTTCAGCTTCAGGTCCTTGGCGAAGTCCGGAACTGCGGACTTCAGTTCATCGAGAGCCATGGGGAATCAGCTCACTCGCCCGAGAGGAGCGCGACCGGGTCGAGGGTCTCGTCGCCCTTGGACCAGTTGCAGGGGCACAGCTCGTCGGTCTGCAGGGCGTCGAGGACCCGCAGGACCTCCTTGGGGTTACGGCCGACGGAGCCGGCGGTCACCATCGTGAACTGGATCTCGTTGTTCTGGTCGACGATGAAGACGGCGCGCTGCGCGAAGCCGTCCTCGCCCTCGATGCCCAGGTCGCGCATGAGCTCGTGCTTCGAGTCGGCGAGCATCGGGAAGGGCAGGTCGGTCAGGTCCGGGTGGTCCTTGCGCCAGGCGTGGTGCACGAACTCGGAGTCACCGGAGAAGCCGAGGATCTGGGCGTCACGGTCGGCGAACTCGTCGTTCAGCTTGCCGAAGGCGGCGATCTCGGTGGGGCACACGAAGGTGAAGTCCTTCGGCCACGCGAAGACGATCTTCCACTTGCCTTCGTAGGTCTTGTGGTTGATCTGCTCGAACTCCTTACCGGATTCGAGCGAAACGCAGGCGGTCAGGTCGAACTCGGGGAACTTGTCACCGACAGTGAGCACGCGCTCTCCTTGCAACACCGGAAGTCCCTTTTGGGGCATTCCTTGAGGGTTGGACGGATAACACAGTGCCATACACGGCATTGATCAGGGAAATAGCCAGAGTTGTTGATGTTGATTGGGTGCGGTTATCAGTGCTGTTCGGGTGGTGTGCCAGGTGCCGGTGAGCGGTGTCGGGGCGCCGGAAATCGGTTCACGGGGGCGGGGAGCCGCCGTGGGAAAGCGGAGTCGGTGGGTTCGGGTGGGGGCTCCGTAGACTGGATGGTGTTGATCGGAGGTGGTTATCAGTGGTGTCGCCGGTGAGCGGGGGGCGGGCGCGGCAGCCGAGCCTGGCGCAGCTGCGGGCCTTCGTCGCGGTCGCCGAGCAGCTGCACTTCCGGGAGGCGGCGGCGGAGATCGGGATGAGCCAGCCCGCGCTGTCCGGAGCGGTGTCGGCGCTGGAGGAGACGCTCGGCGTACAGCTGCTGGAGCGGACCACCCGCAAGGTGCTGCTCTCCACCGCCGGGGAGCGCGTCGCGGCACGGGCGCGGACGGTGCTGGCGGCCGTCGGCGACCTGCTGGAGGAGGCGGAGGCGGCCCGGGCGCCGTTCACCGGGACGCTGCGGCTCGGGGTGATCCCCACCGTCGCGCCGTATCTGCTGCCGACGGTCCTGCGGCTGGTCCACGACACCTACCCCGACCTCGACCTCCAGGTCCACGAGGAGCAGACCGCCTCACTGCTGGACGGGCTCGGGCACGGGCGGCTCGACCTGCTGCTGCTCGCGGTGCCGCTCGGCGTCCCGCAGATCACCGAACTCCCGCTGTTCGACGAGGACTTCGTACTGGTCGCGCCGAAGGAACACTGGCTGGGCGGGCGCGGTGACATCCCCCGCGAGGCGCTCAAGGAGCTGGATCTGCTGCTGCTCGACGAGGGGCACTGCCTGCGCGACCAGGCCCTCGACATCTGCCGGGAGGCCGGGCGCGAGGAGGGGGCACCGGTCACGACCAGTGCGGCCGGCCTGTCGACGCTGGTGCAGCTGGTGGCCGGCGGACTCGGGGTGACGCTGCTGCCGCGCACCGCGCTGCGCGTGGAGACCGCCCGCAACGACGAGCTGACCACCGGGTACTTCGCCGATCCGGCGCCCGCCCGGCGGATCGCGCTGGCGATGCGCAGCGGCGCGGCGCGCCAGCGCGAGTTCGAGGAGTTCGCGGCGGCGCTGCGGGTGGCGCTGCGGGGGCTGCCGGTACGGATGGTGGAGCCGGGGGCGGAAGCGGCGTAGGCGGGCCGGGCGCCGGATCTCCGCGCCCGGCGGCGGCGCGACCGGCCCGTCGCCCCTCGTCACTCCGTCCGCTTCACTCCGTCCGCAGCCCCTCCGGGCGCATCATCCGCCACAGCGGCGGCAGGCTCAGCGCCGTCACGAAGAGGATCACGCCGCCGCCGATGCCCGCCATACCGGCCACCACCGGCCAGTCGACCCGCACCTCGGAGTTGATCATCCGCAGCAGCAGGGTGCCCAGCAGCAGACCGCAGCCGACCGCGAGCGCCAGCCCGAGCACGACCGGGACCGCGGTCTGCCACAGGACCGACCAGCCCAGCCCGGAGCGGCGGACACCGAAGGCGTGGAGCGAGGAGAGGACCCGGCGGCGTTCGTGGAGCTGTTCCACCGTCGAGATGATCAGGCCCGCGCCGATCAGCAGCAGGGTGACCGAGGCGGCGGCGAACAGGCCGTTGCGCACGCCGGAGTACGCCCGGTCGTGCGGGTTGTCCACCGCCGATGCCTCGTACAGCGCCGGAGTGACCTGCGCCAACGAGGTGCGGATCTGTTCGACGGCGTCCGGGACGGAGCGGTCGAAGCCGACCCGCAGCGCCATGTCGGCCATGGCCAGACGGCGGACGTCGACGGTGGAGGGGGTGGCGAGGATCTCGTACCGGTGATCGTCCGGCCCGTCGCCCAGGTGCCGGAGCGGGACCTCGCGGGCGTCGGCGGGGACCGTCCACGGGCGCGGGGTCGGGCGGTCGTCCGGGTCGAACGACGGATTGAGGTCGAGGGTGGCGCCCGGGCGCGCCGCCCGGTCGCGGCCCTGCGCCACGAAGACGTCGCCGTCGCGGCAGGAGCCCAGCGCGGCCACCCGGCGCAGTTCGGCGCAGCTGCCGATGGCGAGGTTCAGGAAGCTGTCGCTGGTCGGCAGGGTGTCCAAGGTGGCCGCGATGACGCCGTGGGCGTCGGTCGCGCCCGGCGTACCGCGCACCGCGGCGAGCGCCCGTTCGGTCTGCTGCCAGCTCTCGGCGTGGGTGGTGTAGCCGATCCGGGGCAGGGCGCCGGAGCGCGCGTACGCCTGGGTGAAGCCGTACTGCATACCGGTGAAGAGCATGTGGACGGCGATGGCCCCGGCCACCGCGACGGTGATGCCGCTGACCGCGCGGGTCGCCGAACCGCCGGACAGCTGGAGCCGCCGGATCGCCAGCTGCCAGGGCACCGGACCGCCCTGCAACCGGCTCACCACCGCCTCCACCAGCCACGGCAGCAGCGCGGTGACGCCGAACAGCACCAGCATCGAACCGGCGGCCAGCTTCGTGGTGTTGACGGCGGAGTCGTCCCAGAGCCGCTGCCGGAGCATCGGGAGCAGCAGCGCCGCGCCCAGCGCCGGCGGGATCAGCCGCCACCACAGCCGGCGGCGCGGTGCGGGCCGCCGGTGCACCACACCGAGCGGATCGACCGTCACCCCGCGCTGCGCGAACAGCGTCACCAGGACCGAGACGGCCGGGACGAGGACGGCGATGAGCACGGCGGGCAGGGCGCCGGGCCGGACGTCGGCGGGGAAGACGTTGATGTCCCACAGGGTGAACGCCCCGGCCCACTGCCGGGCGGCGAGGAACAGCGCGGCGCCGCCCGCCAGCCCCAGCACCGAGCCGAACAGCGCCTCCCCGGCGGCGATCCGGCGGGTGGTGGCGATGTCCGAGCCGAGCAGCCGCAGCGCCGCCAGCCGCCGTTGGCGCTGGTCGTGGCCGAACCGCGCGGACGTCCCGATGAAGACCGTCACCGGCGTCAGCAGCGCCACACACGTCATGATCACCAGCAGGGTGGCCTGCGAGGTCAGCGGCCGTGAGGTCCAGCTCTTGCCGAAGTGGTCGATGCGGTACCCGGCGGGCGGGCGCAGCGTCGCGCTGCCCGCGACGTACGTCAGCTCCGCCGGGCCCTTCAGCCCCGCGTCGCCGATGACGCCGATGACCTTGTACGGGAGCCGCTGCCGCAGCAGGGCGCTGTCCGGCTCGGCCAGCAGCTCCTTGAGCGCCGGGGAGACCCGCATCTCGCCCGGTCCGGGCAGCCGGTCCATACCGGGCGGCACCGGCGGGTGGGCGCCGTCGGGCCGGACCAGCCGGCCGCGGATCGGCGCCCCGTGGAAGACGGTGTCGGCGCTCCCGTAGCGCACCGTGGTGTCGCCGCGCGGCGGTTCGTGCAGCTGGCCCAGGTTCTCGCGGGCCTTCTCGCGGCCGTGCCAGGCGTTCATCAGCGTCGGTACGGACGCGCCGATCAGCAGTACGGCGACGCCGAGGGCCACCCCGACCGCGGTCAGCGCCGTACGGGTCCACCCCTCACGGCCGCCGCTCGCGGCGAAACGCATCCCCAGGGCCAGATCGCGGCACCAGCCCCGCGCCCGGGCGGGCACGGGCGGGCCCGGGTCGCTCATCGCAAGCCCGCCAGCAGGTCCTTCACCTTGCCGTCGCGGACGGTGATCTCGCGGTCGGAGTAGGCGGCGACGCGGGTCTCGTGGGTGACGAGGACGACGGCCGCCTGCGTCTCGCGGGCGGCGTCGGTCAGCAGCGTCATCACACGCTCGCCGTTGAGGGAGTCCAGCGCGCCGGTCGGCTCGTCCGCGAAGACGACGCGGGGGCGGGTGGCGAGCGCGCGGGCGACGGCGACGCGCTGGCCCTGGCCACCGGAGACCTCCCCGGGGCGCTGCTTGTGCACGTCCTCGATCTCCAGCCGCGCCAGCCACTCCCGCGCCTGCCGCTCGGCCTCCTTGCGGCGGGCGCCGTTGAGGCGGAGCGGCAGGGCGACGTTCTCCAGGCAGGTGAGTTCGGGGACGAGTTGGCCGAACTGGAAGACGAAGCCGAAGTCGCTGCGGCGCAAGGCGCTGCGCTCGGCGTCGCTCATCGTCGTCAGATCGCGGTCGCCGTAGCGGACGGTGCCGCGGTCCGGCCGGATGATCCCCGCCAGGCAGTGCAGCAGCGTCGACTTGCCGGAGCCGGACGGGCCGAGGACGGCGACGACCTCACCGGGATGGATGGAGAACTCCGCGCCGTCCAGCGCGGGCGTCGCGCCGTACGTCTTGTGCAGGTCGCTCGCGGCGAGCAGCGAACCCTCCGGCGTCATCTGATTCCTCCGTGGATACTCCGCCCTTCAGGGCGGAGAGGAAACGGGCTCCTACGGAGCAGGGCAACGGGCCGGGATTCGCCGCCGGGGCGGATTGCACTGCTCTCACCGGCAGCTTTGGCCTTAAGTAGTAGCGTCGCTAGTTTGTGAGCGTGGCCAACGCTCACGTGAAGCGGGCGTTCAAGTACCGCTTCTATCCGACCGACGCGCAGGCAGCCGAGCTGTCCCGCACGTTCGGATGCGTGCGGAAGGTCTACAACTTGGCGCTCGCCGCCCGCACCGAGGCGTGGGCGCGGCAGGAACGGGTCAACTACCACGCCACCTCCGCCATGCTGACGGCGTGGAAGAAGACCGGGGAACTGGCTTACCTGAACGAGGTTTCCAGTGTTCCGCTCCAGCAGGCGCTGAGGCATCTTCAGGCAGCGTTCACCAGCTTCTTCGCCAGGCGGAGCAAGTACCCGCGCTTCAAGTCGAAGCGGAAATCCCGGAAGTCTGCCGAGTACACCACCTCGGGTTTCCGCTTCCGGGACGGGAAGCTCACGCTGGCGAAGATGTCCGAACCGCTGGACATCCGCTGGTCCTGGCCACTGCCCGAGGGCGTCGGCCCTTCGACGGTGACCGTGTCCCAGGATGCGGCGGGACGCTGGTTCGTTTCGATGCTGTGCGAGGACCCTGGCGTCAAGCCTCTCCCCGCCCTTGGTACGGCCGTCGGTATCGACGTCGGCCTGGATCACCTGCTCACGCTCTCCACCGGGGAGAAGATCGCCAACCCCAGGCATGAGCGTCGTGACCGGGCCCGGCTCGCCAAGGCTCAGCGCAATCTTGCGAAGAAGGCCAAGGGGTCGGCGAACCGGGCCAAGGCCCGGCGCAAGGTCGCCAAGGTCTACGCCCGGATCGCCGACCGGCGCCGTGACCACCTCCATAAGCTGACCACTCGGCTCGTGCGCGAAAACCAAACGCTCGTGATCGAGGATCTGGCCGTGCGCAACATGGTCAGGAACAGGAGCATGGCCCGCGCCATCAGCGACGCGGCATGGGCCGAGTTCCGGAGCATGCTGGAGTACAAGGCGGCCTGGTACGGGCGGCAGGTGATCGCTGTGGACAGGTGGTTCCCCTCGTCCAGACTGTGTTCCACTCCCGGGTGCGGGCACCTCAACAGCGGCATGCCGCTCAGCGTCCGGGAGTGGACGTGTCCGCAGTGCGGCACGACCCATGACCGGGACGTGAACGCAGCGAACAATCTTCTGGCCGCCGGACGGGCGGTTTCGGCCTGCGGAGCTGGTGTAAGACCTCAACGGAGTTCTCCGGGCGGGCAGTCGGCGATGAAACAGGAAGTCTCACGGCGCGAGCCGTAGGAATCTCCCTCCTTCAGGGGGGAGAGCGTCAACCGTGCACCGTCTGGGCCAGCCCGTCGAGCCGGGCCGCGGTCAGCTCCAGCCAGCGCAGGTCCGCCTCCAGGTGGAAGAGCGCATGGTCGCAGATCAGCTGGTCGGCGAGGTCGCCCTGGCGCTTGCGCTCGGTGAGCCCGCGCATCAGCCGCAGGTGCTCGGCCCGCTGGGTGTCGAGGAGTTCGGCGGCGTCGCGGCCGGTCATCAGCGCGAGGACGACCTTGGTGTAGAGCGTCGACTGGAGATAGGGCTCCGGCTTCTCCGGGCGGCTGAGCCACTGCCCGACGTCCGTGACGCCGGCGTCCGTGATCGCGTACCGCTTGCGCTCGGGGCCCGCGCCGGCCTCGACGCCGTCCACCTCGACCAGGCCGTTCTTCAGCAGCCGGGACATCGTCGAGTAGACCTGCCCGTAGTGCAGCGGACGGTCGTGCCCGAAGTGCTCGTCGAAGGCCCGCTTGAGGTCGTAGCCATGGCGGGGACCGGACTCCAGGAGGCCCAGCAGCGTATGACCGATTGACATGGCGACCACCTTACGTCGTGGGTGTATCCGGGGTGTATACGCTCGATTTATACGTACCCGTCGCGGGCACCGGAACGCCCCGCGCGGCCCGGGTGACCGGGCCGCGCGGGGCGTGTCCGTACGGCGGCGGGCTCACTCCGTCCGCAGGCCGTCCGGGCGCATCAGCCGCCACAGCGACGGCAGGCTGAGCAGCGTGACCAACAGGACCAGCAGGCCCCCGGCGAGCGGCAGCGGCCAGATGGCCGACCAGTCGTACGCGGCCTTGCCGGCGTTCCGCAGCAGCCCGGCGCCGAGCCCCAGCCCGGCGGCGACCGCCACGGCGAGCCCCAGCACGATCGGCACCGCGGTCTGCCACAGCACCGACCAGGCGAGGGTGGAGCGGCGGGTGCCGAAGGCGACCAGCACCGACAGCAGCCGCCGCCGCTCGCGCAGTTGCTCCACGGTGGTGACCAGCAATCCGGCGGCGACCAGCGCCATCGTCACGGTCGAGCCGAGCAGCAGTCCGGTGTGCACGCTGGCGTACTGGGCGTCGCTCTCGGTGTCGTGCAGCGTCGAGGCGGACACGTCCGGGCCCAGCCTGGCGGCGGCGTTGCGGACGTGCTCCTCGGCGTCGGGCACCCCCGGATCCGTACGGATCAGGACGTGCGCCCACGGCGCCTGGAGCCGGGCGGTGTCGAGGGCGCCGGGGGTGGCGAGGACGCCGACCGAGAGGGCGCCCGTCGGGTCCTTGCGGGCGGTGACCTCGCGGGTCCGCTCCGGGACGGTCCACAGGCGGGGCGTGCCGTGCGGCTTGCCGGTGTCCCCGTCGGCGTTGAGCTGGACCTGGCCGCCGGGGTGGGCGGTCCGGCGGACCGTCGCGGCGTCGACCGCCGGGCCGCCGCGGACGGCGAGGAAGGTGTCGCCGTCGTGGCAGGGGCCGGTGTCCGCCACCTCGCGCAGCGCGGCGCAGTCGCCGACGATCACCGGGGCGACGGGCGGATACTCCTCGCCCTTGGGCGGCGGGCCGGGGCGGGTCACGGTCGCATGGACCAGCGTGCGGGTGGTGCGGACGCCCTCCGCCGCCGTCAGCCGGTCGGCGGCGCGGCGGAGCGCGGCGCCGGAGGACTCCGGCAGCGACACGGACATCTGGGCGCGGCCGGGGTCCTGCCCGGTGCGGCGGACGAAGTCGCTCTGGAGCGCGGTGACCAGCAGTTGCAGCGCCAGCGCCCCGGCCACCGCGACGCAGATGCCGCTGACCGCGCGGGCCGCGGTGCCGCCGCTCAACTGGAGCCTGCGGACGGCGAGCTGCCAGGCGACCGGCCCGCGGCCGAGCCGGCCCACGACCGCCTCGATCACCCACGGCAGCACCGCGGTGACCCCGCACAGCGTGAGCGCCGCGCCCGCCGCGGCCGGATAGGCGCCGGCGCCGCGGTCCCGCGGGTCGAGGGGGCCGCCCAGCAGCAGGATCGCCGGGCCGCCGATCAGCAGCGGAAGCCGCCACCACAGCCGCCGGCGCCGGACCGTACGGCCACGGACCACGCCGAGCGGTTCGATGGCGACGCCGCGCAGCGTGACGAGGGCGACGGCGAGGGCGGCGACCGGCACGGCCACCGCGATCAGCGCGGCCAGCGCCGGGAGCGGTGTCACGTCGGAGGGGAAGGCGTTGATGTCCCAGAGCGTGAGGGAGCCCGCGTACATCCGGCAGATCAGGAACAGCACGGTGCCCAGCGCCAGTCCGCACAGTGCGCCGAAGAGGGCCTCGCCCGCGGCGATCCGGCGGGTGGTGGCGAGGTCCGCGCCGACCAGCCGGAGCGCGGCCAGCCGCCGGTCGCGGCGGTCGCCGCCGAAGCGGATCGCGGTGGCGATGAAGACGGCCGTCGGCATCAGCAGCACCACGTACGCGATGAAGATCAGCATCAGCAGTGTCGGGCTCATCGGCTGGTCGCCCGAGGCGTCGACGCCGAAGTGGGTCAGCCGGAAGCCGTCCTCCGCCTTCAGGGGGACGTCGCTGGTCAGGTAGTACGCCAGCTCCTTGGGGCCGACGAGTCCGCTGTCGGCGATGGTGCCGGTGATCACGTACGGCAGCCGCTCGCGGAGCAGGGCCCCGTCGGGCGAGGCGAGCAGGGAGCGCAGGGCGGGGGAGACCGCCATCGTGCCGGGGCGCGGGTACGCGGTGACGCCCGGCGGGAGCGGGGCCCCGGGCCCCTCGGGGTGCAGTCGGAGGCCGAAGACCCGCTGGTCGCGGAAGGTGGTGCCGGCGTCGGTGGCGATCACGGTGCGGGCGGAGGCGGGCGGCGGCTCGTCGCCGTTGAGGATCTGCCGGGCCATGGCGCGTTCGTGGCGGCCCTCCATGAGGTGCGGGACCGAGGCGGCGCCGAGCAGCAGCAGAACGCCGAGGCCGACGCCGACGGCGGTCAGCAGCGTACGGGTCCAGCCCTCGCGGCCCCCGGCGGCGGCGAACCGCAGCCCCATGCCGAGGTCGCGCAGCCAGACCGCCGGGCCGTGCGGCGGTGCGGGCGGCCGGTGCGGTGGGTGCGTCATACGGCGGCCACCGTTTCCCTGACCTTGCCGTCGCGGACGACGACCTCGCGGTCGGAGTAGGCGGCGACGCGGGTCTCGTGGGTGACGAGGACGACGGCCGCCCGGGTCTCGCGGGCGGCGTCGGTGAGCAGGCCCATGACACGTTCGCCGTTGAGGGAGTCCAGGGCGCCGGTCGGCTCGTCGGCGAAGAGGACGCGGGGGCGGGTGGCGAGGGCGCGGGCGACGGCGACGCGCTGGCCCTGGCCGCCGGAGACCTCGCCGGGGCGGCGCCCGGCGACGGGGTCCACCTCCAGCCGCGCCAGCCAGTCGCGGGCCTGCGCCTCGGCCGCCTTGCGGGCCGCACCGGCCAGCCGCATCGGCAGGGCGACGTTCTCCAGGCAGGTGAGTTCGGGGACGAGTTGGCCGAACTGGAAGACGAAGCCGAAGTCGCTGCGGCGCAGGGCGCTGTGCTCGGCGTCGCTCATGGCGGTGAGGTCGCGGTCGCCGTAGCGGACGGTGCCGCGGTCCGGCTGGACGATCCCGGCGAGGCAGTGCAGCAGCGTCGATTTCCCGGAGCCGGACGGGCCGAGGACGGCGACGACCTCGCCGGGGTGGAGGGAGAACTCCGCGCCGTCCAGCGCGGGCGTCGCGCCGTACGTCTTGTGCAGGCCACCGGCGTGGAGCAGTGAGCCGGACGGGGTCATGGGCGGGCCTCCGGGGGTGCGGGCAAGGGGCGTCCGTGGAGCATGCGCCGCACTCTACACGAGGTGTATACATCGCGTGTATAGAGAGGGAGGTGGGGTGGGATTCCGGGGGCCGGTGGGCTCGTGGGCGATCGGTCCGGCCCGGGAGCGGGCCGGGCGGACGGGGTGACGGACCGGTCAGCCCGCCGCCCCGTCCGCCCCGGTCTCCGGTGCCTTCGGCGGCCGTCCCCGCCGGGGCGGTCCGCCCGCGCCGCGCGGCAGCCGGCCCGCGTCCGCCAGTGCCTTCCGCAGCAGGAACTCGACCTGCGCGTTGGTGCTGCGGAGCTCGTCACCGGCCCAGCGGGTCAGGGCGTCGTGGATCAGCGGGTCCAGCCGCAGCAGCACCTGCTTGCGCTGCTGCGGCCGTCGCGCGGGCCTGCGGGCGTCGCCGCCCGGGCCCGCGGGGCTCTCGTCACTCACTGGTAGAGCGAGCCCGTGTTCAGTACCGGCTGGGCGGCGCGGTCACCGCACAGCACCACCATCAGATTGCCGACCATGGCCGCCTTGCGCTCCTCGTCCAGCTCGACGATGCCCTGCTCGCTGATGCGCACCAGCGCCTGCTCGACCATGCCGACCGCGCCCTCCACGATCTGCTGCCGCGCCGCGACCACCGCACCGGCCTGCTGCCGCTGGAGCATCGCCGAGGCGATCTCGGGTGCGTAGGCGAGGTGGCTGAAGCGGGACTCGATGATCCGTACACCGGCCGCCTGCACTCGGGCGGTCAGCTCGGCGGCGAGCTTCTCGGTGATCTCCTCGGCGTTGCCGCGCAGCGACAGGGCGTCCTCGTCGTGCGCGTCGTAGGGGTACTCGATCGCGATGTGGCGGACCGCCGCCTCGGTCTGGGTCGAGACGAACTCCAGGAAGTCGTCCACCTCGAAGAGCGCCTGCGCGGTGTCCTCGACCTGCCAGACGACGATCGACGCCAGCTCGATCGGGTTGCCGTACGCGTCGTTGACCTTCAGTACCGCGGTCTCGTGGTTCCGCACCCGGGTGGAGATCTTCCGGGCGCTGGTCAGCGGGTTGACCCAGCGCAGACCGTCGGTGCGGATGGTGCCGACGTACCGGCCGAAGAGCTGGATCACCCGCGCCTCGCCCGGCGCCACCATCTTCACGCCCGTCATGCAGAAGATCGACGTCAGCAGCGTCAGGATGCCGACGATGATCAGCGCGGCGGCGAGCCCGGAGCTGCCGCCCGAACCGGCGACCCCGCCGCCGATGATCATCGCGATGCCGAGGAAGACACCGATCGTCGTCAGCAGCAGCGCCAGGCCGCCCGGAATGCTGTGCGCGGCCTTCTCGCGGACCTGCGGGGCGGGCATCTCGGGCGTATCGGCGAGCGGTGCCCCGCCCTCGGGCGGGGTGGCGGGTGTGGTCTCGGACATGGGAGCCCCGTTTCTCGTGACGCGCCCGGAGCGCCGGACGCGGGGTCGGCGGCGCGCCCGGGCGGTCCCCGGTGCGATCTCACCGACTCATCAAAGTGATATCACTTTAACGCCCCTGTCCGGCCGATGCGCAACCCCGTCCGCGGTTCCGTCGCGTCAGGTGCTCTTTGTCACGTAGGAAAACCCCTTGATCGATGAGCATTTGGGGGCAGATGCGGTGTTAGCTTCAACAGCTGACCCAACGGCTGTCCCACCGGCGATCACGGGGGCAGCCCTCAACTGGGGGCGGTACGACGAAAGTGACAGGAGCCATGGGCCGAGCGGACGCGACACGAACGCGGCAGGGGAGCCGCGGGACCGGACCCCGGCGCCCGAAGGGCCGGATACGCCGCCTCTTCACCTGGAAGAAGATGCTCGGCACCTTCTTCGGGATATGCCTGCTCGGCATAGCCGGCGCCTTCGGCCTGTACTTCTACGTCGACGTCCCCGCGGCGGGCACCGAAATCGCCACGGCGCAGAGCAACGTCTACAAGTACGCCGACGGCAAGGTGCTCGCCCGCACCGGCAAGCTCAACCGCGAGAGCGTCCCGCTCAGCCAGGTGCCCCTGAAGGTGCAGCACGCCTTCGTCGCCGCCGAGAACAAGACCTTCTACGACGACTCCGGCGTCGACCTCAAGGGCACCTTCCGCGGCATCTACAACACCCTCCGCGGCCAGGGCAAGCAGGGTGGCTCCACGATCACCCAGCAGTACGTCAAGAACTACTACCTCTCCCAGGAGCAGACGGTCTCCCGCAAGCTCCAGGAGATCGTGATCTCCCTCAAGGTCGACGCCGAGAAGGGCAAGTCGGAGATCCTCGACGGCTACCTCAACACCAGCTACTACGGGCGCGGCGCCTACGGCATCCAGGCCGCCGCCCAGGCGTACTACCGCAAGGACGCCGGCCAGCTGACCGTCTCCCAGGGCGCCTACCTCGCCTCGCTGCTCCAGGCCCCCAACCAGTACGACTGGGCGATCGCCACCCCGGACGGCAAGAAGCGCGCCCAGGCCCGCTGGAACTACACCCTCGACAACATGGTCGAGATGAAGTGGCTCAGCCAGGCCGAGCGGGACAAGCAGAAGTTCGACGTGCCGAAGGACCCCAAGCCCCAGGAAGGGCTGACCGGCCGCACCGGCTACCTCGTCAAGGCCGCCAAGGACGAACTCTTCGCCCACGGCGTCGACGAGAAGAAGTTCGAGCTGGGCGGCTGGACCGTCACCCTCGGCATCGAGAAGGACAAGCAGCTCGCCCTGGAGAAGGCCGTCAAGCAGAAGCTGACCGCCGACCTCGACCCCAAGCTGCGCGAGGCCGACCGGAACGCCCAGCTCGGCGCCGCCTCCGTCGACCCGAGCACCGGCCACATCGTCGCGATGTACGGCGGCGCCGGATACACCCAGCACTACATCAACAACGCGACGCGCCAGGACTACCAGCCGGCCTCCACCTTCAAGCCGCTGATCCTCGCCACCGCCCTGGAGAACCACGCCACCACCCAGGACGGCCGCCCGATCACGCCCGACACCGTCTACGACGGCACCAGCCGGCGCCCGGTCACCGGCGGCACCGCACCGTTCGCGCCGCCCAACGAGGACCAGCGCAGCTACGGCAACATCACCGTCCAGAAGGCGATGAACAACTCTGTCAACTCGGTGTTCGCGCAGATGGGCGCCGATGTCGGCCTCGACAGCCTGAAGAAGACCGCGACCTCGCTGGGCATGAACGGCGCCCGGATGGACGTCCAGCCCGCCATGACCCTCGGCTCCATGGGCGCCAGCCCCGTCCAGATGGCCGGCGTCTACGCGACCTTCGACAACCACGGCCGGAAGGTCACCCCGACCCTGGTCACCAAGGCCGAGCACGCCACCGACCCGGAGCCGGACCTGCCCGACCCCATCGGTGACCAGGTGCTCAGCCGCAAGACCGCCGACACCGTCACCTCCGTGCTGCGCGGTGTGGTCGACGACGGTACGGCCACCGCGGTGCGGGCCACCTCGTACCAGGCGGCGGGCAAGACCGGCACCTCCGACGACAACAAGTCGGCGTGGTTCGTCGGCTACACGCCCAAGCTGGTCACCGCCGTCGGCATGTTCGGCGAGGCCGAGGGCGGTAAGCAGGTCACCCTCCGCGGCGCCGGTGGCGGCGGCCGCGTCAACGGTGGCGGGTACCCGGCACAGGTGTGGGCCGCCTACAACGCGGGCGCGCTCGGCTCCGACGCCGGCGCCACCTTCGACCTGGACGCCGACTCGGGCATGGGCGTGGCCCCGCCGCCCCCGCCGACCGACACCGCCCCGCCGTCGGAGACGCCGTCCGGCACCCCGACCGAGACGGAGAGCCCGTCGGGCACGCCGACCGACGACCCGACGCCGACCGACTCCGGCGACCCGACGCCCACCGACACCGGCTCGGCCCCGACCGACCCCGGCACCGGCGGTACCAACAGCGGCACCACCGGCGGCCCGGGCGGCGCCAACGGCGGCGCGGGCAACGGCGGCAACAACGGCACCGGTGCCGGCGGCGCGGGCAACGGCGCCGGCGGTGCCACCGACGGCCTCAACGGACTGAACTGACCCGCCCGCACAGCCCGCGGCCCCCGCCCCGTACCCACGGGGCGGGGGCCGCGGCCGTGCGGCGGCGGGTCAGCCGCCGTTGACCTTCTTGGCGATCCGGTCGCCCAGCTCCTTGTCGACGTTGCGCCAGTACTGGAACGCCCGCTCCAGCACCGGCTTGCTCACGCCGTTGAGCAGATGCCCGGCAACATTGCTCACCAGCCGGTCGCGCGCCGCGTCGTCCAGCACCTTGCGGACCATCGTCCCCGGCTGCCCGAAGTCGTCGTCCTCCCGGCGCTTGGTGTACGCCTCCCGGACCAGCTCACCGGCGGTCTCCCAGCCCACCGGGTCCGTGCCCTCCTGCGCGGCCGCCGCCGGGCCCCCGTAGGAGTTCGGCGCGTACGGCCGGGCCGTACGGGCCGGGTCGAACCGCATCGGCCCGTCCTTGGCGTACGAGTGGACCGGGACGTGCGCCCGGTTCGGCGGCAGCTGGGCGTAGTTCGGGCCGATCCGGTACCGGTGCGTGTCCGGGTACGAGAACAGCCGTCCCAGCAGCATCTTGTCCGGCGACGGGCCGATGCCCGGCACGAGGTTCGACGGTTCGAACGCCGCCTGCTCGATGTGGATGAAGTAGTCCTCCGGGTTCCGGTTCAGCGTCATCCGCCCGACCTCGATCAGCGGGTAGTCGCCGTGCGGCCACACCTTCGTCAGATCGAACGGGTTGAAGCGGTAGTCCGGCGCGTCGTCGAACGGCATGACCTGCACATACAGCGTCCACGAGGGGGCGTTGCCGCTCTCGATCGCGTCATGGAGGTCCCGGCGGTGGACGTCGGCGTCCACCCCGGCCAGCCGGTCGGCGTCCGCCTGCGTGAGGAAGTCGATGCCCTGGTCGGTCTTGAAGTGGTACTTGATCCAGAACTTCTCCCCTCCGGCGTTGACCCACATGTACGTGTGCGAGCCGTAGCCATTCATGTGCCGGTAGTTCTTGGGGATGCCGCGGTCGCCCATCAGCCAGGTGACCATGTGGGCGGACTCCGGCGACAGCGTCCAGAAGTCCCACTGCATGTCGTTGTCGCGCAGCCCGTTGTCCGGGCGGCGCTTCTGCGAGCGGATGAAGTCCTGGAACTTGATCGTGTCGCGGACGAAGAACACCGGGGTGTTGTTGCCCACCAGGTCGTAGTTGCCGTGCTCGGTGTAGAACTTCAGGGCGAAACCGCGCGGGTCACGCCAGGTGTCGGGGGAGCCCTGCTCACCGGCGACGGTCGAGAAGCGGGCCAGCATCTCCGTCGTCTTGCCCGGCTGGAAGAGATCCGCCTTGGTGAACTGGCTGACGTCGTTGGTGACCTTGAAGAAGCCGTACGCGCCGCTGCCCTTGGCGTGCACCACCCGCTCGGGGACCCGTTCCCGGTTGAACTGGGCCATCTTCTCGATCGTGTAGTGGTCGTGCAGCAGGATCGGACCGTCGGGGCCGACGGTCAGCGAGTTCTCGTCGCTCCCGACGGCGATACCGGCGTTGTTCGTTGTGTGCGGGACGTTCTGCGCGGGCCTGGACATGGAGGAGCGCCTCCGTTTCGACTGGGAAGTGGGGGAGTGGGGGGTCAGTCAGTCCCTTTTGTCCACCCAAGCAGTCAACTCCGCCGACGGCATGTCGGCAACCCTGCCCCAGCCGCCCCGCACAGGACGCACCCACACGTACGAAGGCCCCGCCCGGCACCCGGCCCCGGCCCGCCGCCGCACACGACGGAGCCCCGCCCGGCTGCCCGGACGGGGCTCCCGCACGCCGCACGCACCACGCGCCCGGCCGGGTGATCAGCGCGGACCGGCGCCCGGCGGCATCGACAGCTCGAACCAGACGACCTTGCCCATGCTCAGCCGGGTGGCGCCCCAGCGCCGCGCCATGCGGTTGACGAGATACAGACCGCGCCCGCCCTCGTCCGACGGGCGTGCCTGCCGCAGCCGCGGCAGCTGCGGCACGTCGTCGCCGACCTCGCAGCGCAGCACATCCGTCCGCAACAGCCGCAGCGTCACCGGCCGCTCCGCATACCGCACCGCATTGGTCACCACCTCGCTGACCAGCAGCTCCACCTGATCCGTCAGCTCCTCCAGGCCCCAGCGCGACAGCGCCCGCCGGGCCAGCCGGCGCGCCTGCCCCGCCGTCTGGGCCTTCGGATCGAGATACCAGTAGGCGACATCGCTGGGTGCTATCCCGTCGAATCTCGCCGCCAGCAACGCGATGTCGTCGTCGCGGTCGCCGGGCCCGAGCATGTCCAGCACCTCGTCGCAGAGCGGCTCCAGCGGCGGCGGGTTGGGGCCCGTCAGCCGCGCCGTCTCCGCCAGCCGCTCCCGCAGCTGCTCGATGCCCGTCCACACGTCACGGATCCGCGACTCCACCAGACCGTCGGTGTAGAGGACCAGCGTGGCGCCGGCCGGGGCGTCCAGCTCCACCGCCTCGAAGTCCACACCGCCGACCCCGATGGGCGCACCCGCCGGGACCCGCAGCACCTCCGCCCGGCCGCCGCGGTGCAGCATGACGGGCGGCGGATGTCCCGCGTTCGCCACGATGATGCGGTGCGCCACCGGGTCGTACACCGCGTACAGGCAGGTCGCCATGCGGTCCGAACCCAGCCGCTGCGCCTGTTCGTCGAGGTGGTGCAGGACCTCCTGCGGCGGCAGATCCAGCCCGGCCAGCGTCTGCGCCGTCGTCCGCAGCTGCCCCATGATCGCCGCCGAGGTCATCGAATGCCCCATGACATCCCCGACGACCAGCGCCACCCGGCTGCCCGGCAGCGGAATCGCGTCGTACCAGTCGCCGCCCACCCGCGCCGTCTCCGCGGCCGGCAGATAGCGGCTGGCCAGGCGGACGCCGGTGGGCTGCGGCAGCGAGTCCGGCAGCATCGTGCGCTGCAGCGCGTCGGCGATGTACGCCTCGCGGCCGTAGAGCACCGCCTTGTCCACACCGAGCGCGGTGTGCGTCGCCAGCTGCGCCGCCACCAGCAGATCGTCGCCCTCGAACGCCGGACGGTCCGGGCGGCGCAGGAACACCGCCGCGCCGATCACCCGGCGGCGGCCGCGCAGCGGCGCCAGGATCACCCGGCGCCCACCCGGCAGCTGGGTGCCGTCACCCAGCAGCTCCGGCAGCGCCGTCCGCGCCGCCGGGACGTCGCCGAAGAGCGGCCGCACCCCGCGCAACACCTCCGCCAGCGGCCCGCCGGCCAGCACCTCGGCCAGCTCGGCCGCGCTGCCGCCCATCGCCGGACCCAGATCGGGCTGCGCGGGCAGCACCGGCAGCCGGATGCCGTTGGTGTCCGGCTCCTCCGGGATGCGGTCGGTGCGCCGCAGCCGCAGCACCATCGGCTCGGTCGGCCGCTCGTCGCCCACCGGCAGCGGATCGCGCAGATACACCAGGATGGCGTCGGCGAACGTCGGGACCGTCGCCCGGCAGAGCCCCAGCACGATCTCGTCGAGATCGATACCGCGGGCGATCCGCCGGGTGGCCGCGCCGATGAACCGCAGCCGGTCCCCGCCCGCCTGCCGGGCGGCCGCCGCCTCGTCACTCTCGCCCGGATGGTCCGCCCGCGCCGGAGGAACCGGCGCCGCGCCGCCCACCGCACCCGCGGGCGGCGGCACGAACGCGCCGGACGACCCGCCGTCACCCGGCGGCCGCGACCGGCCGCCCTCCCGTGGCCGCCCGATGCCCTCGGCCGGTACGTGGCCGGTGCCCGGCCGCGGCTCACCGGGGCGCGGCTCACCCTGCTCCGGCGGCTGCGTCCCGCCGACCGCACCGCGCGCCGCCAGCCCGTCGTCGTACGGGGCGTGACCGCCGGCCGTACGGGGACGGCCGTGGCCCCCGACCGGCTCGCCGCCGCCCGGCCCGGCACCTGCCGTGACCAGCGGGGCGTCCGGCGGCCCGGCGGCCGCGCCGTTCTCACCGCGTACGGCGAAACCGGCCCCGGGCAGCGGGGCGAAGCCCGCCGCCCCCGGCTGCTGGAGGGCGCTGCGCGGATCCGGCACCCCGCCGAGCGGCGAGGAGCCCGGGCCCCGCGCAGGGGACGCCGAAGGAGCGGCAGGCGGGACCGGCTGCCGCAGGTGGTGGGAGGTTGGGTGCTCCGTCACGCGTGGGATTCCATCCGTCCGGGGCTGCGCGCCCGACGCGCCGCGTGTCAAGCGCGCCGGTGCGACGCGCCTGACCCGCTGCGTCTCAAGCGCGTCGCAGGTGCAGAAAGAGCTGGATCTCAGGTGGTACGTCCGTACTGGCCGGGGCGTACGCGTAGGAATCCTCCCCGGCGATGTCGAAACCGGCGTCGCGCACGACACGGCGCAGGTCCTCACGCAGGAAACCCGATACCCGGATCGAGTTGCCCAGGAACGGAATCGTGAAGTCGTCCACATCGGCCTCGACCATGGACAGGGCCATCACCCCACCCGGCCGTAGCAGATCATGCAGCATCCGCAGCGCATAGGGAATCTCCGCGCGCGGCAGCATCAGCAGGGTGAAGTACGCCGTGATCCCGTCGAACGACCCGGGGTCGCCCAGCGAACCGTGCCGCAGCTCCGCGACGTCCATCCGGTGGAACTCCGCCTCGGGGACGTTCTCCCCGGCCACCTTGACCATCGTGGGGGAGAGGTCGATGCCCACCACCCGGTGGCCCGCCTCGGCGAGCTGACGGGAGGTGGGCAGACCGGTGCCGCAGCCGACGTCCAGCACCCGCGAGCCGGACGGCAGTTCACCGGCCAGCCATGCGGCGGACGAGACCTGTCCGTCCTTGTGCGGGAACGCTTCGTCGTAGCGGTCGCCGATCGCGTCGAACGCCTCGGCCTGACCCGCCCGGTCCAGAGCTAACCGGTTCAGGCCCTCGTACTTGTCGTAGCTGTCAGCGCTCACGACCTCGCCTCTCCTGCGCCCGCGGTCAAGTTCTGTGGTGGATGGTGGAGTTGCGCCTGTGCAGTCTCGCGGAGGACGATCCTACGGTTCGTGGCCCAGGGCGCAGCAAGGGGGCTCGGCACCCGGTCCACCGAGCAACCGGAGGAGTTGCCCCCAGGCGCGTCTTTCCACCCATCGCCCCGTTCACTCGCCCGACTCCGCCTTTCCTCTCTTCGCCCGCTCACGACCGCAAACGCTCGGGGACACGGTCCCAGTCCGCCGGCAGTGACGGCAGCTCCCACGCCGGATCGGGCCGCCACTCCTCCCAGCCGTC
Source organism: Streptomyces sp. NPDC029159 (assembly GCF_055564055.1). Taxonomy (NCBI): domain Bacteria; kingdom Bacillati; phylum Actinomycetota; class Actinomycetes; order Kitasatosporales; family Streptomycetaceae; genus Streptomyces; species Streptomyces sp. NPDC029159. Next base: position 107,161 of record NZ_JBVHWT010000003.1, read on the forward strand.
CCGGAACGGCGCGCCCCACTCGGCGATCCGCTCCACCGCCGCCCGGCCCGCGGCCCGCACCCGCGCCGCCTGCTCCGGCGGCATCAGCCCGTCCCGCTGCGCCTGGTCGAACTCGTCCTCGTCCCGCCACTCCCAGCTGCGGTCCGGGTAGACGCACAGATCGAGGAAGTGGTCCTGGGAATCGATGCCGCCCGCCCAACGGACGCGCGGCTCCTCCAGATTCACGTACCAGTTCTTGAACCGCCACTCGCGCTCCCAGAACAGCCACACCGACCACGGCTCGCCGGGCCGCGCCAGCTTCAGCACGCCGGTGCCGAACCAGCGGTCGTACGAGATCCGCCGCGGCCTGGTGTAGCGCGTCGCCAGCGGCTCGCGGTGCACCGCGGTGCCGTCGGCCATCACCGGCTTCACACAGGCGGTGCCCGGTGCCATCCACACCGCCAGCAGGTCTTCGGTGTCCTGGACCACGGTCACCGGGCGGCAGATGTGGAAGCGCGCGCCGTCGGCGTTGTCGCGGTAGCGCCACAGGATGTGGGTGCCGGGCGCCCACCGCGCGGTCGCTGCCGCCGCCCGTCGCGGCCCGGGAGTCCCGTGCCCGGCCGGCGTGCCCGCCGTGGTCCCCGTCCTCTCCGCTGTCATGGCCAGATCTTAGGGCCTGCCGCGGCCCTTCCGCCGTCCGCCCGCAAGGTCGCGCGGGCGGTGGCGCGAGGGCGTGCCGCGAGGGTGCCGGCGTACGCCCCGAGGGGGGACGTCCGCGGTGTCACGGGTGTGTCATCCGCAACACGTCCAGCGCCTCGTCGAGTTGGGTGGCCGTCAGCAGTCCGCGCTCCACATAGCCGCCCTCGTCGACGACCTGACGGATCGTCTTCCGCTCGGCGAGCGCCTTCTTGGCGATCTTCGCCGCCTCCTCGTAGCCGAGGTACTTGTTGAGCGGGGTGACCACCGAGGGGGACGACTCGGCGTACTCACGGGCGCGTTCGGTGTGGGCGGTGATGCCGTCGACGGTGCGGTCCGCGAGCAGCCGGGTGACGTTGGCCAGCAGCCGGATGGATTCCAGGACGTTCTTGGCGATCACCGGGAGCATGACGTTCAGCTCGAAGTTCCCGGCCGCGCCGGCCGCGGCGACCGTCGCGTCGTTACCGGTGACCTGCGCGGCGACCATCAGCACCGCCTCCGGGATCACCGGATTGACCTTGCCCGGCATGATCGAGGAGCCGGGCTGGAGATCGGGCAGGGCGATCTCGGCGAGGCCGGTGCGCGGCCCGGAGGCCATCCAGCGCAGATCGTTGGCGATCTTCGTCAGGCCGACGCCGATGGTCCGCAGCTGACCGCTGATCTCCACCACGCCGTCGCGTGCGCCCTGCGCCTCGAAGTGGTCGCGCGCCTCGGTGAACGGCAGGCCGGTGGCGCGGGCGACGCGCTCGATCACCGCGGCGGAGAACCCGGGCGGGGTGTTGATGCCGGTGCCGACGGCCGTGCCGCCCAGGGGGAGTTCGGCGAGCCGGGGCAGCGAGGCGCGCAGCCGCTCGACGCCGTACCGTACCTGCGCGGCGTACCCGCCGAACTCCTGCCCGAGCGTCACCGGCGTCGCGTCCATCAGGTGGGTGCGCCCGGACTTCACCACCTCGGCGAACTCCGCCGCCTTGCGCTCCAGCGCCGCCGCGAGGTGGTCGAGCGCCGGGATCAGATCGCGGGTGACCGCCGCCGTCGCCGCGATGTGGATCGACGACGGGAAGACGTCGTTGGACGACTGGCTGGCGTTGACCTCGTCGTTGGGGTGGACGCCCCGGCCCAGCCGCTCGCTCGCCAGCGTCGCGATGACCTCGTTGGCGTTCATGTGGGACGAGGTGCCGGAGCCGGTCTGGAAGACGTCGAGGGGGAAGTGGTCGTCCCACCGGCCCGCCGCGACCTCCTCCGCCGCCTCGGCCACGGCCCGCGCCACCTCGGGGTCGAGGACCCCCAACTCGGCGTTGACCTCGGCGGCGGCGGCCTTGATCCGCGCCAGCGCCTCGATGTGGGCGCGCTCCAGCCGCTGCCCGGAGATCGGGAAGTTCTCCACCGCCCGCTGGGTCTGCGCCCGCCACTTCGCGTGTGCGGGCACCCGCACCTCGCCCATGGAGTCGTGCTCGGTGCGGAACTCCGCGCCCGCCGTGCCGTCCTGCCGGTCCGTCCTGTCGCTCACCTTCGCCACCTCCGAACGGGACAGCGTCCGGCGGCTCCGCGGTGTTCCCGACGACGGAGAGTTACCGCGGGTAATGCCCCGTGCGGGCTACGTTTCCGGCGCCCCCTGGGGAGCGCCGGAAACGGCTGTGGCGGATGCCGGACTCAGTGCGCGATGCCGTCGATCAGCTCGCGGGCGCCCTGCCGCAGCAGCGCCACCGCCACCGACGTGCCCAGCGTCGCCGGGTCCAGCCGCCCGGCCCACTCGTGGGCGTTGAGGACCGTCTTGCCGTCCGGCGAGAACACGCAGGCCCGCAGCGACAGATCGCCGCCCCGGGCGCGGGCGTACCCGGCGATCGGGGAGTTGCAGTGCCCCTGGAGGACGTGGAGGAACATCCGCTCCGCCGTCGCCTCCCGGTGGGTCGCCGGGTCGCCGAGCGGGCTGATGGCGTCGATCAGCTCGGTGTCGCCCTCGCGGCACTGGAGCGCCAGGATCCCGGCGCCGATCGGCGGGCACATCACGTCCGTGGAGAGCACCTCGGTGATCACGTCCGGGCGGCCGATGCGCTCCAGACCGGCGACGGCGAGCAGCAGCGCGTCGGCGTCGCCCGCGGCCAGCTTCTCCATCCGGCGGTTGGCGTTGCCGCGCATCGGCACGAACTCCAGATGCGGGTGCGAGGCGGCGAGCTGCGCGCGGCGGCGCACCGAGGAGGTGCCGATACGGGTCCCGGCGGGCAGCTCGTCCAGGGTGAGGCCGCCGGGGTGGACGAGGGCGTCGTGCACGTCGTCCCGCTTGAGGAACGCGGCGAACGCCGTCCCGGCGGGCAGCGGACGGTCGGCGGGCACGTCCTTGACGCAGTGCACCGCCAGATCGGCCTCCCCGGCCAGCAGCGCCGCGTCGACCTCCTTGGTGAAGGCGCCCTTGCCTTCGACCAGCGACAGATCGCCCAGCCACTTGTCGCCGGTGGTCTTCACGGGGACGACCTCGGTCCGCACCCCCGGATGGAGCGCGGCAAGTTCGGCGCGTACCCGCTCCACCTGGGCGAGCGCCATCGGCGAGTCACGGGAGACGATTCGGATCAACTCAGGGGCGGACATGGCTCCACGATAGGCCGTCGGCCCCGGGAGCCGGACGGGGGCGGGGCGTGTCTCGGTGGCGGCCCGGCCGCGCCGCCACCCGGCGCGCGGGACACCCCCGCGCGCCGGTCCCGCACGCCCGCGCCGCCCGGTCGCACCCGGTGGTCAGCGCAGCGCCGCGGCCCGCCTGCGGAGTTCGGCGTGGAGCCCGCCGTGCACCTCGGCCGGGGGCAGCCACTCCTTGCGGAGCTTGGCGACGCAGGTGTAGTTGCTGTCGCAGACGTTGGCCAGCGGCGACTCCACCGCCTGCGTCACGAACTGGTACGCGTCCAGCTCGCTCAGCCCGAAGTCCCGCGCCAGCCACTGCACCAGGTCCAGCTGCGAGATGCGGAAGGCGTCCTCCAAGGGGCGCGCCGAACCCGTCGAGATCAGATGGGTGTCGGACTCGATCCGCGGCCAGGGCGTCGCCACGCCCTTCAGCAGCTCCACGATCACCACCGTGTGCATCGCCGTCTCCACGGCGACACCGCAGGTCTCGCCCTCGCCCTGGCGCGCATGGCCGTCCCCCAGGCTGAACAGCGCACCCTCGACGTTCACCCCGAGGTAGCAGGTGACACCGGCGCGCATCTCCGGGGTGTCCATGTTGCCGCCGTGCGCATCCGGGACGAGCGCGGACCGCGCCTCCAGATTGGCCGGAGCCACCCCGACCGTGCCGTGCATCGGCTCCATGGGGAGCGTCAGCGTGTGGTCGCTGTCGCGGGCGGTGAAGCGGCACAGCCGCCGCTCCCGGTCGAGCTCCCAGATCCACACCGCCTCCGGGAGCGGCGGATGCAGCGCGGCGGTGGCGTGCGTCGCGGTCAGGGCCCCGAAGAGCGGCACGGTCGTCGACGCCGCCCAGTCCCGCCGCGGCTCGACGGAGACGAAGTGCACCGCCAGGGTGTCCCCGGGCTCGGCTCCCTCGACGTGGAACGGCCCGGTCTGCGGATTGACGTAGGGGAACTCGCAGACCCGCGAGACCAGGTCGTCGGCGGTGCGCACCCGGCCGCCGAAGCAGTCCTCGGTGTGCACGTCCAAGGCGGTGCCGGGCGCGATCCGCGCGACGGGCGGCACACCGCCGAACGTCCAGGCGTACTCCTGCGCGGTGGGCCGGACGGTGAGCACCCGCGGGGCGTCGGCGCGGTCGGTCATCGGGACTCCTCATCGTGGGGTGGATCGGACGGGACGGCGGGCCGGGGCGCGTCCGGACGTGCGGCGGGCCCGGACGCGCCGGGGCGTGCGGGGGAGCGGGATGCGCCGGGGCGCGCGGCGGGTGCGGTCGCGCCGGGGCGCGCCGCCGGGCCGGACGCGCCCGCCGCCCCCGCTCCGTCCGCCGCCTCGATCCCGACGAGTCCGGCCGCCGCCAGCGCGTCCGGCCGCCGGCGCCGCACCACCGCGACCACGGCGAGCCCGACGGCCGTCCAACCGGCCACCACCGCCCCCGCGTACGAGACCGGCGGGGTCAGCTTCGCGACGAACGGGAACGCCGGGATCCCGGCGGCGGTGAGCAGCGCCGGGGTGAACGCGGCGATGCCCAGCAGCGGGAGCAGCAGATGACGCACCGGGCGGAACGCGGTGCGGTGGCGGCGCAGGAAGTACCCCGTGCAGGCGGCGTTGGTCAGCAGGTAGACCGCGATGATCGCGACCACCACCACCGTCGCCAGCAGCAGGAACGCGGTCCGCGGGCCGTACGCCGCCCCCAGGAGCAGCGCGGCGCCCAGCGCGATCACGAACTGCGCCGCCAGCCCCACCACGGGCGAGCGGTGCACCGGGTGCAGCCGCGCGAAGGCCCGCGGGAAGAGCCCGTCCCGGCCCAGCGCGAAGGCGGTCCGGGTCGAGGCGTTGGTGGCCGCATTGGCGTTGGCGACCGTGGAGTTGACCACCGCCAGGAAGATCAGCACCCAGAAGATCCCGTAGGAGGCGCGGGCCACCCCGTCCCAGGACGCCGCCCCGGACGGCCCGAAGGAGGCGAACGCGTCCGGCCCCACGTACACCGTGATCGCATACGTCGTCAGGACGAACAGCAGCCCGACGGAGAGCGCCGCCCCGAGGACCGCGCGGCGCAGCGTACGGCGCGGATCGCGGGTCTCCTCGGCCAGCGGCGCCGCCGCCTCGAACCCGGCGAACGCCAGCACCGTGTAGACCGACCCCGCGATGACACCGGAGAGCCCCGGGTGGTCCGGCGGGGTGTGCGCGGTGCCGAACACCGTCAAGGTGTTGTGCCGCCCGGCGGCCGCGATCAGCAGCACCGCGAGCACCACGAAGACCAGCACCTCGAACACGCCGAGCACGGTGCCGAACCGCGCCGACGCCCTTATCCCGTAGAACCCCGTCACCACGATGAGCACCGCCCCGGCGACCGCCCACGGCCACCACAGGCCCGCCGGGTAACCGGGCCACTCCTGGTGCAGCGTGTCCGCGACCGTGAACCCCAACTGGAGCAGTAGCAGCCCCGGTACGAGCGCCTCGACCAGCAGATACGTCCAGGCCACCAGGAAGCCGACGACGGGGTGCAGCCCCTGGGCGCTGTATGTCGCCACCGAACCGGCCGACGGCAGCTGCCGTGCCAGCTCCGCGACGGACGAGGCGGTGAACAGGCAGGCGACCAGCGCGATCAGCACCGACAGCGGCAGCGCGCCGCCCGCGTACGCCGCCCCCGCCGGGATCGACACCGCGACGGCGGCGGCCGGAGCCATCGACGTCACGCTCTGGAACAGCACCTCCCGCAGCCCCACGGCGTCCCGCCGCAGCCCCGGACCGCCCCCGCCCGTCCCCTGCCGCCCCGTGTGTCCCTGCTGTGCCACGGCCGCTCCCGGACCTCATGACGTTACGGACCTCCGCAGCGTAGGGAGGCCCGCTCCGGTGACGGAAGAGGCCATACGGTCAGCGTTGCCGACGCTCCCCGGGGCACGCCGGCGGGCCCGGCAGGCGCCCCGGGACCTGCACCGACGACCGAAATCGCGCCGCGGGCCCCCGGTGTGCAAGGGTGGAATCTCGTCCAAAGCATCTCGGTGAAGGGAGAAGCGCATGTCCTCGAAGCGACGCCGCAAGAAGAAGGCCCGCCGCAAGAACGGTGCCAACCACGGCAGCAGGCCCCAGTCCTGAGCCGTCGGCTCCGTCCCGGCAACGCCGATGCCCCGCACCTCCGTTGAGGGCGGGGCATCGGCGTGTGCGGACGCCTACGCGCCGGGTGGTGCGCCGGGCGGCGCGTACGGCGTCCGCGGGTCCGCAAGGCCGTACGGCGGCGCCTGCGGGCCCGCGGCGATGCCCGGGGCCGGCGCGGCGGCCCGTCGCCTGTCCGACCGGGCGTGGTACAAGGCCAGCGCCGCCACCCCGCAGAGGAGGGCGACCGCGCAGAGGCCCGGGACGACGGCGGAATCGCCCGCGCGGACCTCGCTGACGGTCGCGGCGCCGCTTCCGATGCCCAGGGCCACGAGGGTGCCGATCTGCCGTTTCCGCGCCCCGGGGTTCGGTGCCTTCGACAGGGGGCCGACCGGAGGCGGCGGGCCGAAGCCGGGCGTCGGTGCGGGGCCCGTGGCGCGCTGCATGACCAGGCACGGCGGCGCGCCCCGCCGGGTCTCCCACCGGACGACGGCGTAGCCGTGCCGGTGGCCGAGCAGCGCCGTCTCCTCGGCGGTCATGCCCGCCCCGGTGGTCCGCACCTTGGCCTCCGGCCGCCCGTCGAAGGAGCGGAGGATCTCCTCCCGGCGTCTGCGCTGTTGGGACGCGGTGCCCACGAGGTCGCTCCAGCCGGAGACCGCGACGGCGGCCGCGGCACCGAGCGCCAGGACGGCGACACCCAGCATGATCAGAACGGTCATGCCGCATCCTCCCATCCGGCCCCACCACCGGTCGGCGCCCCGTCCCGCACCCCCGCGGTGGAGACCCCGGGAACGACCTCCCGGAAGACCGACGGAATCTCGAAGGCGACGCCTCTCGCACTCATGCGAATCACCACCGCGCCCGCGCCGTTACGTCCAACTCCCGTACGGAAATGGGGAATTCCCCGGAATCGTACGCTCGGGGGAAAGCCGTCAGCCCGGCGGAAATGCCGGCGGAACGCGTCCGGCCGCCACCCGTGCGGGGTGACGGCCGGACCGGAGCGGGCGCGTGCCCAGGGCGGTGCGGGGCGCGCGCGGTATCCGCGCGCGCCCCCGACATATCAGGCGCCCTGACGCACCGGGATGCTGGTGAACGTCGGCGCGGGCGCCGGGTCCTGGAAGAAGTCGTTGCCCTTGTCGTCGACGACGATGAAGGCGGGGAAGTCCTCGACCTCGATCCGCCAGACCGCCTCCATGCCCAGCTCCTCGTACTCCAGGACCTCGACCTTCTTGATGCAGTCCTGGGCGAGGCGGGCCGCCGGGCCGCCGATGGAGCCGAGGTAGAAGCCGCCGTGCGCCGCGCAGGCGTCGGTGACCTGCTGGGAGCGGTTGCCCTTGGCGAGCATGATCTTCGAACCGCCGGCCGCCTGGAACTGCTCGACGTACGCGTCCATCCGGCCCGCGGTCGTCGGGCCGAACGAACCGGAGGCGAAGCCCTCGGGCGTCTTGGCCGGACCGGCGTAGTACACCGGGTGGTTCTTCAGGTACTCCGGCATCTCCTCGCCGGCGTCCAGCCGCTCCTTGATCTTCGCGTGGGCGATGTCACGGGCGACGACCAGCGTGCCGGTGAGCGACAGCCGCGTCTTGACCGGGTGCTTGGTCAGCTCGGCGAGCATCTCGTCCATCGGGCGGTTCAGGTCGACCTTCACCGCGTCGAGGTCCGGGCCCGCGCCCTCGGTCAGCTCCTCCTCGGTGGTCTCCGGGAGGAAGCGCGCCGGGTCGGTCTCCAGCTGCTCCAGGAAGACACCCTCGGCGGTGATCTTCGCGACCGCCTGCCGGTCCGCGGAGCAGGACACCGCGATGGCGACCGGGCAGGACGCGCCGTGCCGCGGCAGACGCACCACGCGCACGTCGTGGCAGAAGTACTTGCCGCCGAACTGCGCGCCGATGCCGATCTTCTGCGTCAGCTCGAAGACCTTCTCCTCCAGCTCCTTGTCACGGAAGCCGTGACCGGTCGGCGAGCCCTCGGCGGGCAGCTCGTCGAGGTAGTGCGCGGAGGCGTACTTGGCGGTCTTCAGCGCGTACTCGGCGGAGGTGCCGCCGACGACGATCGCCAGGTGGTACGGCGGGCAGGCGGCCGTCCCCAGCGAACGGATCTTCTGCTCCAGGAACTTCATCATGGAGGTCTCGTTGAGGACCGCCTTGGTCTCCTGGAAGAGGAACGACTTGTTGGCGCTGCCGCCGCCCTTCGCCATGAAGAGGAACTTGTAGGCGTCGCCGTCGTTCGCGTACAGCTCGATCTGCGCCGGGAGGTTGGAGCCGGTGTTCTTCTCGTCCCACATGGTCAGCGGGGCCATCTGCGAGTACCGCAGGTTGAGCTGGGTGTACGCGTCGAAGATGCCGCGCGAGAGGGCCTCCTCGTCGCCGCCCTCGGTGAGCACCTGCTGGCCGCGCTTGCCCATGACGATGGCGGTGCCGGTGTCCTGGCACATCGGCAGCACGCCCGCCGCCGCGATGTTGGCGTTCTTCAGCAGGTCCAGCGCGACGAACCGGTCGTTGGCGCTGGCCTCCGGGTCGTCGAGGATCTTGCGGAGCTGCGCGAGGTGCGTGGGGCGCAGGTAGTGGGCGATGTCGTGCATCGCCTCGGCCGCCAGCTTGCGCAGCGCCTCCGGCTCGACCTTGAGGAACGTACGGCCGTCCGCCTCGAAGGTGCTCACGCCCTCCGACGTGACCAGGCGGTACCGGGTGGTGTCCGCGCCTACGGGAAGCAGGTCGGTGTAGGCGAATGCGGGGCCGGAGGGGCGGGAGACGGGGGACATGGGGGCCATTCCTCACTCGACAGGGGGTTCCGCTGGCATCTGCGGCAGCACCGACCAGCGTAGAACCCTGGCGCGGCGCGACGGTTGTGAGGTAAGGCTCAGTTACCCGGGAGGCGTGCGGAAGGCGGCGGTGCGCCCCGGGGTCCGCCCCTGATACGTCCCTGAGCCCCACCCTGAGACGTCCCGGAGGCCGACCCTGACGTACCCCGGAAGTTTGTGTCCGGGGCGATCCGGTGCCTCGAATCCCTGTTCGCGATGTATCGCGTTTGGGTATGTTGGGCGCGTGGATGCTGAGAACCGGGGGACCGACCCCGCGACCCCCGCCGGACCGCGCGAGAGCGGTCGGCAGCCCGCGCCTGGGGAACGGCGGCCGGTCGACATGACCAAGCCCGTCGCCGAGGCGGACCTCCGGGCGTCGGACGCGGACCGCGACCGGATAGCCGAGATCCTGCGCGAGGCGCTGGCCGAGGGGCGGCTGGACGCCGAGGAGCACGCCGAGCGGATCGACGCGGTCTACCGCGCCAAGACCCTGGGCGAGCTGGAGCCGATGGTGCGCGATCTGCCCGCACCGGGCCGTGCGGCGCCCCCGCGGGCCACCGCCGAGGCATACGCCGCGCCGGTGCCGGACCAGAGCCTGGTCGCGGTCTTCAGCGCCTCGACCCGCAAGGGCCGCTGGCGGGTGCCGGGCCGGATCAACGCCGTGGCGATCTTCGGCAGCGTGGAGATCGACCTGACCGAGGCGCTCTTCCCGCAGCAGCATGTGCAGATCAACGTCACCGCGATCTTCGGCAGCGTCGAGATCCGCGTCCCGGAGAACCTCACCCTGCGCAGCAGCGGCTCCGGAGTGCTGGGCTCCTTCGAGGTGGCGACCAACGACGCGGTCGAGCCGGACGCCCCGGTCGTCCAGGTCAACGGCTACGCCCTGCTGGGCAGCGTGGAGGCCAGGCCCAAGCGCGGCGCCTGGGTCCGCGACCTCATAGGCAAGCTGCGCGACGACCGCCAACAGCTGCGCGACCAGCTCCGCGAGGACCGCCGCGACCGCCACGCCGCCCGGCGCACGGAGCGGTACGACCGCCACGACCGCTTCCGCAAGGACGGCGACTGACGAGGGACGGGACGAGGCCCGCGGGTCGGGCGCGGCGCGGCGTAGGTCTGGCCGGCGGGCGTCCGCCGGGCCGTCCGGACCGCCCGCGTACGGCGGCTCCCGGACCGGCGTACGACGCCGCTCCGGGCCCCCTTCCCGATCACCACGGTGTGCATAAGCGCGGGTACAGCGGGTAGGGCTGGGGCATCGTCTCTCGTACGGCGGCGGGCTGCGAAGGGCCGTGCGCAGAGGGACGGACCAGGGTGCCGCCCACTTCGCCGAAGCCGTCGTCAGGAGTAGACCGTGCTGCTACCGCAACAGCCCCTGCAGGCCGCCGCTGCCGTCCCGTCCCAGCGAGTCCCCTCACGTGACGAGGCAGGTCCCTGGCACGCCGAGGCGGCCTGCCGCCGGGACGAGGCAGGACTCTTCTTCGCCCCGTCCAAGGAGCCCACCGCCGCCCGGCTGGCGCGCGAGGAGGCGGCGAAGCGGGTCTGTGCCCGCTGTCCGGTGATGCTCGAATGCCGTGAGCACGCCCTGCTCCAGCCCGAGCCGTACGGCGTCTGGGGCGGCCTGACCGCCGCCGAGCGCCGCGTCGTCCTCACCCGGCGCCGCCGCCGCGAGGCCGACATCCCGCGCCAGCCCCGGATGCCGGCCGCGGGCTGAGTTTTTCGGAGCGGGCGGCGCGGCGTGTGCCTCCCGGAGCGGCCGGGAACGGCCCCGCCGGGACGCACGCGCCGCCCGCCCGCCCGCGTCGATCAGCTGGGGCGCTCGAAGTCCACCGTGCTGTACGCGCGCAGCTTCGACAGCCGGTGCTGCGAGTCGATCTGGCGGATCGTGCCGGACTTCGAGCGCATCACCAGGGACTGCGTGAAGGCGGTGTCCGCGCGGTAGCGGACGCCGCGCAGCAGCTCACCGTCGGTGATGCCGGTGGCGACGAAGAAGACGTTGTCGCCCTTGACGAGGTCGTCGATGGCCAGGACCTTGTCCAGGTCGTGCCCGGCGTCGAGGGCGCGCTGACGCTCCGCGTCGTCCTTGGGCCACAGCTTGCCCTGGAAGGAGCCGCCCATGCACTTCAGCGCGCAGGCCGCGATGATGCCCTCGGGGGTGCCGCCGATGCCGAGCAGCAGGTCGACGCCGGTGCCCTCGCGGGCCGCCATGATCGCGCCGGCCACGTCGCCGTCCGCGATGAACTTGATGCGGGCGCCGGCCTCCCGGACCTCCTTGACCAGGCCGTCGTGGCGCGGCCGGTCCAGGATGACGACGGTGACGTCCTCGACGGCGGAGCGCTTGGCCTTGGCGATGCGCTTGATGTTCACCGCGACCGGCGCGTTGATGTCGACGAAGTCGGCGGCCTCGGGGCCGGTGGCGAGCTTGTCCATGTAGAAGACCGCGGACGGGTCGAACATGGAGCCGCGCTCGGCCACGGCCATCACGGAGACGGCGTTGGCCATGCCCTTGGCGGTCAGCGTGGTGCCGTCCACCGGGTCGACGGCCACATCGCACTCGGGGCCGGTGCCGTCGCCGACGCGCTCGCCGTTGTAGAGCATCGGGGCGTTGTCCTTCTCGCCCTCGCCGATGACGACCACGCCGTTCATCGACACGGTGTGGATCAGGGCGCGCATCGCCTTGACCGCCGCACCGTCGGCGCCGTTTTTGTCACCGCGCCCGACCCACCGGCCCGACGCCATGGCGCCGGCCTCGGTGACCCGGACCAACTCCAGGGCGAGGTTGCGGTCGGGGGCCTCGGGGCTGACTTCCAGGGGGGACGGGAGCTGATGCTCGGACACGAGCGCACCTTTCTGTACGGCTACTGCCGCAGGTCTGAGGGTGTTCACGATTTTATCGGTACATCGCGAAAGTGAGCAGGCGGCCCTTCGCATGAGCGGAGCGGTGCCCGGCGGTGACAGGCCGCGTCCGGGGCGGCGCCGCGGCGTCCCGGGGGCCGTGTCCTGTTCGTCCGGGCCATGGGGGACCATAGGGACGTGGCTGGAATGCGAGGCAGACAAACGGTTCGGGACATGGTCCTGTCGCTGGCGGTGATCGGCGTGCTCGTCGCGGCGATCTACTACTTCATCCCGCACGACGACAGCGGCGCCGCGGAGCAGAACGCGGTCAAGACCGTCGACACCCGCGTCGAGGTCATCACGGCCCGCCGCGCGGCGCCGTATCCGATCGCCGCGCCGGAGGGGCTGCCCGAGACCTGGCGCGCCACCTCCGTGTCGTACCGCGCGAGCGACGACGGCAAGGGCGGCGCCTGGCATCTGGGGATGCTCGACCCGGAGGAGCAGTACGCGGCGGTGGAGCAGAGCGACGCGCCCGCGGAGCAGTTCATCAAGGACGTCACGCTCGGCGCCGAGCGGGCCAAGGGCGAGCAGGCCGTCGGCAGCAAGAAGTGGGAACGTTACAAGGGCGAGAAGTACAACGCGCTGGTGCGCAAGGAGACCGGTGTGACGACGGTGGTCACCGGTACCGCGCCGTACGGCCGGCTCGCCGAGCTGGCCGCGGCCCTGGTGGCGAAGAAGGGCTGACCGGGCCCGCGCCCGCGGAGACGACGAAGGCCGCCGCACCCCTGAGGGGAGCGGCGGCCTTCCGTGTGCCGGGGGCCGCCGGGTGCGGCGGCCGTCCGGGCTCAGATCGTGGTGACGGCCTCGGTGTACTCCAGGCGCGGCGAGCGGGGGAAGAAGGCGTCCGGGCCCGGCTTGCCGAAGTTGATGACGAGGAAGGACTTCTGCTTGCCGTCGCCGAAGAACTCCTTGTCGAGGGCGGCGAAGTCGAAGCCGGTCATCGGGCCGGCGGCCAGACCGGCGGCGCGGATGCCGAGGATGAAGTAACCGGCCTGCAGCGTGGCGTTCTGGGTGCCGGCGACCTCGCGGACGGCCGCCTCGGAGAAGAAGGTGTCCTTGACGCCCGGGGCGTGCGGGAAGAGCTGCGGCAGCTTCTCGTGGAAGTCGAGGTCCACGGAGAGGATCGCGGTCAGCGGCGCGGCCAGCGTCTTCGGGCCGTTGGCGCCCATGGCGTGGGCGACCAGGCGCTTACGGGCGTCCTCGGAGCGGACCAGCGTGAGGCGCAGCGGCGACTGGTTGAACGCGGTCGGGGCGAACTTCACCAGGTCGTAGATGGCCTGGACCTGCTCGTCCGTCACCGGCTCGTCCGTGAACGTGTTGGCGGTCTGGGCCTCGCGGAAGAGGAGGTCCTGAGCGGCGGCGTCAAGGGCGAGAGACATGGAAGCACCTCGGTGAGTCAGATAGGGGAGGGTCGGGGCTGCCGAACCGGTGTGTCTAGGTGCTCCACTGTAGCCGAATTAGATTAATATTCAACTAAAGCCCCGTGGGTGTGAGGGGATTCACGGTGGGGTGTGCGGGGGCGCCACGAAGCCGGGCGGCGCGCCGTTGCGGCTCCGCCGCCGGGTACGGGACCGGGCCCGCGGCTTCAGAGGCTCAGCCCCGGTCGCCGTTCCCGTCGGCCGCATCGGAATCGGCGAGGGCCGCGTCCAGCCGGGCGCGGGCGCCGTCCAGCCAGCGGCGACAGACCTTGGCCAGCTCCTCGCCGCGCTCCCAGAGGGCCAGCGACTCCTCCAGCGTCGTACCGCCGGCCTCCAGGCTGCGGACGACCTCGATCAGCTCGTCCCGCGCCTGCTCGTAGCCGAGGGTGGAGTCCACGGGCGCCACGGGCTCAGGGGTCTGCTCCTCGGCCGCACCGTGCTCCGCGTCCGCCATCTCGTCCGTCTCCGCCTTCGCCATGCCGTCCAGACTATGCGCTGGGTGTGACAGCGCTGTTGCCGTCGTCCGTACCGTCGGTGACCCGTACCGCGAAGGCGCCCTCGGACACCCGCGCGCGCAGCTCCTCGCCGCCGGCCACCTCGGCGGGGGAGCGCACCGCCGAACCGTCGCCCCGCTGCAGGACGGCGTAACCGCGCTCCAGCGTCGCCTTCGGGGAGAGCGCGACGACCCGGGCGCGGGTGTGCGAAAGCTCCGAGTCGGCGCGGTCCAGCAGATGGCCGAGGGTCCGGCGGCCGCGGCCGAGCAGCGCATCGATCTGCTCGGCGCGCTCCGTGACCATCCGCTGCGGATGGCGTATCGACGGGCGGCTCAGTGCCGCCGCGAGCCCCCGCTCCTCCCGCTCCAGGAAACCGCCGACCGCGCGCAGCGCCCGCTCGCGCAGCTGCCGCACCCGCGTCAGCTCCTCGCCGACGTCCGGTACGACCTTCTTCGCCGCGTCGGTCGGGGTGGAGGCCCGCAGGTCGGCCACGAGGTCGAGCAGCGGGGTGTCCGGTTCGTGGCCGATCGCGGAGACGACCGGGGTGCGGGCCTCGCCGACCGTCCGCACCAGCCGCTCGTCGGAGAACGGCAGCAGATCCTCCACGCTGCCGCCGCCGCGCGCCACGATGATGACGTCCACCTCGGGCAGCGCATCCAGCTCCCGCACCGCCGCGATGACCTCGGGCACCGCGCGCGCACCCTGGACGGGGACGTTCCGCACGTCGAAGCGGACGGCGGGCCAGCGGTGCCGGGCGTTCTCCAGCACATCCCGCTCGGCGGCGCTGGCCCGGCCGCAGACCAGGCCGATCAGCTGTGGCAGGAACGGCAGCGGCTTCTTGCGGCCCGCGGCGAACAGGCCCTCGGCCGCCAGGGACTTCTTCAGCTGCTCCAGCCGCGCCAGCAGCTCGCCCACCCCGACCGGCTTGATCTCCGCGGCCCGCAGCGACAGCTGGCCGCGCGGCGCGTACCACTCCGGCTTGGCGTGCACCACCACCCGGGCGCCCTCGCCGACCACGTCCGCCACCTGGTCGAAGACCCGGCGATAGCACGTCACGCTCAGCGAGATGTCGTGCGACGGGTCGCGCAGCGTCAGGAAGACCACGCCCGCGCCCGGCCGCCGCGACAGCTGGGTGATCTGCCCCTCGACCCAGACGGCGCCGAGCCGGTCGATCCACCCGCCGATCAGCCGCGACACCTGACCGACCGGGATCGGCGCTTCGGGAGACGTGGAGAGAGCCATACGAGCGAGAGTATCGGCGACCGGTGACAACGGCGGGCTCCGACGACGGCCGCTCCGGCGGCGGGGCCGGCGCCGCGCCCGTCGGCCCGGCCTCGCGCCCGGCGGCCGCGCCCCGCACCCGGCAACGAAGCCCCGCCCCCGGCCGCCCCCGGCCCCCCCGCCTACCGCCCCGCCTTCCCCTCCCGCCGGGCCCTCCCGTACTGGAACGCCAGCACCCCCAGCCCCACCGCCAGCCACGCCGCGCCCACCAGCTGGGCCGTCCGGGACGCCTCGACGATCACCGCGACCACCACGGCCAGACCCACCACCGGCACCACCACGTGCCGCAGCACGCTCGGCACCTCGGCGCGCCGCCGCACCCGGAACCAGCCGATCACCGACGCGTGCAGCAGCGCGAACGCGGTCAGCGCGCCCACGTTCACGATCGACGACAGATGGTCGAGCCCGTCGGCCCGCCGCGCCGCCCACACCGCCGCCACCAGCGTCACCACCGCCGCGCCCAGTAGCGCCCGGCGCGGCACCCCGCTGCCCACGTCCACCTTGGCCATCGCCCCCGGCAGCCGCCGGTCCCGGGCCATCGCGAAGAGCAGCCGCCCGGCCGCCGCCTGCCCGGCCAGCGCCGCGAACGCCGCGCCCAGCGCCTTGCTCGCCGCCACCAGATCGTGCAGCCAGCCGCCCACCGACGCGTCGACCGCCGTGTAGAACGCCGCGCCCTGCTCACCCGGTTTCGCGGCCAGCTCCGCCGCCGACATCGGGGCCAGCAGCGCCGCCAGATACGTCTGCACCGCGAACAGCACACCGGCCACCACCAGGCAGGTGAGCACCGCCCGCGCCACCCGGTCCGCGCCCCGCCGCCCGGCGCCCGCCGCCGGTCCGTGCGCCCCCTGAGCCTCCTCCGCGAACGCCGCGATGGCGTCGAAGCCGAGATACGACAGCACCGCCACCGACACCGCGGCCAGCACCGCCGTCATCGAGAAGGAACCCTCACCCGTCAGCGGCGTCGCCCAGCCGCGCTGCGCGCCGTGCGCCACCAGCTCCACCACCGCGGCGACCACGAACACCGCCAGCACCGCGATCTCCATCGCCAGCACCGCGAACCCGACGACCGCCGCCGTCCGCACCCCCCACAGGTTCAGCAGCGTCGTCACCACCACCGCCAGCGCCGTCCACACCCACTGGTGCACCCCCGGGACGAGCGCATGCATCGCGATCCCGGAGAAGAGGTACGCCACCGCCGGGATCAGCAGATAGTCCAGCATCGCCATCCACCCGGCGACGAACCCGGCGCCCTCGCCGAGCCCCACCCGCGCGTACGTGTAGACCGACCCCGCCTGCGGCGCCACCCGCACCATCTGGGCGTACGAGTACGCCGTGAACGCCATCGCCACCGTCGCGACGAGATAGACGAGGGTGACCGCCCCGCCCGACTTGGCCTGGAGCGTGCCGAAGATCCCGACCGGCGCCATCGGGGCGATGAACAGCAGCCCGTAGACGATCAGATCCCGGAAGCTGAGCGTCCGCCGCAGCCCCGGAGCGCTGCTCGCGCCCTGCTCCGGGGCGGCCACCGCGCCGCCTTCCCCGCCCGCCGGACCCCCGGCCGTCCCGCTCGCCGTGTCGTTCGTCCCCGGCATACCGCCTCCTCGCTCGTGTCCGCGACGTCCGGCCCGCGCGCGATGCCCGGTACGTACCCTCGCGGCCCTCAGTCTGGGCCACCGGAGCGATCTCTGTGCGGTGCGCTACGCCCGTACGATGGGACGCATGACTGCTACGCCCGGCCCGTCACCCGCCACCGCCGCGAGCGGAGACGCCCCGCGTCACGGTGACACCCCGCAGCCCGCAAGCACCCCGAGCGCGGACGCCCCGCGCGAGCGTCGGCGGGTCCTGCTCGCCGCCCCCCGCGGCTACTGCGCGGGGGTGGACCGCGCGGTGATCGCCGTCGAGAAAGCCCTGGAGCAGTACGGCGCTCCCGTGTACGTACGCCACGAGATCGTGCACAACAAGTACGTCGTGAAGACCCTGGAGAAGAAGGGCGCCATCTTCGTCGACGAGACGGCGGAGGTCCCCGAGGGCAACATCGTCATCTTCTCCGCCCACGGCGTCGCCCCGACCGTCCACGAGGAGGCGCGCCGCGGCAAGCTCGCCACCATCGACGCGACCTGCCCGCTGGTCACCAAGGTCCACAAGGAAGCCGTCCGGTACGCCAAGGAGGACTACGACATCCTCCTCATCGGTCACGAGGGCCACGAAGAGGTCATCGGCACCAGCGGCGAGGCGCCCGACCACATCACGCTGGTCGACGGCCCCGAGGACGTCGAGAACGTCGAGGTCCGCGACCCGGACAAGGTCGTCTGGCTCTCCCAGACCACCCTCTCGGTCGACGAGACCATGGAGACGGTCGGCGCCCTCAAGGGCCGCTACCCCAACCTCCTCTCGCCGCCCAGCGACGACATCTGCTACGCCACTCAGAACCGCCAGATCGCGGTCAAGCAGATGGGCGCCGACGCCGACCTCGTCATCGTCGTCGGCTCCAAGAACTCCTCGAACTCCGTCCGCCTCGTCGAGGTCGCCCTCGGCGCCGGCGCCAAGGACGCCCACCTGGTCGACTACGCCGACGAGATCGACGAGAGCTGGCTCGACGGCGTCACCACCGTCGGCGTCACCTCCGGCGCCTCCGTCCCCGACGTCCTCGTCCACGGCGTCCTCGACTGGCTCGCCGAGCGCGGCTACGACGACGTCGAGACGGTCACCGCGGCGGAGGAGTCCATCGCCTTCTCGCTGCCCAAGGAGCTCCGCCGCGACCTGCGCGCGGAGGCCAAGGCGGCGACGGACGGCTGAGCACCGCAAAAGCCCCCGGGAACCGGCCGCCGTGACCTCCGTACCGGCGGCCGGTTCCGCTTTCCCGGAGCTTTCCCGGAGCGTTCCGGACCGTGGCGGACCCGCCCGGCCCGTCCGCCGATTCCCCGTTCCCGGGGCGCCCCGCGCCCACCGCGCCTAGCCTTTTCCCATGAAGGTCTTCGGTGTGGACATCGGCGGATCCGGTATCAAGGGCGGCCCGGTCGACCTGGAGCGCGGCGAGCTGGCCGAGCCGCGCCACAAGGTCCTCACCCCGCAGCCCGCCACCCCGGGCGCGGTCGCCGACAGCGTCCGTGACGTCGTCGCGCACTTCGGCTGGACGGGCCCGGTCGGCGCCACCTTCCCCGGTGTGATCACCGACGGATTCACCCGTACCGCCGCCAACGTCGACAAGGGCTGGATCGGCACCGACGCCGCCCAGCTGCTCACCGGACGCCTCGGCGGCGACTGCCCGGTGACCCTCCTCAACGACGCGGACGCCGCCGGGCTCGCCGAGATGCGCTACGGCGCCGGGCGCGGCCGCCGCGGCACCGTCATCGTCCTCACCCTCGGCACCGGCATCGGCTCCGCCGTCTTCACCGGCGGCCGCCTGGTGCCCAACACGGAGCTGGGCCATCTGGAGCTGAACGGCCACGACGCCGAGACCCGCGCCGCCACCAGCGCCAAGGACACCGAGGGCCTGAGCTGGACGCGCTGGGCGCGGCGGCTGCGCAAATACCTCGCCCATGTCGAGATGCTCTTCTCACCCGAGCTGTTCGTGCTCGGCGGCGGGGTCAGCCGCAAGGCCGACAAGTTCCTGCCGCTGCTCGACGGCATCAGGGCCGAGATCGTGCCGGCTCGGCTTCGGAACGACGCGGGGATCGTGGGTGCCGCGATGGCCGCTCACGCCGCTCGGGCTGCGGCGCCACCTGCCGCGGACGGTTCCCGTGAGCCCGCCCCGGCCCCCGCCCCTCCGCGCCGGGACGCTCCGCCGGACGCCGATTCCCCGGACGCTCCGGTCGCGTCCCCGGTCGGCTGGCCCGACGCCGCACGGTGAGCACCGCCTTGCGCACCAGCGCGAGGAGGACACAGACCACCGTGCCCGCGTAGAGCCAGCCCGCGTTCAGCGCCAGCACGCTGAAGACGCCCATCACCAGCCCGCCGAACCCCTTGGTGCCGTGCTCGATCGGCACCGCCCCGAGCGTGAACGCGATGGGCAGCGCCACCGGCGCCGCGATCAGGTCGTACGGCCGCACCCACAGCCCCGCGCAGCACGAGACCAGGACGAAGAACACGCCGTACGGGGTCTGCGCACCGTCGAGGAGCAGCTCGTCGAGGGCGGCGAAGGCGAGCAGCGCCAGCGTGCTCAGCAGGCCGCACCCCAGGCCGGTCAGTTTCGGCGCGGGCATCCGCCGCTTCGCCGCCGCGACCCGTGCGGGCAGCGGGCGACGCCCGGCCCGGTAGACGGTCGCGGTACCGGCGGCCCGCCGCTCGGCGTCCCCCGGGCCGGGGCCGGACCGTGCCGCGGCCGGCCGCGGCAGGCGGGGATCCTGGACCGCGGAGGGACCGCCGCTCGCGGCCGGACGGTGCTGGGGTGCGCGCGCATCTCGTTGCTCCACCCGCCAACGGTAGGCCGCTAAGTGGTATTAACAGGCTTCGGGACACGCCAGGGTTCAAGATCGGTGCTGCGTTCGAGGGGCCCGCACCCGGCCGGGCGGCCCACCGCGCACGCCTCGTCACGGGGCCGGGCGGCCCACCGCGGGAGCCCCGTAAACTGGTGGATCGGCCCCTCAAGGGAGCCGCCGCCCTTACCGCCTCGCTCCCCGGGATGTCGCCACCGTGTCGCTCACGATCGGAATCGTCGGACTGCCCAACGTCGGCAAGTCGACCCTGTTCAACGCCCTGACCAAGAACGATGTGCTGGCGGCCAACTACCCGTTCGCCACCATCGAGCCGAACGTCGGCGTCGTCGGCGTCCCCGACACCCGCCTCGCCAAGCTCGCCGAGATCTTCTCCTCGGAGCGCATCCTCCCGGCGACCGTCGACTTCGTCGACATCGCGGGCATCGTCCGCGGCGCCAGCGAGGGCGAGGGCCTGGGCAACAAGTTCCTCGCGAACATCCGCGAGTCCGACGCGATCTGCCAGGTCATCCGCGCCTTCGCCGACGAGAACGTCGTCCACGTCGACGGCAAGATCTCGCCCCGCGACGACATCGAGACGATCAACACCGAGCTGATCCTCGCCGACCTCCAGACCATCGAGAAGGTCCTGCCGCGCCTCCAGAAGGAGTCGCGCATCAAGAAGGACGTCGTCCCGAAGGTCAAGGCCGTCGAGGAGGCCAAGGAGATCCTGGAGCGCGGCGACACCCTCTTCTCCCAGGGCATCGTCCAGGGCTCCGGCAACGAAGAGCTCCTCCACGACCTCCACCTCCTCACCACCAAGCCCTTCCTCTACGTCTTCAACGTCGACGAGGACGAGCTGACCGACGAGGCGTTCAAGGCCGAGCAGCGCGCCCTGGTCGCCCCCGCCGAGGCGATCTTCCTCAACGCCAAGCTGGAGGCCGACCTCGCCGAGCTGGACGAGGAGGACGCCATGGAGCTCCTCCAGTCCGTCGGCGCCGAGGAGCCCGGCCTCGCCACCCTCGCCCGCGCCGGCTTCGCCACCCTCGGCCTCCAGACCTACCTGACGGCCGGCCCCAAGGAATCCCGCGCCTGGACCATCAAGCAGGGCGCCACCGCCCCCGAGGCCGCCGGCGTCATCCACACGGACTTCCAGAAGGGCTTCATCAAGGCCGAGGTCATCTCCTTCGCCGACCTCGTCGAGACCGGCTCCGTCGCCGAGGCCCGCGCCAAGGGCAAGGCACGGATGGAGGGGAAGGATTATGTGATGCAGGACGGGGATGTGGTGGAGTTCCGGTTCAACGTTTAGGTGCAAATTCGCCACGTCGCTTTTGCTTAATGTGCAGGTCAGAGGGGCCCGACTCGTCGAAGTCGGGCCCCTGGATCTTTCCCATGCTGGGATGATGCTGGGATTCCTGACGGGGTGTCACTCATTGAGCCTCACTTTGAGTGGTTCATCAATGGTGCGTTATTCGGTACCATTTGGTGGAGGGATTGAATCCATGTCGATAACCGTGAGCGAAACCTGCAAGGCTCTCTTTCCCCTGATCAAGAAAGACAACGACGATCACGAGGCCATCGAGGTCGTGTCCAAGCATGGCAACGCTGTACTCGTCCAGGCAGAGGATAATGCGGCGCTGCGCGAGGGCTCGTACCTGCTGCGCTCGCCTGCGAACGCACGTCGCTTGGCGTACGAGACAGCCTTTAGGGCGCCCGGCTAAGAGCTATTCTGCCGGGCGCCGTCGATCAGCCGGAACCCAACTTGGCCTCGACCTGGGTGACCAGGTCGCGGCACTTCGTGGTGTTCTTGAAAAGCGGCGCGAGATAGTTGTTCGAGTAGGTGCTCTCGATGGCCTCGGTCAGGTGGTCGAGAGCGATGCCGGTTACCTTGTGGATCTGCTTGATCTCCTTATCCCAGTCGTATTTCGCATCGTTGATTTTGTCCATTCTGAGTTGGTTGAACACCAGCTGCAGCACGATCCGGTTCCCGTGTGCGGCCACGGCGAACTCCCTATCGACGAGCTTCTTCCGGCGATCGGCCAAGTTTGCCTCGACCGCACGCATCACCTGAACACAACGCCACACTCGATGCGCGCTGGTCCCGTTGTTGAAAAGGTTTGTGTACGGTGCTCGTTCGGTGTTTTCGGACAGCCGACCAACCGCGCTCTTTGCCAGAACCGTGTAGTACGGATTGTTGTGGGCGCAGGCGAGGGCAACGATTGCGTCTTCGACTGTGCATCCGTCACTCGCTGTGGGTACGCTTTCTCCGCGTTTGACGGAGTACTGCTTGTGTAGTGATAGAAGCATGTCCCGACGAATGCGTTCCTGCTGTTGATCAAGTGCGACGAAGTCGCGGCTCTCGACACTGTTCTGCGTGTTAGTTGCCCGGGTCACATCCGTGGCGAAATCGGGTGGACACCCCTCGAGCGAGATGAATCGAACCCATACGCGGGCCTCTTCGAGGGGCTTCTCGTCCTTCTTAGCCGCCCGGTGGATGCTCGCCACGGTCTGTGCCCCGTTGACCACGCTCACACCCTCGATCGTGAAGTCACCATACGCGTGGGTAGAGCCACCGCGAGGCGTCTTCTTGACGGATTCGCAGAGTGTGGTGATTCCATTGTTGAAATACCAGAAGTTCTCACCCTGGGTGAGCAGCGTGTGGGTCAAGCCTTCGTTTACCTCGGTATTGCCGAGTGACTTGCGTAGATTCTGCGAGAAAAGCCGATCGCGGGCGGCGCAGCTGTCGGGCTCTGGCTGTTGAGGTCCGAGTCGACACTCCGTCGGCGCCGACCAGCGCCTCGATGCGCTGGAGCAGCGGGGATGGAACCTCTCCCATGACGTCCTCGACCGGGATGCCGGGTGCGGGGTTGGCCATGCGGTTGTCGATGATCCGATTGATCTCACGCTCCTCCCTCTCCTGGTACTTGCGCAGCACCTCGATGGAAACGACGACGGCGATTTCCTTGCCGCGGCGAGTGATCACCGTGGGCAGGTCGTTCCGATCGGCGCGCTCCACGACCTCGTGAGATGCGCGCGTACGTCGCGGGGGATCAAATGGACTCACGCCGTGCTGGACGAGCTTTCTGCGGGTCGGAGCCGTGTGCTGAACGTTCCGCCGCAGCGTCTGACGCCACCGTGGCTTTGAGATAACGACCCGGCGGCACACGCGGAGCAAGCGGGGCCGGCCCTGGACGGAGGCAGGCCCCGCTTGCCGTACCGGTCGAGGACGACCGAGTACCTCTTGAGTAGGAGGTCCGTGCCACCTGGGGTTGACGGTTGTCTCGTGCTGGGGGTGAACGTTTTCCGGTCGGCGCGGACATAGATTTCTGGAGTCCCGCCGTTCAGGTGGCCTCACGCGAGGGCCGCGAACCGGAGCGGGGCTGGTGGTGCCTGAGTGCCGCGCGTTCCCTCTTCCCCCCCCACAAAGGTGGTCATCTCCTCATGCATGTCGTTCTCGCCGGTCAGCAGATCTTCGGTCTGTCCGAGAGTGCCGTGGGCTATGCCGGCCTCGCCGTCATGGCCGCGGTGGTGCTGGCGTTCGTCGTGCTGTTCATCGGTGCTCTGGTCAGCATCCTGAAGGCTCGGATGGATGCCGGGATGAAGCTGGTGTGGGTGGTGTTCGCCTTCGTCGCGCCCTTCCTGGGCAGCCTGCTGTGGTTCCTCATCGGCCGACGCAGCCTTCCCGGGTACCGGCGCGCCTAGGGCACCGGATGTCGTGGCGCAGGGGCTGAAACCAGCCATCTGGCAAGCGTCACATGGCCCTTATGCGTGCCCTGATCCCTCCGCCCCTCACCGGGAGAACACCTCCAACCGGACAACCCGGGCCGCCCCGTCAGCCGCTGGATTCAAGACCCGGTCAAGGAATTCCCGCGCGTAGGTATGGGGATCGGGGGCGGGGGAGCCGGGGGCGGAGAGCCCCCTTATATAGCTGTCGTGGGCGGCCAGCGAGTTGACGGCCCGCTCGAAGCCGTCGGGTACCTCCACCGCGTGCGTAGGCGTGGGCGATCCGGCCACCGCGATCCGGCGGACGCCGTTCCAAGGCGGCAGGCCCTTCTCCGTCGCCAGTTCGGGGAAGATCCACCGGTTCCCCGCGTCCATGGCCGCGTCCAGGACGGCGCGGCCGACCGTGCGGTGGTCGGGGGTGTTCCAGTGGCCGCCGGGCCAGGTGTCGTGGTGGTTGAGGGTGAGGAGCAGGTCGGGGCGGTGGCGGCGGAGGGCGGCGGAGAGGTCGCGGCGGAGGGCGGGGCCGGGGGTGAGGGTGCCGTCGGGGTGGTTCAGGAATTCGACGGTGTCGACGCCCACCAGGGCGGCTCCGGTGCGTTCCTCGGCTTCGCGGACCGGGGCGCACTCGGCGGGCGGCAGGGCGTCGATGCCGGCTTCGCCGTGGGTCACCAGGAGGTAGGTGACGGTGTGCCCGGAGGCGGTCCATTCGGCGACCGCGGCGGCGGCGCCGTACTCCAGGTCGTCGGGGTGGGCGACGACGGCGAGTGCGCGGTGCCAGTCGTCGGGGAGGGCGGGGAGCGGGGTGGGGGTGGCGGTCATGGGTCTCCTTCGGGTGCGGCCCCCGCGGCGTCCCCGTCACCCGATTCCTTGATCGTTATGCGGGGTGAGCTGGGCGTCATCACATTGAGTGATTTCCTGGCCCAAGGTTGCGGGTGGCCACGCGCAGTTGTCACGCTGTTACCGACTGCCAAGCTGTTGGGAGGGGCACGTGCCTTTCGGTGAGCAGCCCGCGTACCTCCGTGTCGCAGGCGACCTGCGCCAGAAGATCGTCGACGGCGTGCTGCCGCCGCACACCCGCCTCCCTTCGCAGGCCCGTATCCGTGCCCAGTACGGCGTCTCGGACACCGTCGCGCTGGAGGCGCGCAAGGTGTTGATGGCCGAGGGGCTGGTCGAGGGGCGGTCCGGCTCCGGTACGTATGTGCGCGAGCGCCCGGCCCACCGCCGTATCGCCCGCGCCGGGCACCACGCCGGGGCGTCCTGCACGCCGTTCCGGCAGGAGCAGACGGACGAGCGGGTCACGGGCAGCTGGGAGTCGAGCAGCCGGCAGGAGGAGGCGGGGGGCGCGGTCGCCGGGCGGTTGCGGATCGAGCCGGGCGCGCGGGTGATGCGGACGCGGTACGTCTTCCGGTCGGAGAGCGAGCCGGTGATGGTGTCGACGTCCTGGGAGCCGCTGGAGATCACCGGCCGTACGCCCGTGATGCTGCCCGAGGAGGGGCCGCTGGCGGGGCGCGGGGTGGTCGAGCGGATGGCCGCCATCGACGTCGTGGTGGACAACGTCGTGGAGGAGGTCGGCGCCCGCCCGGGGCTGGCCGAAGAAGTCATGGCGTTGGGCGGTGTGCCGGGCCATGCTGTGCTCGTCATCTCGCGGACGTACTTCGCCGGGGGACGGCCCGTGGAGACCGCCGATGTGGTCACCCTCGCCGACCGGCACCGCGTGACGTATCACCTGCCGGTCAGATAGATCCGGCGTGACGGGGGCGGGAGGAAGCGAAAAGGGGACGGGGGTGCGGATATGGGGCCTCGGGACGGGTCCTCGTACCGCCCGTAACACCGGTTTCATGCGGACTCGTTGTCCGTATTCATTCTTATTTGTCGGCTGCACTGTGCCGTGGGAATAGTCACACCCGCTCGCTGTGGCGGGGCTTTTCGCCGGGTGGGGGAATCCGATCATCCGATTCGCTCTTACGATGGCGAAGTTTGTGCACGGCACGGGGGAAGACCAGGAGACCAAGCACGTGAGCACGACGAAGACCCCGAGCGCGGAGCAGGGCTCGCACTCCAATTACCGCCGGTCCCTAGGGACCATCGCCCTGACCGCCACTGGTCTCGGGTCCATCATCGGCTCCGGTTGGCTCTTCGGGGCCGAGCGGGCCGCTGCCATCGCCGGTCCCGCCGCCATCCTCGCCTGGGTGATCGGTGCGGTCGTCGCACTCACCATCGCCCTGACCTACACCGAGCTGGGGTCGATGTTCCCGAAGGCCGGCGGCATGGTCCGCTACGGCCAGTACTCCCACGGCTCGCTCGCCGGTTACCTCGCGGCGTGGGCCAACTGGATCGCGATCGTTTCCGTGATCCCCGGTGAGGCCACCGCCTCCGTCCAGTACATGAGCTCGTGGGACTTCGACTGGGCCCATGCGCTGTACGACGGCAAGGAGCTGACCGGCAGCGGCGTCGGCCTCGCCAGCGTGCTGCTGATCTTCTACTTCTTCCTGAACTGGTTCGCGATCACGCTGTTCGCGAAGACCAACACCGCGATCACGGTCTTCAAGGTCGTCGTTCCGATCCTGACCGCGAGCGCGCTGATGATCGCGCACTTCGATACCGGCAACATCAAGGACGCCGGCGGCTTCACGCCGAACGGCTGGAGCTCGGTCTTCACCGCCGTCGCGGTCTCCGGCATCGTCTGGGCCTACAACGGCTTCCAGTCGCCGCTGAACCTCGCCGGTGAGGCGCGCAACCCGGGTCGCTCGCTGCCGAAGGCCGTCATCGGCTCCATCGTCATCGCCCTGGTGATCTACGTCGCCCTGCAGGTCGCGTTCCTGATGGCGGTGCCCGGCGACAAGCTCTCCGCCGCCGGCGGCTGGGCCGGTCTCGGCTACAACTCCCCGCTGGCCGACCTCGCCATCGCCTGGGGCCTGAACTGGCTCGCGATGCTGCTCTACGCGGACGCCTTCATCTCGCCGTCCGGCACCGGCATGATCTACGCCGCCACCACCTCGCGCATGATCCACGGCGTGCAGGAGAACGGCCACCTGCCCGGCATCTTCGGCAAGGTCGACAAGAAGACCGGTGTGCCGCGCCCGGCGCTGGTGCTCAACCTCGTCATCGCCTTCCTGTTCCTCGCGGTCTTCCGCGGCTGGGGCTCCCTGGCGGAGATCGTCTCCGTCGCCACGGTCATCTCGTACATCACCGGCCCCGTCGCCGTGATGTCGCTGCGCCGCCTCGCGCCCGGTCTGAAGCGGCCGGTGCAGCTGAAGGTGATGCCGGTCATCGCCCCGATCGCGATGGTCTTCGGCTCGCTGGTCCTCTACTGGGGCCGCTGGCCGCTCACCGGCAAGGTCATCCTGATCATGGCCGTCGGTCTGCCGGTCTGGGCCTGGTACGAGATCGGCAAGCCGCTCACCCAGGGCCGCAAGCCGTGGGCCGAGCTGCGCCCGCACCTCAAGGCCGGCGCCTGGATGGTGACGTACCTGCTGGTGATGGCCCTCGTCTCGTACGCGGGCGGCAAGGAGTTCGGCGGCAAGGGCTACCTGCCCGAGGGCGTGGACATCGCCGTGGTCGTCGTCATCGGCCTCGCGTTCTACTTCTGGGGCGTGCGCAGCTCGTGGCGGAACCCCTCGCTGGTCGCGGTCGAGGCCGAGATCGAGGCGGCGGAGCAGGCCGAGGAGTCGGCCGGTACGGCCACCGTCGGTGCCCAGCGCTCCGGTGCGGGCGACGGCCCGGACGACGACCGCCCCTCGGACGGCAAGCTCCGCAGCGACGCCTGACCGGCGCCGCGCCCGGGGCCCGTCCCCGGTTCCGCACCACCGAGCCGTACGGCTCCACCGGCCACTCGCAGGCCCTCCCGGTTCGCCGGGGCCCGCGGGTGGCCGGTTCGGTTTCTCTTTGTGCCATTCCATATCCGCTGAGTGAAGGTCGGGCGTAGGCTCGGGCATATGCAGAATGCGGATTCGGTAACGGCCCGGGAGGGGCACGGGATGACGCGCGGTGCTGCGGATGGGGTGGCGTGATGGCTGACGGCAAGACGCCACTGCCCTGGCAGGTCATTCGTCAGGACGAAGGCGGCCACCGCTATCGGGTGGGCCGGTACGCCACCCGCGCGGAGGCCGAGCGGGTCATCGGCGGCCTCGGCGGCGGCGATGACCAGGAGCTCTACGTGGTGGAGAAGATGGATGTGACGGCAGGCTGAGCGGGTTGCGGGGTGTGGCGTGCGCCGTAGGCTGCCGCGTATGACGACGGTGCGTGTGGTGGTGGGCGGTGCGGTGCTCGACCGGGGGCGGCTGCTGGCCGCCCGGCGCAGCGCGCCGCCCGCGCTGGCCGGTCGCTGGGAGCTGCCCGGCGGCAAGGTGGAGGACGGCGAGAGCCCCGAGCAGGCGCTCGTCCGTGAGCTGCGCGAGGAGCTGGGCGTCGAGGCCGAGCCGCTGGCGCCGATCGCCGGTGAGTGGGCGCTGCGTCCAGGCTTCGTGCTGCGGGTGTGGGTCGCCCGGCTGGTCTCCGGCGAGCCGCGGCCGCTCCAGGACCACGACGAGCTGCGCTGGCTGGAGCCGGACGAGGAGCTGTCGGTGGACTGGCTCGACCAGGACCGGCCGGCCGTCGCCGCCGCGATGCGGCTGCTGCGGGAGGGCGAGGGCGTCGCGTCGCGTCCGCCGTCGCGCGGCACGGTGCCCGGCGGGCGGGCCCCGCTCTGAGCGCGCCGGGCCACGGGCGGTCCGCGGGCCGTGGTGGTGGACCCGGCCGGGCGAGGCGTTCGTCCGGGTGGCGTGGGCGGCCGCGCACCGGCGATACGGGCAGGCGATTATCGGGTATGTCCTGAATGAACCTCTTGTAGGCAGGTGCGGTGGTTCACCGCGCCATGGGAAGTGATCGGCGTGAGCGACAGCGCAGCGGCAGGAGCCCCCGATTCGGCACACGCCGCCGTCCGCCGTCGTGGCGCGGTCCCCGGTGCGTCCGCCGTCGCCGGCTGGAGCTTCCCCGCCGAGCCCGGCGCCGTCCGCACCGCGCGGGCCGCGGTCCGTTCGACCCTCGCCGAATGGGGGCTGGAGGGCGTCGCCGACATCGCCGTCCTCCTCGTCAGCGAGTTGGTCACCAACTCGCTGACGTACGCCAGCGGCCCGATCGGCGTCCGGCTGGAACGGCTCGGCGGCGGACTCCTCGTCGAGGTCTCCGATCCGCTGCCCGATCCGCCGCTGGAGCGCGCCGCCACCCCCGATGACGAGGGCGGACGCGGACTGCAACTGGTCGCCCGCGCCTCCCGGCGCTGGGGGACGCGGCACGGCAAGAGCGGCAAGACCGTGTGGTTCGAGCTGGCGGTGGCTGGTTAGGAGACAGGTGGATCCGGTCGACACGCGTCGTTGCCCATTCGTCGACAAACCGTGCCGGAGCCGCGATCGAGACTGTGCTGTGATCGTGAAGACCGTGTTCCGAAGTGCCGAGGTGCTGATTTACTCGGCAGGTCCGGTCCGGGCACGATGAGCTGGAGGGGACGGGGCTCGTGAGCGAGTTGTCATCCGGCGGGACGGTTCCCGCGCAGGCCGTAGGCCACGGCGGAAAGGGGCAGGCCGACCCGGTCCTCGTCCCGCCTGAGCGTGTGGTGCAGGAGCCGCCGGTGTGGCAGTCCAGCCGGCCCGGTTCGATCTACGACTACATCCGCCTCGCGTCCTTCTCCCTCGGGCCCGACGGCCGCATCGACGGCTGGAGCGAGCGGGCCGCCGACCTGCTCGGCATCTCCGCCGCCCAGGCCGTCGGCAAGGATCCCGTCGAGGCGTTCGTCCCCCACGAGCTGCGCGAGAGCGGGCACCGTACGGTCTCCCGGATCCTGGACGGCCGGGAGTGGACCGGCCTGGTGCCCTACCGCCGCGCCGACGGCGGCGAGGCCGACGGGCTCGCGGAGATCTACGTCATGCCATCCGCGACGGAGGACGGCGAGCGGGCCGCGCTCTGTCTCGTCGTCGATGTCAAGGCGCTGCGCGGCATCGAGACCGACCTCGCCGCCGCACAGGCGGTCTTCGGCCAGTCCCCGATGGGCTTCACCCTCTTCGACACCCGGCTGCGGCTGCTCCGCGTCAACGAGCGCTTCGCCACCGTCTTCGGCGGTCCGGCGAGCAAGTACCGAGGTGGCACCCCGTACGACTTCCTGCCGCGGGCCGAGGCCGAGCGGATGACGGTGGCGCTGCGGCGGGTGCTGGACACCGGTGAGCCGGTGACCGAGATGCAGCTGGTCGGTGTGGTGCCCGGTGCGGAGGACCGGCGCCGCTGGTCGGTCTCGCTCTACCGGCTGCACGGCGCCAGCGGCCGCCCCATCGGCGTCGCCGCCCTCGCCTCCGACGTCACCGGGCGCCGCCGCGCCGAACGCGAGGCCGCCAACGCCCGGCGCAACCTCGCGCTGCTCAACGAGGCGGGCGCCCGCATAGGCAACTCCCTCGACCTGGAGACCACCGCCCGCACCCTGCTCGACGTCGCCGTCCCGCAGTTCTGCGATCTGGCCGCCGTCGACCTCTACCAGGGGCTGCTGGCGGGCGACGAGGCGCCGCCCGGGATGAGCGACGGCAGCGCGGAGCTGCGCCGGGTCGCCTTCTCCAGCGCCGTCTCCGACGCACCGCTCGCCACCATGCCCGCCGCGCCCGAGGGCGGGCCGGTCGCGGTCGGCGCGGTCCACCGCTACCCGTTCAACTCCCCGTGCGCGGGCGCGCTGCGCACCGCCCAGGCGCAGATCGTCCCGGGCCGGGAGGGCGAGGAGGGCCGCGAGCTGGGCGCCGTGGTGCACTCCACGCTCGCCGTGCCGATGGTCGCCCGGGACACCGTCGTCGGCCTGGTGCAGTTCTCCCGGACGAAGGGCAGCGAACCGTTCGGCGAGCGGGACACCGCGCTCGCCGTGGAGCTGGCGGCCCGCGCCGCGGTCTGTATCGACAACGCCCGGCTCTACCGCCGTGAGCACGAGCGGGCGCTGATGCTCCAGCGCAGCCTGCTGCCGCCCGGCGACCCGGAGGCCGCCGGTCTCGACATCGCCTGCCGCTATCTGCCGGGCACCACCGCCACCGAGGTCGGCGGCGACTGGTTCGACGTCATCGAGCTGCCCGGCCACCGCACCGCGCTGGTCGTCGGCGACGTCATGGGCCGCGGGCTGCGCGCCGCCGTCGCCATGGGCGAGCTGCGCACCGCCGTCCGCACGCTGGCCCTCCTCGACCTGGAGCCCGCCGAGGTGCTGGCCGCGCTGGACGAGGTCGCCCGCGGGCTGGGCGGCGGCGAGGGCCGCGGCGGCAAGCGGGGAGCGGCCGGCCGCTCCCCGGCCCCCGGCGTCCCGCACGCCGCCGGGGCCGCCGACCTCTCCGAGGTCTACCTCGCCACCTGCGTCTACGCCGTCTACGACCCGATCACCCGCCACTGCACCTTCGCCAACGCCGGGCATCTGCCGCCGGTGCTGGTCGAGGAGGGCGCGGACGCGGTGCTGCTGGACGTACCGCCGGGCATGCCGCTGGGCGTGGGCGGCGAGCCGTTCGAGGAGACCGAGGTGGAGCTGGCGGACGGCGCGCTGCTCGCCCTCTACACCGACGGTCTGGTGGAGTCCCGCGACCATCCGCTGGACGAGGGTCTGGAGGCGTTCCGCGGGGCGCTCGACGCCGACCGGCCGCTGGAGGACGCCTGCGACCACGTCCTGTCCACCCTGGACACCTCGCACGGCGAGGACGACATCGCACTGCTGATGGCCCGGGTGCACGGGCTGCCCAAGGACGCGGTGGGGGACTGGAGCCTGGCGCCGGAGGCCCGGTCGGTGGCGCGGGCCCGGGAGCTGGCCCGCGACCAGCTGACCGACTGGGGCCTGGAGGAGCTGGTGGACACCACCGAGCTGCTCGTCAGCGAGCTGGTCACCAACGCGCTGCGGCACGGCCACGGCGAGATCCGGCTGCGGCTGCTGCGCGACCGGTCACTGGTGTGCGAGGTGTGGGACGCCGACCTCGCCCAGCCGCGCCGCCGCCGCGCCCGCGACACCGACGAGGGCGGCCGCGGCCTCCAGCTGGTCGGCCTGCTCAGCGCGGGCTGGGGCAGCAGACGCACCCCGCGCGGCAAGACGGTCTGGTTCGAACTCGCGCTGCCCGACGGCGACCATCCGGCGCCGGATCCGACCGAGGCGCTGCTGAGCATGTTCTGAGTCATGGGCCCCGCAGCTGCGGGGCCCGTCCCGTATGTGCCCGCGGGGCGCCCGCTCAGGGGGCGTGCCGGTCCTTCGCCCCCAGGCCCTCGTCCTCCGCGTCGGACCACAGGGCGCTGTCGTACGGGGCGTCGGGGACGGGGACGACGCGGTCGCCGTCGGTCCGGGTGGTGTGGGCGGTGCCGGCCCCGGCGCGGAGCAGGCGCAGGCTGTCGCCCAGGTGGTCGGTGTCGGTGCGCACCCGGCGGATGTCGAGCCCGTCGCCGAGCCGCCGCTCCAGCCGCTCCACGGCACGGGCCAGCTCGTCCAGGGCGTGTTCGGCCGCCGTCAGCTCGTCGTGAAGGGACATGGTCCGCCCTCTCTGCCGAAAACGTCGTCCAGAAGGGCCGTCGGCGCCGGGGCGAGGTCTCCGGAGCGCGGGGACGACCTCCTACGTCCCGAGTGTCCCGCGTCCCGGTGGGGCGGGAAAGGCGGGGAGCCGGGGCGGGGCCGGGCCGCCCGCGTAAACGGGGTCGTCGGCCGGACCTCCGGGGCGCCGTCCGCCGGGCCGGAGCCCGCTCCCGCGCCGCTCGCGGGGCTCTTCCGCCGGGCGGGTGGCCTTGCCCCGGGGCGCCGCCGTGTCGGGCGGCCGGGCCGTCCCCGGTCGCTTTCAGTGGGGGTGCCATAGATGTGATGAGCCGCCAAGTGGGCCGGACGTGTCGCGGCGCTCGGCGCGGCGCCGGCGAGCCCCGGAGGTAACAGCCATGACCGACCACGTCAGACCAGGCCGCGCCGTGCGCCGCGCCGCCCTCCTCGCGGCGGGGGTGCTGCTGCCGCTGCCGGTCCTGGCCGGCTGCGCGGACGACGACGGGGGCGGCGCCGCGGGCCTCGCCCAGGACATCGCGGCGGCGCCCCGCGGCCGGGTCGCCAACGGCGGCACCGTCCGCTGGGCGGTCGACACGCTGCCCGGCACCCTCAACGCGTTCCACACCGACGCCGACGCGGCCACCACCCAGGTCACCGGCGCCGTCCTGCCGTCCCTCTTCACCCTCGACCGCACCGGCACCCCGCAGCGCAACGCCGACTACCTCACCGCCGCCGACGTCACCAGGCGCGAGCCCCGGCAGGTCGTCGTCTACAAGCTCAATCCCAAGGCCCGCTGGAGCGACGGCCGCCCGATCGGCGCCGCCGACTTCCTCGCCCAGTGGAAGGCGCTGCGCGGCACCGACCACGCGTACTGGACCGCCCGCAACACCGGCTACGACCGCATCGCCAAGGTCGAGCAGGGCGCCGGGCCGCACGAGGTCAAGGTCACCTTCGCCCGGCCCTACGCGGACTGGCAGGCGCTGTTCACCCCGCTCTACCCGAAGTCCGTCATGGAGAACGCCGATGACTTCAACGACGGCGCCCGCGACCGGCTCCCGGTGACCGCCGGACCGTTCGCCGTCGGCGACCGCAACTCCGACGACGGCACCCTCACCCTGGAGCGCGACCGCCACTGGTGGGGCGCGCCCGCCAAGCTCGACCGGCTGGAGCTGCGCGCCGTCCCGCGCGCGAAGCGGGCCGAGGCGCTCAGCTCCGGGGCCGTCGACGTCGCGGCGGTCGACGCGACGGTGGCGAAGAAGATCGACGAGGCGGGCGGCGGCGCCGGCCCCGCCGGTGTCCCCAAGAGCGTCCACGCGGGCAACGCGGGCGCCCAGGCCGCAGGCGGTGAGGACACCCCGCGCGGTGAGGTCGCCGCCGACGCCGTACGCGCCCAGGCCGCCGCCCGCGGCTCCGAGGCGGCCGCCGCCGAGGCCCGGGCCGCGGCCGCGCTGAAGACGCTGCGCGGCTACACCGTCCGCCGGGCCCTGCAGCCCGCGTACACCCAGCTCGCGCTGAACGGCGGCAGCGGGCCGCTCGCCGACAACCGGGTGCGGCGCGCGGTGGCCCGCGCCATCGACCGCCAGGCCCTCGCCGACACCGTCCTCAAGCCGCTGCGGCTGCCCGCCACGACGCCCGGCAGCCATCTGCTGCTGGCCGGGCAGGAGGGGTACGCCGACCACAGCGACGCCGTCGGCGGTACGGACACCGACGCCGCGAAGACGCTGCTCGCGGACGCCGGCTGGCGCTCGGGCCGTGGCGGGCAGGCGTCGTCGCAGCCCGCCCACGGCGACGCGCAGGCCGGTCACGGCGGCGCCCCCGGTGACGCCGCCGCGGGCGGCGGGCAGAAGGCGGAGGCGGGCGAGCAGATCGCGGCGCGGGCGCCCGTGGTGAAGAAGGCCGGCCGACCGCTCACCCTGCGCTTCGTCGTACCGGACGGCCCCGCCTCCGCGGAGCTGCGCACCGTCGGCCACCGGATCGCCACGATGCTCTCCCGGATCGGTATCGCCACCGCCGTCCAGAAGGTCGCCGACGACCGCTACTTCCAGGACCACATCGAGGCCGGCGACTACGACCTCGCGCTCTACTCCTGGCCGGGCTCCGCCTACCCGTCCACCGACGCCCGGCCGGTCTACGCCAAGCCGCAGCCCGCGCCGGACGGCTCGCTCAGCGTCGGGCAGAACTACACCCGCGTCGGCTCCGACCGCGTCGACCAGCTCTTCGACGAGGCGGTCTCCGACCTCGACCCGAAGGCCGCGCGGGAGGCGCTGAACAAGGCCGACGCCCGGATCTGGGCGGCGGCCGGTTCGATCCCGCTCTACCAGCGGCCCGAGCTGGTCGCCACGAAGAAGTCCCTCGTCAACATCGGCTCCTTCGGCTTCGCCGCCCCGCGCTTCCAGGACATCGGCTACGCGAAGTGAGCCCGGGCCCGCCGCCGCGCCGCACCCGGCTGACGGCGCGGCGGCGGGCGGGCGAAATCTGGTCGGCGCTGGCCCGGACAATCGGTGAGAATGCCCAGGTCAGGACCGGTGTGGGCGGGCTGGGGCGGCCGAAGGCGCGACAGCCACGTACCATGGGGTGAGGCCGTGGCTTCTCATGCCCGGCAGGCGCGCGTGCCGGACCGTACGCGCCGCCCACCACGATTCCGGGAGAAGCGCCGCAAGTGCCCACGCGCCACGACATCCGTAACGTCGCCATCGTCGCCCACGTCGACCACGGCAAGACGACCATCGTCGACGCCATGCTCAAG
Source organism: Streptomyces sp. NPDC029159 (assembly GCF_055564055.1). Classification (NCBI taxonomy): domain Bacteria; kingdom Bacillati; phylum Actinomycetota; class Actinomycetes; order Kitasatosporales; family Streptomycetaceae; genus Streptomyces; species Streptomyces sp. NPDC029159. Next base: position 141,787 of record NZ_JBVHWT010000003.1, read on the forward strand.
CAGGCGGGGGCCTTCGCCGCTCACCAGCTCGACTCCGTCGACGACCGGGTCATGGACTCCAACGACCTGGAGCGCGAGAAGGGCATCACCATTCTCGCGAAGAACACCGCGGTCAAGTACCACCCCAAGGACGGTGGCGACCCGATCACGATCAACATCATCGACACCCCCGGCCACGCCGACTTCGGTGGCGAGGTCGAGCGTGGTCTGTCGATGGTCGACGCGGTCGTGCTGCTGGTCGACGCCTCCGAGGGCCCGCTGCCGCAGACCCGCTTCGTGCTCCGCAAGGCGCTGTCCCAGCGTCTGCCGGTCATCCTCTGCATCAACAAGACGGACCGCCCGGACTCGCGGATCGACGAGGTCGTCAACGAGACCTACGACCTCTTCCTCGACCTGGACGCCGACGAGGACCAGATCGAGTTCCCGATCGTCTACGCGTGCGGCCGTGACGGCATCGCGTCGCTGACCAAGCCGGAGGACGGCACCGTCCCGGCCGACTCCACCGACCTGCAGCCGTTCTTCACCACGCTGCTCCAGCACGTCCCGGCGCCGGAGTACGACGAGACCGCCCCGCTCCAGGCCCACGTCACCAACCTCGACGCGGACAACTTCCTCGGCCGTATCGCGCTGCTCCGTGTCGAGCAGGGCGAGCTGCGCAAGGGCCAGACCGTGGCCTGGATGAAGCGCGACGGTTCGATCGCCAACGTCCGCATCACCGAGCTGATGATGACGGAGGCGCTGACCCGCAAGCCCGCCGAGGTCGCCGGCCCCGGTGACATCTGCGCGGTCGCCGGTATCCCCGACATCATGATCGGCGAGACGCTGGCCGACCCGGAGAACCCGGTCGCGCTGCCGCTGATCACGGTCGACGAGCCCGCGATCTCGATGACCATCGGTACCAACACCTCGCCGCTGGTCGGCCGGGGCGGCACCGGTAAGGGCGCGGACGCCAAGGCCGCGGTCAAGGACCGCAAGGTCACCGCCCGCCAGGTCAAGGACCGTCTCGACCGCGAGCTGATCGGTAACGTCTCGCTCCGCGTCCTGGACACCGAGCGCCCCGACGCCTGGGAGGTGCAGGGCCGCGGTGAGCTGGCGCTGGCCATCCTGGTCGAGCAGATGCGCCGCGAGGGCTTCGAGATGACCATCGGCAAGCCGCAGGTGGTCACCAAGCAGGTCGACGGCAAGACCTACGAGCCGGTCGAGCGCATGACGGTCGACGTGCCCGAGGAGCACATGGGCGCGGTCACCCAGCTCATGGGCACCCGTAAGGGCCGGATGGACAACATGTCCAACCACGGCTCCGGCTGGGTCCGCATGGAGTTCGTCGTCCCCTCGCGTGGTCTGATCGGCTTCCGCACGGAGTTCCTGACCAACACCCGTGGCACCGGTATCGCCCACTCCATCCACGAGGGCCACGAGCCGTGGTTCGGCGAGCTGAAGACCCGTAACAACGGTTCGCTGGTCGCCGACCGCTCCGGTGCGGTCACCGCGTTCGCGATGACCAACCTCCAGGAGCGCGGTGTGCTCTTCACCGAGCCGGGCACCGAGGTGTACGAGGGCATGATCGTCGGCGAGAACTCCCGCGCCGACGACATGGACGTCAACATCACCAAGGAGAAGAAGCTCACCAACATGCGCTCCTCCTCCGCGGACTCCTTCGAGGCGATCGTGCCGCCGCGGAAGCTCTCCCTGGAGCAGTCGCTGGAGTTCTGCCGCGACGACGAGTGCGTCGAGGTCACCCCGGAGGCGGTCCGTATCCGCAAGGTCGTCCTCGACCAGAAGGAGCGCGGCCGCACCGCGTCGCGCGCCAAGCGCTGACGCACCGCTGATTCCCCGAAGCGCCCCGCAGGACTCCGGTCCGGCGGGGCGCTTCGCCGTGTGCGGGGACGGCCGTCCGGCCGGGGCCGCTGCGGCTTTTATCGCGGGGAATTGATCTTGTCAATGGTGGCTTGGTCCTGACCAGTTGGCGAGGTGTCCGTTATTCGGAACGCTTTCCCAGTGACATTGCCCACCTCGTCCCTTTCCTGCACGTGTGGATAGTTTGCTTTGTCCGAATTTCGAACTCCATAAGTGGGAGATGTGACCTAATCGAGACCGCTTACGCGTGGTTTATGGCCGGAACGTGACTGAGACTGGGCGGTATTGAGCTCGGGTCAATGGGTCACGCGCCGTAAGAAGCGCCGACTCACGAGCATCGGGGGCTGGTTGTGGACTGTCAGGGGTGTCAGTCGCGCCGGCTCCTTTCCATATCGAGAGATGGACTCATGAGGAGGCAATCCCATGCGCGGTGCCAAGAGCGCCACCTGGGTCGCAGGAGCGATAGTCGTGGCCCTGGGAGCCACGGCCTGTGGCGGCGGCAGCAGTGCGAGCGCCGAAGCCGGCGTCGTCCGGGCCAACTGGGGTGACCCGCAGAACCCGCTGGAGCCCGCCAACACCAACGAGGTGCTCGGCGGCAAGGTCCTCGACATGATCTTCAGCAATCTGAAGAGCTACGACCCGAAGACCGGCGAGGCGAAGAACGACGTCGCGCAGTCCATCGAGACCAAGGACCAGCAGACCTTCACCATCAAGGTGAAGAAGGGTGAGAAGTTCTCCAACGGCGAGCCGGTGACGGCCCGTTCGTTCACCGACGCCTGGAACTACGGCGCGCTGGCCACCAACGCCCAGAAGAACTCGTACTTCTTCGCCGACATCAAGGGCTACGACGCGGTCGCGCCCGCCGAGGGCAAGCCGACCGCGAAGACCCTCTCGGGCCTCAAGGTCGTCGACGACCACACCTTCACCGTCACGCTCAACGAGAAGATGTCGACCTGGCCGCTGCGCCTGGGCTACAAGGCGTTCGCGCCGCTGCCCAAGGCGTTCTTCAGCGACCACGACGGCTACCTCGCCAAGCCCGTCGGCAACGGCCCGTACGCCGTGGACTCGTACGACAAGGGCAAGCAGATGAAGCTCGTCCCCAACACGCACTACACCGGGGACGACAAGCCGCAGAACAAGGGCGTGCTGCTCAAGGTCTACACCGACTCCAACGCCGCCTACGCGGACCTGCAGTCCGGCAACCTCGACGTCGACGACGACGTGCCCGCCGAGCAGATCCGCAACGCCAAGTCGGACCTGAAGGGCAACTACCTCTCACAGCCCGCGGGCGTGAACCAGGTCGTCACCTTCCCGCTCTACAAGGACGGCTGGAACAAGCCGGGCATGGAGAAGGTCCGCAAGGGCCTGTCCATGGCGATCGACCGCAAGGCGATCACCGAGAAGGTCTACAACGGCACCCGCACCCCGGCCACCGACCTGACCTCGCCCGTCCTCGGCGACGCCAACGGCTACAGCAAGGACGTCTGCGGCGACACCTGCACGTACGACCCCACCCAGGCGAAGAAGCTGATCAAGGAGGGCGGCGGCCTTCCCGGCGGGAAGATGACCATCAGCTACAACGCCGACAAGGACTCCCACAAGCAGTGGGTGGACGCCGTCTGCAACAGCATCAACACCGTGCTGGGCGACGACAAGGCGTGCGTCGGCAACCCCGTCGGCACCTTCGGGGACTTCCGCAACCAGATCACCAAGCAGGAGATGACCCAGCCGTTCCGCGCCGGCTGGCAGATGGACTACCCGCAGATCGAGAACTTCCTGACCCCGCTGTACGCGACCGGCGGCGCCGCCAACGACGCCAAGTTCAGCGACCCGAAGTTCGACGCACTGCTCCAGCAGGCCGGCGCCGAACCGGACGTCAAGAAGGCCACCGACCTCTACAAGCAGGCCGAGAAGATCGTCCTCGACAAGGTCGTCAGCATCCCGCTCTGGTACCAGAACGGCACCGCCGGCTGGTCCGAGCACGTCTCCGGCGTCCAGCTGAACGCCTTCAGCCTCCCGGTCTTCACCCAGATCAAGGTCAAGGGCTGACCCGACGCGGCCCCCTGTGAGGAAGCCGACGGGCGACAACCGCCCGTCGGCCTCCCGGGGTTGGCCCCGCGCGCGAGAACACACCCGCACACGGCGGCGAGAGCAGCCGGCCACGTCCGCGACCCCCCGGTCCCGGGCGCGGCCCGGCCGCCCCCGCGTCGGCGCTTTACTGGAGGACACATGGGGCGCTACGTCATCCGACGCCTGCTCCAGATGGTGCCCGTCTTCATCGGCACCACTTTCTTGATCTTCGTCATGGTCTACGCACTCGGCGACCCCGTCGCCGCGATGTTCGGAGACCGGACGCCCGATCCGGCCACCGCCGCCCAGATCCGGGAATCCCTGCACCTCGACGACCCGCTGTGGAGCCAGTACCTGCAGTACATGGCCGGCATCTTCCGCGGCGACTTCGGCACCGCCTTCAACGGCACGCCCGTCGCCGAACTGATGGGCTCGGCCTTCCCCAACACCATCAAGCTGACGCTGGTGGCCTTCGCCATCGAGGTCGTCGTCGGCGTCGGGCTCGGCATCGTCGCCGGGATGCGCCGGGGCCGTTTCGTCGACACCGGCGTACTGGTCTTCACCCTGCTGGTGATCTCCATCCCGACGTTCGTCACCGGCTATCTGCTCCAGTACTTCATCGGCGTGAAGCTCGCCTGGGCCGCGCCCGCGGTCTCGGGCGACGTCGCCTTCGGTGAACTGCTGCTGCCCGGCATCGTGCTGGCCGGCGTCTCCCTCGCGTACGTCGCCCGGCTCACCCGAACGTCGATCGCCGAGAACATCCGCTCCGACTACATCCGCACCGCCACCGCCAAGGGCCTGCCCCGGCGGCGCGTCGTCGGGGTGCATCTGCTGCGCAACTCGCTGATCCCGGTGATCACCTTCCTCGGCACCGACATCGGCGCCCTGATGGGCGGCGCGATCGTCACCGAGCGGATCTTCAACATCCAGGGCGTCGGCTACCAGCTCTACCAGGGCATCCTGCGGCAGAACGCGCCCACCGTCGTCGGCTTCGTGACCATCCTCGTGGTCGTCTTCCTCGCCGCCAACCTGATCGTCGACCTGCTCTACGCGGTCCTGGACCCGAGGATCCGTTATGCCTGAGATCACCGAACAGGCCCCCGTGACCGAGGCCGCGGCGGCCGTCCCCGAGGCGGCGGCCGCGCCGCGCAGCCTGTGGGGCGACGCCTGGCGGGACCTGCGCCGCAACCCCGTCTTCTACATATCCGCCGTCCTCATCCTCTTCCTGGTCGTCCTCTCGATCTGGCCGAGCCTGCTGACCGGCACCAGCCCCTACGCCTGCGACCTCGGCCGCTCCCAGCAGGGCCCGGCGCCCGGCCACCCCTTCGGCTTCACCACCCAGGGCTGCGACGTGTACGCCCGCACGGTGTACGGGGCCCGCGCCTCCGTCGTCGTCGGCATCTGCACCACGCTGCTCGCCGCCCTCCTCGGCTGTGTCTTCGGCGGGCTCGCCGGATTCTTCGGCGGCTGGTGGGACGCGGTGCTCTCGCGGATCGGCGACATCTTCTTCGGCATCCCGGTGCTGCTCGGCGGCATCGTCTTCCTCTCCGTCATCAAGGGCGGCTCGATCTTCACCGTCGTGCTGCTGATGGCGGTCCTGGGCTGGCCGCAGATCGCCCGTATCGCGCGCTCCGCGGTCATCTCCGCCAAGCAGCAGGACTACGTCCAGGCGGCCCGCGCCCTCGGGGCGAGCACCCCGCGGATGCTGCTGCGGCACATCGCGCCCAACGCGCTCGCGCCCGTCATCGTCGTGGCGACCATCGCGCTCGGTACGTACATCTCGCTGGAGGCGACGCTGTCCTTCCTGGGCGTCGGCCTCAAGCCGCCGACGGTCTCCTGGGGCATCGACATCTCGTCCGCCGCCACCCAGATCCGTAACGCGCCGCACATGCTGCTGTGGCCGGCGGGGGCGCTGAGCATCACGGTGCTGGCGTTCATCATGCTCGGCGACGCGGTCCGCGACGCCCTCGACCCCAAACTGCGCTGAGGGAGGCGTACATGACCACCGAGAAGAAGCAGGCCGTCCCCGCGCCGCGCACCGGACAGCAGGCGGACACGCCGCTGCTCCAGGTCCGCGATCTGCACGTCGAATTCCACACCCGCGACGGCGTCGTCAAGGCCGTCAACGGCGTCAACTACAGCGTGTCCGCGGGCGAGACGCTGGCCGTGCTCGGCGAGTCCGGGTCCGGCAAGTCCGTCACCGCCCAGGCGATCATGGGCATCCTCGACATGCCCCCGGCGAAGATCCCGCGCGGCGAGATCCGCTTCCGGGGCGAGGACATGCTCGCGATGTCCGCCGACGCCCGCCGCCGGCTGCGCGGCGCCAAGATCGCCATGATCTTCCAGGACGCGCTCTCCTCGCTGAACCCGGTGCTGACCGTCGGCTACCAGCTCGGCGAGATGTTCCGCGTCCACCAGGGGCTGTCGAAGAAGGCGGCGCTGGCCAAGGCCATCGAGCTGATGGACAAGGTCAAGATCCCGGCCGCGAAGAGCCGGGCGGGCGACTTCCCGCACCAGTTCTCCGGCGGGATGCGCCAACGCATCATGATCGCGATGGCGCTGGCCCTGGAGCCCGATCTGATCATCGCGGACGAGCCGACGACGGCGCTCGACGTCACCGTCCAGGCCCAGGTCATGGACCTCCTCGCGGAGTCGCAGGCCGAGTACCACATGGGCCTGATCCTCATCACCCACGACCTCGGCGTCGTCGCCGACGTCGCCGACAAGATCGCGGTGATGTACGCGGGCCGGATCGTCGAGACCGCGCCCGTCCACGAGCTGTACCGGAACCCGGCACACCCGTACACCCGCGGCCTGCTGGACTCCATCCCGCGCCTGGACCACAAGGGCCAGGAGCTGTACGCGATCAAGGGCCTGCCGCCCAACCTCCTGAACATCCCGCAGGGCTGCGCCTTCCACCCGCGCTGCCCCAAGGCGCAGGACCTCTGCCGCACCGACACCCCGGCGCTGCACACCCTCGGCGAAGGCCGCCGCAGCGCCTGCCACTTCTGGAAGGAGACGGTCAATGGCTGAGCCGGTCAAGGCGGTTGCCGCAGGCGCCCGTGAGCCGATCCTCCAGGTCCGCGGCCTCGTCAAGCACTTCCCGCTGACCCGCGGCGTGCTGGTGAAGAAGCAGGTCGGCGCGGTCAAGGCGGTCGACGGTGTCTCCTTCGACCTCTACCGGGGCGAGACCCTCGGCATCGTGGGGGAGTCGGGGTGCGGCAAGTCCACCGTCGCCAAGCTGCTGATGAGCCTGGAGCGGGCCACCGCCGGCGAGGTCTTCTATCGCGGCGAGGACATCACCAAGCTGTCGGGGCGCGCGCTGAAGGCGGTGCGCCGCAACATCCAGATGGTGTTCCAGGACCCGTACACCTCGCTCAATCCGCGGATGACGGTCGGCGACATCATCGGCGAACCCTTCGAGATCCATCCGGAGGTGGCGCCCAAGGGTGACCGGCGGCGCAAGGTGCAGGAACTGCTGGACGTGGTCGGGCTCAATCCGGAGTACCTCAACCGCTATCCGCACCAGTTCTCGGGCGGTCAGCGCCAGCGCATCGGCATCGCCCGCGGGCTCGCGCTCAACCCGGAGATCATCATCTGCGACGAGCCGGTCTCGGCGCTCGACGTCTCCGTCCAGGCGCAGGTGATCAACCTGATGGACCGGCTCCAGAAGGAGTACGACCTCAGCTACCTCTTCATCGCCCATGACCTGTCGATCGTCCGGCACATCTCCGACCGGGTCGGTGTGATGTACCTGGGGCGGATGGCGGAGATCGGCACCGACGCCGAGATCTACGACCACCCCACGCATCCGTACACCCAGGCGCTGCTGTCGGCGGTGCCGGTGCCCGACCCGGAGGCGCGCGAGGGCCGCGACCGGATCATCCTCACCGGGGATGTGCCCTCCCCGGCCGACCCGCCGTCCGGCTGCCGCTTCCGCACCCGCTGCTGGAAGGCCGAGGAGCGGTGCGCGACCGAGACGCCGGAGCTGGCCGTGCCGGCCCGCTTCCGCGGTGAGGCGTCCCCGGCGGCCCACCCGTCGGCCTGCCACTTCGCGGAGGTCCGGGACGTGGTGGGCGCGGCGTAGCACGGCCGCGTACGGCTTCGGGCCGGGTCCCGCGTGCTCCGCGGGGCCCGGCCCGAGGTGTGTGCGGGGGCGGCCGGCCCCGCTTCAGTTGTCGCGCGGGACGGCCCGGACCCAGGTGCGGTCGGCGGTGAGGTAGCGGTCGACGCCGAGCCCGGCCTGCGCCAGCGCCGCGTCGAACGCCTCGTCGGTCAGCGGGCAGGACAGGAACGTCTGTGTCCAGCGCGCGTCGGTGAAGTCGTACTCGACGTGCACCGAGCGCACGCCCGGGCGCACCGGCTCGGAGGAGACCACCCGGATCAGCCCGCCGTCCACGCGGCGCTCGGCCGGGAGACCGTCGTGCCGCCCGGGCGCCTCGCGCTGGATGAGCACACAGCCGTCGTCCTTCACATGGCGGCGGCAGGTCGCCAGGATCCCCTCGCGCACGCCCGGGCCCGCCGCGTGGACGAGGAACGAGGCGAGCAGCACGACGTCGAAGCGGGCGTCCAGGGCCAGTTCCTCGATGGCGCTGCGGACCGTCCCGGCGCCGCTGATACGTTCCAGCATCTGCGGGGACTCGTCCACGGCGGTGACCGCGAAGCCGCGGTGGACCAGTGGATGGGTCATCCGCCCGGCGCCGGAGCCCAGTTCGAGAATGCTGGACGCGGGGCGGACCGCGCCCGCGATGATGTCGGGCTCCTCACCCACCGGCAGCCGCTCGTACAGCTCGACCGCGCAGCCGTCCGGGGTGATCGGCCCCGGCCCACTGCCCTTGTATCCCTCGCGCACCCGCTGTTCCATCGCCTCATCGGAGCACAGCGCCACCGGCGGCGAAAGGGGCCTTTCCGGACAGGGCGGCCCGCGCTCCGGAGCGCGCGGGGGCGTATGCGGACGCGCGCGGACGGGGGAGGGGCGGCGGGCGCCGGGGCCTTCGGCCGGTCCGTCCGGGTGCGGGACCAGCGGCCGGACGGGTGACGGGGCGGCGGTCCGGCGCGTGGGCCGGGGAGCGGGGGCGGGCCCGCCCGGGGTCCGTACACCCGCTCGGCCCGCCGCCCGGTCGCCGCGCACATGGGCGGATTCCGCGCCCCACGGAGCAATGCGCAGGGCCGCCGGAGTGCAGCACTTTCCGCTTTGGGCTCTTATGTCGTTTACGGGTGGCCGGAGAGCTGAGGAGGCACCGCATGCGGGGAGCCAAGCGCGCGACATGGGGCGTGTGTGCCGTGGCCGTCGCCCTGGTGGCGACCGCCTGCGGCGGCGGGGTCGACACCCGTGGATCGGGCGCCGCCGGAATCGTCAGCTCCTCCTGGGGTGACCCGCAGAATCCCCTCGAACCGGCCAACACCAACGAGGTCCAGGGCGGCAAGGTCCTCGAAATGATCTTCCGGGGGCTGAAGCGGTACAACCCGCGGACCGGCGCCGCGGAGAACGTCATCGCGGACCGCATCGAGACCACCGACTCCCAGCACTACACCGTCACCCTCAAACCCGGCTGGACCTTCAGCAACGGCGAGAAGGTCACCGCGAAATCCTTCGTGGACGCCTGGAACTACGGGGCGCTGATCGACCACCGGCAGAAGAACGCGCCGTTCTTCCAGTACATCGAGGGCTTCGACGCCGTCCACCCGGACAACGGCAAACCCACCGCGAAAACCCTCTCCGGCCTCAAGGTCGTCAGCCCCACGAAATTCACCGTCGCACTGAACCAGAAATTCTCCAGCTGGCCCGACACCCTCGGCTACACCGCCTTCATGCCGCTGCCGCAGACCTTCTACACCCACCACGACGCCTGGGTGAGGAAACCCGTCGGCAACGGTCCGTACGCCGTGGAGTCCTACATCAAGGGCTCCGCGATGAAGCTGCGGAAATGGGGCGGATATCCGGGCCCCGACAAGGCCAGGAACGGCGGGATCGACCTCCAGGTCTACACCGACAACAACACCGCCTACACCGATCTTCAGGCGGGCAACCTCGACCTCGTCGACGACATCCCCGCCACCCAGCTCAAGAACGTCCACGCCGACCTCGGCGACCGCTACATCAATCAGCCCGCCGGTGTCATCCAGACCCTCACCTTCCCGATGTACGACAAACGGTGGAACGGGAAGAACAGTGAAAAGCTCCGCCGCGGCATTTCCATGGCCATCGACCGCGCCTCGATCACCAAGGAAATCTTCCGGAACACCCGCACCCCCGCCGGCGACTGGACCTCACCCGTCCTCGGCGCCAAGGGAGGTTTCCAGGACGGCATCTGCGGCGAAGCCTGCACATTCCGCGCCGCCCAGGCGAAAGCGCTGGTCAAGGAGGGCGGCGGACTCCCCGGCGGCCATATGACCATCGCCTACAACGCCGATACCGGCTCCCACAAGGACTGGATCGACGCGATCTGCAACAGCATCAACAACGCCCTCGGCAACGACAAGGCATGCGTCGGCGCCCCCGTCGGCACCTTCGCCGACTTCCGCAACCGCATCTCCTCCGAAAAGATGACGGGCCCGTTCCGCGCCGGCTGGCAGATGGACTACCCGCTCATCCAGAACTTCCTCCAGCCGATGTACTACTCCAAGGCATCCTCCAACGACGGAAAATACAGCAACCCGAAATTCGACAAGCTCGTCAACGAGGCGAACGCCGCGACGGACCGCAAGGCGGCCATCGCGAAATTCCAGGACGCCGAGCGCGTTCTCGCCACGGACATGCCGGCCATTCCGCTCTGGTACCAGAACGGCAACGGCGGCTACTCCGACCGGATCGCGAATGTGGCGCTGAACCCCTTCAGCGTCCCCGTCTACAACGAGATCACGGTCCACTGACCCAGAACCGGAGCCCTCATGGGACGCTATGTGATCCGGCGGCTGCTCCAGATGATCCCGGTGTTCATCGGCAGCACGCTCCTGATCTTCCTCATGGTGTACGCATTGGGCGACCCGGTGGCCGCACTCTTCGGCGACCGGGCGCCCGACCCGGCCACCGCCGCCCAGATCCGCCGCGAGCTCTACCTCGACCAGCCGCTGTGGAAGCAGTATCTGCACTACATGGCGCAGATCTTCCAGGGGAATTTCGGCACCGCCTTCAACGGCCAGCCCGTCACCGAACTCATGGGCGCCGCCTTTCCCGTCACCCTGCGGCTCACCCTCGTCGCCATCGTCATCGAAATGGTCGCCGGAATCGTCCTCGGCGTCTTCAGCGGACTGCGGCGCGGACGCACCGTCGACACCACCGTGCTGGTCTTCACCCTCGTGGTGGTCTCCATCCCCACCTTCGTCAGCGGCTACGTCCTGCAATACCTCTTCGGCGTCAAATGGAACTGGGTCAAACCCGCCGTCTCCAGCGAAGCCCCGCTGGGCGAACTCCTGCTCCCCGGGCTGGTCCTGGCACTGGTCTCCCTCGCCTACGTCACCCGGCTCACCCGCACCTCCCTCGCGGAGAACGCCCGCGCCGACTACGTCCGCACCGCCGTCGCCAAGGGGCTGCCACGCCGCCGCGTCGTCACCCGCCATCTGCTGCGCAACTCGCTGATCCCGGTGGTCACCTTCATCGGCACCGACATCGGCGCGCTCATGGGCGGCGCCATCGTCACCGAGCGCATCTTCAACATCCACGGCGTCGGATTCCAGCTCTACCAGGGCATCCTGCGCCAGAACTCACCCACCGTCGTCGGCTTCGTGACCATCCTCGTGCTGGTCTTCCTCGTCGCCAACCTCCTCGTCGACCTGCTCTACGCGGTCCTGGACCCGAGGATCCGCTATGCCTGACCCCTATGCGTCCCAAGAGGCCATCACCCACGGCGACGGCGGACCCGCCGCGCTCGCCATCGGCGAGGCCGAATCCCTGGAACGGGCCCCCGGCACCGGACCCGGCGGCGCCCCCACCGGCAAGCCCCGCAGCCTGTGGAGCGACGCCGCCCGCGATCTGCGCCGCAACCCGGTCTTCCTGCTCTCCGCGCTGATCATCCTGTTCCTGCTGGTCATCGCGGTCTGGCCGCAGCTGATCGCGGACGGCAACCCGTACCACGCCGACCTCGCCAAGGCCCAGAACGGACCGGAGCCCGGCCATCCGTTCGGCTACGACACCCAGGGCCGCGACGTCTACACCCGCGTCGTCTACGGTGCCCGCGCCTCCATCACCGTCGGCGTCTGCGCCACCGCCGGCGCCGCCCTGCTAGGCGGCCTCCTCGGCGGGTTCGCCGGTTTCTTCGGCGGCTGGTGGGACACGCTGCTCTCCCGGATCGCCGACATCTTCTTCGGCATCCCCGTCATCCTCGGCGGACTGGTCTTCCTCTCCGTCGTCACCAGCTCCACCGTCTGGCCGGTCGTCGGTTTCATCGTGCTGCTCGGCTGGCCGCAGATCGCCCGGATCGCCCGCGGCGCCGTCGTCACCGCCAAACAGAACGACTACGTCCAGGCGGCCCGCGCCCTCGGCGCCGGGAACACCCGCACCCTGCTGCGGCACATCGCGCCCAACGCCGTGGCACCGGTCATCGTCGTGGCGACCATCGCGCTCGGTACGTACATCTCGCTGGAGGCGACGCTCTCCTTCCTCGGCGCCGGGCTGAAACCGCCCACCGTCTCCTGGGGCATCGACATCTCCGCCGCCTCCACCTCCATCCGCAACGCGCCGCACATGCTGCTGTGGCCGGCGGGGGCGCTGAGCATCACGGTGCTGGCGTTCATCATGCTCGGCGACGCGGTCCGCGACGCCCTCGACCCCAAACTGCGCTGAGGAGCGGGCAGATGACCAGCAGCGACAGCGCCACCGCACCCCGCCCCGAGACCACCGGCACGGACGGGCCGCCCCTTCTCGACGTCCGCGATCTGAGGGTGGAGTTCCGCACCCGCGACGGCATCGCCAACGCCGTCAACGGCGTCAGCTACCGCGTCGCCGCCGGACAGACCCTCGCCGTCCTCGGCGAATCCGGCTCCGGCAAGTCCGTCACCGCCCAGGCGATCATGGGCATCGTCGACTCCCCGCCCGGCTACGTCACCGGCGGCGAGATCCGCTTCCGGGGCCGCGATCTGCTCACCCTCGGCCGTGAGGAACGCCGCCGGATCCGCGGCACCGGCATGGCGATGATCTTCCAGGATGCGCTCTCCGCCCTGAACCCGGTGATGTCCGTCGGCGCCCAGCTCGGCGAGATGTTCCAGGTCCACCGCGGGATGTCCCGCAAGGCGGCCCGCGCCGAGGCCGTCGAGCTGATGGACCGCGTCAAGATCCCGGCCGCGACGAGCCGGGTCGGCGACTATCCGCACCAGTTCTCCGGCGGGATGCGCCAGCGCATCATGATCGCGATGGCGCTGGCCCTGGAACCGGACCTCATCATCGCGGACGAACCGACCACCGCCCTCGACGTCACCGTCCAGGCCCAGGTCATGGACCTCCTCGCGGAACTCCAACGCGAGTACCACATGGGCCTCATCCTCATCACCCACGACCTCGGCGTCGTCGCCGACGTCGCCGACACCATCGCCGTCATGTACGCCGGACGCATCGTCGAGACCGCCCCCGTCCACCACCTCTACCGGGCCCCCGCCCACCCCTACACCCGCGGTCTGCTGGACTCCATCCCGCGCCTGGACCACAAGGGACAGGAGCTGTACGCGATCAAGGGCCTGCCGCCCAACCTGACCGCCATCCCGCCCGGCTGCCCCTTCCACCCCCGCTGCCCGCTCGCCCAGGACATCTGCCGCAGCGAACGGCCCCCGCTCCACGACGTGGCCCCCGGCCGCACCAGCGCCTGCCACTTCTGGAAGGAGACCCTCGATGGAGCCCGATGAGCTGCCCACCCCCGACGTCACCCGCCCACCGGGCGGCCCCGCCGGGAGCGCGGCGGCCGCGGGCCCCGCCACGGGGAACCCGGTGGCCCAGGCGGTGGCGGACGGCGCCGGCGGACGGCCCGGGCGCGGCGAGCCGGTGCTGGAGATCCGGGGGCTGGTCAAACACTTCCCGCTCACCCGCGGCATCCTCTTCAAGAAGCAGGTCGGCGCGGTCCAGGCCGTCGACGGTGTCTCCTTCGACCTCCACCGCGGCGAAACCCTCGGCATCGTGGGGGAGTCGGGGTGCGGCAAATCGACCGTCGCCAAGCTGCTGGTCGGCCTGGAACGCCCCACCGCCGGGCAGATCCGCTACCGCGGCGAGGACATCACCAAGCTGTCCGGCCGCGCCCTGAAGGCCGTCCGCCGCAACATCCAGATGGTCTTCCAGGACCCGTACACCTCCCTGAACCCCCGGATGACCGTCGGCGACATCATCGGCGAGCCGTACGACATCCACCCGGAGGTGGCGCCCAAGGGCGACCGGCGACGCAAAGTGCAGGAACTGCTCGACGTCGTCGGGCTCAATCCGGAGTACCTCAACCGCTATCCGCACCAGTTCTCCGGCGGCCAGCGCCAGCGCATCGGCATCGCCCGCGGGCTCGCCCTGCGCCCCGAGATCATCGTCGCCGACGAACCCGTCTCCGCCCTCGACGTCTCCGTCCAGGCGCAGGTGATCAACCTGATGGACCGGCTCCAGAAGGAGTACGACCTCAGCTACGTCTTCATCGCCCACGACCTCTCCGTCGTCCGCCACATCTCCGACCGCGTCGCCGTGATGTACCTCGGCAAGATCGTCGAATCCGGCACCGACGAGCAGATCTACGACCACCCCACGCACCCCTACACCCAGGCGCTGCTCTCCGCGGTGCCGGTGCCCGACCCCGAGGCGCGGGAGAGCCGGACCCGGATCCTGCTCACCGGGGATGTGCCGTCCCCGGCCGACCCGCCCTCCGGCTGCCGCTTCCGCACCCGCTGCTGGAAGGCCCAGGAACTCTGCGCCCAGCAGGTCCCGCCGCTGGAGGTCCCGCCCCGCTTCGCCACCCCGGACGCGGGCCCGGCGGCCCACCCCTCGGCCTGCTACTTCGCGGAGGAGCGACGGGTCGTACCGAGCGAGTGAGGGCGGCGCGGGTTGGATGGCGCGGGCGCCGCTCGGCTCGGGGCGCGGGCCCGCTCGGCTCCGGGCGCCGCTCGGCCCGGGGCTCCGGCCCCGCCCCGGCCGGCACCCGCTGTCAGTACCCGTACACCCCCAACACCGTGATCGTCGCGAAGAGATGACCCCAGACCTCCCGGGACGGCGCCTCCTCGTCCAACGCCCGCGGGTCCAGCTCCGCCATCCGGGACTCGTAGTCGTACTCCGCGCCCGCCTCGTCCGGATACGGATCCCAACTCGCGCCCATGTAGCGGCGCAGGGACTCCAGGAAGACGGTGAACGTCTCCGCGTCCCGCGAGAAGTAGAAGGGCGGGGGAGTGGTGTCGCCGCCGGTGAGGAGCAGGCGTATCTCGCCGGTGGTGCGGTGCACGCAGACCGTGCCCGTCTCCGCGTACCCCAGCTCGAACGTGCCCAGGACCAGCAGCTCGGCATCGTCCGGCAGCGGCCGCAGGGCCTCGGCGGCGTTGAAGCAGGAGACGCCACCGGCCCACCAGGAGGGCAGCCCGACCTCCCGCAGGAACGCCCGGGTCGGGCCGTGCTCCAGGGCGGCGGGCAGCTCCTCCTCCGGTATGCGCCGCACACCGTCCGGGCCGAAGGCGTCGTCCATTCGCGCGGCGGTGAGCGGACCCTCCTCCGGGGAGTCCAGCCCGCCCGGACTGCCCTCCTCGGCGGAGGCGTACGACGCGCCGCCGGTCGGCCACTCCTTCAGCACGGCGGCATCGGCCCGCACCACGGCGACGCCCCGCGCCTCCTGGAGGAGATGGCGGCCCGCCGCATCCAGCAGCTCGGGCTCCTCCCAGGTGGGCGGCACCGCCAGGGCGGGATCCTCGTCCTCCGTGCCGAAGAGGTAGGGGAGATCCTCGGCGGCGTCATCGGCGCGCAGCCGCCGCGAGGTGTCCGCGGGCGGCGCCGCCGCCGGTGCGCCGGTGCCCAGGTCGAACCAGCGGCTCGGGCACCACATGCCGGACACCCCCACCAGCTCCCGGCCCTCGTGGACATACGCGACCGCGCCGCTGTCGCCGCTGAGATTGGGATGCGCCGTGTAGTGCCCCACCGGCCGCCACCAGGCCCACTCCGTACGCCACGGCATCCCGGGCTCGGCCGCCGCGATCCGCTCGGCGTACCCGGTGCGCCCCAGCACCACGGCGGCGAAGTGCAGCCAGGACGCGAACTCGGCGCGCACCACCGGCGCACCGCCGAATATGGCCTCGGCCTGCCGGAACACGGCCCGGCCGTCCTCCGCACCGGCGTCGGCGCGCGGCCGTGACGACAACTGCTCGCGGATCTCCGCGCGATCGGCGCGGAGCAGCAGAGCGGGGTCGGCGAGAACGGTGTCGAGCGCGGTGTCCGGCAGCAGAGCCCCGGCCGCGTACGGCGTATCGGTGGTCATGCGGAGATCCTCGCACCCACCACTGACAATCCGGCCGGACGGGGAGGACGCCCCTGCTTCACCACCCCTGTCCCCTGAGGGACTTGGCCCCGCTCACGAAAAGGCCGGAGCCCGCCTCCCGTGAAGCTGGGGTGTGGGAAGCGGGCTCCGGCTCCGAGCGGAGGCGGTTGAGACCGGGTCAACGGGTCTTGCCGGAGGAGCCGGCGTCGTCCGCCGGGCCCTCCTGCGCTGCCTCCTCGACCGCGGCCAGTGCGGGGTCGAGGACGATGTCCTCACCGCGCGCCGCGATCGTCGGCTCCTCCGGGAAGTGGCAGGCCGTCAGGTGGCCCGCCGCGTTCCCGGTGATCTGGACCAGCGGCGGCTCCTCGGTCGCGCACTTGTCCTGCGCCTTCCAGCAGCGGGTACGGAAGCGGCAGCCCGACGGCGGGTTGACCGGCGAGGGCACGTCACCGGCGAGCCGGATCCGCTGCTTCTCCTCCTCTTCCCCCTCGGTGAGCTTCGCCTCCGGGACGGCCGACAGCAGCGCGTGGGTGTACGGGTGGCGCGGCCGGCTGTAGATCTCGTCGCGGGTGCCCACCTCGACGATCTTGCCGAGGTACATCACCGCGACCCGCTGGCTGAAGTGGCGCACGATCGCCAGGTCGTGGGCGATGAAGAGGAACGCGATGCCCAGTTCCCGCTGGAGGTCCTGGAGCAGGTTGACGACCTGCGCCTGGATGGAGACGTCCAGCGCCGAGACCGGCTCGTCGGCGACGATCAGCTTCGGTTCCAGGGCGAGCGCCCGCGCCACACCGATGCGCTGGCGCTGACCGCCGGAGAACTCGTGCGGGAAGCGGTTGTAGTGCTCCGGGTTGAGACCGACGGTCTCCAGCAGCTCCCGGATCCGCTTCTCCCGGCCACCGGGCGGGTTGATCCCGTTGATCTCCATCGGGCCGCCGATGATGGTGCCCACCGTCTGCCGCGGGTTCAGCGACGCGTACGGGTCCTGGAAGATCATCTGGATCTCGGAGCGGACCGGGGCCAGCTCCTTGCGCTTGGCCCGGGTGATGTCCTGCCCCGCGTAGGTGATCTTGCCGGAGGTCGGCTCCATCAGGCGGGTCAGCAGTCGGCCGGTGGTCGACTTGCCGCAGCCCGACTCGCCGACCAGGCCGAAGCTCTCGCCGGCGTGCACGGTCAGGTCGACGCCGTCGACCGCCTTGACCGCGCCGACCTTCCGCTTGAACGGGAAGCCGCCGTAGATCGGGAAGTGCTTGGTGACGCCCTCGGCGACGAGCAGCGGCTCGCCCGCGGCGGGCGCGGCGTCCCGGGGCGAGGGCAGGGTGACGTTGTCTGTCATGGTGATGGCTCCCTAGCCCAGCCGGGGCTTGATCTGCTCGGTGAAGAAGGTCTGGCGCTGCTCCGCACTGAGGTGGCAGGCGGCGGCCCGCCCGTCCGGCAGCGCCGGACGCTTCTCGGTGCACAGCCCGCCGGCGACCTCCGCGGGGAAGGCGCAGCGCGGGTGGAAGGCGCAGCCCGACGGCGGGTTCAGCAGGCTCGGCGGCGACCCGGGGATCGGGTACAGCGCCTCGTTGACGTCGGAGGACAGCCGCGGCATGGAGCTGAGCAGACCCCAGGTGTACGGGTGCTGCGGCTGCGTCAGGATCTCCTTGACCGAGCCGCGCTCCACGGCCCGGCCCGCGTACATCACCAGCAGGTCGTCGGCGGTGTCGGCGACCACGCCGAGGTCGTGGGTGATCAGGATGATCGCGGAGCCGAACTCCTGCTGGAGGTCCTTGAGGAGGTCGAGGATCTGCGCCTGGACGGTGACGTCCAGCGCGGTCGTCGGCTCGTCCGCGATCAGCAGCTCGGGGTTGCAGACCAGCGCCATCGCGATCATCGCGCGCTGGCGCATACCGCCGGAGAACTGGTGCGGGTAGTCGTCCACCCGCAGGTTCGGCTGCGGGATGCCGACCTTGGTCAGCATCTCGATGGCACGCTGGCGGCCCTCGCGCTTGGAGGCGCCGGTGTGCTTCATGAACGGCTCGGCGATCTGCCGTCCGACCGTGTAGTACGGCGACAGGGCGGTCAGCGCGTCCTGGAAGATCATCGCCATCTTGTTGCCGCGGAGCTTCTCCAGGGTCTTCTCCCGGGCTCCGGTCAGCTCCTGGCCGTCCAGGTGGATCTCGCCGCTGATCGCCGTCGACTTGGGGTTGTGCAGCCCCAGGACGGCGAGGTTGGTGACGGACTTGCCGGAGCCCGACTCGCCGACGATGCCGAGGGTCTGGCCGCGCTCCAGGTTGAAGGAGAGGCCGTCGACCGCCTTGACGATGCCGTCCTCCGTGGAGAACTGCACGTGCAGGTCGCGCACGGACAGGAAGGGGTCGGACCCGGTCGGGGCCGGTGTGCCTTCGGTCGTGGGGAGTGTGGTCACTTCAGGCTCTCCTAGGACAGGCGCACGCGCGGGTCGATGAAGGCGTACGCCGCGTCCACGATGATGTTGAACACCAGGATCAGGGCGGCGCTGAAGAGCATCACGCCCAGCACCATGGGCAGATCGAGGGTGGTGACGGAGTCGATCGCCAGCCGGCCGATACCGGCGAGCGAGAAGGTGAACTCGGTGATCATGGCGCCGCCGAACAGCGAGCTGAGGTCCATGCCGAGGATGGTGACGATGGGGATCAGCGAACCGCGCCAGGCGTAGCGGAGGAAGACGTAACGCGCCGGCATGCCCTTCGCCTTGGCGGTGCGGACGTGCTCCTCCTGGAGCTGCTCGATCATCGTCGAGCGGGACATACGGGTGTACTGCGCGGTGAAGATCGTCGACATCACCAGCCACGGCAGCAGCAGGCCCATGAACCAGCCCGCCGGGTTGCTGGTCAGATCCACGTACTTCGGCGAGTCCATGATGCCGCTGTAGACGAAGATGCCCAGGACGATGGGGCCGAGGATGTAGATCTGCACCGAGCTGAGGACCATCGAGATGCTGGTGACGGCCTTGTCCAGGAAGGTCCCGCGCTTCCACGCGGCCAGCAGACCGGCGCCGATGCCGATGACGAGGAACGCGACGGCGCCACCGAGGGCCAGCGAGGCGGTGGTGGGCAGCCGGTCGATCATCGTCGACCAGACGTCCTGCTTGGTGGCGAACGAGTAGCCGAAGCAGGGGGCGCTGCAGTGCCCGATGCTGTAGTCGCGGCCGACGAAGATGCCGGAGAGGAAGTCCCAGTACTGCGTCGGCAGGGGCTTGTCGAGGCCGAGGTTCTGGTGGATCAGGGCGATGTTGTCGGCGGTGCAGTTCTTACCGCAGGCCATCAGGGCCGGGTCGCCGACCGCGAAGAACACGAAGAAGGTGACGGCGCTCAGCAGGATGAGGGTGACGATCGCGCCGAACGTCCGGCGAAATAGAAAGGGAAGCATGACAGTTCGCTGCTCTCAGGACGGCGGCGGCTGTGGGCGATGAGGGGTGGCAAGAAGGCCCCGGAGAGCGCGCGCTCCGCCGTGCGCGCGCTCTCCGGAGTGCCTTCCGGACGCTTACTTCTTGAGGAAGAGCGTGTTCGGGTCGATGTAGCTGACGTCGTTGTTGTAACGGGCGCCGCCGATGT
Organism: Streptomyces sp. NPDC029159; assembly: GCF_055564055.1. Lineage (NCBI taxonomy): Bacteria > Bacillati > Actinomycetota > Actinomycetes > Kitasatosporales > Streptomycetaceae > Streptomyces > Streptomyces sp. NPDC029159. The sequence goes on from NZ_JBVHWT010000003.1 coordinate 161,705, forward strand.
TCGAGCCGTAGAGCTGCAGCGTCTTGGTGTAGAAGACCGGGGCTGCCGGGTTGACCTTCTCCACGATGTACTGGTGCAGCTTCTCCCACTCCTCGGTCGCCTTCTTCGCGTCGGCGATCTTGCCGATGCGGGCGATCTCCTCGTTCACGTGCTTGTCGTTGACGTGCGAGTAGTTCGACGAGCCGTCCTGGATGGTGGTGCCGTCGTACGACGGCGGGATCACCGTGGAGGCGTCCGGCCAGTCCTGGCCCCAGCCGGTCATGTAGATGTCGAAGCCGTTGTCGACCTTGCCCATCTGCTGGTACCAGGAGGCCGCGTCGACCTCCTTCTTCTGCACGTTGAAGCCGGCCTTGTTCAGCGCGTCCTCGATGAGGACGGCCTCCTTCTGGCGCGCCTCGGTGTTGGAGTAGGCGTAGACGAGCTTCATGCCCTTCTTGCCCGCCTCCTTCAGCAGCTTCGCGGCCTTCTCCGGCTCACCGTTGGGGTGCGACAGCTTGCCGTAGGGGTCGTAGCCCTTCTTGTAGCCCGCGACGGTGGGGGCGAGCAGACCGCCCGCGACCTCGCCGCCGTAGCTGCCGCCGTTGACCCGGACGATCTGGCTGCTGGGCAGCGCGTAGGTGATCGCGTCGCGGATCTTCTTGTCCTTGAGGCGGTCCATGTTGAAGTTCATCTGCCACACGTAGGGCTGGTAGCCCTGCACCAGGCGCTTGCTGGCGCTGGGGTTGTCCAGCACCTGCTTGGTCGTCGTGGGCTCGACCGCGTTGGTGAGGCTGATGGCGTTCTTGGCCTCACCCTGGTCGGCCATCAGACGCTTGGTGGAGTCCGACGCCTGGTGGTTGAAGGTGATGTTGTACCCGTCCGGGTACTGGTGCCGCATCGCGTCGGTCTTCGGGTCCCAGTTGGTGTTGCGCACCAGCTGCATGGACTTGCCGGCCTTGAACGACGCGATCTTGTACGGGCCGGAGGTGACCGGCTTGACGTCGTAGTTGTCCTTGGTGTCCTTGGCGCCGTCCGGGACCACGCTGTAGCCCGGCATGGTCAGCGCGTAGGGCAGCTGCGACTGGGGCTGCTTGAAGTGGAAGACGATGGTCTTCTCGTCCGGGGTGTCCAGGACGGTCTTCGGCAGGTGGTCGCCCTTGTACGGGCCGTCCGGCAGCGCCTTGCGGTAGGTGGTGCCGCCGCCCGACAGCCACTGCTGGATGTAGGTGGGGCCGTCGGTGATGAACTTCGCGTACGTGCGCTCGATGGTGTGGCGGATGTCCTTCGAGGTGATCGGCGTGCCGTCCTCGAACTTGATGCCGTCCTTGAGCGTGTACTTCCAGGTCTTGCCGTTGTCGGACATCTGCCCGGCGTCGGTGGCGAGGTCGCCGACGACCTTCTGCTTGCCGCTGTCGTCCTGCTGGAAGCTGGTGAGCCCGCGGAAGATCAGCTGCGACAGCGACTTCATGTCGCTGACGTACATCTGCGCCGGGTCCAGGTGGTTGTAGCTGTCACGCTGGTAGACGCGGATGGTGCCGCCGGACTGGGCGCCCTTGACCTCCTTGGCCGGACCGGTGGAGTCGGCCGCGGTGCCCAGCGGGACGGTGCCCGACTGCGACGCCGCGTCGGCGTCCGTCTGGGACTTGTCCTTGTCGTTGCTGCTGCCGGCGCTGCATCCGGTGAGCGCGAGCGAGCCGGCCGCGAGAGCGACTATGACTGCGCGTGCTCTGCGCGGGGAGAGTGCGTTCATGGTCCAAGCACCTGCCTGTCAGTTGGTATCCAGATGTGCTGTCTGACGTATCCGGTGCGAGCCGGCGGCGGGGGCGACAGCGGCCCCCATCAAATGGACGCTCAGCGCCCGGATTTGGGGTCGAAGGCGTCCCGGACCGAGTCCCCGAGCAGGTTGAAGCAGAGAACGAAGATGACCATCGCGGCGCCGGGGAAGAGCAGGAAGGTCGGGTCGCTCTCGTAGATGTTGCCCGCGGTGCGGAAGAGGCGGCCCCAGTCGGGGGTCGGCTCCATGATGCCGACGCCGAGGTAGGACAGGCCCGCCTCCGCGGTCACGAACAGCGGGAGCATGTAGGTGCTCTGGACCAGGATCGGGGTGACGACGTTCGGCAGCAGCTCCTTGCGGATGATCCGCCAGGGCGAGGCGCCGGTGATCTTCGCGGCCTCGACGAACTCCCGCTCGCGGAGCGAGAGGACCTGACCGCGCAGGAGTCGCGCCAGACCCATCCAGCCCAGTGCCCACTGGACGAGGATCAGCGCCACCACCCGGATGTAGGTGGGGGTCTCGTCGCCCGGCGGGACGAAGAGCGCCACGACGACGGGCATGAACGCCACGAACGTCAGCTGGCTGGGGAAGGCCATCAGGAAGTCCATGACCCGGCCGAGCCAGTAGTCGGTGCGGCCGCCGAGGTAGCCGGCGGTGACGCCCAGGATGGTGCCGGTGATGACCACCAGAATCGTTACGGCGACCGAGATGCCCAGTGAGGTCCGCATGCCGTACAGCAGCTGGGTGAAGAGGTCACGGCCGAGTTGGGGCTCGATGCCGAACCAGAAGTCGCCGGAGACGCCGCCGTTCGCGCCGGACGGGAAGCCGAACTCGTCGAGGAGGTTCGGGTCGCTGTTGGAGTAGAACGTGTAGGGGTCCTTGCCGTACAGCGAGGCGATGACCGGGGCGAGCGCCGAGATGACGAAGAACGCCAGGACGACGATGCCGCAGAACATGCCGGTGCGGTCCCGCTTGAACCGCGCCCACATCAGTTGGCCGGGGGAACGGCCGACGAGCTCACCGCCCTTGCGGTTCTTCTCCTTCTTCAGACCCTCCGGCTCCAGCCCTGGGGAATCGGACTGTGCAGCCGCGGTCTGGGATGGACTAGTCATCGCGAAGTGCCCCCGCGCCGAGTTCTCTTGGAACGTGAAGCGGCGCCGGTCGCACCGCTGGATGAGCGGACTTTCGCAAGTGATTTATGGCGGAGTCAAGGGGATCGGGTGGGCTGATGCGCAGGTCGTTCGCTTCTTGAGCGAAGATTGCGCAGATCGACGCAAGGGCGTGCTTGACACCCAAAAGAGATATGCGAAATAAGGGACATAGTCTGTTCAATTGCCGTAACATGACGGCAACTTGACCGTCGCCTCACCGGTATGCGGACGCACCTTGCTGAACTGCGTACGGCCACGGGGATGTCACGGGCCGTCCGGTGGGCGAACGTCACCCCCAGCACATCCTGGGTCACCGGCCGTACGCCGCCCGCGCGCGGTGGCCGAAAATCGATGCTGGGGACGCGGACGGACGCCGGTACGGCACCGGCGCCCGGACCGCGCTCCCGGTCCGGGCGCCGCTCCCGTCAGCCCGCGTCGGCGATGCCCAACGACCGCCGCAGAAAGTCCACCTGGAGCAGCAGCAGGTTCTCCGCGACCTGCTCCTGCGGCGTCATGTGGGTCACGCCGGACAGCGGCAGCACCTCGTGCGGGCGGCCGGCCGCGAGCAGGGCGGAGGAGAGCCGCAGGGAGTGGGCCACCACGACGTTGTCGTCCGCCAGCCCGTGGATCACCATCATCGGGCGGTGCGGCTCCCGCGCCCCGGACAGTCCCTCGTCGGTGAGCAGGGAGTTGGCCGCGTACGCCGCCGGCTCCTGGTCCGGGTGGCCCAGGTAGCGCTCCTGGTAGTGCGTGTCGTAGAGCCGCAGGTCGGTGACGGGGGCGCCGACGACCGCCGCGTGGAAGACGTCCGGGCGGCGCAGCGCGGCCAGCCCCGCGAGATAGCCGCCGAACGACCAGCCGCGCATCGCGACCCGCGTCAGATCCAGCGGGAAGCGGCCGGTCAGCCCGTGCAGGGCGTCCACCTGGTCCTGGAGCGCCAGCTCCGCCACCCGCCGGGAGATGGACTTCTCCCACGCGGGGGAGCGGCCCGGGGTGCCCCGGCCGTCCGCGACGACCACCGCGAAACCCTGGTTCGCGAACCACTGCGACGTCAGATGGGCGTGGTGCGCCGCGACCACCCGCTGCCCGTGCGGCCCGCCGTACGGATCCATCAGCACCGGCAGCGGACCGTCGCCCTCCGTGTAGCCCTCCGGCAGCAGCACCGCGCACGGAATGTCCCGCTCCCCGGCGAGAACCAGCCGTGGCCGCGCCGTGAGCACCGGCTGCTGGGCGTACGAGCCGATCGCCGCGACGGGCTCCTCGGCGCCGTCCGCGCCCAGCCGCACCACCTCGACCGAGGCCCCGGGCCGCGCCAGGCTCGCCTGCGTCAGTACCACCACGTCGCCGCCGCGGACCGCCGACGTCACCGTCGGGTACGGCCGGGCGCCGATCCGCTCCACCGCCGCCGGACCGTCGCCGCGGTGGCGCACCCGGTGGACGCCGATGTCGTGCATCTCGGGGCCGCTCGCCGCGACGAGGATGTCGTCGTCGCCGATGTCCAGCACCGCGCGGATGTGCAGCGGCGCCGCGGTCAGCGCGCGGTCCCCGGCGAACAGCCGCCGGGCGCCCGGCTCCGCGCCGTCCGGGGTGTCCGCGACCCGCACCAGCCGTCCGTCCGGCGTCCACGCGGGGGAGCCGGGGATCAGCTCGTTCCACACCGGGTCGGTGTCCTCGTGGACCGTGCGCGTCGCGCCGGTCTCCTCGTCGACCGCCAGATACCGCTGGGTGCGCTGGTCGCGGCTCTGGACCAGCAGCAGCGGCGGGCCCGCCGCCGACCAGTGCACCCGCGCGAGATACGGGAACCGCTCGCGGTCCCACACCACGTCCGTCCGGGAGCCGTCCAGGCCCAGGAAGGCCAGTGTCACCTCGGCGTTGGGGGTGCCCGCCGCCGGGTACGGGACCTCGGCGGGCCGCCGGTCCGGGTGCGCCGGGTCGGCGATCCACCAGCGGCGCACCGGCGTGGTGTCGACCCGTGCGGCCAGCAGCCGGTCGCTCCCCGGCGACCACCAGAAGCCGCGGTGGCGGCCCATCTCCTCCGCCGCGATGAACTCCGCCAGCCCCCAGGTCACTTCGGGGCCGTCCGGGGTGGCCAGCGCGCGGTCGCCGCCGTCGCCCGCGCCGTCGGCCCGCACCACCCGCAGCGCGCCGTCCGCGGCGTACGCGACGTACCGGCCGTCGGGGGAGGGGCGCGGGTCGACGACCGTGCCCGTGGCGGGGAGTTCGCGGGCGGTGCCGGCCCGCAGCTCGGCGGCGAACAGGCGGCCCGACAGGGCGAACGCCGCCACCTCGACCGCCGCGTCGACCGCGTAGCCGACGACGCCCGCCGAGCCGTCCCGGGTGCGCTCCCGGCGGGCCCGTTCGGTCGCCGACAGCTCCTCCTCGGCGCCGGAGAGCAGGGCGAGCGGATCGGCGGCGGTGAACTCCCGGCCCTCGGCGACGTCGAGGACCCACAGGCGCTGGGTCCGGTCGGTGCCGGAGCCGGAGCGGAGGAAGACGACGCGGGCGCCGTCCGGCGAGACGGTGTAGCCACGGGGAGCGCCCAGGGTGAAGCGCTGCGTACGGGCGTGCTGGCGCGGAAAGGGCACGGAGGCAGGCTGTCCGGTCATGGGCCCGAGCCTATGGCGTCCGTCCACCTCGCGGACGGAACTCGGGACACCGCCCGTCCGGCGGTCGGAACGGCACTCGTCGCAGCAGCGAATTCGGTGTGCGCCCCTCGTCTGCTCCCGTGCACCGACATATGCGCGTGCGCGGAAAGTTATGATCCCTTGCGCGTGGTGGGTACGGGGTAAAGAGCCCTTTGCACACGTGGGAGTTGGGCCGTGACGACGGCTCGGCGCCCTCATAACTGTCAGGTCCGTGCGTACTTGGAGGTGAACCGCCGTGGCACTCTCGATTTCGGCGGTGGTGCTGCTGGCGATCATCGTCTTCTTGCTGGTCAAGAAGGCCGGGCTGAAGGGCGGGCATGCGTTTGTGTGCATGTTGCTGGGCTTCTATCTCGCCAGCTCGTCCGTGGCCCCGACGATCAAGCAGCTGACGACGAACGTCGCCGGGATGCTCGGGGGTATCAAATTCTGACGTACAGCGCGTAGGGGGTGTCTTCCCGGTCTTCGTGGGGTCGTGGCGCCTGGCACCGCACCTCGCGGCGTTGTCGCCCCACCCACGGACACCCAGTCCGCGGGCAGGGCTCCGCCTTGCGATGCACGGCACCAGACGCCACGCCCTGACCCACGAAGACCGGAAAGACACCCCCTAGGGCCTGCGAACACCGCCCGCGCCGCCCGCCCGGCCACCGGACCACTCCCCGGGGCCGGGCGGCGGCATGTCCGCACCCGGGTGGGCGCGGCCGCCGGGCGCGTGTGCCGGGCGCGGGGCCCGGGCTCGTAGGCTGTTCCCATGACGGAGCCCGCCCCCACCCCGCCCGCGCCCCCCGGCGCCGACCGGCCCCGCCGTCTGCTGCTGGTGCACGCGCACCCGGACGACGAGTCCATCAACAACGGTGTCACGATGGCCAGGTACGCCGCCGAGGGCGCCCACGTCACGCTCGTGACCTGCACCCGCGGCGAGGAGGGCGAGGTCATCCCGCCCGAGCTGGCGCAGCTGGCGCCCGACCGGGACGACACCCTCGGCCCGTACCGCGTCGGCGAGCTGGCCGACGCGATGGCCGCGCTCGGCGTCACCGACCACCGCTTCCTGGGCGGCGCGGGACGCTACCGCGACTCCGGGATGATGGGCGCTCCGCAGAACGACCGTCCCGGCGCCTTCTGGGCGACGCCGGTCGACGAGGCGGCCGCCCACCTCGTCGCCGTGGTCCGCGAGGTCCGCCCGCAGGTCCTGGTGACCTACGACCCCGACGGCGGCTACGGCCACCCCGACCACATCCAGGCCCACCGGGTCGCGATGCGCGCCGCGGAGCTGGCCGCCGACGCCGCCTTCCGGCCCGACCTCGGCGCACCGTGTGCGATCGAAAAGATCTACTGGAACTGCAGTCCGCGCTCGGAGGTCGAGAAGGGCTTCGCGGCCCTGCGCGCCGCGGGCCGCTCCTTCCCCGGTATCGCCGCCGTCGACGACGTCCCCGGTGTCGTGGCGGACGACGAGGTCACCGCGGAGATCGCGGGCATGGAGGCGCACCGCGCGGCGAAGACCGCCGCGATGCGGGCGCACGCCACCCAGATCGCGGTCGACGGCCCGTTCTTCGCCCTCTCCAACGACCTCGGGCAGCCGCTCTTCGGTACCGAGTACTACCGGCTCGTCCGGGGCACGCCGCTCCCGGCGGCCGGCGGCCGGGAGGACGACCTCTTCGCGGGGGTCTCCGGCGACGCCACCGGCGCGCACTCCACCGACGGCCACCGGGAGGCGGGCGCATGAGCGAGGAGAAGAAGAACGGCACACCGCGGACCCGCGCGGGTGGTTCCGGTGTGCGCCCCGCGGGGCCCGGCGCGGGCGGCGGCGCCGCGGCGGCGATGGCCCGGCCGGTGACGCCGGGCCGGATCGCGCTGTACGTCCTGCTGCTGATCGGCGGGGTGCTGGTCGCGCCCGCCGGGGCGCTGCTGCAGGCCGCGTGGTTCCCCGGCGGACTGCTGCTGGCGCTGGCCGGGCTCACCGGTCTGCTGTACGGCGGCGGGCGGGCCACCGAGACCGTCTCCGGGGTGCTGGTGCCGGGCGCCGCCTGGCTCGTCACCGTCTTCCTGCTGCTGGGCACCACCCGTCCGGAGGGTGACTTTCTCTTCGGTGCCGGGCTCGGCTCGTACCTCTTCCTGCTGGGCGGGATCCTGGTGGCTGTGATCTGTGCCACCGCGGCGCAGCGGCGTGCGCTGGGCGTACCGCCCGGCCGGGCCGCCTGATCACGGGGCCCATACCTGGACATATGTCGTGGCGCACGGGGTGAGTTGGCCGTGCGCCGGGGGTTGCCTCGTCGTCGTGGTCCTGCCGTGCTCCACGAGTACCCCTGTGCGGCGGCCAGTATGGTGGTGCGCGCCGCCGCGCCGCCCTCGGGGCGCCCCCCGGGACGAGACCCGAGATCACCTCTGACGAGCGGCGGAGCCAACCGGGAGAACCTGCTTTGAGTCGTGAATCTGACAGTTCGTCCTCCGGCCCCCAGGGCCGGGGCAACGCCGTCTACCCCTCGGGAACGCCGCCGTACGGCACGCCCAGGGGAGAAGGTGAGGCGGCGACCGGTGCCGCCGCGCAGCCGGAGGAGCAGAAGACCGAGACCACGCTGACGACGCGCATCAAGATCAACATTCCGGGTTCGCGGCCCATCCCGCCCGTCGTCGTGCGCAAGCCCGTGGGTGAGGAGTCCGGCATGAGTGCGACGACCGGAGCGAACGGTGCGTCAGGAGAGGGCGGCGCGCCCACTCCCGACGCGGCGGCGGACGAGGCGGGCGCCCCGCCCCGGCTCCCGCGCCGCTCACCCGCCGCCCAGCGCCCCGGCGGCGCCGCGGCCCGGCCCGGCGCCTCGTCCGGCTCCGGCGACGGCACCAGCTCCTGGTTCGCCCCGCGCAAGGGCCAGAGCGCGTCCTCGACGACGGGTTCGCACCCGGCGCCCGGCGCCTCGTCCACGACGGGCTCGCACCCGGCGCCCGACGTCTCCTCGACGACCGGCTCGCACCCCGCGCCCGGCACCTCGTCCCCCACCGGCTCGCACCGCGCACCCGGTGCGCCGGACGCGGGCGGCGCGCCGTCCGGGCCCGACCTGCCGTACTTCTCGGACGCCCCGGCCGGCGGCGCCGAGCCGTCCGGCGGCGACCCGCTCGGGCTCTCGCCGTTCGACGGCGGTGGCCGCCCGGCCCGGGAGCCCTCGCCGTTCGACGCCCCGGCGCCCGGCGCCGCCTCGCCGTTCGACGCGCCCGCCGCCGACCTGAGCCCGTTCGACGCCCCTGCGGCGAAGGCGCCCAGCGGTCCCACCACCGGGCCGGCCCGCGGCAAGAGCGCGGTCACCCTGCCGCCCGGCTTCAGCGACCCGGGCGCGGGCGAGACCGCGCCGGCCGGGCCCGGTGCCCCGGCCGGGATCACCGGCGGCCTCTCCGCAGGTCCGGCCGGCGGCCCGAAGGCCGCACCGGCCAAGGGCCCCAAGGGCTCCGGCCCCCGCTCCGGCGGCCGGGGCGCCGCCGACACGCTCGTCGGCGGCATCCCGAAGGTCCCGGCGGGCGACGGTCCGCCGAAGTCCGGCAAGGACGGCGAGGCAGCGGCCCCGGCGCCGCTGCCGAAGATCCCCGAGCCGATCAACCCGCCGAAGAAGAAGGGCCGCAACAAGCTGGTCCTGGTGGGCGCCGGAGTCGTCGTCCTCGCCGCGGTCGCCTACGGCGCCGGGCTGCTCCTCGACCACGCCGACGTCCCCAACAACACCACCGCGCTCGGTGTGCCCATCGGCGGAGAGGCCAGGGAGGACGCGGTCAAGAAGCTGGAGACGGCGCTCAAGGACCGCACCGACGAGCCGCTGAAGCTCACCGTCGACGGCGCCGAGCGGAGCCTCGATCCGGTCAAGGCGGGCCTGGGCGTCGATGTGCAGGCCACCGTCCGGGGCGCCTCCGGCCGGGACTACAACCCGGTCTCCGTCATCGGCTCGCTCTTCGGCGTCGCCCGTACCGCGCAGCCCGCGATGACCACCGACGACGAGAAGCTGGAGATCGCGCTGCGGCAGGTCGCCGGCGGCTCCGGCGGTACGGAGGCGGGCGAGGGCGGCATCACCTTCTCCGGCGGCCGGGCCGTGCCGCACTACGGCAAGCCCCACAAGGCCGTCGACGTCGCCGCGTCCAAGAAGAAGGTCGCCGACGCCTACCGCGAGCGCGTCACCACCGGCGCCCAGCCGACGCTGACGCTGGCCGCCTCCACCCAGGAGCCCAAGGTCTCCAAGGAGGCGGTGGACAAGGCGCTCAAGCAGTTCGCCGAGCCTGCGATGTCCGGCCTGATCACCGTCCGTACGGACGCCGCGCACACCGTGTCGTTCAGCCCGGAGAAGTCCATCCCGAAGTTCCTCTCCTTCCGGCCGGCCCCCGACGGCAGCCTCGTCCCGTACTACGACAGGGACGCCCTCAAGGCGCTCTACGGCGACACCTTCAACGGCGTCCTGCTGACCAAGGGCGACGGCAGCAAGAAGCCGGTCACGCCCGCCGAGGTGGCCAGCGCCGTGCAGATGGCGCTCCAGGGCACCACGCCCGCCGACCGGGTGCAGACCATCGGCGAGGGCTGACAGCCCGTACCCCCGCATCGAGGCCCCCGGAGCGCGCGCTCCGGGGGCCTCGCCCATGACAGATGTCATGGCGGACTGCGGACAGCCGACACTGCCGCCGACCCCCCTCCTGCCGCGATGCTTGAGGGCATGACGACAACCTCAACCACCGCCCCGGCCGCCGGGCGCCGGACGGAGCCGGCCCCTGTGGTCAGCTTCCGCGAGGTCACCAAGCGGTACGGCGCGGTGCGCGCCGTGGACGGCATCGACCTGGAGCTGCACCCGGGCGAGACGGTCGCCCTGCTCGGCCCCAACGGCGCCGGCAAGTCCTCCACCCTCGACCTGCTCCTCGGGCTGCGCACCCCCGACTCCGGCACCGTCGCCCTCTTCGGCACCACCCCGCAGCGGGCCATCGCCCAGGGCAGGGTCGGTGCGATGCTGCAGAGCGGCGGCCTGATGCAGGGCGTCAAGGTCCGCGAACTGGTCGGCCTCGTCCGGGACCTGCACCCCCGCGCGTACCCGCTCGATCAGATCCTGCGCGCCGCCGACCTCACCGACATCGCCGACCGCATGGTCGACAAGCTCTCCGGTGGCCAGCAGCAGCGGGTCCGCTTCGCCCTCGCCACCGCCGGCGCGAGCGATCTGATCGTGCTGGACGAGCCGACCACCGGTATGGACGTCTCGGCCCGGCAGGCGTTCTGGGGCACCATGCGCGCCCAGGCGGCGGCGGGCCGCACCGTCCTCTTCGCCACGCACTACCTCGAAGAGGCCGACGCCATCGCCGACCGGGTGATCGTGCTGCACCGCGGCACCGTCCTCGCCGACGGCACCGCCACCGAGATCAAGGCCCGCGCCGGGGCCCGCCGGATCGTCTTCGACCTGGACGGCACCGTGGACGGCGAGGCGCTGCGCGCGCTGCCCGCCCTCACCGCGCTGGAGGTCTCCGGCCGCACCGTCCGCATCCAGTCGCACGACGCCGACGCGACCGTCCACGCGCTCTACGGCCTCGGCCTCTACCCGCGGAACCTGGAGGTCGCCGGGCTCGGCCTGGAGCAGGCGTTCCTCGCTCTGACCGCCGCCACCGACGCCACCACCACCGCCGGGGAGGCGGGACGATGACCACCCTGATCACGCTGGAGATCCGCCGCGCCCTGCGGAACAAGAAGTTCATGTTCTTCTCGGTGATCTATCCGCCGGGGCTCTACCTGATCATCGCGGGCGGCGCGGGCGGCAACCGCATGCCCGGGATGCAGCTGGACATGGGGATGTACTACATGGTCGCGATGGCCGCCTTCGGCGCCATGACCGCCGTCCTCCTCGGCAACGCCGAACAGATCGCCAAGGAGCGCGAGTTGGGCTGGGTGCGCCAGCTGCGGCTGACCGCGCTGCCCGGCCGCGGCTACGTCGGCGCCAAGATCGCCGCGGCGGCCACCGTCAGCCTGCCGTCGATCGTGCTGACGCTGCTGACCGGCGCCTTCGTCAAGGGCGTCCGACTGGCCGCCTGGCAGTGGGGAGCCATCGCCCTCGCCACCTGGCTCGGCAGCTTCGTCTTCGCCGCCCTCGGCGTCGCCATCGGCTACCTCGCCACCGGCGACGCGGTCCGCCCGATCAGCATGCTCTGCTACTTCGGCCTCGCCTTCCTCGGCGGCCTGTGGATGCCGCTGACGATCCTGCCGCAGTGGGTGCAGAACCTCGCCGAGTACGTCCCCACCCACGCCTACGCCGCGCTGGGCACCGCCATCGAGGGCGGCGGCGGACCGCATCCGAAGGACGTCGCCGTCCTCCTGGTATACCTGGCGCTCTTCGTGAGCGGCGCGGCCTGGCTGTACCGCAAGGACACCCGGAAGGCATGACGACGTGACGACGGAGCGCGGGACACAGGGGCGCGGGACGGAGGACTACAACCCGATCCGGATGGGGCAGCCGTCCCGCACCTGGCGGCAGGCGGTCTCCAAGGCGCTGTGGATCAGCGTCTGGATGCTCTACCTCGCAGGCCCGGTCGCCGACCTCTTCACCGGCGCCGCCCCGCCCACCACCCGCATCCTGGGCGCCGTCGGCCTCGCGGGGTACGTGGTGCTCTACTTCGCGCTGGTCTTCCGCCACATGTGGCGGGGCGTCACGCTGCGGGCCGTCTACCCGCTGCTCGTCGCGCTGCTGGCGCTCTCCGTCGCCCTCGCCTGGAACCTCGGCGCCAACTGGCTGGTGCTGTTCATCTTCACCTCGGTGGCCGCCGGCGTCGTCCTGCCGTGGGAGCACGCCCGCTGGGCCGTCCCGGCCGTCACCCTCGTCCTGCTGACCGTCGGCTTCCGCTTCCCGGAGGTCCGCGGCTACTACCTCCTGGCGTACGGCCTCCCGGCGGTCGGCACCGGCTACACGATGATCGGCGTGCAGTACCTGATCCGTACGACGAAGGAGCTGCGCGCCGCACGGGAGGAGGTCGCCCGCCTCGCCGCCAACGAGGAACGCCTGCGGATGGCCCGTGACCTGCACGATCTGCTGGGCCACTCGCTCTCGCTGATCACGCTCAAGAGCGAGCTGGCGGGCCGGATGCTGCCCGCCCGCCCCGAGGACGCCGCGGCGCAGATCGCCGACATCGAACGGGTCGGCAGACAGGCCCTGGTGGACGTCCGCGAGGCCGTCACCGGCTACCGCAGGCCCCGCCTCGCCGTCGAACTGGCCGGGGCCCGCGCCGCGTTGCGCACCGCCAAGATCGCGGTGGACGCCGACGAGGCCCTGGAGCAAGGCCGCCCGCTGCCGGAGGCGGCCGAGTCCGTGCTGGCCTGGGCGCTGCGGGAGGCCGTCACCAACGTCGTCCGGCACAGCGGCGCCCGGCGCTGCACCCTGCGGCTCACGGCGGAGAAGGAGCAGGACGGCGCGCCCGCGCTGCGCCTGACGGTCGCGGACGACGGCGTCGGCGCGGCCCGCGGCACCGTCGACGGCAACGGTCTCGGCGGTCTCCGCGAACGCCTCGCGCTGAGCGGCGGCCGGCTGGAGACCGGCCCGGGCGACGGCCGGGGCTTCCGGCTCGCGGCGATCGTGCCGGTGCCACAGGAGGAGGCCGCCCCCGACGGGGGTGGGGACGGCCCGGCGGACGAAACCCCTGCGGCGCCGCCCGCCCCCGGCACGGCGCGGTAGCCGGGGCGGCCCCGGGCGCGGCCTTCGCCCCGGCCGGCCGCCGCGCTCCCCGTAAGCTGGCCGCATGATCCGACTGCTGCTCGCCGAGGACCAGTCCATGGTCCGCGAGGCGCTGGCCGCGCTGCTGGAGCTGGAGGACGACCTCCGCGTCGTCGCCCAGGCGTCCCGGGGCGACGAGGTCGTCGAGCTGGCCCGGGAGCACGCCGTCGACGTCGCCCTGCTCGACATCGAGATGCCCGGCATGAGCGGTCTGGACGCGGCGGCCGCCCTGCACGCGGCGCTGCCCGGCGTGCGGATCGTCATCCTCACCACCTTCGGGCGCCCCGGCTATCTGCGCCGCGCCATGGAGGCGGGCGCCGCCGCGTTCCTGGTCAAGGACGCCCCGGCGGCCCGCCTCGCGGAGGCCGTCCGGCGGGTGCTGGACGGCGAGCGGGTCATCGACCCGGCGCTCGCGGCCGCCGCCCTCGCCGACGGCGTCAGCCCGCTCACCGACCGCGAACGCGAGATCCTGATCCGCGCCGACGAGGGCGGCACCCAGGCCGAACTCGCCCGCCACTTCCACCTCTCGCAGGGCACGGTCCGCAACCACCTCTCCAACGCCATCCGCAAAACCGGCGCCCGCAACCGCGCCGAGGCGGTCCGCACGGCCCGCGAGAAGGGGTGGCTCTGAGCGGGGACGCGTCCGGGTGACCCCGCCGTACGGGGGCCGGGACCGTAGCGGCCCTCTGCCCCAACTCCCGCCCTCACGGCCTCAGTTGAGCATCGCCCGGATCTCCGCCGCGCGCCCCCGTACCGTCTCCGCCGTCGCCCGGTCCACCGCCTCGACCACCCGCGCGTACTCCTCCAGCTCGGCCGCGCCCTCCAGGAAGCGGCCGCAGTTCACCAGCGCCTGGGCGCGGTCGTGGCGGAGCCGGGCCGGATGGCTGGGGAGCAGCAGGGCCAGCTCGACCGCCCACAGGCCCACCGGGCCGTGCTCGGGGCGGGCCTGCGCCCAGGCCCGGATGTTGTTGAGGATCCGCGCCACGATCTCCAGCGGATCGGCCGGCAGCAGCATCGGCGCCTCCAGGGCGGCCCCGGCGCCCGCCACCTCCGCCTCGGACAGCAACCGGCCCCCGGCGAACGGATCGGCCAGCACATGCGCCCCGTGCGGATCGCCGAACCCGACGACGAAATGGCCCGGCAGCGCCACCGCGTACACCGGCGCCCCGGCCCGCCGGGCGACCTCCGTCCACACCACCGACAGCAGGATCGGCAGCCCGCGCCGCCGCCGCACCACCTCGTGCAGCAGTGACGACTCCAGCCGCCGGTAGTCGGCGGGCACCCCGCCGAACCCCAGGCGGCGGCCGAGGAGTTCACCGACGTTACGGGCCCACGCCGCCGGGCCGCCCTCCGGCGCGAACGGCAGCTGCCCGGCCAGCTCGTCCAGCTCGATCTGGACGGCGTCCATGCCCGCCTCGTCCAGCGCCGGATCGCCCTCCGCCGCGACCAGCAGACAGAGCAGCACCAGGTCCGGCCGCTCGGCGCGGGCCTCCTCGGCGAACCGCCGCCGTCGCGCCCGCGCCGCCTCTTCGGACCCGCCGGGCCCGGCCCCGCTCAGGGCGCCACCGCCGCGGGTGCGGTCCGGTAGTGGTAGCCGTGGTGGTCGGTGAAGCCGAGCCCGTCGTAGAGTCCGAGCGCCGCCGCGTTGTCCGCCTCGACCTGGAGATACGCGGCCGACGCCCCCTCGTCCAGCGCACGGGCGGCGAGCGCCGCCATCACCAGACGGGCCAGCCCCCGGCGCCGCGCCCCGGGCGCCACCTCGACCGCCGCGAACCCGGCCCACCGGCCGTCCACCACACAGCGCCCGATCGCCTCCGCACCGCCGTCCGCACCCGTCACCGTCGCGAACCAGACCGACGGACCGCCGGTCAGCACCGCCCGCGCCTCGGGCGCCGGCCCGGCCGCCCGGTGGTAGCGCGCCAGCCAGGCCGCGTCCGGCTCCCGGGCCAGCCGCACCCGGCTCAGGTCGGCGCCGGTGTCGGCCAGCGGCGCCAGCGCACCGGTCCGCACCAGGGTGTGGCCGGACGCCGTCCAGCCGCGCCGCTCCAGCTCGCCGGCCAGCTCCTCGGCGGTGTCCGGGCGGCCGGTGGTGACGGCGACGACCGGCGGCAGACCGCGCGCCGCGTACCAGCGGACGGTGTGCGCCAGCGCCTCGTCCAGCGGGACGCCGGGGTCGCCGAGCGGCAGCACCGAGTTGGCCCGCCGGGTGAAGCCGCCGGACGCCCGCAGCGTCCAGCCACCGAGACGCTCGGTCTCGACGGCCGGCCAGCCGCGGGCGGCCACCTCGGTCAGTTCCCGGACGTCCGCCGCCGGGCCCCGCCGCCGGGCCGGGGCCCGGGGCACCACCTTGGCGGCGACCAGCAGCTCTTCCCCGATCCTGACCTGCTCGCCATTCCTGCGTGTGATGATGAGCACACCCTCGGTCCAGGATGTGAGCGTTCCGACCGCGTCCGTGAACGCCCACTGACCTGCACTGTCGTCCGTACGGCGCCGGACCGATACCCTTTTGCCCACGTCAGCATGGGTGATGCGAACTTCAGCACGACCGTCGGTCATGAATTCCACCGCTCTTCCCGCCCCTCTTGTTCGTCTCGTGCCCGGGAACGGAGATACTAGGTGCGGGCATCGACGACGCCGCGCTCCCGCGCGCCCTGCGGCGGCCTGCCAATCGGTCCGCCGGCCCTACCGAGGAGGAACGACAGCGTGACCTACGTCATCGCGCAGCCTTGTGTCGACGTCAAGGACAAGGCATGCATCGAGGAGTGCCCCGTCGACTGCATCTACGAGGGCTCCCGGTCCTTGTACATCCACCCGGACGAATGCGTCGACTGCGGGGCCTGCGAGCCGGTCTGCCCGGTCGAGGCGATCTTCTACGAGGACGACACCCCTGACGAGTGGAAGGACTACTACAAGGCGAATGTGGAGTTCTTCGACGAGCTGGGCTCGCCCGGCGGTGCCAGCAAGCTCGGCCTGATCGAGCGCGACCACCCCTTCATCGCCGCGCTGCCGCCGCAGAACCAGTAAGCGGTCCACCGCGGCGCCCCGAAGGTCTCGTACGGCACCGACGCCGTACGGGGCCTTCGCGCATTTCCGGGTCCGGCACGCATACCGTGGCCGGACCCGGCCCCCGCGCCGACGTCCCCGACGTCACCCCGCACCAGAAAGAGAGCATCGTGGGCGCAGTCTCCTCCCTCCTTCCGGTCTTCCCGTGGGACCGCCTGGAGCCCTACAAGGCCACGGCCGCCGCACACCCCGACGGCATCGTCGACCTCTCCGTCGGCACCCCCGTCGACCCGGTGCCCGAGCTGATCCGCGCGGCGCTGACCGACGCGGCCGACAGCCACGGCTATCCCACGGTCTGGGGCACCCCCGCGCTCCGCGACGCCCTCACCGGCTGGGCCACCGACCGCCTCGGCGCCCGGGGCCTTGCGCACACCAACGTCCTGCCGGTCGTCGGCTCCAAGGAACTGGTCGCCTGGCTCCCCACGCAGCTGGGCCTGGGCCCCGGCGACAAGGTCGCCCACCCGCGCCTGGCCTACCCGACGTACGAGGTCGGCGCCCGCCTCGCCCGCGCCGAACCGGTCGCCTACGACGACCCGACCGACCTCGACCCGGCCGGGATCAAGCTGCTCTGGCTGAACTCGCCGTCCAACCCGACGGGCCGGGTCCTCACCGCCGACGAGCTGCGCCGCATCGTCGCCTGGGCCCGTGAGCACGCCATCCTCGTCGTCAGCGACGAGTGCTACCTCGAACTGGGCTGGGAGGCCGACCCGGTCTCCGTGCTGCACCCGGACGTCTGCGGCGACTCCCACGAGGGCCTGGTCGCGGTGCACTCGCTCTCCAAGCGCTCCAACCTCGCCGGTTACCGCGCGGCGTTCCTCGTCGGCGACGCCGCCGTCCTCGGTGAGCTGCTGCAGATCCGCAAGCACGGCGGGATGATGGTCGCCGCGCCCGTCCAGGCGGCCACCGTCGCCGCCCTCGGCGACACCGCGCACGTCGCC
The DNA here is from genome assembly GCF_055564055.1 of Streptomyces sp. NPDC029159. Taxonomy (NCBI): domain Bacteria; kingdom Bacillati; phylum Actinomycetota; class Actinomycetes; order Kitasatosporales; family Streptomycetaceae; genus Streptomyces; species Streptomyces sp. NPDC029159. The sequence continues at coordinate 178,952 of NZ_JBVHWT010000003.1, forward strand.
GAGCAGCGCGAGCGCTACGCCCGCCGCCGCACCGCGCTGCGCACCGCGTTCGAGGCGGCCGGGTTCCGCATCGAGCACAGCGAGGCGTCGCTCTACCTCTGGGCCACCCGTGACGAGCCCTGCTGGGACACCGTCGGCCACCTCGCCGAGCGCGGCATCCTCGTCGCCCCCGGTGACTTCTACGGACCGGCCGGTGACCGCTTCGTCCGGATCGCCTTCACCGCGACCGACGAACGCGTCGACGCGGCGGTCCGCCGGCTCGGCTAGCACGTACGCGAAGGGGCCCGGGGAGCGTGAACTCCCCGGGCCCCTTCGCCGTGCCTGGCGCCGGTGCGCCGACCGTCAGCCGCCGACGGGGAGCCCGCCGAGCAGGCCCTTCCCCTGGGTCGGGAGGTTGCCGGCGACACCCTTCACCGCGTTGGTGGGCAGCGTGTCGGTCGACAGACCGTCCTTGCCGGTCGTGCGGAGGACGTTCCCGAGGGAGTCGGCGGTGCGCTGGGTGGTCGGGGCGGCCCGCTGGACCACCGGAGCCGCGGTGTCCGCCAGCGCCGGGGCGAGCTCCTGCGCGGCCGCGCCACCGGCCTCGTTCACCACGCCGACGCCTTCGTGCGCGACCGTGTCGAGGGTCTCGCTGGTGTGCTGCGAGTCCAGGGTGGTCAGTCCGCCCAGGTCGGTCGCGCTCGGCAGGGGCGCGGCGGTCGCGGCACCGGCCGCGCCGACCACGGGTGCCGCGCTCGCCGCGACCAGCAGGGCGGCTCGGGCGATCCGGCGCGTAACGGGGAGGGACATGGTGCTCCTTCGACGGAGGGGGCGCGTACTTCTGACAACTGGACACCGAGGTGCCGAGTCCGCCGGGCCGACGGACGCCCTGACTACCGCGTCAGCCCTCCGAAGGTTGCGGTGAAGTCCGGTAAAGAATTGATAACGCGTCACATAATCCGCCGTGCCGAAAGGCGGGCAATATACGCATTCGGCTGCCTCTCGCGATACGGCCGCAACCCTTGTGACGTAAGGGAATCAGGCTTCTCCGGTCACCCGTGGTGGAGCAACACGCGGGAGTGCGCCGGGGGTTGACGGGCGTGCCCCGATGGAGGGAAGTGCCGGACTACTGCCCGGTGGTGATCCGTACGGCCGCCGCGCCGGAACCGCCCGCGTCCGAGGCGTGCCGCCAGCCCGCCGCGGCGTCGGACGCCTGCCACTTCCGTCCGGCGTAGGAGACCTGTTCGACGCCCAGCTCGGCGGAGTGGGCCACCGACCAGAGCGCCACCTGCCAGCCGCGGCGCGCCCCGCCGTCCCCGGAGCGCGCCACCGGCACCGTCACCGTCCGCCCGCGCGCACCCTTCGCGTCCCCGGCGCCCTTGGCGTCCGTACCGGGCAGCACCCCGGCGCCGAACTCCCGCACCAGCCGCTCCCGCACCCCCGTGGCGCCCTTGGCGTCCGCCGCCTGCGCGCCCGCGGCGCCCCCGGTGTCCGCGCCCTTCGCCGGGCGGGGCACCACGCACGACACGGCAGCACCCCGGCGCCCGGTCAACGCGTCCGCCAGCAGCGTCGCGTCCGCCTCGTGCTTCGCGTACGCCAGCGGATAGCCGCTGCGCTGCACCCGCTGCGCCGACTCGGTCAGCGGCAGCCGCTCGTAGTGGGGCACCTCCACCAGGTGCGCGTAGAACTCCCCGGCGGCGTAGACCGGATCCATGATCTGCCGGGAGGTGCCCCAGTCCTGCGAGGGGCGCTGCTGGAAGAGGCCGAGGGAGTCCTTGTCGCCGTGGTCGAGGTTGCGCAGCCCGGACTCCTGCATCGCCGTCGCCAGCGCGATCGCCACCGCCCGCGGCGGCAGCCCCCGCGCGGACGCCACCGCCGAGATCGTCGCCGCGTTCGCCGCCCGCTCCGGGGTCAGCTCCAACGCCGTCCCACCGTCCGCCGCCACCACCGTGCACCGCGGCTCCCCGGGCCCGGCACCCAGCTGCTGCACCGCGAGATACGCCCCCGCACCCAGCAACGCGGCCACGGCGACGGCGGTACGCCACGGACGCCGCCGATGGGCAGGATGGGAGGTTTGCACGGGCCCACGGTAATGGAGGCCCGGCCGATAGGGTTGACGATATGGACCGCTCCACAGACCACCCCGCCCTCGACCTCTCGCTCGACGCCGCGGAGCTGACCGCGCGGCTCGTCGACTTCCCGTCCGAGAGCGGCAACGAGAAGGACCTCGCCGACGCCGTCGAGCAGGCCCTGCGCGCGCTGGACCACCTCACGGTCGACCGCTACGGCAACAACATCGTCGCCCGCACGCAGCTGGGCCGCGCCGAGCGGGTGGTGCTCGCCGGTCACCTCGACACCGTGCCGATCGCCGACAACGTCCCCTCCCGCCTCGACGACGAGGGCTACCTGTGGGGCTGCGGCTCCTGCGACATGAAGTCCGGTGTCGCCGTCCAGCTCCGGGTCGCCGCCACCGTCCCCGAGCCCAACCGCGACCTCACCTTCGTCTTCTACGACCAGGAAGAGGTCGCCGCCCACCTCAACGGCCTCGGCCACGTCGCCGACGCCCACCCGGACTGGCTCGCCGGCGACTTCGCCGTCCTGCTGGAGTCCTCCGACGGCGAGGTCGAGGGCGGCTGCCAGGGCACGCTCCGCGTCCTGCTGCGCACCACCGGTGAGCGCGCCCACTCCGCCCGCAGCTGGATGGGCGCCAACGCGATCCACGCCGCCGCCCCGATCCTGGGCAAGCTCGCCGCGTACCAGCCGCGCCGCGCCATGATCGACGGTCTGGAGTACCGCGAGGGCCTCAACGCCGTCCGGGTCGAGGGCGGCGTCGCCAACAACGTCATCCCGGACGCCTGCACCGTCACCGTGAACTTCCGCTACGCCCCGGACCGCACCCCCGAAGAGGCGCTGGCGCACGTCCGGGAGGTCTTCGCGGACTGCCCGGTGGACGAGTTCATCGTCGACGACCACTCCCCGGGCGCCCTGCCGGGCCTCTCCCACCCGGCGGCCAAGGCGTTCATGGACGCCGTCGGCGGCACCGCGCGCCCCAAGTTCGGCTGGACCGACGTCTCCCGCTTCAGCGCCCTCGGCGTCCCCGCGGTGAACTACGGCCCCGGCAACCCGCTGCTCGCCCACAAGCGCGACGAGCGCGTCCTCGCCGAGCGCATCGGCCACTGCGAGGAGCGGCTGCGCGCCTGGCTGACCAGCTGACGCGGCCCGGGCGGCGCCGGACCGGGCGGCACACCGGTCCGCGCCGCCCGCCGCGGGATCTACGCTGAAGCCGCAACGATCTGTCAGCGGAGGGAGCACGACATGGCCAGTCCCGAAGGAGCAGCGGCCCCCGAGGAGCAGCGGCTGGGTCCCGTACTGCGCCGTCACGACCAGGTGCAGCACAGCACCACGGACCAGCGGCTGCTGGACTCCGAGGGCTCCTCGGACTGGGTGCACACCGATCCGTGGCGGGTGATGCGCATCCAGGCGGAGTTCGTCGAGGGCTTCGGCGCACTCGCCGAACTCGGCCCCGCGGTCAGTGTCTTCGGCTCCGCGCGCACCTCCCGCGACTCCGCCGAGTACGCGACCGGCGTGAAGCTCGGCCGGGCGCTGGTGGAGGCCGGCTTCTCGGTGATCACCGGCGGCGGCCCCGGCGCCATGGAGGCGGCCAACCGCGGCGCCCGCGAGGCCGGCGGCACCTCCGTGGGCCTCGGCATCGAGCTCCCCTTCGAGCAGGGCATGAACGAATATGTGAACCTCGGGGTCGATTTCCGGTACTTCTTCGTCCGGAAGACCTGCTTTGTGAAGTACGCCCGCGGCTTCGTCGTCCTGCCCGGCGGGCTCGGCACCCTGGACGAGCTGTTCGAGGCGCTCACCCTCGTCCAGACCCGGAAGGTCACCCGCTTCCCGATCGTCCTCTTCGGCACCGCCTACTGGAGCGGACTGGTCGACTGGGTGCGCGAGACGCTGATCGCCGAGGGCAAGGCGTCCCCGCGCGACCTGGAGCTGTTCCACCTCAGCGACGACGTGGAGGAAGCGGTCGCGCTGGTGACGAAGGAAGTCGGACCGGGCGTGCGGTGACGCCGCCCGCGGGGCCGCCGGGGTGCGGCCCCGCCCGGGCCGGTCAGGCCAGCCCGCGCCGGGCGACCGCCGGTGCCCGGTGCCCGGCGATGGAGGCGACCATCTCCAGCACCTGCCGGGTCTCGGCGACCTCGTGGACGCGGTAGACCTGCGCCCCCAGCCAGGCGGAGACGGCGGTGGTCGCGAGGGTGCCGAGGACGCGCTCCTTGACCGGCCGGTCGAGGGTCTCGCCGACGAAGTCCTTGTTGGAGAGTGAGACCAGTACTGGCCACCCTGTCTCCGTCATCTCGCCCAGCCGCCGGGTCGCCTCCAGGCTGTGCCGGGTGTTCTTCCCGAAGTCGTGCCCCGGGTCGATCATGATCCCGTCGCGCCGGACACCCAGCTCCACGGCGCGCTCCGCCAGGCCCAGCGTGACGCGCAGGATGTCGGCCATCACGTCGTCGTACGCGACCCGGTGCGGACGGGTGCGCGGTTCGGCGCCCCCGGCGTGGGTGCAGACCAGGCCCGCGCCGTACCGGGCGGCGACCTCCGCGAGCTTCGGATCGACCCCGCCCCAGGCGTCGTTGAGGACATCGGCACCGGCCTCGCAGACCGCCTCGCCGACGTCATGCCGCCAGGTGTCGACGCTGATGATCACGTCCGGGTGGCGTCGCCGCACCTCCGCGACGAAGCCGACGGTGCGCCGCGCCTCCTCCTCGGCGGTGACCTCCTCGCCGGGACCGGCCTTGACGCCGCCGATGTCGATGATCGCGGCGCCCTCGGCGACGGCCTGCTCGACCCGGGTGAGCGCCGCCTCGTCCTGGAACGTCGCCCCCTGGTCGTAGAAGGAGTCCGGGGTCCGGTTCACGATCGCCATGATCACCGGCTCGTGCGCGTCGAACTCGCGATTCCCCAGCCGCAGCATTCTCACTCCTTCTCGGTGGTCCGGCAGCGACCTTACGTCCTCGCCGCGACGGGCAGCGGCGCCACGGTGCCCGGCCCCTCCGGCGCCGCCGCCGGCAAGGACGGTGACTGTCACCCCCGCATGGCACGATCGGGGCAGGTGCATCTTCCGGGGAGTTGGTCGTGTTCTGGTTTCTGCTGATCGCCATGGTCGTGGTGGTCGCCGTGGTCACTCTTGTCGTCGTCGGCGGCGAGCGCGGCGGGCTGCGCGACGCCGAGCCGGAGCAGCTGTACGACCCGCTGCCCCAGGAACGCCCGCTGACCCGCGCCGACATCGACGCCGTACGCTTCGCGGTCACCGCCCGCGGCTACCGCATGAACGACGTCGACGACGCCCTCGACCGCATCGGCGCCGAACTCGCCGAGCGGGACGCCCGGATCGCCGAACTGGAGGCCGCACTGGCCGGCTTCCACGCCGCCTCCATGGGCGCGCCGGGCCTGATCCGGGGCGACGAGGGGCCCACGGACGAGGCGCCCGCCGAGGACCGGGACTCCGGCCAGGCGGAGGAGGCCGACGGAAGCGGTCGGCCGGTGCGGGCGCCGGAGCAGCCGCGGCCGGACGGCGAGGAGCCGGGTGCGCGCGGTGGCGCCACCGCGGCGCCGGAGTCGGAGGGCCGGTCATGACGGGTGTGGTGAGCGCCCCGGACGGCGTCCCGCGCTGCCCCTGGGGCATGGAGTCCGAGAAGATGGCCGATTACCGGGCGTACCACGACACCGAGTGGGGCCGCCCGGTCCACGGTGACGACGCGCTCTTCGAGCGGATGTGCCTGGAGGCGTTCCAGTCCGGGCTCTCCTGGATCACGATCCTCCGCCGCCGCGAGGCGTTCCGCGCCGCCTTCGCCGGATTCCGGATCGCCGAGGTCGCCCGCTTCACCGACGCCGACGCCGAGCGGCTCCTCGCCGACCCCGGCATCATCCGCAATCGCGCCAAGATCGCCGCGACCCTCGGCAACGCCCGCCTCGCCGCCGAGCTGGCCCCCGGCGAGCTGGACGACCTGATCTGGTCGTATGCGCCCGAGCGGGCCGGGCGGGCGGCGCCGCGCACCGTCGCCGACATCCTGCCGGTCACCCCGGAGTCCACGGCGCTCGCCAAGGACCTCAAGAAGCGCGGCTTCCGCTTCGTCGGCCCGACCACCGCCTACGCGCTGATGCAGGCGTGCGGCCTGGTCAACGACCACCTCGCCGACTGCCACGCCCGGGAGGCGACGGAGCGGGCGGCGGCCACGGGCTGAGCCCCGGGGCCGCCCCGCCCGCCGCCCGGGACGGGCCGGGCGGCGCGCCCGGGTCAGCGCCCGAGGTAGACCGGCTTCTCCTTCTTCACGAACGCCTCGACGGCGATGTGGTGGTCCTCGGAGGCACCGGCCCGCGCCTGGAGCTCCTCCTCCTTGGCGAGCGCCTCGGCCAGCGTGTGCCCGGCGCCGAAGGCCAGCGACTCCTTGAGCGCGGCGTAGGCGAGGGTCGGCCCGGCGGCGAGCTTGCGGGCGACGGCCGCCGCCCGGTCGGCCAGCTCCGCGGCGGGCACCACCTCGCTCGCGATGCCCAGCGCGTACGCCTGCTGCGCATCGATGCTGCGCGGGAAGAGCAGCAGGTCGGCGGCGCGCCCGGGGCCGACGACGCGCGGCAGCGTCCAGGACACCCCGGAGTCGGCGGTGAGCGCGACCCCGGCGAAGGAGGTGTTGAAGGACGCCGAGTCGGCGACGATGCGGTGGTCGGCGGCGAGGGCGAAGCCGAAGCCCGCGCCCGCCGCGACGCCGTTGACGCCCGCCACCACCGGCTTCGGCATCCCGGCGATCGCGGTGACGATGGGGTTGTAGTGCTCCCGCACGGTGCTCATGGTGGCGCCGTCGCCGCTCTCCCGGTCCGCGGCGAGCAGCCCGATGTGCTCCTTGAGGTCCTGGCCGACGCAGAACGCGCGGCCGGTGGCGGTCAGCAGGACGGCGCGGACGGCGGGATCGGCCGCCGCGTCCCGCAGCCGGTCCCGGAGCGCCACCTTCGCGTCGATGTTCAGGGCATTCATCGCGTCGGGCCGGTTGAGGGTGATCGTGGCGAGTCCGTCGGTGACGTCGTAGAGCACGCTGTCGGCCATGAGTTAAGGGTCCCTCCGTCGCGGGTGGCGCCGCCCTTCGGGGGCGGTCAGCGCTCAGGATGCCGGAGATCATCGGCCCCCGGCATGTGACGTACGTCAAAGAATGGGGGCTACCCGAGGTGCGCAGGGTGGCGCAGTATCGCAGGCCACTCACCGAATTGCGGCGGTTTGGGGGAGCGCGTTGCCGAAGGGAAGCTGTCCGATGTTGGTCATCGGGTCGTTCGATGCGGGATAATGGCCTGGAAGCAATGTGTTCGATGCCGGTGACGCGTGCCGAGATGCGGCCGTCGGCGGTCGGCTGAGGATGAGCTGGTTTCAGGAAGGGGAACGAGCATGGCGGCCATGAAGCCGCGGACGGGTGACGGCCCGCTCGAGGTGACCAAGGAGGGGCGGGGCATCGTCATGCGCGTTCCGCTCGAAGGCGGCGGGCGACTCGTCGTCGAGCTGACACCCGACGAAGCAAAGGCCCTGGGTGAGGCCCTGGAGAAGGTCACCGTCTGAGAGGGCGGCCCGAACTGCTGCGGTTCCCCGGGGCGCTGACCCCTGGTACCCCCAGCCGATGATCAAGGCCCCGGCGGGCGCGCCTCGTGCGCTCCCCGCCGGGGCCTTTCGTCGTACGGGGGCGGCCGGCCGATCGTACGGGCGGCGGGGCGTGGATCAGCGGTGACGGTGCGCCCCGGGGCGGGCGCGGGCGGTCGGGCGGCCCGGTGCAAGGGCGGGTCAGCCGCGTTTGACCGCGCACAGCAGACCGTCGCCGACCGGCAGCAGCGACGGGACGAGCGCGGAGCTGTCCCGGACGGCGCGCAGCAGTTCGCGCAGGCGCAGCACCTCGTCGGGCTGCTCGCCGGAGTCGACGGTGCGGCCGTCGGCGAAGACACCCGCGAAGCAGACCAGCCCGCCCGGGCGCAGCAGCCGCAGCGCCTCCGCGAGATAGTCGGTGCACTCCGCCAGATCGCCGTCGCAGAACACCAGGTCGTAGCCGCCGTCGGCGAGGCGCGGCAGCACGTCCAGCGCCCGGCCCGGGATGAACCGCGCGCGGTTCCCGGCGAAGCCCGCCTCGCGGAACGCCTGCTTGGCGAAGGTCTGCCGCTGCGGTTCGAGATCGACGGTGGTGAGCACGCCGTCCGGCCGCATGCCGTGCAGGAGGTAGATGCCCGACACGCCCGTGCCGGTGCCGATCTCGGCGATGGCCTTGGCGCCGGCGGTGGCGGCGAGCATTCGCAGGGCGGCTCCGGTGGCGGTCGACACCGTGGGGATTCCGGCGTCGCGGGCGCAGGTACGGGACCAGCGCAGGGCGATGTCGGTGGCGTCGTCGATGGTCCCGGCGCCGTACGCCTCGGCGAATGCCAGGCCCGTCTGCCGGTTGCCGGTAATGGCCCTCTCCTGTCCCCGTAGTTGACGCAACGGTGACTGTATCCGCTGCGTGCGGGAACCCGCAGATGGGACCGGGCGTTAACGGGGGACAGGGGGGATGCGCGGGTGAAGACCGACGGAGACGCGGAGCGCACACAGAAGCAGGACCAAATGCAGGTCAAAACTGCTTATCCGGAGCTAACGGGCGAGGTGGATATGGTAGGGGCTCTACTGGACACCACCAGAGCCACCAGGGGAGGTGCGGCTGCGACGGGTGACCGCCGAGGGCGCAGACGCCTACGACGGCCGTTCGCCGAGCCGAAATCCGTGACCGACACCGCTGACCGTCTCCGCACCCACCACTCCGCTCCTACCGCGACCTTCGCCTCAGACGCGGATGCGCAGGCGTGGACTCCCCCCAGCTGGGAGGAGATCGTCAGCACCCACAGCGCCCGGGTCTACCGCCTCGCCTACCGCCTCACCGGCAATCAGCACGACGCCGAGGACCTGACCCAGGAAGTCTTCGTCCGGGTCTTCCGTTCGCTCTCGACGTACACGCCGGGCACGTTCGAGGGCTGGCTGCACCGGATCACCACCAACCTCTTCCTGGACATGGTCCGCCGCCGCCAGCGCATCCGCTTCGACGCGCTGGGCGACGACGCCGCCGAGCGGCTGCCCAGCCGCGAGCCGTCGCCGCAGCAGCACTTCAACGACACCCACTTCGACGCCGACGTACAGCACGCGCTGGACACCCTGGCGCCGGAGTTCCGCGCCGCCGTCGTCCTGTGTGACATCGAGGGCCTGTCGTACGAGGAGATCGCCGCGACGCTCGGCGTGAAGCTCGGCACGGTCCGCAGCCGGATCCACCGCGGCCGCTCGCATCTGCGCAAGGCGCTCAAGCACCGCTCCCCGCAGGTGCGGGCCGAGGAGCGCGAGCAGCGGGCGCTGGCCGCGGTGTCCACCGGGGAGGTCGGAATCGCGTGAGCCCCACTGGCGGTGCTTCCCCCGCCGAGCAGCATCTCGGTGACCGCCTCGCAGCCCTGGTCGACGGCGAGTTGGGACATGACGCGCGGGAGCGGGTGCTCGCGCACCTGGCGACCTGCGGACGGTGCAAGGCGGAGGCCGACGCCCAGCGTCGGCTCAAGAGCGTCTTCGCGCAGACCGCGCCACCCGGCCCCTCGGAGGGGCTGTTGGCGCGGTTGCAGGGGCTGCCCGGAGGAGATCCGGACGGCCCCGGCGGCGGCCTGGGCGCCTTCGGACGCGCCGAGTTCGACGTGGACGGCGGCGGCTTCGGCTACCAGCCCTCCTCCGGCGCGCACCCGGGCGAGCTCCGCGCGCCCCGGCAGCGGGGCTTCCGTATCCATGAGAGCGAGCGGGAGCGCCCGGCGGCGCCGCGCCGCCGGTTCGCGTTCGCCGCGGCCGGAGCCGTCTCGCTGGCCGCCCTCGCGCTGGGCGGCACCCTCCCGTTGGAGGCCGCGATCGACCCGCCGAGCCGTCAGGACGGCACCGGCACCTCCGTCGTCCCGCTCAGCGCCACCCCGGTCGCCGGCAGCAACCCGCTCCGCGACGCCGGACTGCTGACCTCCGGCGGCGTAGCCGGTCCGGTCGCCTCCGTGACGCCCGGGCCCACCGGCCTGTACGGCCCCGCCGCCCCGCCGCCCTCGCCCCCGGTACGGATACCGTCCGGCGGCCGGTTCGGTCCGCTGATAGCCCCGCCCGATCAGGACGGCGCCGGGCAGCCGACCCCGCCGACCGCCGGCACCGCCCGCGCCCCGGGCCTGTACACCCCCGTCGCCGGGGAGCTCCGCCCGCTGGTCGGCTCCGCGGTGCCTCCCACCCCCGCTCTCCACCCGCCTGCCGCTGCTCCGCGCTGACCGCCGCCTGCGCTCTGTCACCGGGAACTGGTTGAATCGCTGCGGGGCGGTGCGTGTGCTCGACACACGCACGGTCCACGAGGTGGCGGTGGCCCGCGGGTGTGCGGGCGAATGGTGGGGAGAGCATGGACGACGGTACGGACACCGGGCCGAAGCTGAAGTGGTGGAGCCGGCCGGGGCGCACCCCCGACCCGCAGCCCCACCCCGGACCGGGTCCCCAGCCGGTGACCGCCGAGGGCGGCGCCGTGCCCCCGCCGGTCCCCGCCGCCGCGGGCGCACCGCCGGAGGCGGGTACGGGCCCGCAGCCGGGCGTTCCGGCTGCCGCCGGTCCGCAGCCCGGCGTCCCGGCTTCCGCCGGTCCGCAGCCGGGCGTTCCGGCTGCCGCCGGTCCGCAGCCCGGCGTCCCGGCTTCCGCCGGTCCGCAGCCGGGCGTCGCGAACGGGGCTCGGCCCGGGGCTCCGGCTGCCGCCGGTCCGCAGCCGCTGCCGGTCGGTGAGGTGGGCTCGCAGCCGGTCGCCTCCGGTGCGGGGGGCTCGCAGTCCGGTGCCGCGGCCGGAGCCCAACCCGGTGCTTCGGCCCCGGGCGGTCCGCAACCCGCGATGGTGCCGTCCGAGCCGCAGCCCGCGGGCGCGGCTGCCGCGGGTCCGCAGCCGGTCACCCCCGCGGTGCCGCAGCCTGCTGGTCCGGCCTCCGCGGGGGCGCAGCCCGAGGCGCCTGCTTCTCCCAGTCCGCAGCCCGAGGTACCTGCTTCCGCTGGCCCGCAGCCCGCGGCGCCTGCTTCTGGTCCGCAGCCCGAGGCACCTGCTTCCGCCGGTCCGCAGCCCGAGGCTTCCGCTTCCGCCGGTCCGCAGCCCGCGGGTGTGGCTCCCGCCGGTCCGCAGCCGGTCGTCCCGTCCAGAGCTCAGCCGGTGTCCGACGACGAGTGGCCCCCGCCGGAGCCGCTGGCGGCCACGCGTGCGTCGGTGACGACACCTGCCGTTGGGGCTCCTGCGGCGGAAGCTCCCGCACCCATGGCAGCGGCAGCCCCCGCAGTGGCCGATGCCGCCGCGCCGCTCCCGGCCGCAGCCCCCGTGGCGACGGCCCCGGCCGAGGCGGCGCCGGCCGAGGCGTCCGCCGAGCCCGCGACGCTTCAGCTCACCAAGGGCGCGGCCGAGGCGGCGCCCGCGCCGGTGGCCGGGGCGTCCGGCGTTCCCGAGGGGCCGCGTCATCCCAAGGACCCCTACGGCACGCCGCCGTACGGCGACCCCGGGCCGTGGGCGCCCGCGCCGCCGGTGCAGCGGCCGGTGACCACCCCGGCGCACGGCACCCAGTTGCCGCCGCAGCCCGGTACGGCGCCCGCCTACGGCTCCGCCGCGCCGCCGCTGCCGCCGCAGGCCCCCTATGCCGACCAGCCGCTCCCCGCCGAGCGGCCGGTGGCCCCGCAGCCGTATCCGCAGGGCGGGAACGGTACAGACGGCGGCGGGTTCGTGCCGCGGCCCGGTGACGGCGGTCCGCGGTCCGCGGTGGCGCGTACCGCCGCGCTGCCGGTGGCGGATGCACCGCTGCCGCCCGAGCGGCCCGTTCCGCACCCCGACGGGTCCGGGGACCACGGCCGCCTCGTCCCGGCGCACCCGGGCGGCGCCTGGCAGCAGTACGACCCGTGGAGCCCGCCGGGGCAGCACGCTCCGGCCGTACAGCCGCCGGCCCGGCGCGCCCGGCGCGGTCCGCTCGTCATCGGTGCAGTGGTGTTGGCGCTGCTCGTCGGGGGTGTGGGCGGCGCCGTCGGCGTGTACGTCGAACGCCACGGCGGGCCCGGTGACATCATCCTGCCGCAGGCCGACGAGGCGCCCGCGCCCCGCGATCCGCACAGCGTCGCCGGGATCGCGCAGGCCGCGCTGCCCGGCGTCGTCACGCTCCATGTCCGGGGCAACGCCGAGCAGGGCACCGGTACCGGCTTCGTCCTCGACCGGCGGGGCCGCATCCTCACCAACAACCACGTCGTGGAGCCCGCCGGGGACGGCGGCGAGATCTCGGTGACGTTCAGCGGCGGGCAGACCGCCAAGGCACGCGTGGTGGGCCGGGACAGCGGCTACGACCTCGCCGTCGTCCAGGTCGACAACGTCTCCGGGCTGCACCCGCTCGCCCTCGGCAACTCCGACGCGGTCCGCGTCGGCGACCCGGTGGTGGCCATCGGCGCACCGTACGACCTGGCCAACACCGTCACCGCCGGGATCATCAGCGCCAAGCAGCGGCCCATCACGGCGGGCGGCGAGAAGGGCGACGGCAGCGATGTGTCCTACGTGGACGCGCTGCAGACGGACGCGCCGATCAACCCGGGCAACTCCGGCGGGCCGCTGGTCGACGGCGAGGGCCGGGTGATCGGGATCAACAGCGCCATCCGCGCGGCCGACGGCGCAAGCCCCGACGGCGCCACCCAGGGCGGCAGCATAGGGCTGGGCTTCGCCATACCGATCAACCAGGCCAAACGGGTCGCCGAGGAGCTGATCAACACCGGCCGGGCCACCCACCCGGTCATCGGCGTCACGCTGGAGATGGAGTACCCGGGCGACGGCGCGCGGGTCAGCGGCGTCTCCAAGGACGGCCGGAACCCGGTCACCCCGGGCGGCCCCGGCGCCAAGGCCGGGATCAAGGGCGGGGACGTCATCACCCGGCTGGACGGCGCCCCCGTCCACAGCGGCGACGAGCTGATCGTCAAGATCCGCAGCCACCGGCCGGGCGACGCGCTGACGCTGACCGTGCGCCGCGGCGGCAAGGACCGTACCGTCCACCTCACGCTCGGATCGTCGAGCACCGGCTGAGATTTGCACGGTGTTGGCGCGGGTGACTCCCGTGGGATGCGCGGGGCCAGGTACCGTGAGGGGTGGCCTGGCCCCGGGCCCATGAGCGGCTGCGGACAACCAAGGAGCTGAAGGTGTTCTTCGACATAGGACCCCTGGAGCTGGTGGCTCTCGTCATCCTCGGCGTGCTCATCTTCGGCCCGGACAAGCTCCCCAAGGTCATCCAGGACGTGATGGGCTTCATCCGCAAGGTCCGGGCGTTCTCGGACAGTGCCAAGGAGGACATCCGCAGCGAGCTGGGCCCGGAGTTCAAGGACTTCGAGTTCGACGACCTGCGCCCGAAGAACTTCGTCCGCAAGCACGTCCTGGAGAAGGACGAGTACGGACTGAAGGACCTCCAGGAGATCCGCGAGGGGTTCGACCTCAAGCAGGAGATGGCCGACGTCACCGACGCGGTCCGCAGCTACGACGACGCCTCCTCCGGCGGCGGGCGGCTGAACCTCTCCAAGGACGGCGGACCGGCGTCCGGCGGCCGTGTCGACCTCTCGAAGAAGCCCTCCGGCGGTCTGGCCCCGGGCGAGCGTCCGCCCTTCGACACCGACGCCACCTGAGCCCTCCTCCTCCGCCCGGTCGTGCGCACGCTCGCCCACCGGGCGGATGTCGCATGCCGTGGGCACGCCCTTGCGCTCTGTCCCGCCCGGTCACTGGCTATGCTCCCGGTGTCCGGGGTGAGGACGCCTGAGGGGGGCGGGCCGCCCATGACACAGGGCAACGAGGAGGCTCCGCGCAGATGGAGACGGTGAGTCGGGCTACGGCCCAGTCGGATACGGCCGACGCGGGGCGGAAGGTCGACGGCTATCTGCTGGCGGCCTTCCCCTGGTACGGCCTCGATGAGGCGTTCACCGGGCCGCGCTGGCTGATGCGGGTCGGCGCCGCCGCCGACGGCACCGTCGAACACGGCGCGACCGGGCACGGCGAGGAGCCGACGATAAAGACCGAGACGCCCAAGGACGAACGGTTCACCGTCGTGGTGACGGTCGCCGGGCGCCCGGTGCGGCGCAGCGGCGACGGCACCGGCGTGCTGGACGCCACCTCCGTCTCGACCGCCGCCTGGCTGGCCGGCTCCGGGCTGCTCGCCCACACCTGGCCGACGACGATGGACCGTGCGCTGCGCCAGGACTGGCTGGACCAGCAGACCGCGCTCGCCTGGGAGCTGGCGGACGACCTCGACGGCGAGGGCTGGAGCGAACTGCTGCTGCCGGTCGACGGCGAGCCGACCCCGTTCCGCTACCGCGAGTCCGCGTACGGCTGGGTGCTGGCCGGGTCGGCGGGCGGCGGGGACGGGGTGCACCTCGGCGCGTACGGCCGGGGGATGAGCGCGTACGGCCTCGGCTTCGGGGTGATCGAGGACCTCGCCGCGTACGAGGGCTGAGCACAGCTGCGCCGAGGGGCGGACCGGAGGTTTCCGGTCCGCCCCTCGGCGGTGCGGCGGGCGGCCCGCCGCGGGTCAGAACTTGTTGCGCGGGGTGATCCCCAGCGACATGCCCTGGAGGCCGCGCTGCCGGCCGCCGAGCTTGCCGGCGATGGCGCGGATCGCGGCGCCCGCGGGGGAGTCGGGGTCGCTCAGCACCACCGGCTTGCCCTCGTCGCCGCCCTCGCGCAGCCGGACGTCGATCGGGATGGAGCCGAGCACCGGCACCTGCGCGCCGGTCGTCTTCGTCAGGCCCTCGGCGACCCGCTCGCCGCCGCCGGTGCCGAAGACGTCGACCATCTCGTCGCAGTGCGGGCAGGGCAGCCCGGACATGTTCTCGACCACGCCGACGATCTTCTGGTGGGTCTGCACCGCGATCGACCCGGCCCGCTCGGCGACCTCGGCCGCCGCCTGCTGGGGCGTGGTGACGACCAGGATCTCGGCGTTGGGGACGAGCTGCGCCACGGAGATGGCGATGTCGCCGGTGCCGGGCGGCAGGTCGAGGAGGAGGACGTCGAGGTCGCCCCAGTAGACGTCGGCGAGGAACTGCTGGAGGGCGCGGTGCAGCATCGGGCCGCGCCAGACGACCGGGGCGTTGCCGGGCGTGAACATGCCGATCGAGATGACCTTCACGCCGTGCGCCGACGGCGGCATGATCATGTTCTCGACCTGGGTGGGACGGCCGTCGGCGCCCAGCATCCGCGGGACGGAGTGGCCGTAGATGTCGGCGTCCACGACACCGACCTTCAGGCCGTCCGCCGCCATCGCCGCGGCGAGGTTGACCGTCACCGACGACTTGCCGACGCCGCCCTTGCCGGAGGCGACCGCGTAGACGCGGGTCAGCGAACCGGGCTTGGCGAACGGCACCTCGCGCTCGGCGGTGGTGCCGCGCAGCGCCGCCGCCAGCTCCTTGCGCTGCTCGTCGCTCATCACGTCCAGCTCGACGCTGACGCCGGTGACGCCGTCGACGCGGGCGACCGCTTCGCGGACGTTGGAGGTGATCGTCTCGCGCATCGGGCAGCCGGAGACGGTGAGGTAGACGACGACCGCCACCGCACCGTCCGCCGCGATGTCCACCGATTTGACCATCCCCAATTCGGTGATCGGGCGGTGGATCTCGGGGTCGTTCACCGTCGCGAGCGCGTCGCGGATCGCGTCCTCGCTCGGTGCGGCGCCTGGGGGCGTGTCGGTAGCCATGCCCCGATATTACGGCGGGGTAGGCCGGTGGCGGAAAGCCCGTTCAGCGGTCGCGTTCGTCACGCTCCGCGCCGTCCGGCCGCTGCATCTCCAGCTCCCTGATCAGCTCCGCCAGCTCGGAGCGGATCCAGTCGCGGGTGGCGACCTCGCCCAGGCCGAGCCGGAGCGCCGCGATCTCCCGCGTCAGGTACTCGGTGTCGGCGATCGACCGCTCGTTGCGCCCGCGGTCCTGCTCGTGGGTGACGCGGTCGCGGTCGTCCTGACGGTTCTGCGCCAGCAGGATCAGCGGCGCCGCGTAGGACGCCTGGAGGGAGAGCGCCAGGGTCAGGAAGATGAAGGGGTACTGGTCGAAGCGGAGCGGGACCGGCACGGTGACGTTCCAGGTGATCCACAGAATGATGATCACCGTCATCCAGACGATGAACCGGCCGGTCCCCAGGAAGCGGGCGATCTTCTCCGACAGCCGCCCGAACGCGTCCGGGTCGTACTCCGGGAACAGCGTGCGCCTCGGCACCCGCGGCTGGTCGAGGCGGACCCGCGGCCGCTCGTTCGCCCCGCGCCGCAGCGCCGACGAACCGTTCGCCCGCGCCCGGACGCCGTCCCGCTCCTCAGGCCCCACCGTCCACCTCCCGCGCCCATCCGCCGTCCGCGGGCGGCTCCGGCTCCTCGCCGTGCAGCTCCGTCTCCCGCCAGTCGTCCGGCAGCAGATGGTCGAGCACGTCGTCGACGGTGACGGCGCCCAGCAGCGCGCCGCCCTCGTCGACGACCGGCGCGGAGACGAGGTTGTACGTCGCCAGATGGCGGGTCACCTCGGGCAGCGTGGCGTCCGGCGGCAGCGGCGGCAGATCGGTGTCGGCGATCGAGCTGACCAGCGTGAACGGCGGATCGCGCAGCAGCCGCTGGAAGTGCACCACACCGAGGAACTTGCCCGTCGGCGTCTCGTCGGGCGGCCGGCAGACGTAGATCTGGGCGGCGAGCGCGGGGGAGAGGTCAGGGTCGCGCACCCGGGCCAGCGCATAGGCGACCGTCGCGTCCGGCCGCAGCACGATCGGCTCCGTCGTCATCAGACCGCCCGCGGTGCGCTCCTCGTACGCCATCAGACGCCGCACGTCCGCGGCGTCCTCCGGGCGCATCAGCGTCAGCAGCCGCTCCTTCTCCTCCTCGGGGAGTTCGGAGAGGAGGTCGGCGGCGTCGTCCGGGTCCATCGCCTCCAGGACGACGGCCCGGCGCTGCACCTTCAGCTTGCCCAGGATCTCGATCTGGTCGTCCTCGGGCAGCTCCTCCAGGACGTCCGCGAGCCGGTCGTCGTCGAGGGCGGCGGCGACCTCCGCGCGGCGCTTGGGCGACAGATGGTGCAGCACCCCGGCGAGGTCGGCGGGGCGCAGCTGCTCGAAGGTGGCCAGCAGATTCTCCGCGCCCTGCCCGTGCTCCTCCAGCGAGAAGCCGGTCACCGCCGACCACTCGACGGTCAGCGCCTCACCCTTACGGCGTAGCGCACCGCCTTTGCCGCGGCGGACGAAGACCTTGTCGATCTCCCAGTCGCGGCGGGCCGGGAGCTGGATGATGCCGATGTCGAGGACGGTGACCTCCTCGCCGGTCTCCACCAGCCGCACCCGGCGGTCGAGGAGCTCGCCGAGGACCAGCGTCTCGGAGGCACGCTGCTCGAAGCGGCGCATGTTGATCACGCCGGTGATGACGACCTGACCGGACTCCACGCCCGTCACCCGGGTCATCGGCAGGAAGACGCGGCGCCGCTGGGCGACCTCGACGACCAGCCCCAGCAGCCGGGGCGGGCGGCCCTCACGGCTGCCGCTGCCCTTCGTCCGCAACATCGCGACCAGATCGCGGACGCGTCCGACCTGGTCACCGTTGGGGTCGAAGACGGCGACGCCGGACAGGTGCGAGACGAAGACCCGCGGAGTCACCACCGCCATGCGGCGCGCCTCCTTTCCTCCGGCCGGTCGGATGGGGGACGGGAGCAGGGACATCGGACATGGGCACGACGGATTATCTGCACAAAGGCGTCAATCCGGGTTCAGGCTAACGCGCCCGGCTCGTCCGCGCCCCGGAGAACGGCCCGTACGGCGACGGACCGCGGGGCGCCGAAGTGCCCCCGCACGACCGGTACGCTGCCGTACTGCTGTCGAGGTCACCCCTAAGGGCTGTCCCGTAATCCCTGGCGGGCGCGTGACGACCGAGAAGACACCCCCTAGCAGGAGGCAAGCCGACGTGAGTGCAACCCCCTCGGGACCGGGCCCCCGCACCGTGGCCGTCCGTCGCATCGGGCGGACGGCGCTCCTGGGTGCGGTGGGCGCGGGGCTGGCCCTGGCGCTGACCGGCTGCGCCGAGGATCCGGACGCCGGGACGAACGGTGTGGGCAAGCTGCCCGCCGAGAAGATCGAGGCGAAGGCGCGGGCGGCGGCGCAGAGCGCCGGGACGGTCCGCCTCTCCGGCAGCTTCGTCAGCCAGGGCGCCACCTACAAGCTGGACATGCACCTCACCGGCGCCGGCGCCAAGGGCCAACTCACCACCCGCAAGTCGACGTTCGCGCTGCTGCGGGTCGGTGACGCGCTCTATCTCAAGGCGGACGCCGCGTTCTGGGCCGGGGAGAAGGCGGGCGGCGGCAAGAACGACGCCTCGGCGGCGGACAAGCTCGGCGGCAAGTACGTCAAGGTGCCCGCCGCCGACCCCGTCTACAAGCGCTTCAGCGGCTTCACCGACAAGGACACCCTGCTGGCGAGCCTGCTCGCACTGCGCGGCACGCTCGCCACCGGCGACCACGCCACCGTCGGCGGGGTGAAGACCATCCGCGTCGCGGGCGGCGCGGGCTCCGGCGGCACCCTCGACGTCTCCCTGGAGGGCACGCCCTACCCGCTGCGCCTGGAGCGCGGCGGTGACGCGGGCACGGTCCGCTTCGACGACTGGGACAAGGGCGTCTCCCTCAAGCCGCCGTCCCAGGACCAGATCGTCGACTACGGCAAGCAGGTCTCGACGGCGTCGGAGGGCTGAGCGGCACGGGCGCGGCCGTCGGTAAGGGGCGGGGCGCCGCCTTCCGCCCTCAGCCCTTACGGCCCCGGCGCAGCAGCTTCGGCAGCGCCGCCGGGACCGGCCGGCGGGTGATCGCGGGGGAGGGCAGCGGCGGGACGGCGTGCGACTCGTCCGGCATCGCGCCGGGGCGCTGCTCGGCGCCGCCGACCGGCTCCAGCCGCAGCACCCGGCACTCGGCCGCCCAGCGCTCCGGGATCGACTCGGCGTCCGGCGCGTTGAGCCGCTTGCCCTTCAGCTCGTCGACCGCGGTGCGCCACGCCTCGCCGCCCGGCACGGTCTCCACCACCCGCGCCTGCCACGCCACGAGACGGCCGCCCTTGTCCTTGCTGCGGACGGTGACCGTCGCGGTGGCGCCGTCGGTCAGCCCCAGATCCGCCAGCGGCTGCTCGCCCGCGCCGTCCCCGACCAGGCACGCCGCGCCGTCCACCCACAGATGCCACAGCGCCCGGGACGGGCCGGTGGCCCCCCGCACCCAGATCAGCCCGGACTTCTTGGTGGCCTCTTCGATGAGCGCGCGGTCCTGGAGCGCCTGCGACGGGGTCGATGTCATGTCCGTCAGCCTAATGTGCCTGCTTGTCTCGGGCCCGGCCGCGTCGTCAGAGCCAGCCGTTGCGCTTGAAGCCGCGGTGGATGCCGAAGCAGAGCGCGACGGTCGCCACCAGCACCGCCGGGTAGCCGTACTTCCAGTGCAGCTCCGGCATGTTGTTGAAGTTCATGCCGTAGATCCCGGCGATCATCGTGGGGACGGCGAAGATCGCGGCCCACGAGGTGATCTTGCGCATGTCCTCGTTCTGCGCGACGGCCGCCTGCGCGAGGTTGGCCTGGAGGATGGAGTTGAGCAGGTCGTCGAAGGAGAGCACCTGCTCGTTGACGCGTGCCAGGTGGTCGGCGACGTCACGGAAGTACTTCTGGATGTCGGAGTCGACCGGCCGCATCGGCCGCTCGCTCAGCAGCTGCAGCGGCCGCAGCAGCGGCGACACCGCCCGCTTGAACTCCAGCACCTCCCGCTTGAGCTGGTAGATCCGCCCGGCGTCACCGCCCCGGGTCGCCCCCCGGCCGGCGCCCGAGCTGAAGACGTCGATCTCCACCTCGTCGATGTCGTCCTGCACGGCACCGGCGACCGCGATGTACCCGTCGACGACCTGGTCGGCGATGGCGTGCAGCACCGCCGACGGGCCCTTGGCCAGCAGCTCCGGGTCCTCCTGGAGGCGGTGGCGCAGCGCCCGCAGCGAGCCCTGGCCGCCGTGCCGGACGGTGACGATGAAGTCCCGGCCGGTGAAGCACATCACCTCGCCGGTCTCCACGACTTCGCTGGTCGCGGTCAGCTCGGCGTGCTCGACGTAGTGGACGGTCTTGAAGACGGTGAAGAGGGTGTCGTCGTACCGCTCCAGCTTCGGCCGCTGGTGGGCGTGGACGGCGTCCTCGACGGCGAGCGGGTGCAGCCCGAACTCCGCGGCGATACCGGCGAATTCGGCCTCCGACGGCTCGTGCAGCCCGATCCAGGCGAAACCGCCCTCGGTGCGGACGGCCGCCATCGCCTCGGCGGGGGTGCATGCCTCCTGCACCCGGCGGCCCTCGCGGTAGACGGCGCAGTCGACGATGGCGCTGTTCACGCAGGACGGGGCGGACTTCTCGTAGCCGAAGGGGGCGGCGCCGTCACGGCGGCGGGAGGGACGGACGGCGGCGCGCAGGTCACGGATCATCGACATGGCAAGCTCCTTCACGGGCCGGCCGTCAGCGGCGTGCGCGGGGCGTAACGCAACCCGGAACGTGGACGTACGAGGCGACATCGGCCGTACGTCCGCAAAGCGGGCAGCGTTCCGTGCCGGAGCACTGACGGCGCGCGGAGAATTCGAGGAATTCGCTGAGAGATACGGAACAGAGGGGCGAAGGCGCTCTTCCGTCATCTCCGTCCGACGCGAAGGAACTTCACAGGTTTTCCCGCTGGGCTGCGGGGTACGGAAGCCTTCGGCGATCAGAAGATTCGCTGCGCGAGAGGGATGACAGGAGAACTATCGGTACTGCACGGTCGACTCGGATCCACCGCAGCCCCACCTCCTCCGGCCGGTCCCCGCTGGGGGACGACGTCATTCCCTGACCAGATGGCAGGCTATCAGCCGCCCGTGGTGCCGCCGCGCCGCTTTGCCTGTTCGATACGAAGCCGATCCACGCTGTTTTCCGGCGTGCCCGCGTCCGGGCCGACCGCCGGGCCCGGGGCCGTACCGCAGCGCTGCCGGACGGCCCCTCCGGATGCCGCGCGGGGCCGCTCTATGCTCGCCCCATGTCTGACGTTCTCGCGCTGGTCGAAGCCCGGCTGCGCACCGCCCTGGGCGAGCCGGACGCCCGCGCCGCCGTCACCTTCCTCGGCACCGACCGCATCGAGGTGCTGCGCTTCGCCGGTGACGGCGTGGTCCGCTACGCGACGCTCGGGATGTCCGCCCACCCGATGACCGACCCCTCCGGCGCCGCACCGGGCCTGGGGGCGCCCCCGTCGGTGATCTTCGCCGACCCGGTGGCCGGGCCCCGCGCCGAGCTGCTGATCACGCTGCGGCCGGGCCGCGCCGACATCGACAAGGTGCTGCGGCCGCTCGCCGTGCTCGCCGCATCGCCGCAGGTCGAGGGCGTCGTCGTGGCGCCGGGCGCCTCGCTGGACACCGGCGAACCGCTCTGGCCGGGCGCCGGTTTCACCTCCGTGCTGGTCGCCGCGTCCGGCGGCCTCGTCGAGGATCTGGAGCTGGACGCGCCGCTGGAGCCGGTGCGCTTCCTGCCGCTGCTGCCGATGACGCCCAACGAGGCGGCGTGGAAGCGGGTGCACGGTGCGGAGGCGCTCCAGGAGCGGTGGCTGGCGCAGGGCACGGACCTGCGGGACCCGCTGCGCGGCGGTGCGGACCTGACGTGAGACGGGCCGCCGCCGGGGCCGGTGACCGGCGTCCGGCGGCCCCCGGTCCGGCATGTGGAACATCCCGACCGGTCGGGTGATCGTCCTTGACGCGGCCGCGCGGCTGGAGGACCGTGGATCCCTATGAGGGGTGAACCCAGTTGCCCGAAGTGCGGTGGCCGCGTCCGGGCGCCCGGTCTCTTCTCCGACTCCTGGCAGTGCGCCGTCCACGACACCGTGCAGCCGCTCCAGCCGGTCGTCCCGCCGAGCGTCGAGGCGCTCGGCGTCGTCGTGAACCGCTCACAGGTCCCGGTGTGGATGCCCTGGCCGCTCCCGGTCGGCTGGCTCTTCACGGGGGTGGCCTGCGCCGGTGACGACCGCAGCGGCGGCCGCGCCACCGCCGTCGCCTGCTCCGGCCCCGGTCCGCTCGGCGGCCCCGGCGAACTCCTGCTGATCGCCGAGGAGCTGGGCGTCGGCCTCGGCGCCCGCTACGCCGGGATCGATGGCCCGGACCCCGGCCCCGGCCTGGATGTCGACACCGCCCCGCACACCAAGATCCTCGCCTCCGGCCGTCCGACCCCGATGTGGCACGTCGAGGGCTCCCCGGCCGACCGCGTGGTCTTCGCCGGGGAGGCCCGCGGGCTCTGGCTGTGGGCGATCGTCTGGCCCGAGCAGTCCGGTCTGCTGATGTACGACGAGCTGGTCCTCACCGATCTGCGCGAGGCGGGCGCCGAGATCGATCTGCTGCCGTGCGGGGCGCTCTCCCCGCGGTTGCTGTCCTGAGCCCGGGCCCGGCCCCCGTACGTCCCTCTCGGGGCGGAAAGGTGTCTTCCACGGCCCGGTATCCTTGGCGGGACGCCCTGTGGCGCGCCTCCGGCGCCCGTGCGGGGCGCCGTCCGGTCACCGTCCCGTAGCGCAGGGGGGAGTTCAGCGTCGTGCGCATCGATCTGCACACCCACTCCACCGCGTCCGACGGTACGGACACCCCCGCCGAGCTGGTCACGAACGCCGCGGCCCGCGGGCTGGACGTCGTCGCGCTGACCGACCACGACACCGTCGCCGGGCACGCCGCGGCGCGCGCCGCGCTGCCCGCGGGGCTGACGCTGGTCACCGGCGCCGAGCTGTCCTGCCGGATCGCGGGCACCGGGCTGCACATGCTCGCCTACCTCTTCGACCCGCAGGAGTCCGCGTTCGCCCGCGAGCGGGAACTCCTCCGCGACGACCGGGTACCGCGGGCGCAGGGCATGGTCGCCAAGCTCCGGGAGCTGGGCGTCCCGATCACCTGGGAGCAGGTCGCCGCCATCGCCGGTGACGGCTCCGTGGGCCGCCCGCACGTGGCCACCGCCATGGTCGACCTGGGCGTCGTGCCCACCGTCTCCGCCGCGTTCACCTCGCAGTGGCTGGCCAACGACGGCCGCGCGTACGTCGACAAGCACGAACTGGACCCGTTCGAGGCGCTCCGGCTGATCAAGGGTGCGGGCGGCGTCGCCGTCGTCGCGCACCCCGCCGCCGTCAAGCGCGGCGCCTGTGTGCCCGAGAGTGCCCTCGTCGAGCTGGCCGCGGCCGGTCTCGACGGCATCGAGGTCGATCACATGGACCACGATGCGCCGACCCGCGCCCGGCTGCGCGGCCTCGCCGCCGAGCTGGGGCTGCTGACCACCGGCTCCAGTGACTACCACGGCAGTCACAAGACCTGTGAGCTGGGCGAATACACCACCGACCCGGAGATCTACGGCGAGATCGTGCGCCGGGCCACCGGCGCCTTCCCCGTCCCCGGCGCGGGCGGCTGACCCCTGACCGCCGGAGCCCGGCGGTCCCTTTCTCCCCGGCGCCCGCGTCCGTGCGGTGCGCCCGCGTGCCGCCGTGCCGGTGCGCATCCCTCTCCGCTCCACCACCACCGCAAGGCCAACATCACCGTGTTCGACGTCGCTGCCTTCAGCACTCTCTTCGTCACCCTTTTTGTCATCATGGATCCCCCCGGGATCACCCCGATCTTTCTCGGGCTGACCGCCGGACGGCCCGCCAAGGTCCAGCGCCGGATGGCCTGGCAGGCGGCGACCGTCGCGTTCTGCGTCATCGCCGTCTTCGGGCTCTTCGGCCGCCAGATCCTGGGCCGGCTGCACATCAGCACGCCCGCCCTGATGATCGCGGGCGGTCTGCTCCTGCTGCTGGTCGCTCTGAACCTGCTCACCGGCAAGTCCGAGGAGCCCACCCAGACCAAGGACGTCAACGTCGCGCTGGTCCCGCTGGGCATGCCGCTGCTGGCCGGGCCCGGGGCGATCGTGTCGGTGATCCTCGCCGTCCAGCACGCCCACGGCTTCACCGCGCAGCTGTCGGTGTGGAGCGCCATCGTGGCGATCCATGTGGTGCTCTACCTGGCGATGAGGTTCTCGCTGCTGATCATCCGCGTCATCAAGGACGGCGGTGTGGTGCTGGTGACCCGGCTCGCCGGCATGATGCTCTCCGCGCTCGCCGTGCAGCAGATCATCAACGGCGTCACCCAGGTCGTCCAGGGCGCCTGACCGGCGCCGGACGCAGTCGCGCCCCCGTACGGCACTTCCGTACGGGGGCGCATCCGTGCGTACCGCGCGGGGCGGCGTCGGTGTTACCGGGCGGCGACGGTGTCGGCCGGGCGGATGTAGATGCGCTGGCCGATTGCGGCGGCCTGCTGCACGATCCGGTTGACGGAGGCGGCGTCCACGACGGTGCTGTCCACGGCGGTGCCGTCGACATCGTCCAGGCGCATGATCTCGAAGCGCATACGGCTTCCCTTCGTCTGATCCTCCTGAGGAGAACTGATGGATGCGAGCGCGGGCGTCGCTGCCCGAGCTTCTACGTGTCCAACGTCCTGGCCCCCTGCAAACATTCCCTACGCTAAGGAAAATTTTCGATGGTCTAAGTATTTGCAGGTGAGGAGGGAATTCCGGGCTGGTCACCAGGCCCGGACACCGCTCCGTACGGCAGACGATCGGCCGCCACCGGGCGCGCACCCCGGTGGTCGGCTCAGTGCTCGCCCCAGAAGGCGGCCAGCGCGGCGGCGGTCTCCAGGGGGCGCTCCGCGTTGGGGGAGTGCTCCGCGCCCTCGACGACCGTGCGGCGGGCGGCCAGCCGCACCGCCATCTTGTCGATCAGCGGCACCGGCCAGGCGTAGTCCACCGTGCCGGACACCAGATGCTTGGGCAGCGGCACCGCGGCCAGCTCGTCGACCCGGTCCGGCTCCTCCAGCATCTGCCGCCCGGTGGCGATCAGCTGCTCCGGGACGGTCGCCAGCCAGCGGCGCCGCAGGAACTCCCCGATCTCCGGCGGCGTCCCGGCGTCCGCCGCCTCCGGCGGGTCCATCGCCCGCATCGCCTGCCAGACCGCCGCCATCTCCAGCGAACCGAGCGCATCGATCAGCATCCGCACCCGGGCCTGCTGCGCCGGGTCGATGGCCGCCGGGCCGGAGCTGAGCACCGTCAGCGAGCGGAACGGCGCCGGGTCGGTCAGCACCGCCGCCCGGCTCACCAGCCCGCCGCAGGAGTGCCCCAGCAGATGCACCCGGCCGCCCAGCGCCCGGGCCTGCGCCAGCACGTCCTGCGCCAGCGCGCTCTGCCCGTAGGCGGCGAGGTCGCGGGGGCCGGGGGACTCGTACTGCCCGCGGCCGTCCACCGCCACCGCCCGGAATCCGGCCGCGGCGAGCGGCGCGAGCAGTGCGATGAAGTCCTCCTTGCTGCCGGTGAACCCGGGGACCAGCAGCGCCGTGCCGAGCGGTGTCCGCTCCGGCCGGGCGTCGTGCACGGCGAACTCCCCGCGCGCGGTGACGAGGCGCTGCGCGGTGGCGCACGGGGGCAGCGTAAGTGTCGGCGGCCTGCTCATGACCCGAGGCTATCGGCCCGCGCCGGGGACACCCACGCGCACCGGCCGCCGCGGCCCGGCGTTCGCCCGGTGGGCGGGGCCCGGCGGCCCCGGACACGCCGACGGCCCGCCCCCGCCAAAGGGGCGGGAACGGGCCGTCGGACGGGTGCTGCGGCTCAGCTCTCCGGCGTCGCCTCGGCGGCCGGGGCCTTCGCACGGGTGCGGCGGCGGACCGGCTTCGCGGGCGCCTCGGCCGCCTCCGCGGACTCGGCGGCCTTGGCCGCGGCGGTCTTACGGGTGCGCTTCGGCTTGGCCTCCGCCTCCTCGGCGACGGACTCCGGCGCGACGGCCTTGGCGGCGGTCTTCCGCGTCCGCTTCGGCTTCGCCGGAGCCTCGGCGCCCTCGGCGGCCTCCACGGCCTCCGCAGCCTTGGCCGCCGCGGTCTTCCGCGTGCGCTTCGGCTTGGCGGGCGCCTCGGTGCCCTCGGCGGTCTCCACCGCCTCCACGGCCTTGGCCGCGGCGGTCTTACGGGTGCGCTTCGGCTTGGCCGGGGCCTCCTCGGCGACCGGCGCCGCGGGCGCCTCGACGGTCTCCACCACGGCCTGCGCCTCGGCGGGCTTGGCGGCGCGCGTACGGCGACGGCGCGGCTTCGCCGGGGCGGCCTCCGCCTCCTCGGCGACGGGTGCGGCGGGCGCGGCGGGCTGCGCGTCCGCGACCGGCGTCACGGCCTCGGCCGGGCGGCTGCCCGAACGGGTCCGGCGACGGCGGCGCGGCTGCCGGGGCCCGTCGGCCTCGGCCGGGGTGCCCTCCGCCGTGTCCACCGCGGCCTCCGCCTGCGGGGCCGCCGCGCCGTCGACGGCCGCGCCGCCACGGGTGCGCCGCCGCTGGCGGGGCGTACGGGTCCGCTGCGGGCGCTCCTCCGTGGCCGCCTGGCCGCGACCGCGACCGCGGCCGCCGGTCTCACCGAGGTCCTCGACCTGCTCGGCGGCGAGCCCGGCGCGGGTCCGCTCCGAGCGCGGCAGCACGCCCTTGGTGCCCGCCGGGATGTGCAGCTGCTCGTAGAGGTGCGGGGAGGTGGAGTACGTCTCCTCCGGCTCGTCGAACGCCAGGTCCAGCGCCTTGTTGATCAGCTTCCAGCGCGGGATGTCGTCCCAGTCGACGAGGGTGACCGCGGTGCCCTTGGCGCCCGCGCGGCCGGTGCGGCCGATGCGGTGCAGGTAGGTCTTCTCGTCCTCGGGGGACTGGTAGTTGATGACGTGCGTCACGCCCTCGACGTCGATACCGCGGGCGGCGACGTCGGTGCAGACCAGGACGTCGACCTTGCCGTTGCGGAAGGCGCGCAGCGCCTGCTCACGGGCGCCCTGGCCGAGGTCGCCGTGGACCGCGCCGGACGCGAAACCGCGCCGTGCGAGCTGATCGGCGATGTCGGCGGCGGTCCGCTTCGTACGGCAGAACACCATCGCCAGGCCCCGGCCGTCGGCCTGGAGGATCCGCGCGACCATCTCCGGCTTGTCCATGGAGTGGGCCCGGAAGACGTGCTGGGTGGTGTTGGCGACGGTCTGGCCCTCGTCGTCCGGCGCGGTGGCGCGGATGTGCGTGGGCTGCGACATGTAGCGGCGCGCCAGCGAGATGACCTGGCCGGGCATGGTGGCCGAGAACAGCATGGTCTGCCGCTTGGCCGGCAGCAGCTGGATGATCCGCTCGACGTCCGGCAGGAAGCCGAGGTCCAGCATCTCGTCGGCCTCGTCCAGCACCAGGCTGCGGACCTTCGAGAGGTCGAGCTTGCGCTGACCGGCCAGGTCGAGCAGGCGGCCCGGGGTGCCGACGACGACGTCGACGCCCTTCTGCAACGCCTCGACCTGCGGCTCGTACGCCCGGCCGCCGTAGATGGCGAGCACCCGGACGTTACGCACCTTGCCGGCGGTGAGCAGGTCGTTGGTGACCTGCTGGCACAGCTCGCGGGTGGGGACGACGACGAGCGCCTGCGGCGCCTCGGTCAGCTGCTCGGGGGTGGCCCGGCCCGCCTCGACGTCGGCGGGGACGGTGACGCGCTCCAGCAGCGGCAGGCCGAAGCCCAGCGTCTTGCCGGTGCCGGTCTTCGCCTGGCCGATGACGTCGCTGCCGGAGAGGGCGACGGGGAGCGTCAGCTCCTGGATGGGAAAGGGGGAAATGATGCCGACGGCTTCGAGGGCCTCGGCGGTCTCGGGGAAAATCCCGAGCTCTCGGAACGTAGACAGAATCTTGCCTCTTCTGTGAGACGCGGCACGAGGCGGCGAAGGGGGTCGTACCGCGCTTCGTACGAGGGATGTACGGGCCGGGTTGCAAAGCCGACGGCGCGGGACCACTGCCAACGCTCAGGCACTCCTGCCGCGAGCGGTGTCCCTCCTGCTGATGCGTACGTCGCGTACGCGCCGCGGGGGAGGGCGGTCGGGTTGGAGCCGATCGGGCCACCGACCGGGCATCCGCATGCGTGGAACGACCCACCGATACTCGGCGGGCGCATTACCACTGTACCCCGGATGCAGCGGGACATCCGAAGGCTTGTCCGGGTGAGAAAGGGAACAAGCCGCCCGCGCCGCCGACCGGGCGGGCTCCCGGCCGGCCGGCGGAGTGCGCCACGGGAGGCGGCGGCCCCGCGCTGCGGGGGCCGTCCGGCGGCTATTGTGCCGGTCATGGAGACGCCAGACACCGCCCCCGCCGACGCGCCGGAACCGACCGGGATCGCCGCCCAGAACTGGCCGGAGGCTTCCGCCGAGCCGCACTACCGCGCCGCCGTGATCGATCTGCTGGGCGCCCTCGCCTACGGCGAGCTGTCCGCCTTCGAACGGCTCGCGGAGGACTCGAAGCTCGCGCCGACCATGGACGACAAGGCCGAACTGGCCAAGATGGCGTCGGCGGAGTTCCACCACTTCGAGCGGTTGCGGCAGCGCCTCGCCGACATCGAGGCGGAGCCCAACGAGGCGATGGAGCCGTTCGCCGCCGCGCTGGACGAGTTCCACCGCCAGACCGCGCCGTCGGACTGGCTGGAGGGCCTGGTCAAGGCGTACGTCGGCGACTCGATCGCCAGTGACTTCTACCGCGAGGTCGCCGCCCGGCTGGACACCGACACCCGTGACCTGGTGCTGACCGTCCTGGACGACACCGGCCACGCGACCTTCGCGGTCGAGAAGGTGCG
Organism: Streptomyces sp. NPDC029159; assembly: GCF_055564055.1. Lineage (NCBI taxonomy): Bacteria > Bacillati > Actinomycetota > Actinomycetes > Kitasatosporales > Streptomycetaceae > Streptomyces > Streptomyces sp. NPDC029159. Next base: position 207,640 of record NZ_JBVHWT010000003.1, read on the forward strand.
CGCCGCGATCGAGGCGGACCCGCGGGTCGGCGGGCGCCTCGCACTGTGGGCGCGGCGGCTGATGGGCGAGGCGCTGTCGCAGGCGCAGCGGGTGGTCGCCGACCGTGACGCGCTCTCGACGATGCTGGTCGGCGGCGTCGCCGACGGCTTCGACCTGGCCGAGGTCGGCCGGATGTTCTCCCGGATCACCGAGGCGCACACCAAGCGGATGGCGGCCCTGGGCCTGGCGGCTTAGGCGCGCACCGCGGACATGACGACGGCGCGGCCCCGGACCTGAAGAGGTCCGGGGCCGCGCCGTGTGCGGAGGTCTCAGGCGGGGGCCGAGCCGTGCAGGGCGCCGCGGGCCGGGCGGATCAGCACCGACAGGAGCGCGGCGCCGACGCCGACGGCCGCGGCGAGGGTCTGGACGGGGTGGCCGGGGCCGAGGATCGAGTGCGTCAGCAGCGCGCCGAGGAGTGCGGCGACCGGGCCGGTGGCGAGCGCCAGGGAGCGGACGGGGAACCGTTCCGGCAGCCGGCGGGTGGCGGTGAAGGAGAGGGCGAGACCGATCGCGACGGCGCCCAGAGCTTCCCAGATCATGCGTGTTCCCTCCCGCGTTACGGCTGACGACCGGACCGACCGGACGAACAAATCGGTCGTAGGCGGTGGTACCCATCAGCCACGCTCAGCAACCCTCATGCCTCCGTTCCGCCGAACGCGAGGGGGAGCGGAAGGACGTGGGCGTGGAGGGGCGGACCGTTCCGGGCGGGGGAGCGGGCGGGCGCCGGGGAGAAGGCGGGAAACGGAAGGGGAACCGGAGGCGCCGGAAGCGGGGGAGGGGCGGGGCCCGGATCGCCCGGGTGCGGCCCCCGGAGAACGCCGACGGCGGCCGGGATCGCAATCCCGGCCGCCGTGGACGGTGGCCTCGGGCGCCGGTGCGGCGCCCAGGGGTCAGAGCGCGCCGAAGCCGACCTTGCGGGCCGCCTGCTCGCCGATCTCCACGTAGGCGAGCCGGTCCGACGGGACCAGGACCTTGCGGCCGTGCTCGTCCACCAGGCTCAGCAGCGGCGACTTACCGCTCAGGGCGTCGCCGACGGCGCCCTCCACCTCCTCGGCAGACTGCGCGCTCTCGAGAACGATCTCGCGGGGCGCGTGCTGCACGCCGATCTTGACCTCCACGGCTGATGTCCCTCCGACGGTCAGTTGGGTGCGCGGCCAGCCGCGCCGTACGCAGCACACATTAGCCCGGTGCGGGGAGGTGCAGGGCGCCCCCGGGGCACGCCGGGAGCGAACACGGTCAGTGGGATTCGATGCCGTGCAGCGGGAAACCCGCGATGCCCTTCCACGCGAGCGAGGTCAGCAGGCCCACCGCGGTGTCCCGCGGGACCTTGCTGTCGGCCGCCAGCCAGTAGCGCGCCACCACCTGCGAGACGCCGCCCAGCCCCACGGCCAGCAGCATCGACTCGTCGCGCGAGAGACCGGTGTCCTCGGCGATCACCTCGCAGATCGCCTCGGCGCACTCCAGCGAGACCTTGTCGACCCGCTCGCGGACCGCCGGCTCGTTGGTCAGGTCCGACTCGAAGACCAGCCGGAACGCGCCGCCCGGGTCCTCGACGTAGGCGAAGTAGGCGTCCATCGTCGCCGCGACGCGCTGCTTGTTATCGGTCGTCGAGGCCAGCGCGGTGCGCACGGAGTGCAGCAGCGCCTCGCAGTGCTGGTCGAGGAGGGCGAGGTAGAGGTCCAGCTTGCCCGGGAAGTGCTGGTAGAGCACCGGCTTGCTGACGCCTGCCCGCTCGGCGATGTCGTCCATCGCGGCGGAGTGGTAGCCCTGCGCGACGAACACTTCCTGTGCCGCACCCAGAAGCTGGTTGCGCCGTGCTCGGCGCGGCAGGCGTGTGCCCCGCGGGCGAGCCGCCTCGGTCTGCTCGATGGCGCTCACGCTGCCTCCCAGAAGTCGTTCCGTACGCGGCGTGCGCAAGGTGGCACACCGCGCCCGCCATCGTACTTTTGGGTAACCGGGCTGTGGGCGGTCGGAGCCGAGAAAATCCGGTCCGCACCCTTGTGGGAAGGTGACATAACACCCCAGGTCATCGGTATTCGTCTTCGTTGATTTCCACGACGCGGGACTGTTCGGCGCGGTCCGCCTCGTTCGCGGCGTCGAGGTCGGCGCCGGACAGCGTCTCGTCGCGGCGGGGCGCGACGTCCGCGTGCTGTTCCTGGGCGTCGGCCTCCGGCGCCTCGTCGGAGAAGGCGGTGCCGTTCTCGTCGTCGAAGGTGTCCGGGTCGCTCGGATCGACCGGCATGCTGCTCCCTCTCTAGGGGTCCTGGAAGCGCTGCGCCTCCCTCGCCCCGGGCCGGACGGTCCGGATCCCCGGCCGCGGGCGGGGACGCGCCCTTCGTATCGAGCCTAGGAGAGCGGGCGCGGCAGCGCGATGCGGTGTGTGACCGCGAACACATCGGTGCGTGCGTGATCATCTCGTAACATCGACGGCATGTCTTCGACCGAGTCGCCCGACACCCGGACCGCAGCCCTCCCGGTGCCGCCCGGTGGTCCCGGGCGACCCGGGCCGCAGGAGGCGGCCGAGACGCTGCGGCTGATGCCGCTCCCCGGGCTGACGCTCGGGGTGCGCACCCCGGCGCCGCTGCCGGAGCCCGGCCCCGGCGCGGCGGCGGAGCGGGAGCCCGCGCTCTACGTCCACGGGCTCGGCGGCTCCTCGCGGAACTGGTCGGCGCTGATGCCGCTGCTCGCCGACCGGGTCGACGGCGAGGCGCTCGACCTGCCCGGCTTCGGCGAGGCGCCGCCGCCCGACGACGGCGCCTACTCGGTCGCCGCTCAGGCCCGTGCCGTCATCCGGTATCTGGACGCGACCGGGCGCGGTCCGGTCCACCTCGTCGGCAACTCGATGGGCGGCGCCGCCGCGACGCGGGTGGCCGCCGCCCGGCCCGATCTCGTCCGCACCCTGACGCTGATCTCCCCGGCCCTGCCGGAGCTGCGGCCGCAGCTGACGGCGGTCCCCACGGCACTGCTCGCGGTGCCCGGCACGACCCGCCTCTTCGCCCGCCTCACCCGCGACTGGACGCCCGAGCAGCGCACCCGCGGGGTGCTGGCGCTCTGCTACGGCGACCCGCGCAACGTCACCCCGGACGGCTTCCGCGACGCGGTCGACGAGTACGCCCGGCGGCTCGAACTCCCGTACTTCTGGGAGGTGATGGAGCGCTCCGCCCGCGGACTGGTCAACGCGTACACCCTCGGCGGGCAGCACAACCTGTGGCGTCAGGCGGAACGGGTGCTGGCGCCGACGCTCCTCGTCTACGGTGGGCGCGACCAACTCGTCTCGTACCGGATGGCGCGGCGGGCCGCCGCCGCGTTCCGCGGGGCGCGGCTGATGACGCTGCCCGAGGCCGGGCACGTGGCGATGATGGAGTACCCGCGGACGGTGGCGCGGGCCATCCGGGAACTGATCGACGACACGGCGGCGGCCGGTACGGGCAGGAGCTGACGGAGCGTGGGACGGCACAGTCGAGGCGCGGCACAGGACGGGCACGACACGACGGAGACGGCGCTGCCGCACGCGGAGGGGCCGGGCACCGGCCGCCGCCGGCGCGGACCGGGCGACGGCGAGCACCCGCACCCGGCGGAGCCCGCCGCCCGCCCGCGCGGCGCCGCCCACCCGGGCCCCGCGCGCGAGGGGGTGCGCGGCGGCCATCCCGAGCAGCGGGAGCCGGGCGGCGGCTGGGGGCTGCCGCCGTCGGTCCCGGGGGCCTCGGCGCCCGGGCCGCCCGCCGTCCGCCGCGCCGCGTCCCGGCCGTCCGCCGCCGGACCCCGGGTGCCGCGCCCGCGCGCGGCCGCCGAGCCGGACATGCGGCTGCCCGACCCGGCCACCGCCGAGGTCCGCCCCGGTGCGGGGCCGCGGCGGGAGTATCTGGAGGCGTTCGACGCGCTGGACGTCCCGGGCGGGCCCGGCGCCGGGGCGTTGCCGGGCGACGGCCCGGCGGAGACCGGCCGGTCGGTGGCGGTCGTGCGGGAGGCGGAGCCGTCGGACGGCGGCGCCCCCGCCGGTGCCGGAACGCCGAACGGCCCCGCCGGTACCGGCACGCCGAACGCCGGCGGCGGGCCGGAGGCGCCGCCGTCCGCCGCCGCGAAGAAGGGCGGGCTGGGCCGGACCTTCACCGGTGTCGCGGCCGCCGCGGTGACCACCGTGCTCGCCGTGGTGGTGGCCGGTCAGGTCGCCGAGCAGCGGCCGGACGCCACCGCCAACTCCGGCGGTGGGCCCGACCACACCGACCCGCTGGACGAGGGCGCCTCGCGCTCCGGGGACCGGCCGCAGGACGCCAAGCCCGCCTCGTACGCGCAGCGGATGGCCGAGCCGTTCCCGCTCGACGCGAAGCTGACCGCCTCCGGGAAGTTCACCCCGGTCGGCGGCGCGGCGAAGGCGCCCGGCCGCGGGCACGTCGTCCGCTACCGCGTCGACCTGGAGACCGGGCTGCCGCTGGACGGTGAGCTGTTCGCCGACGCGGTGCACAAGACCCTCAACGACGACCGGAGTTGGGCGCACGGCGGCGCCCGGACCTTCGAGCGGGTGGCCTCCGGCGACGCCGACTTCGTCATCACGCTGGCCAGCCCCGGCACCACCGACGCGTGGTGCGCCAAATCGGGTCTGGACACCTCCGAGGACAACGTCTCGTGCGACTCGGCGGCGACCCCGCGCGTGATGATCAACGCGTACCGCTGGGCGCAGGGCGCGAAGACGTACGGGCCGGACAAGATGTGGGCCTACCGTCAGATGCTCATCAACCACGAGGTCGGCCACCGGCTCGGCCGCAACCACGAGGTCTGTTCGCGTTCCGGGGGGCTCGCGCCGGTGATGATGCAGCAGACGAAGTTCCTGACGACGGACGGCGCCACCTGCCGCCCCAACTCCTGGCCGTATCCCGGGAAGAGCTGAGCGGAGCGGGGCGGCGGCTCCGTCGCCCAGGGGGTGTCTTTCCGATCTTCGTGGGGTCGTGGCGCCTGGCACCGCACCTCGCGGCGTTGTCGCCCCGCCCACGGACACCCAGTCCGCGGGAGGGGCTCCGCCTTGCGATGCACGGCACCAGACGCCACGCCCTGATCCACGAAGATCGAAAAGACACCCCCTAGGACGGGCGCCGTCCCCGTATGTGAGATGCACGGTCTCTCATCGCGAGACACCTTTGCCAGAATTCGGCCATTCGTTCAATAGTTCTGCGCATGCCGCACCGTCACGCCACCGCCTCCGCCGCCATAGAGCTGGCGCTGATCGGCGTGTCCGTGCAGTCCGTGGCCGACATCGACTGTCGCTGAGGCCCGCCCGCGCCACGGACCCTCCTGCCCCGGCCCTTCCGCCGCGCGGCCACGGTCCCGGGCCGGGTTCCTCCCCCTCCCCGCGAACCGTGTGACTCCCTCCCGCACGCCCGCACCGGGGTGGCCTCGTGCGCACCGCGCCCGCCCGCCGCCCCGCAGCCGGGCGCGGTATTGCTGCGAAAGGCGAACCCGTCATGGCCGAAACGGCCCGCACCTCCCCCCGCTCCCGCCGGCTGCTGCTCAGATCGCGCCGCGTCGTCGCCGCCGCGATCGGCGTCACCCTCGCCGCCGGCGCCACCGCCTGCGGCCCCGAGAACGCCGCGGACGCCGGTGCCGACGCCACGCCCCACAAGGGCGGCACCCTCACCGTCCTCAACTCCGAGCCGCAGAGCGACTTCGACCCCGCCCGGCTCTACACCTCCGGCGGCGGCAAGGTCCCCACGCTCGTCTTCCGCACCCTCACCACCCGCAAGCGCGCGAACGGCGCCGCCGGCGCCGAGGCCGTCCCGGACCTCGCCACCGACACCGGACGGCCGAGCAAGAACGCCACCGTGTGGACGTACACCCTCAAGAACGGCCTGAAGTTCGAGGACGGTACGCCCATCACCAGCGCCGACATCAAATACGGCATCGAGCGGTCCTTCGCCGCCGAACTCTCCGGCGGCGCACCCTATCTGCGGGACTGGCTGATCGGCGGCGAGAAATACCAGGGCCCGTACAAGGACAAGTCCAAGGACGGGCTGAAGTCCATCGAGACGCCCGACGACAGAACCCTCGTCTTCCATCTGAAGAAGCCCGAGGGCGAATTCCCGCTGCTCGCCACCCAGACACAGTTCGCGCCCGTACCGCGCGCCAAGGACACCGGCACGAAATACGAGGAACACCCCGTCTCCTCCGGCCCGTACAAGGTCGTCAAGAACACCGGGGACGGCGAACATCTGCTGCTGAAGCGGAATCCGCACTGGTCGGAGAAGACCGACAAGGAACGGCACGCCTACCCGGACACCGTCGACGTCCGCTCCGGTCTCGACTCCGCCGTCATCAACCAGCGCCTGGCCACCGGCTCCGGACCGGACGCCGCCGCCGTCACCACCGACACCAACCTCGGGCCCGCCGAACTCGCCCGGATCGCCGGCGACAAGGAACTCGAAAAGCGCGTCGGCACCGGCCACTTCGGCTACACCAATTACCTCGCCTTCAACCCGAAGGTGAAGCCCTTCGACAAGCCCGAGGTGCGGCAGGCCCTCGCCTGCGCCGTCAACCGCACCAGCGTCGTCAACGCCGCCGGCGGCTCCTCCCTCGCCGAACCGGCCACCACCTTCCTGCCCCACCAGAAAACCTTCGGCTACACCGGCGCCGACCCCTTCCCGGCCGGCAGGACCGGAAATCCGGAAAAGGCCAAGGAGCTGCTGAAGAAGGCCGGATATCCGCACGGCCTGAAGATCACCCTCACCCACTCCACCGCCAAGAACTTCGCGACCAGCCCCGAGGTCGCCACCGCCGTCCAGGACGCGCTGAAGAAGGCCGGTGTCACCGTCGAGCTGAAGGGGCTGGAGGACAACGACTACAAGGACACCGTCCACAGCCTCAAGGACGAACCGGGCCTCTTCCTCGCCGGCTGGGGTGCCGACTGGCCCTCCGGCGGACCGTTCCTCGCCCCCATCTTCGACGGCCGCCAGATCGTCGAGGACGCCTACAACTTCAACCACGCCCAGCTCGACGACCCCGCCGTCAACCACGAGATCGACGCCATCAACAAGCTCACCGACCTGCACAAGGCCGCCGCGCGCTGGGGCGCCCTCGACGACCGGATCGGCGAGAAGGCCCTCTCCGTCCCGCTGTTCCACCCCGTCTACAAGCGGCTGCACGGCAAGGCGATCCGCAACGTCGTGATCAGTGACTGGGACGGCGTCCTCGACATCTCCCAGGTAGCGGTCAAGTAGGCCCCGGGACCATGAGCGACACCCTCCCCACCGGAGCATGGCGGCGGCTGCGCGCCCGCCCCTCGGCCGTCGTGGCCGCCGCCGTGCTCGCGGCCCTCGCCCTCCTCGCCCTCGGCGCCCCGTTGCTCGTGGCGCTGGAGGGCCAGGACCCCACCACGTACCACGACCAGCTCGTCGACTCCGCCCGCGGCGGCGTCCCGTACGGCTCCTTCGGCGGCATCAGCGCCGACCACTGGCTCGGCGTCGAACCCGGCACCGGCCGCGACCTCTTCGCCCGCCTGCTGTACGGCGCCCGCGTCTCCCTTTCCGTCGCGCTCGGCGCCACCGTCGTCCAGGTGCTGCTCGGCGTCACCATCGGCCTCGCCGCAGGGCTCGGCGGACGGCTCCTCGACGCCGTCCTCAGCCGCTTCACCGATGTGCTGCTCGCCCTGCCGATGCTGGTCTTCGCCGTCGCGCTGACCGCGATCGTCCCGGCCGGCTTCCCCCGCCCGCTGCTGCTGATCCTCGTCATCGGCCTGCTGAGCTGGGGCGGCACCTCCCGCATCGTGCGCGCCCAGACCCTCTCGCTGCGCGGGCGCGACCATGTCGCCGCGGCCCGCCTCGCCGGACGCACCCCGGTGCAGATCGCCCGCCGCGAACTGCTGCCCGCCCTCGCCGCCCCCGTCCTCACCTACGCGGCGCTGCTGGTCCCCACCAACATCGTCGTCGAGGCGTCCCTGTCCTTCCTCGGCATCGGCGTCACCCCGCCCGCCTCCTCCTGGGGACAGCTGCTCTCCACCGCCACCACCTGGTTCCGCGCCGACCCGCTGTACGTCCTGCTGCCGTCGGGCTGCCTGCTCGTCACCGTGCTGGCCTGCACCGTCCTCGGCGACGCCGTCCGCACCGCCCTCGACCCGCGCGAACGCTCCCGCCTCGCGGTCGGCACCCGCCGCGCCGCCGCCCGACCGCCGAAGGGCGCCACCCGATGACCGCCTACGTCCTGCGCCGGACCGGCGGCGCCCTCCTCGTCCTGCTGCTGCTCTCCGTCACCGTCTACGCGCTCTTCTACGTCGCACCCGGCGACCCCGCCAAGCTCGCCTGCGGGCCGCGCTGCAACGCCGAACAGATCGCCCAGGTCCGCGACCAGCTCCGGCTCGGCGAACCGCTGCCGCTCCAGTACCTGCACTTCCTCCAGGGGCTGGTGGCCGGCCGCGACTACTCCACCGGCACCGGCGTTCTGCACTGCCCGGCGCCCTGCCTCGGCCTCTCGTACCAGAACGACCAGCCGGTCGCCCAGCTCCTCGCCTCCCGGCTGCCGGTCACCGCCTCGCTCGCGGTCGGCGCCATGGTGCTGTGGCTGCTGCTCGGCGTCGGCACCGGACTGCTCTCCGCACTGCGCCGCGGCGGCACCACCGAACGCGTCCTGACGGTGCTCACCCTCACCGGCACCGCCACCCCGGTCTTCATCACCGGCCTCCTGCTGCTGATGATCTTCTGCGCCACCCTCCAGTGGCTGCCGTTCCCCACCTACGTACCGCTCACCGAGGACCCCGAGCAGTGGGCGTGGAACCTGCTGCTGCCCTGGACCGCCCTCGCCCTCCTGGAGTCCGCCAAGTACGCCCGGCTGACCCGCTCCGCCACCCTGGAGACGCTCGCCGAGGACCACATCCGCACCTTCCGCGCCTACGGGCTGCGCGAGCGCCGGATCGTGGGACGGCACGCTCTGCGCGGCGCCCTGCCGCCCGTCGTCGCCCTCAACGCCGTCGACCTCGGCACCATGTTCGGCGGCGCGATGCTCACCGAATCCCTCTTCGGGCTGCCCGGAATCGGACGGCTCACCGTCGAGTCGGTCCGCACCGTCGACCTCCCCGTCGTCGTCGGCGCCGTCCTGGGCGTCGGCGCCGCCGTCGTCCTCGCCAATGCCGTCGCCGACGTCCTCTACGCACTCGCCGACCGAAGGGTGACGCTGACATGACCGCCCCGCCGACCGAGGAAGCGGTCACCGCACCGGCCACCGCAGAACCGCTGGTCGAACTCCGCGACCTCACGGTCACCTTCCCCGCCACCGGCGGCGCCGAGGCCGTCCGCGCCGTCGACGGACTCTCGCTCACCCTCCGGGCCGGCGGCGCCCTCGGCATCGTGGGGGAGTCCGGATCCGGTAAGTCGACCGTCGCCGCCACCCTCCTCGACCTGCACCGCGGCACCGGCGCCCGCACCGAGGGCACCGTCCGCGTCGCCGGCACCGACGTCCTCGCGGCGCCCGAGGCGGAGCTGCGCGCCCTGCGCGGCGCCACCGCCGCGATGATCTTCCAGGACCCGCTCTCCTCCCTGGACCCGTACCACTCCCTCGGCGACCAGATCGCCGAGGTGCACCGCGTCCACCGGCCCGGCGTCTCCCGGCGCGCCGCCCGCGCCCGCGCCGTCGAGGTCCTCGACCGGGTCGGCATCCCGGACGCCGCCCGCCGGGCCCGCTCCCGCCCGCACGAGTTCAGCGGCGGGATGCGCCAGCGCGCCCTGATCGCCATGGCCCTCGCCTGCGAGCCCCGGCTGCTCATCGCCGACGAGCCGACCACCGCCCTCGACGTCACCGTCCAGGCCCAGATCCTCGACCTGCTGCACACCCTGCGCACCGAGACCGGCACCGGACTGCTGCTGGTCACCCACGACCTCGGCGTCGTCGCGGGCAGCGTCGACGACGTCCTGGTGATGCGCGGCGGCCGCGCCGTCGAACACGGCCCCGTCGCCGAGGTCCTGGGCACACCCCGCGAGCCCTACACCCGCGCTCTGCTCGCCGCCGTCCCCCGGATCGGGACGGCGCGCGGGGACGTGGCGCGCGCCGGGGCGGACAGCGAGGGGGAGGGGCGTGGGGCCGGTGCCGCGTGCCGTGGGCCTGCGGCCGGGCGCCCGGCCGGCTCCGGGGACGCGGACGGGCCCGTACGCCCGGCCGCCACCGCCACCGCCACCGCCACCGTCCGGGCGCCGCGCCCCGCCACGGACGACGCGGGCGCCGGCACCCCGCTCCTCGAAGCGCACGGTCTGCGCCGCGAGTTCGGCCGTGGCGGGCCCCTGGGGACGCTGCTCGGCGCCGACCGCACCGTCGCCGTCGACGGTGTCTCCCTCACCGTCGCCGCGGGGGAGACGCTCGGCCTCGTCGGCGAGTCCGGCAGCGGCAAGACCACCGTCGGACGGATGCTGGTCCGCCTCCTCGACCCCACCGCCGGCACCCTCCGCTACCGGGGCCGCGACCTCGGCGCACTGGGGGAGCGGGCCCTGCGGCCGCTGCGCGGCGAACTCCAGATGGTCTTCCAGGACCCGGTCTCCTCCCTCAACCCGCGCCGCACCATCGGGGAGTCGATCGCCGACCCGCTGCGCGCGGCGGGCGGCCTCGACGACGCCACCGTCGTCCGGCGGGCCCGCGAACTCCTCGACCGCGTCGGCCTCGACCCGGCGTGGTACCACCGCTACCCGCACGAGTTCAGCGGCGGCCAGCGCCAGCGCGTCGGCATCGCCCGCGCCCTCGCCCCCGGCCCCCGCCTGCTGGTCTGCGACGAACCGGTCTCCGCCCTGGACGTCACCACCCAGGCCCAGGTGATGGACCTGCTCGCCGAACTCCGCCGCGATCTCGGCCTGTCGATCGTCCTGATCGCCCACGACCTCGCCGTCGTCCGCGCGGCCAGCGACCGCGTCGCCGTGATGCGGGCCGGCCGCATCGTCGAGGAAGGCCCCGCCGACACCGTCTACGACCACCCGCAACACCCCTACACCCAGGGCCTGCTGGCGGCCGTACCGGTCCTCGATCCCCAAGTGGCCGCCGAACGAAGGGCGTTGCGCGCCCGCGCCTGAGCCGTCCGTCGTGCCGCGCGCCGGTGCCGCACACCGGGTGGCGCGGCCGCCCCGCGGACCCGCCGCCGGCGGACCCACTGCATAGCGCACCAGAACGCCCTATGGGGCGGAAAGTTACGACCGTTCACCCCTTCCGGTGGCGCGACGGACAACCGTCCGCCGCGCCACCGGGCCCTTTGCGTAGCGTCGTTCCGCAACCGGCGGCCCGCACCGTACCGCCGGAGGACGACATACCCGCCGAGGCCGGAGAAGAGGAGTGGACACGTGCGCATCGGACTGCTCACCGAGGGTGCCCGCACCGGTGCGGTACGTCGCACCCCGCGCTGGTACGACCGGCTCGTCCAGGGCCTGCCCGGCCACGAGTTCACCGAGTTCGCCCTCCCCGCGGGCCCCTCGTACGACGACGCGGCCCGCCGCACGCCGGACCGCGCCGCCCGCCGCCGCTTCGCCCGCCACTTCACCGACCTCGCCGCCGCCCTCACCGCCGAACCCGTCGGTACCGAGGCCCAGGCGGACCGTTTCGCCGCCGGTCTCCACGGCCTCGCCGACCTCGCCCGCGACCGCGCCGACCTGCCCGCCCTGCTCCGCTCCGAGGCCGCCCTGCGCCTGCTGGAGCGCGCCTGCCGCGCCCCCGGCGCACTCCCCGCCGCGCGCGCCGTCCGGGTCCCCGACCTCCTCGCGGTCGCCGGACACCTCGGGGAGGCGCTGCGCCCGCTCTCCCTCGACTGGTACGGCGACGGTGCCCCGGGCCTCGACACCGTCGACCTCTGCCACGCCACGGCCGCCGGTCCCACCGCCCTCGCCGGTCTGCTGGCCAAACGCTTCTTCCGTACCCCACTCCTGGTCAGCGAGGACGGCCCGGGGCTGCGCGCCCACTACCTCGACCGCGCCACCACCCCGCTCAGCGCCCCCGCCCGCGCCCTCCTCGCCGCCTTCCAACGCGCCCTCGCCGCCGAGACGTACGCCCGCGCCACGCTCATCACCCCCGGCACCGCCCACGCCCGCCGCTGGCAGGAGCGGTGCGGCGCCGCGCCGCAGCGGCTGCGCACCGTCCCCCCGGGCGTCCCCGCCGGGCCGTTCCTCCAGGCATCCGACGCCATGGTCGACAGCGACGCCACCCTGGTGTGGGCCGGCCCCGTCGAACCGTCCGAGGACCTCGCCGGACTGCTGCGCGCCTTCGCCCACGTCCGCACCGCCGTCCCCGGCGCCGTCCTGCGCATCGTCGGCGGGCCCGGCGACGCCCCGGACGCCGCCGCCTACCTCGCCCACTGCCGGGCCCTGGCCGACCGGCTCTTCCCCGGGACCCCGGGCCCGGTCCGCTTCGAGGAACCGGTCGCCCCCGGGGCGCCCGCCGTCGCCGCGGCCTACGCCACCGCCGCCGTCGTGGTGCTCTCCGGCGCCGGCGAGGGCTTCCCGTACGGCCTGGTGGAGGCGATGTTCAGCGGCCGGGCCACCGTCTCCACCGACGCCGGGGCGGTCTGCGAGGTCATCGGCTCCACCGGCCTGGTCGTGCCCGCCGGCGACCCGCACGCCCTCGCCGACGCCGTCCTCGCCCTGCTCGCCGACCCGGCCCGGCGCGTCCGCCTCGGCGCCGCCGCCCGCGCCCGGGCCCTGGAACTCTTCACCGTCGACCGCCACCTCACCGCCTTCCGCGGCATCTACCTCGAACTCCTCGCCCACGCCCACCCGGAGCCCGACCCCGGCACCCCGCGCCCCTTCGCCCGCCCCGCCGAGACCCATCTCCCCGGGCGCCGCGGCGCCGCCGTCCCCCGCACACCCCCGACCGACCGCACCCCGAGCTGGGCCGCCGGGCCGCGCCGCCGCGCGGCGGCCACGAGAGGAGAGGCGCGATGACCCCGAGCCCCGACTCCCCGGACCGCGAGCCCTCCCGCACCCCCGCCCGCCACGCCGCCCGCCGCCCGGCCTCCTCCTGGCGCGCCACCCGCCGCCCCCTCGCCACGGGACGCCCGCCCCGGGAGACGACCCCGGCCCGGCCGCTGTCGTTGGCCGGCCACCCGCCCCGGGAGGCGCCCCCCGCCAGGCCGCTCCCCGCCACCGGGCACGCCCCCTGGGGCACGAACCCCGCCGGCCACCCGGCCGAGGAGGCACCCGCCGCCGAGCCCTTGCCTCTGGCGGAGCCCTTGCCCCTGGCGGAGCCCGCCGTCGAGCCCTTGCCTCTGGCGGAGCCCGCCGTCGAGCCCTTGCCTCTGGCGGAGCCCGCCGCCGGGCACCCGCCTCGTGAGACGGCCCCGCCCCCGGAACCCGCCGCCCGCCAACCCGTCATCCCCCAACCCGCCGACCCCGTCCGCACCCTGATCCGCCATCACCGGCGGCTGTGCGCCCAGGCCGTCGACCCGCTGGAGATCGCCGCCGGTCTCGAGGCACACGGACTCACCGACCGCACCGCCGCCCGCTTCCGCCACCGCGACGTCTTCTCCCTCGCCGAGGAGCTGTACGCCCGGGTGCCCCGCGCCCGCACCGCCACCGTGCCGCCGCCGGAGCCCGCCCCGCGCGAGACGGCCGTACGGGGCGTGCTCCAGTCACTGCCGGGCGCGGTCTGCGCGGCCACCCTCGCCGCGCTCGCCGCCGGCCACCCGGGGCCCGTCCCCGTCCGGCCCGCCATCGCCGCGGCGGGCGCCGTTCTCGTGCTCCTCGCGCTCCGGCTCTGTCTGCGCGCCGGCCCGCTGCGCGTCCGCCGCGCCGGGCGGCCCTCGGTCCTCGCCGTCCTCGCCGTCGCCTGGACCGTCGGCCACGCCCTCCTCCTCGGCGACGCACCGCTGACCGCACTCCGCTCCGGCGGCCCCGGCCTCCCGCCGCCGTGGCCGCACCCCGACGCCGCCACCGCGCTCGCCCTGACCTGCGCCGTCGTGCCCGCCGCGGTGCTCGCCCGGTGGTTCGCCCGGCGCGCCCGGCACGGCCTCGCGGTCAGCCGCGAACTGGCCGAACTCGCCTCCCGGATCCGCCCGTCGCTGCTCGGCGCCACCCTGCTCCACGCCGCCGTCCAGCTCGCCCTGCTGCTCGGCGCCCGCCAGCTCACCGGCGGGCCAGCCGACCCGCCCGCCGCCCTCGTCGCCACCACCGCCCTGGGCACGCTGCTCTTCCTCGCCCGGCTGCTCGCCGTCCACGGCTTCCGCACCGCGGCCGTCGCCGGACCCGCGGCGGCCGCCGCCCTCGAAGCCCTCGCCCTGGCCCTCGTGCTCCTCGCCCGGCTGCCGGGCGCCACGGCGCTCGCCCGGCCGGTGGAGGCGCTCACCGCCGCCGCGGGCCCGGCCGCCGTACCGGCCGTCGCCTGCACCGCCGCCGCCCTCGCCCTGCTCGGCCACGCCCTGCGCACCCTCACCGGGGCCCGCGCCCACCTCGCCCCCGCGGATGCGGGGGTGGCCCGGCCATGATCCGGCGAATAGCCCGCCCGCCGGCCTCCCGGGCCCCACCCGTGGCATCGGCGCGGACCACGACCCCCTCCGGGCCGCCGTCCCGCGGCGGCCGCCCGCCCGCGGCCGAACCACCACCACCGACCCGTCCGACGAGGAGCACGACACATGAACGTCCACCCGACCGCACGCCATGAGCACCAGGGGGTCGCCCGATGAGGGTTCTGCTCATCGGCGCCAACGGCTACCTCGGCCGCTACGTCGCCGACCGCCTGCTCGCCGACCCCGCCGTCCAGCTGACCGTGCTGGGCCGCGGCGACGACGCCGACGTCCGCTTCGACCTCGCCAGCGGCAGCCCCGGCGCGCTCACCCGCTTCCTCGACGCCGTCCACCCCGGCGTCGTCGTCAACTGCTCCGGCGCCACCCGCGGCGGCGCCCGCGATCTCACCCGGCACAACACCGTCGCCGTCGCCACCATCTGCGAGGCGCTGCGCCGCAGCGGCTGCGGCGCCCGCCTCGTCCACCTCGGCTGCGCCTCCGAGTACGGCCCCTCGCAGCCCGGCTCGTCCACCGCCGAGGACGCCGTGCCCCGCCCCGGCGGCCCCTACGGCGTCAGCAAGCTCGCCGCCACCGAACTCGTCCTCGGCTCCGGTCTCGACGCGGTCGTGCTGCGGGTCTTCTCACCCGTCGGGCCCGGCACCCCCGCCGGCTCCCCGCTCGGGCGGCTCGCCGAGGCGATGCGCCGCGCCATGCAGTCCGGCGACGGTGAGCTGAAGCTCGGCGGGCTCGGCGTGCAGCGGGACTTCGTCGACGTCCGCGACGTGGCGCGGGCGGTGCACGCCGCGTCGCTCTCCGCCGCGCAGGGCGTGGTCAACATCGGCACCGGCCGCGCGGTGCGGCTGCGGGAGGCCGCGTCCGTCCTCGCCCGGGTCGCCGGATTCGGCGGCGCCCTGCACGAACTGGACTCGCCGCCCGCCCGGTTGATCATCCCGGGCCCGTCCCCGGAGCACGGCGCCGCGCCGCCCACGTACCCCTACCCGGACGGCTGCGGCACCTGGCAGCAGGCCGATGTCCGCACCGCGCGCGACCGGCTCGGCTGGCGGCCGCGGATCGGACTGGAGGAATCACTCGCCGACATCTGGATGGAGGCCGCATGCCGCATCTGACCACCGCGGGCACGACCCGCGCCCCCACCGGCGCCGGACCCTTCGGGGTCGGCGTCCCGGGCATCGCCCACCCGCTGCTCGCGCCCACCGAGTGGGACGAACTGCTGCGGGTCTCCCGGGGGTTCGCCGACCCCCGGGAGACCCTCCGGGGCGTGGCGGGCACGGCGCCCGGCCCCGCCCCGGGGGCCCCGGTCCACTGGGCGGTCCTCGACATCGCCCGGGGCCCGGGGGAGCGTCCCGATCCGCACTGTCTGCCCGTCGCGGCCCGGCTGCGTGAGACAGGTGTCCGTCTGTTGGGACATCTCGATCTGCGGTACGGCACCCGGCCCTTCGGGGAGCTGGTCACCGACGCCCACCGCTATCTGGAGTGGTACAAGACCGACGGATTCCTGCTGGACCGCGCCCCCGTCGACCGCGAGGAGCTGCCCGCCACCCGCCGCACCGCCGCCGCCCTGCGCGGCTTCGCGGACGGCGCCCACCTCGTCTTCGGACACGGCACCCACCCGCACCCCGGGTACGCCGAATCCGCCGACCAACTCCTCACCTTCGCCGGACCGTGGACCGAATACCGCTGGTCACAGGTGGCGGAGTGGACCGCCGACCACCCTCCCGAGCGGTTCTGCCACCTCGTCCACGGTCTGCCGTGCACCCATCTCGACGAGGCGCTGCGGATCGCCCGCTGGCAGGGCGCCGGAACGGTCTTCTTCACCGACCGGCAGGACCGCGGCGGCACCGCCTGGGAGACGCTGCCCGGCTACTGGGACGATTTCGTCTCGCGCATCGGAACGGGTGTCTTGGAATGAAGACGGGCGTGGCAGTGTTACGGACAGAACAACCGTACTGACCCACACCGACCAACCCCCTTGTTGAGGTCTTCCGTGTCGCTGCCACCCCTGGTCGAGCCCGCTTCGGAGCTCACCGTCGACGAGGTCCGCAGGTACTCCCGCCACCTGATCATCCCCGACGTGGGGATGGACGGGCAGAAGCGGCTGAAGAACGCCAAGGTGCTGTGCGTAGGCGCCGGCGGCCTGGGCTCGCCCGCCCTGATGTACCTGGCCGCGGCCGGCGTGGGCACCCTGGGCATCGTGGAGTTCGACGAGGTCGACGAGTCGAACCTGCAGCGCCAGATCATCCACAGCCAGGCGGACATCGGCCGCTCCAAGGCCGCCTCCGCCAAGGACTCGGTGCTCGGCATCAACCCGTACGTGAACGTGGTCCTCCACGAAGAGCGGCTCGAAGCCGAGAACGTGCTGGACATCTTCCGCCAGTACGACCTGATCGTGGACGGCACGGACAACTTCGCCACCCGCTATCTCGTCAACGACGCCTGCGTACTGCTGAACAAGCCGTACGTCTGGGGCTCCATCTACCGCTTCGACGGCCAGGCGTCCGTCTTCTGGAGCGAGCACGGTCCCTGCTACCGCTGCCTCTACCCGGAGCCCCCGCCCCCCGGCATGGTGCCCTCCTGCGCCGAGGGCGGCGTCCTCGGTGTGCTCTGCGCCTCCATCGGCTCGATCCAGGTCAACGAGGCCATCAAGGTCCTCGCCGGCATCGGCGACCCGCTCGTCGGCCGCCTGATGATCTACGACGCGCTGGAGATGACGTACCGCCAGGTCAAGGTCCGCAAGGACCCGAACTGCGCGGTCTGCGGCGAGAACCCCACCGTCACCGAGCTGATCGACTACGAAGCCTTCTGCGGTGTGGTCTCCGAGGAGGCCCAGGAGGCGGCGATGGGCGCGACGATCACGCCCCGGCAGCTCAAGGAGTGGATCGACGCCGACGAGAAGATCGAGATCATCGACGTCCGCGAGCCGAACGAGTACGAGATCGTCTCGATCCCCGGCGCCCGGCTGATCCCGAAGAACGAGTTCCTGATGGGCAACGCCCTCCAGGACCTGCCGCAGGACAAGAAGATCGTCCTGCACTGCAAGACCGGCGTCCGCTCCGCCGAGGTCCTCGCCGTCCTGAAGTCCGCCGGATTCGCCGACGCGGTCCACGTCGGCGGCGGCGTCATCGGCTGGGTCAACCAGATCGAGCCGGAGAAGCCCGTCTACTGACCGTGCCCCGGGCGCCGTCCGCGCCCGCCCGCACACGCCGAAGGCGCCGCCCCGCATCGCGCGGGGCGGCGCCTTCGCCGTGTCCGGGCCGGGCCCGGCCGTTCCTCAGATCTCGCCCTTGCGGGTGAGGTGGGTGAAGGCCAGCCAGCCCGGCAGCACCGGCAGCCAGAACGTCATCAGCCGGAACAGCAGCACCGCCGGGAACGCGACGTCCCCGCCGAGCCCCGCCAGCGTCAGCGCCGTGATCAGCGCGCCCTCGACCGCACCCACACCGCCCGGCGTCGGCGCCGCCGAGCCCAGCGCGTTGCCGGCGAGGAACGCCACCGCGATGCTGGCGTAACTGAGCTGGTCGCCGCCGCCGAAGGCGCGGATGGCGGCGTCCAGGCACATCACGTTGGCCGCCGTCAGCAGCAGCATCCCGCCGATGCCGGTCACCAGCTTCCCGGGCCGCTGGAGGATGTCCAGCATCCGCGGCACCACCCCGGCGAACAGCGACCGCACCCGCGTCACCACGAACTTCCGCAGCGCCGGAACCGCCGTCACCACCAGCACCAGCACCGCGACCGTCAGCAGCCCGGCGATGACCGTCCGGGACGGCGAGAGCTGATCGTCGCCGCTCTCCGTCCCCGTCAGATAGCCGAACGTCAGCAGCAGCAGGACGTGTGCGCCCAGCCCGAACAGCTGCGAGGCGCCGACGCTCGCCACCGCCAGCCCCGGCCGCACCCCCGCCCGCTGCAGGAACCGCGTGTTCAGCGCGACACCGCCGATCGCGGCGGGCGCCACCAGCTTCACGAAGTTCCCCGCGATCTGCGCGATCACCGTGCGGACGAACGACACCTTTTCGGTGACGAAACCCAGCAGGCTCATCGCCGCCGCGATGTACGTCGTCCCGGAGAACACCATCGCGACCAGCACCCAGACCCACTGGGCTTCCTTGATCACATCGAGCAGGTTGAAGTGGGCGACCTGCGACATCAACTGCGACAGCAGCAGATACGCGGCGAACGCGCCGGCGATCCAGCTGATCAGGATCCGCGGGCTCAGCCGCTCCAGCTTCGCCGGTTCGATCACCGCCGTCGGACGGATCAGCAGCACCTGCCGCCGGATCTGCGCCAGCAGATCCTCCTCGCGCACCTCCTCCGACGCCTCGTCCAGCGCCCGCTTCTCGTCCGCCTTCGCCTGCGCGCGCATCGCCCGCAGCCGCTTGCGGTCCGCGGGCCCGGACGCCGCCAGCTGCTCGCGCGCCTCCTTCGCGGACCGCGACAGCTCCAGCACCGCCTCCCGCTCCCGCGCCGAGCGCTCCCGGGCCCGCTGCCGCAGCGTCGCCCGCGTCGTCCGGCTCAGCGCGATCGGCTGGAGCAGCGGCAGACAGTCCGCGACCGCGTCCGGACCCAGCACCTCCACCGCGACCGCCACCGACCGCTCCGCGCCGACCCGCAGGCCCAGCGTCGTCAGCAGCTGCGCGACGTCCATCCGCAGCACCAGATCGCCCGCGGCGATCTCACCGCCGCGCAGCTCCGTCAGGCTCACCCTGCCGGAACGATCCACCAGCAGCGCGTCCCCGACCAGCCGCCGGTGCGCGATCCGCCGCGACTGCAACGCCGCGACCTGCTCCCAGGCGCTGCGCATCACCGCGTCGGTGATCTCCTCGTCCGCCAGCGCGTCCAGCCGCCGCCCGCCGATGTGCTCGTAGACCAGCATCACCGCGTCCGGGCCCAGCTCCGAGGTGGCGATCAGCTTCGGCGCGCGGGCGCCCGCGGCGATCGCCGCGTACGCCAGCAGCGCCTCCTGCTCCAGCGCCTGCCGCAGCGACTGCAGACTGCGGCGCTGGTTGATGCCGCGCAGCGACAGGCGCCGCCACACCCGGTAGAAGAAACCCTGCGCCTGCTGCTCGCGGTCGACGACCGTCACGTCGATGGGCGGCCCGTCCTCCCGCGTCACCAGATAGCGGCGCCCGCGGTCGGAGTGCTCGGGGTGGTCCGGATTGGCGACGTCCTCGGCGCGCAGCGCGCTCACCGGACGGAACCCGACCCGCCGCAGCCCCGCCAGCAGATGCTGCCCGGTGGGCCGCACATTGGGCGTACCGACGGCGTACAGCGTGCCGTACGCCACCGTCCAGCCGATCAGCACCGTCGTGACGATGGCGAACGGCGTGGTGTACCGGCCGACCAGCACCGCGAACGCGTCCAGCAGCAGCACGCACCACATCGCCACCCGCCACCGCGGGCGCCGGGACATCCCCACCGCCGTCATGTACGCGATGACCGGCGCGAGATAGCTGTGGACGGGCGTGGTCAGCGACCCGTCGTGCATCCGCTGGGTCAGCGCCGCCCGGATCGACTCGGGCGCCGCCTCCGCGACCCACAGGTCCGTCGCCAGCGACACCCCGTGCGCCAGCACCGCGGCCAGCACACCGTCGGCGATGCGCAGCCCGTCGCGTTTGATCAGCCGCTCGACGGCGAACGCCACCGGGACGATCAACACCGCCACGCTCGACGCCAGCCCCGCGAAGTTGATCAGCAGCCGCGGGGCCTGGCCCGCGCCCTTGCCGATGTCGTCGGCCAGCCCCTGCGTCGTGGCGTGCGCGAACGCCGCCAGCGCCAGGACCAGCGCGATCCCCGCGATGCCGAGCAGCAGCCGCAGCAGATCGGCCGGGCGGTGCACCCGCGCCGGCAGCAGCGGCTCATCGCCGGACACCCGGTCCGCGTGCTCCGTACCGCCCGCGCACCCCGCGCTGTCACACGTCTCCAGGTGCGAGCCGGTCCGGGGCACGCCGGCGTCCCCGTCCGCGGCGCCCGCGGGCCGCTCGGGCCCGGCGTGCTCCACGGCCGGCTGCGCACCGGCTCCCGTCTCGTGCCCCGGCGGCGTCCGCCGCCCGTCGTCGCCCGCGTGAGGTGCGGGCCCGTCGGGTCTCTCGGACGCCCCGGGTCGTTCGGCCTTCTCGATCGTGCTCGCCTTTTCGGTCGCGGAGACCGCGGACGGCCTCCGTTGCTGCTTCCCCTGGTCCGCCGCCGGACGGTCGGCCCGGCGCCTTGGCGCGGTGCCTCCCGGGACGGTGGCGGCGGCTCCCGGCTGCCGGGCGCCAGGGCCGTCCGCCTCCCGCGGAGGCGCCGCGCCCTGCCGTCCGGACGTCGCATTTCGCTCACGTCTCACCAGTCACCGCCCGGAAGATGGTGGCACGGCCGTGCGGGGGCCGGGGGGATCAGGGTGCTTTTCGGGGCCGCGAGAAGCGGAACCCGAGCCCCCGCCACAGGCCCGGCGACCGCCGCACCACCCGCCCCGAGCCTCCCGCATCCCGGGCCCGCACGCAGGCCGCACGCCACGGCCACCCGGCCCCCGCCGCGCGCCCCGTGCCGTTGTCGGCGGGGTACGGCAGGATGGACCGAATGAGTGGCCACAGCGACGGCACCGCACCTGACGCCCCCCGGCGCGACACCCCGCCCCCGGAGGGCGCCCGCCCCGCACCCGAGCTGCCCGACTACGCCGAACGCGTCCTCGCCATGGCCGAACGCATCCCGCCCGGCCACGTCCTGACCTACGGTGACATCGCCGCCCGCCTCGCCGCCGAGGACCGCGACGGCCGCGGCTCCGGCGGCCCCCGCCAGGTCGGCCGCGCCATGGCCCTCTACGGCGGCGCCGTCCCCTGGTGGCGCGTGGTCCGTGCGGACGGCGCCCCGCTCCCCGGCAGCGAACACCGCGCCCTCGCCCACTACCGCGCCGAAGGCACCCCGCTGCGCACCGCCGCCGACGGCGCCACGGCCCGCCTCGACATGCGCCGCGCCCGCTGGGACGGCCCCCTCGGACCCACCGCCGACTGTGAGGTTTCCGACACCGCCCCCGCCGCCCGGCACGTCGTCGACCTCACCCACCTCCCGGGCATCCCCGAGGGCGCGCTCCCCACCGGACCGGCCGCCTCCGCAGCCGCCGACGGCCCCCCGGCTGACGCCCCCGCCGCAGGTCGCAGCCGCAGCCGCGGCCGCACCGCCTCCGACGGCCCGGCCCCGCGGGCCCGGCGCCACGGCCGCGGCGGCCCGGCGCACCCCTGAACCCGCACGCCCCCGCCGCCCGGGAGCGGCCTGTGGACAACCGCCGCCCCGCCCGCCGCCTGGCGTAGCGTCGAGATCCGGCCCCCCGCGCCCGGACGGACCCGGCACGGCGGTGCCGCCGCGGCCCCGCGCCGTCACGCCCCGCACCCCGTCCGCCTCGTCCGCCCTGTCCATCCCGTCCATCCCGTTCACCTCCACCGGAACCGGCGATCCACGTGAGCTCCTCCTTCTCCGACACACCGCGACGCCCGCACCCCCGCGCGTCGCGGCGGGACGCCCCCGGCCCGTACCGCCTGGTGCGGACCGACACGGGGAGCACGGAGCCTCCTGCCTTGGACGCCGCGCAGCGCGAGGTGGTTCAGCACGGCGACGGACCGCTCCTCGTCCTCGCCGGGCCCGGCACCGGCAAGACCACCACCCTCGTCGAGTCCGTCGCCGCCCGCGTACGCCGCGGCACCGACCCCGAGCGGATCCTCGTCCTCACCTTCAGCCGCAAGGCCGCCGTCGCCCTCCGCGACCGCCTCGCCGCCCGCCTCGGCAGCACCGCCCTCCCGCAGGCCACCACCTTCCACTCCTTCTGCTACGCCCTGGTCCGCGCCCACCAGGACGCCGAACTCTTCGCCGAACCGCTCCGGCTGCTCTCCGGCCCCGAACAGGACCTCGTCGTCCGCGAACTCCTCGCCGGACAGGCCGGCCTCGCCGCCGCCGGACGCGCCCGCGTCACCTGGCCCGACGAACTCCGCGCCTGCCTGACCACCCGCGGCTTCGCCGACGAGGTCCGCGCCGTCCTCGCCCGCAGCCGCGAACTGGGCCTGGGCCCCGACGCCCTCGCCGCCTTCGCCCGCCGCACCGGCCGCCCCGACTGGGGCGCCGCCGCCGCCTTCCTCGCCGAATACCTCGACGTCCTCGACGCCCAGGGCGTCCTCGACTACGCCGAACTCGTCCACCGCGCCGTCCTCCTCGCCGAGGACCCCGACTCCGGCGTCGCCGCCCGCCTGGCCACCGCCTACGACGCCGTCTACGTCGACGAGTACCAGGACACCGACCCCGCCCAGCTCCGCCTGCTGACGGCCCTCGCCGGACCCGGCACCACCCGCGGCGCACCCGGCACCCCCGGCCGCACCCTCCTCGCCTTCGGCGACCCCGACCAGTCGATCTACGCCTTCCGCGGCTCCGACGTGAACGGCATCCTCGACTTCCCCACCGCCTTCCCCCGCGGCGACGGCACCCCCGCACCCGTCAAGGTGCTCACCACCGCCCGCCGCCCCCGCGCCGCCCTGCTGGCCGCCACCCGCGAACTGGCCCGCCGGATGCCGCTCACCCGGCTGCCCGCCGCCACCGTCCGCGCCCACCGCGAACCCGCCGCCGTCCGCCCCGGCGGCCGCATCGACGTCCTCACCCACCCCACCCCGGGCGCCGAACTCGACACCATCGCCGACCTGCTGCGCCGCGCCCACCTGGAGGACGGCGTCCCCTGGCACGAGATGGCCGTCCTCGTCCGCGCCGGCGCCCGCTCGCTGCCCGGCATCCGCCGCGCCCTCACCTCCGCGGGCGTGCCCCTCGACATCGACGGCGACGACCTCCCCCTCCGGGACGAGCCCGCGGTGGCCCCGCTGCTCACGGCGTTGCGGGTGGCCGCCCAGGGGGCAGTGGCGCGCGCCACCGCGGCGGCCGGGGGCGAGCCCGTACGGGACGCGCCGGACTTCGGGCCCGTACCGGACGCGCCGGACTCCGAGGGCGCCCCGGACGCCCCGGAGCCCGCCGAATCCGCCGCGCCCGCCGACGACGCCGACCCCGCACCCGCGGCGGACGGCCCCGCCCCGGACCGCACCGTCGCCCCCGCCCACCTCACCCCCGAGACCGCCCTCGACCTGCTCACCTCCCCCCTCGGCGGGATGGACGCCGCCGACCTGCGGCGGCTCGGGCGGGCCCTGCGCGAGGAAGAGCGCGCCGCCGGCACCGCACTGCCGCGGCCCTCCGACGAACTGCTCGCCCGCGCCCTCGCCGAACCCGAACGCCTCGTCGCCCACGACCCCGCCCACGCCCGCGGCGCCCAGCGCCTCGGCCTCCTCCTGCGCACCGCCGAAGACCTCCTCGCCACCGGCGGCACCGCCGAAGCCGCCCTCTGGGAACTGTGGAACGGCACCCCCTGGCCGCAGCGCCTGGAACGCGCCGCCCACCGCGGCGGCCCCGCCGGACGCAACGCCGATCGCGACCTCGACGCCGTCGTCGCCCTCTTCGAGACCGCCGCCCGCGCCGAGGAACGCACCGGCGGCCGCGGCGCCCTCAACTTCCTCGAAGAACTCGCCGCCCAGGACATCGCCGCCGACACCCTCACCCGCCGCGTCCCCACCCAGGACGCCGTCCGCCTGATGACCGCCCACCGCGCCAAGGGCCTCGAATGGCGCCTCGTCGTCATCGCCGGCGTCCAGGAAGGACTCTGGCCCGACCTGCGCCGCCGCGGCTCCCTCCTCGAAGCCGACCGCATCGGCCGCGACGGCCTCGCCGAACCCCTCACCCCCGGCGCCCTCCTCGCCGAGGAACGCCGCCTCTTCTACGTCGCCGCCACCCGCGCCCGCGACCGCCTCGTCGTCACCGCCGTCAAAGCCGCCGCCGACGACGGCGACCAGCCCTCCCGCTTCCTCACCGAACTCGGCACCACCCCCCAGGACGTCACCACCCGCCCCCGCCGCCCGCTCGCCGTCGCCGCCCTCGTCGCCGAACTCCGCGCCACCACCGTCGACCCCGACGCCACCCCCGCCCTGCGCGACGCCGCCGCCCGGCGCCTCGCCCGCCTCGCCGCCCTCCGCGACGACGACGGCCGCCCCCTCGTCCCCGCCGCCCACCCCGACAACTGGTGGGGCCTTGCCGAACCCACCCACAACACCACCCCGCTCCGCGACCGCGACCACCCCGTCGTCCTCTCCGGCAGCGCCCTCGACCAGCTCGCCCGCACCTGCGCCCTCCAGTGGTTCCTCGGCCGCGAGGTCAAGGCCGACGCCCCCGCCACCGCCGCCCAGGGCTTCGGCAACGTCGTCCACGTCCTCGCCGACGAGGTCGCCTCCGGCCGCACCCCCGCCGACCTCGCCGTCCTCATGGCACGCCTCGACTCCGTCTGGGACACCCTCGCCTTCGACGCCCCCTGGAAATCCCGCCAGGAGAAGGAGAACGCCCGCGCCGCCCTGGAACGCTTCCTGCGCTGGCACACCGACGAACGCGACCTGCGCGGCTCCACCACCGCCGCCTCCGAGCACGACTTCGACGTCACCCTCGACGCGGGCCCCCACCAGATCCGCATCCGCGGCACCATGGACCGCGTCCAACGCGACGACCAGGGCCGCGCCTACGTCGTCGACTTCAAGACCGGCAAACAGAAACCGACCGGACCCGAGGTCGCCCACCACCCCCAGCTCGCCGTCTACCAGCTCGCCGTCCGCCAGGGCGCCCTCGACGACGCCTTCGACGGACACCCCCCCGACACCGCCGGCGCCCAACTCGTCCACCTCCGCCTCGGCGCCCCCCGCAAGGAAGGCGGCGACACCCTGCCCACCGTCCAGACCCAGCCGCCCCCGGACGACACCTGGATCGGCGGCCTCCTCGCCGAAGCGGCCGGACGCGTCCTCGACGAACGCTTCACCCCCACGCCCGGCACCCACTGCACCCACTGCGCCTTCCGCGCCTCGTGCAGCGCACAGCCGGAGGGACGCCAGATCATCGAGTGACGGCCACCGGCCGACGGCCCCGGGAGGGGCGGAGCCGATCCGGGTCCCGCACCTCCGTAACGGCGTCTCCGCAGGTCACCCGCAGCACGCACCGCGCCCCGGCCCGGACTGTCAGTCCCGCCCGTTACCGTTTTCGATGTGTCCGCGCCACTCAACGACCCCGAGCAGCTCAAAGAACTCCTCGGCATCCCGTTCACCCCGGAGCAGACGGCCTGCATCACCGCGCCGCCCGC
Organism: Streptomyces sp. NPDC029159; assembly: GCF_055564055.1. Taxonomy (NCBI): domain Bacteria; kingdom Bacillati; phylum Actinomycetota; class Actinomycetes; order Kitasatosporales; family Streptomycetaceae; genus Streptomyces; species Streptomyces sp. NPDC029159. The sequence continues at coordinate 233,302 of NZ_JBVHWT010000003.1, forward strand.
CCCGCAGGTCATCGTGGCCGGAGCCGGATCCGGCAAGACCACCGTCATGGCCGCCCGCGTCGTCTGGCTCGTCGGCACCGGCCAGGTCGCCCCCGAACAGGTCCTCGGCCTCACCTTCACCAACAAAGCCGCAGGTGAACTACGAGACCGCGTCCGCACCGCCCTCCACGCCGCCGGCGTCACCACCCCCGCCGACGACCCCACCACCCCCGACGGCCACCCCGGCGAACCCCGCATCTCCACCTACCACGCCTTCGCCGGCACCCTCCTCAAGGACCACGGCCTGCGCATCGGCATCGAGCCCGGCGCCCACCTCCTCGCCGACGCCACCCGCTTCCAGCTCGCCGCCCGCGTCCTGCGCACCGCCCAAGGCCCCTTCCCCGCACTCACCACCTCCCTCCCCACCCTCGTCGACGACCTCCTCGCCCTCGACGCCGAGCTGGCCGAACACCTCGTCACCCCCGACCGCCTCCAGCAGTACGACACCGAACTGCTCACCACCCTCGAAAACCGCCCCCTCACCAACGCGGACCTGCGGAAAATCCCCGAGACCGCCCGCGCCCGCCGCGAACTGACCACCCTCGTCGCCGCCTACCGCGACGCCAAACGCCGCCGCGACCTCCTCGACTTCGGCGACCAGATCGCCCTCTCCGCCACCCTCGCCACCACCCGCCCCGAGGTCGGCGCCCTCCTCCGCGACGAATTCCACGTCGTCCTCCTCGACGAATACCAGGACACCTCCGTCGCCCAGCGCCTCCTCCTCTCCGGCCTCTTCGGCGCCGGATCAGGACCCCGCCCGGGGCTCGGCACCGGCCACGCCGTCACCGCCGTCGGCGACCCCTGCCAGGCCATCTACGGCTGGCGCGGCGCCTCCGTCGCCAACCTCGACGACTTCCCCGCACACTTCCCGTTCCCCGACGGCACCCCCGCCCACCGCCACGCCCTCAGCGAGAACCGCCGCAGCGGCGGCCGCCTCCTCGACCTCGCCAACACCCTCGCCGCCCCCCTCCGCGCCCGCCACACCGGCGTCGAAGCCCTCCGCCCCGCCCCCGGCGCCGAACACGACGGCACCGTCCGCTGCGCCCTGCTGCCCACCCACGCCGACGAGCTGACCTGGCTCGCCGACCACCTCGCCCACCTCGTGGCCACCGGCACCCCACCCGGCGAGATCGCCGTCCTGTGCCGCACCGCCACCGACTTCGCCCGCATCCAGAGCGAGCTGGTCGACCGCGACCTCCCCGTCGAGGTCGTCGGCCTCTCCGGCCTCCTCCACCTCCCCGAGATCGCCGACCTCGTCGCCGTCTGCGAAGTCCTCCAGGACCCCACCGCCAACGCCGCCCTCGTCCGCCTCCTCATCGGCCCCCGCTGGCGCATCGGCCCCCGCGACCTCGCCCTCCTCGGCCGCCGCGCCCGCACCCTCGTCCACCACACCGGCCCCGCCGACGACCCCGAACGCCGCCTCGCCCAAGCCGTCGAAGGCACCGACCCCGCCGAAACGCTCTCCCTCGCCGACGCCCTCGACACCTTCCTCGAAGCCGACGGCCCCGACGACGGCCTCCCCTTCTCACCCGAGGCCCGCGTCCGCTTCGCCTACCTCGCCACAGAACTCCGCGACCTGCGCCGCTGCACCGGCGACCCCCTCATGGACGTCCTCCACCGCGTCCTTTCCACCACCGGCCTCGACGTCGAACTGGCCGCCTCCCCGCACGCCCTCGCCGCCCGCCGCCGCGAAACCCTCACCACCTTCCTCGACACCGCCGCCGGGTTCGCCGCCAAACAGGGCGGCGCCGCCCTCGACGGCGACGCCACCCTCGCCGCCTTCCTCGGCTTCCTCCGCACCGCCGCCCGCCACGAAAAGGGCCTCGACAGCTCCCTGCCCGGCGGCGACAACACCATCAAGATCCTCACCGCCCACAAGTCCAAGGGCCTCGAGTGGGACGTCGTCGCCGTCCCCGGCCTCGTCGCCAAGCAGTTCCCCAGCGAACAGCCCCGCGACTCCTGGACCACCCGCCCCAAGGTCCTCCCGCACACCCTCCGCGGCGACGCCGCCACCCTCCCCGACCTCGACACCTTCGACGCCCGCGGCCTCAAGGCGTTCAAGGAGGCGATGAAGGACCACCAGTCCACCGAGGAACTCCGCCTCGGCTACGTCACCTTCACCCGCCCCCGCTCCCTCCTCCTCGGCTCCGGCCACTGGTGGGGCCCCCAGCAGAAGCGCCCCCGCGGCCCGTCCGCCTTCCTCGAAGCCCTCCGCACCCACTGCGAAGCCGGCCACGGCGAGATCGACGCCTGGACCGACCCCCCCGAGGACGACGCCGAGAACCCCACCCTCACCGACGACACCACCCCCCACGCCTGGCCCCTGCCCCTCGACCCCACCGCCACCGCCCACCGCCGCACCGCCGCGGCCACCGTGCGCTCCTACCTCTCCCACCTGCCGGAGGAGCCCACCCCCGGGGCCGCTGACCCCCAGATCCCGGACCCGCGCCGCAACGGCGACCCCGCACCCGCCGACGCGCCGTACGACGACGACCCGGGCCTCCCCGAACCGCCCGTTGCACCGGACCCCTACGGCGACCCCGCACCGTTCGACGCGCCTGATCCCTACGGGGACCCCGACCCGTCCGACGCCCCCGATCCGTACGAGGAGCCCGAGCCGTACGCCGACGCCGAGCCGTACGACGCCGCGCCCGCACTTCCTGAGGGTGCGTCCGCACGTCCCGACGGCGTGCCCGCACGCCTCGACGGCGAGAACGGCGCCGCCCACGGCGAGGACGGCCCGGCGGACGGCCCCGCCCACCACCGGGGGAGCGGCACCACCCCGACCCGCCCCGGCCCCGACGCCCCCGACCTCTTCGCAGGCGAGACGGACCTCCTCCCGGCCCCGCACCACCCCGCCGTCCCCGGCCCCCGCCACGCCGACACCGGAGCCCCGCACACCCCCACCGGCCACGACGCCCGGGAGGAGCACACCACCGACACCGCCCTCCTCCCCGAGGACCGCCGCACCCTCGCCTCCTGGGACCGCGACCTCGACGCCCTCACCGCCGAACTCCGCCGCGCCCGCGCCACCGTCCGCGACGTCCCCCTCCCACACGCCCTCAGCGCCACCCAGCTGATGCACCTCGCCGCCGACCCCGACGCCTTCGCCCGCGAACTCGCCCGCCCCATGCCCCGCCCACCCCAGCCCGCCGCCCGCCGCGGCACCCGCTTCCACGCCTGGGTCGCCTCCCGCCACGAAGAACTCCCCCTCCCGCTCCACGACCCCGACGACCTCCCCGGCGCCGACCCCGACGCCCACCCGGACATCGCCGACGAAAGCGACCTCGAAGCCCTCAAGGAAGCCTTCGCCCGCACCCCCTACGCCCACCGCACCCCGCACCGCGTCGAAGCACCGTTCCGCATGACCCTCGCCGGACGCGTCATCAGCGGCCGCATCGACGCCGTCTACCGCACACCCGGCCCCGACGGCACCGACCACTTCGAGATCATCGACTGGAAAACCGGCCACACCCAGGACGCCGACCCCCTCCAACTCGCCATCTACCGCCTCGCCTGGGCCGAACGCCACCACCTGCCCCCCACCGCCGTCGACGCCGCCTTCCTCCACGTCCGCACCGGCACCCTCATCCGCCCCGCCCACCTCCCCGGACGCCCCGCACTCGAACGCATCCTCCGCGGCGAGACCGCCGACCGCCCTCACCCGGAAGGCCGATAGGCTCGGACCCATGAGCACCACCCCGGACAGCGCCGTCCACGCGTACCTCACGGCCCACCGCGAGACCTTCCTCGCCGACCTCGCCGACTGGCTGCGCATCCCCTCCGTGTCGGCCGACCCCGGCCACACCCCCGACGTGCGCCGCAGCGCCGAATGGCTCGCCGCCAAGCTCACCGCCACCGGCTTCCCCACCGCCGAGATCTGGGAGACCGACGGCCACCCCGCCGTCTTCGCCCACTGGCCCAGCGACGACCCCGACGCCCCCACCGTCCTCGTCTACGGCCACCACGACGTCCAGCCCGCCACCCGCGACGACGGCTGGCACACCGACCCCTTCGAACCCCACACCGCCGACGGCAAGCTCTACGCCCGCGGCGCCGCCGACGACAAGGGCCAGGTCTTCTTCCACACCCTCGGCGTCCGCGCCCACCTCGCCGCCACCGGCCGCACCACCCCCGCCGTCCACCTCAAACTCCTCATCGAAGGAGAAGAGGAATCCGGCTCCCCGCACTTCCCCGACCTCATCGCCCGCCACGCCGACCGCCTGGCCTGCGACGCCGTGATCGTCTCCGACACCGGCATGTGGTCCAAGGACACCCCCACCGTCTGCACCGGCATGCGCGGCCTCACCGACTGCCAGATCGACCTCCACGGCCCCGACCAGGACATCCACTCCGGCTCCTTCGGCGGCGCCGTCCCCAACCCCGCCACCGAAGCCGCCCGCCTGGCCGCCGCCCTCCACGACACCGACCGCCGCGTCACCATCCCCGGCTTCTACGACGGCGTCATCCCCCTCACCGACCAGGAACGCGCCCTCTTCGCCGAGCTCCCCTTCGACGAAACCGCCTGGCTGAACACCGCCCACTCCCACGCCACCCTCGGCGAGGCGGACCACACCACCCTCGAACGCATCTGGGCCCGCCCCACCGCCGAGGTCAACGGCATCTCCGGCGGCTACCAGGGCCCCGGCGGCAAGACCATCGTCCCCGCCACCGCCCAGCTGAAGCTCTCCTTCCGCCTCGTCGCCGGCCAGGACACCGACGCCGTCCAGCAGGCCGTACGCGACTGGGTCGCCGCCCGCCTCCCCGACGGCATCCGCCACACCCTCACCTTCTGGGGCGCCACCCGCCCCTGCCTCACCCCCCTCGACCACCCCGCACTCCAGTCCGTCGTCCGCGCCATGGGCCGCGCGTTCGGCCAGAAGATCCGCTTCACCCGCGAAGGCGGCTCCGGACCCGCCGCCGACCTCCAGGACGTCCTCGGCGTACCCGTCCTCTTCCTCGGCATCTCCATCCCCTCCGACGGCTGGCACGCCCCCAACGAAAAGGTCGAACTCGACCTCCTCCTCAAGGGCGCCGAAACCACCGCACACCTCTGGGGCGACCTCGCGGAGCACTGGCACACCACCTGACCCACACCGCCCGCCGCCCCGCACGCAGCAACCACCCACGCCACAGGGGGAGTTGGAGACAGCAGTGACCACCTGGACCGACCACGACGCAGACCGGCCGATCACCTTCAGCGCACCGAGCGGCATCGACCGCTCCGCACACCACCGCCTCGACGAGGCATGGCTCGCCGCGGCCTGGAGTCACCCCTCCACGCGCGTCTTCGTGGTCTCCGGCGGTCAGGCCCTCATCGACGACACCCCCGACGGCCGCACCGAACTCATCATGACGCCGTCCTTCGAGGCGCCCCTGACCGAGGCCCACCGCTACTACCTCGGCACCGACGACGACGGCATCAGCTACTTCGCCCTCCAGAAGGACGTCCTCCCCGGCCGCCTCGACCAGTCCGCCCGCGCCGCCGGACTCCGCGAAGCCGGACTGCTCCTCTCCCCGCGCGACGCCGGACTCCTCGTCCACGCCGTTGCCCTGGAGAACTGGCAGCGCCTGCACCGCTTCTGCTCCCGCTGCGGCGAACGCACCGTCATCGCCGCCGCCGGACACATCCGCCGCTGCCCCGCCTGCGGCGCCGAGCACTACCCCCGCACCGACCCCGCCGTCATCATGCTCGTCACCGACGACCAGGACCGCGCCCTCCTCGGCCGCCAGGTCCACTGGCCCGAAGGCCGCTTCTCCACCCTCGCCGGCTTCGTCGAACCGGGCGAGTCCATCGAGCAGTCCGTGGCCCGCGAGGTCTTCGAGGAGGCCGGCGTCGTCGTCGGCGACGTCGAATACGTCGCCAGCCAGCCCTGGCCGTTCCCCTCCAGCCTCATGCTCGGCTTCATGGCCCGCGCCACCTCCTCCGACATACACGTCGACGGCGAGGAGATCGAGGAGGCCCGCTGGTTCTCCCGCGACGACCTCACCGCCGCCTTCGCCTCCGGCGAGGTCCTGCCCCCGTACGGCATCTCCATCGCCGCCCGCCTCATCGAAACCTGGTACGGCAAGCCGCTGCCGAAGCCCTGACCTGGGGGTACGGCGGGGCTGCGGGGGCTTTCTGCAAGGAGCGTCGCTGCCGAGTGCAGGGCCCGGGGCGTCCTGCCACGGCGGGCTGTCGTGCCCGGGCCGCACCGCCCGAACATGGCTGTGCCCTCCCCGGAGAACTCCGGGGAGGGCACGGACGGCGCGCGGTGCCTCAGACGGCCAGCGCCTGCTTGACCTGGTTGAGGCTCGGGTTCGTCATGACGATGTTCTCGCCGCCGGACGGGGGAACCACCAGCACGGTCGGCACCGTCTGGTTGCCGCCGTTCGCCTTCTCCACGAACGCCGCGGAATCGGCGTCATGCTCGATGTTGATCTCCGTGTACGCGATGCCCTCGCGGTCCATCTGGCTCTTCAGCCGACGGCAGTAACCGCACCAGGTCGTGCTGTACATCGTCACAGTGCCCGCCATGCGCCCCGCGCTCCTTCGGTAAGACTCTCGAAACAGAAGCCGCCACACCGGACCGGACCCTGAGCCCGACCCGGACCCGACCGGCGCCGAACGGGCGTGGCCGGGGTGGCGACGGTAAGGGAACGTCTTGGGGGGCTGGAGCATTCCCGGGGGGCTCTCCCCGCCCCCCCTTCCCCCCGCCCCCTTCCCCCGCCTCCCCACCCCGGGGGCCCCGCCCCCACCCCACCCCTCCTCCACCCCCACCGAAGCGGCAGCCCCCCGCAACCCCCGCCCAGCCCCTTCCAGCCCCAAGCCGCGGCGGTCCAGCCGCGGCGGCCGATTCGATTCCCTCGGTCGTTCTCGCTTCCTGCTTCCTCCACTCCAGCAGATTTCGGCGCGGAGCGTCGGTGGCTGTCCACAGAAGGCGGCTGCGGTCATACCGGCCCAGGAGCCCCTGTGGACAGTTTTGGGGTGTCCGGTGGTGGACCTGGCAGCATGGCGGGGTGACTGCAGCATCGGATTCCTCTCTTTTCCCGCAGGTCCCGGACTCGGCCGATGCGGTGCTCGACGGGCTCGACCCGGAGCAGCGCGAGGTGGCGACGGCGCTGCGGGGGCCGGTGTGTGTGCTGGCGGGTGCGGGCACGGGCAAGACCCGGGCGATCACGCACCGGATCGCGTACGGCGTGCGGTCGGGGGTGATGCAGCCGGCGAGTGTGCTGGCGGTGACGTTCACGGCGCGGGCGGCGGGGGAGATGCGGGGCCGGCTGCGGCAGCTCGGTGCGGGCGGGGTGCAGGCGCGGACGTTCCACTCGGCGGCGTTGCGGCAGCTGCAGTTCTTCTGGCCGAAGGCGGTGGGCGGTGAGGTGCCGCGGTTGCTGGAGCGGAAGGTGCAGGTGGTCGCGGAGGCGGCGGCGCGGTGCCGGGTGCGGTTGGACCGCGCGGAGCTGCGGGAGGTCACGGGCGAGATCGAGTGGTCGAAGGTGACGCAGACGGTTCCGGCGGATTATCCGGCGGCGCTGGTGAAGGCGGGCCGGGCGGCGCCTCGTGATGCGGCCGAGCTCGGGCAGATCTACACGATGTACGAGCAGCTGAAGCGGGAGCGCGGCGTCATCGATTTCGAGGACGTGCTGTTGCTGACGGTGGGGGTGCTGCAGGACCGGCATGACATCGCGGAGCAGGTCAGGGCGCAGTATCAGCATTTCGTCGTCGACGAGTACCAGGACGTCAGCCCGTTGCAGCAGCGTCTTCTGGAGCTGTGGCTGGGGGAGCGGGATTCCCTGTGCGTGGTGGGTGATCCGGGGCAGACGATTTACAGCTTCACGGGCGCGACCCCCGATCATCTGTTGAATTTCCGTACCCGTCATCCGGGTGCGACGGTCGTGAAGCTGGTGCGGGATTACCGTTCGACGCCGCAGGTGGTGCATCTCGCGAACGGTGTGCTGGCGCAGGCGAGCGGTCGGGCGGCGGAGCACCGTCTGGAGCTGGTGTCGCAGCGCGCGCCGGGTCCGGAGCCGGTGTTCGTGGAGTACGCCGACGAGCCCGCGGAGGCGGAGGGCGTGGCCCGGCGGGTCCGGGAGCTGATCGCGTCGGGGGTGTCGGCGGGTGAGATAGCGGTGTTGTTCCGTATCAACGCGCAGTCCGAGGTGTACGAGCAGGCGCTGGCGGATGCGGGTGTGCCGTATCTGCTGCGGGGGGCGGAGCGGTTCTTCGAGCGGCCGGAGGTGCGGGAGGCGGGCGTGGCGTTGCGCAGCGCCGCGCGCTTCGGGGGGAACGACGCGCTGCTGGACGATGCGGTGGATGTGCCGTCGCAGGTGCGGGCGGTGCTGAGTACGAAGGGCTGGACGGGGCAGCCGCCGGCGGGTTCGGGGGCGGTGCGGGACCGCTGGGAGTCGTTGGCGGCGTTGATGCGGCTGGCGGAGGATTTCGCGCGGGCGCGTCCGGAGGCGTCGTTGGCGGATCTGGTGGCGGAGCTGGACGAGCGGGCGCGGGCGCAGCATGCGCCGACGGTCGAGGGGGTGACGCTGGCGTCGTTGCATGCCGCGAAGGGCCTGGAGTGGGACGCGGTGTTCCTGGTGGGGTTGACCGAGGGCATGGTGCCGATCTCGCATGCGACGTCCGATGCGGAGGTCGAGGAGGAGCGGCGGCTGCTGTATGTGGGCGTGACGCGGGCGCGGGAGCATCTGGGGCTGTCGTGGTCGTTGGCGCGATCGCCGGGTGGCCGGGCATCGCGGCGCCCCAGCCGGTTCCTGAACGGTCTGCGGCCCGGCGGTGGCGGTGTGGCGCGCCGCGCGGCGGGTGCGGCTGTGGGCGGTGTGGAGCGGGGCGCGGGCGGGGCGTCCGGCGGCCTGCGGCGCCGGGACCGCAAGCCGGCCCGGTGCCGGGTGTGCGGGCGGACGCTGACGGACGCGGGCGAGATGAAGCTGATGCGGTGCGAGGACTGTCCGTCGGAGTTGGACGAGGGGCTGTACGAGCGGCTGCGTGACTGGCGGGCGGAGCAGGCGGCGCGGTTGTCGCAGCCGGCGTATTGCGTGTTCACCGACAAGACGCTGATGGCGATCGCGGAAGCGGTGCCGGGTTCGGCGGGGGAGCTGGCACAGATTTCCGGTGTCGGGCGGCGGAAGCTGGACCGTTTCGGGACCGAGGTGCTGGCATTGTGTGCAGGTCAGGAGCTTGGCGGCGGCGCGGCGGACGGTCTTGAGGAAGAGGGCGAGGAGGGCGGCGAGGAAGCCGCGGAAAACTCGTCGGAAAAATAGTTTGCGCGCGCGGACGGCATCCCCATAGCCTGCGGGAGCACGGTGATGACGGGCTTCCGGGTCCGGAAGAATCCGTGTTGTACTTGAACATGTTTGGAACGGGATTCCCGGTCCACCGAGACGCCGAGAGGAGGCGACCCCCAATGATCAGCTTCATCGAGATGAACAAAATGACCGATCGTTCGGTCGCCGCCACCGGCTCTCTCGGCTCCTCGCTCCTGGGCACCGGTATGTCCGGCTTCGGCCGCCTGTCCGGCGTCGAGGTCAAGCGTCCCGAGTCCCTTCTGTCCCTCGTGGCGGAGGAGCGCAGTGCGCGACCGGCGCAGGCACCTGCGGTAGCGGCAGTGGCAGCAGTGGCGAATGCCTTTGCTCCCGCGGCAGCCAATGGTGCCGGATCCCAGCAGCAGTACCGCCAGCATGAAACGTGGGCCTACCGCGGCCTTGAACCCTGGAGAGATCCAGCCTGATCGGCATGATCAGGTCGGCGCCTTCCAGGGCCGCGGAACCCCCACCGGGATCCGCGGCCCTTTTGTTTGCCCAGCGCCCGGCCACCGCCGGGCCACACAGACGAGGAACACACACCGTGCAACTGCAGACGCACACCCCGTCCGTTGCGACCGACCTGATCCCCCCGCCTGATCCCCAGGAGAACTCCTTGCTTCCCCTCACCGAGCTGGACAACGAAATCGACCGTCTGGGCGCCGCGGTGCCGTGCCGCACCTACGACCCCGAGGTCTTCTTCGCCGAGTCCCCGGCGGACGTCGAGTACGCCAAGTCGCTGTGCCGCACCTGCCCCGTCCGCGAGGCGTGTCTGGCGGGTGCCAAGGACCGCCGTGAGCCGTGGGGCGTCTGGGGCGGTGAGCTGTTCGTCCAGGGAGTCGTCGTGGCGCGGAAGCGTCCGCGAGGCCGTCCGCGCAAGAATCCGGTCGCGGCATGAACACCTCCGGCACAGGAACGATCGACCGTCCCGGTACGCGGGACCCCCGGAAGCAGGACCCAGCGATGAACCCCACCATCACCGAAATGCCCGCACCCGTGAACTCCGGTGCGATCGAGTCTCGTCAGAACAGGAACCTCGAAATGCAACTCATCCCAGAAGCCCTGGCACGTGCCCATATGCACGAACGCCTGCACCAAGCCGAGTCCGAACGCAGGGGCCATCGGCTCGCTGCCGCGCGGCGGATGCAGCGGCGCGCGGAACGCGCGTCGCTCCGCGCCCGCCGCGCCCTGGCCATGGCCGTGATGCAGTGACGCGGTAACAGACCACGGGGCGCGCCGCGCAGTCCCGCCGGGCCGATCGGTCGTGGCGGAGACGATGCGGCGGCGCGCTCCGTGCACCGTGGGCCCGGGGCCCGTCCGGTCGGGCGGGCCCCGGCCGCGTGTTTCCGCCGTGACGGGGGCGGCAGGGATATCGTCGTACGGTGGACCGCACGACGCACGGCACGGCGCAGCAGCCGACGGCCGAGACCGACACCGACGCCGGGGACCGCCCCGGTACGAGCACGGGCGGCCGGGACGGCGCCGCACCTGGTATCTCCTGCGCCCGCTGCGGCGCGGTCGCCGAAGGAAGCCCGCCGCTGTGGACCTGCTCGGTGGAGCACGGTGTCCGCCGCTATTTCTGCGACGGCTGCGCGCGGGAGAACCTCCGCTCCATCGAAGGACGCCTGGACTCCGGCCACTGGTGACCGTTGCGCGCGGCGGTGGCCGCGGCGCCCCGGCATCAGCCGATGGGCTCCTCCTCCGCCACCCGGCCGTCCGGCTCCGTCGCCTCCTCCTCGTCCGGCTCCTCCGCGGGCGCGTCCGGGGAGATGAAGCCCGGGAGCCAGTCGGCGAGTTCGTCGCGCAGCCTGACCTCCGCCCCCAGCTGGCACAGCACTCCGATGGTGCTCAGCGTCACCCGGTGTATCAGCAGGTAGGACGGGGGGAGGTTGAGTTGTTTGCCCAGTTGGTGGGCGGGGGAGCGGGGGTCGCCGATCCGGGCGGCCTGACGCCGCATCCAATCCCGGGTGAAGGTGAACTCCTCGACCTGCGCCGGTTCGATGATCGGCAACAGATACTCCAGCACCGCCTCCGGATCCAGCTCGATGGAGTCCTTCACGAACCCTTCGTCGCACAGCTGCTGGTAGACCACCTCGGCCTGACCCTCCAGCGTCCTGCGCAGGGCGGTGCCGATCGTCGGCGGGAGGCCCTCGGGCAGCCGGTCCACCGTCCCGAAGTCCAGGACGCCGAGCCGCCATCCGCTCACCGGCCCGTCGTCGGCCAGCAGCCGGAAGTTGCCCGGATGCGGATCGGCGTGGAGCAGGCCGGTACGCGCCGGGCCGGAGAACAGGAACCGTGCCAGCAACTGCCCCGCACGGTCCCGCTGCTCCGGGGTGCCGTCGGCGATGACCTCCGCCAGCGGTATGCCGTCCAGCCACTCGGTGACCAGTACCTGCTCGCTCTGGTGCACCACGGCGGGGACCCGGACGTCCTCGTCGCCGTCGAACTCCACGGCGTGCGCCTGCTGTGCCTCGGCCTCCAGCGCGTAGTCCAGCTCCTCCGCCACCCGGTCCCGCAACTCGCTGATCAGCGGTTTGATGTCCATGCCGGGGATCAGCGGGCCCAGCAGGCGGGCGAAGCGGCTCAGTTGGGCGAGATCGGACAGCAGGGCCGCACCGGCGCCCGGATACTGCACCTTCACCGCCACGGGACGGCCGTCGTGCCACACGGCCCGGTGCACCTGGCCGATCGATGCGGCGGCCGACGGCTTGTCCTCGAACTCCTGGAACAGCTCCCGCCACTCCTCGCCCAGCCGCTCGGCGAGAACGGTGTGCACCGTGCTCGCCGGCATCGGCGGCGCCGCCTCCTGGAGCTTGGTCAGCGCCGCACGGTAGGGACCGGCCACCTCTTCCGGCAGCGCCGACTCGAAGACGGACAGCGCCTGCCCGAACTTCATGGCCCCTCCCTTCAGCTCACCCAGAACTTTGAAGAGCTGCTCGGCGGTGCGTTGCTGCAGTTCGCGGCCGACGATCTCGGCCGACCGGCCGCCGATCCGTTTGCCCAGCCCCCAGGTGGCGCGACCGGCGAACCCCAGGGGCAGCGCGGCCAGCTTGGCGGTGCGGGTGACCGCCTTACGGGGAAGATCAGACATGCGCCCCTCCAACTCACACTGTCCCCAAGCGGGGTTACTCCGTCATTGTGGCGTGCCGCCGCTGCGGATCCGAGGCATCCTCGGACGCCGTCGACCGCGCGGCACCGCACCCGCACTCCGGATGCGGCACGATCGACGAGGTGCGCATGCCCGCACCGGGCAGTGCGAACTCCCACCGGGCGCCCGTGCACGGTGGCAACGTCCCGTCGAGGAACGTCAACGCCTGCGCCGCCGCCTGCCCCGCGACCATCGTCGCCAGCGACGCGTCACACGCCGGGACCGCGGCGGAGCCCCGGCCCGACCGCCACTGGGCCAGCAGCCTCGGCCACGCCGGCTCCGCCTCCGTACGCCGCAGCTCATCGCAGCCCGCGCACGCGGACAGCCCCGGCACCACCAGCGGCCCCACCACGCCCGTGCCCTCGACCACCCCCGCGTACAGATGAGGGATACCGGCTGTCAACAGCGGCTCGGACAGCAGCGGATCGGGGACGTACGCCCCCAGGCCGTCCCGTGGGGTGAGGATCACCAGGGACAGGCCCGGCTCGCCGGACTCGCTCACCGGGACCACCGGCCGCGGGACGCGCCCCCACGGTGACGCCTCCCGCACCAACCGGCGCGCGGCCACGTCCCGCCGCTCACCGACCTGATCCGCGCGGTACCCGCCCGGCAGCACGTCCCACGGCTCGACCTTTCCGCCGTCCAGCACCTCCACCCGGCCGATACCCGACGCGGACAGCAACGCGGCGACCGCCGCCCCCACCCGCCCCGTGCCCCGCACCCGCGCACGGACCGCCCGCCGCGCCCCCATCCGCCCCCACGCACCGGTGGCCTCCGGATACCGCACCGACAGCGACGCCAGATCCGGCCGGAGCCGGGCACAGGCCGCGGTGTCCGCCCGGACCGCGTCGGCCCCGGGACCGCCGCCGGACGCCACCTCCAGCAGCCCCGCGGCACCCAACCGCTCCACCACCTTCCGCGCACGGGCGGGCGTCAGGTCCAGCGCAGGGGCCTGGGCGAGCAGCTCGTCCATGGTGCGGGTGCCGTCGATCATGTCGAGGAAGTAGCCCGTCGCGATGTCGACGGGCCCCACCACCACCGCATGCGCCGGCGCCACGCCGTACTGCACCGTCGCCCCGTCCCGCCAACCGCGCCGCAGCGCCGGCTTGATCATCGGACGCATCGCATCCGCCCCCGTTCCCCGATCCGTCCGCGGTTCTCCGCGTGTGAGGACCCAGCATGCGCCGACAGCCGCCACACCCCCGGAGTTGTCCACAGGCCCGCACCCCGCAGTCGTACGAATACGACGGGCTGTGGACAGGCCGGGGCCGGATGTCGGAGGCCGCGAGTAGCCTCGGGCACGGCCCACCGGCCCTGTCCACCCGTCCACCACGGAGAAGGAGCACCCCTGCGACCCGCCACCCCCGACCCCCGCGGCTCCACCCCCGCCGCCCCGCCCGGCCCCGTCGAAGTGCGGCGCAGCGCGCGTCGGCGCACCACCGTCTCCGCCCGCCGGGAGGGCGACCGCACCGTCGTCCTCATACCGGACCGGATGTCCCGGGCGGAGGAGGAGCGCTGGGTCGCCGTGATGCTGGAGCGGCTCGCCGCGAAGGACGGCAGGCGGCGCCCCGGCGACGCCGAGCTGACCGAGCGGGCCGCCGAGCTGTCGGCCCGGTTCCTGGGCGGCGAGGCCCGGCCCGCGTCGGTGCGCTGGGTCACCAACCAGAACAGCCGCTGGGGTTCGTGCACCCCGGCCGAGGGCACCATCCGCCTCTCCCACCGCCTCCAGGGCATGCCGGAATACGTCGTCGACTACGTCCTGCTGCACGAACTCGCCCACCTCCTGGTGCCCGGGCACGGACCGCGGTTCTGGCAGCTGCTCGACGCCTACCCGCGCACCGAACGGGCCCGGGGCTATCTCGAAGGCGTCGCCGCCGCCGCGCGGCTGCCACACCCGCCCGAACCGGCCGACTGACCGGCCGACGCAGGTCACGCCCCGGCGAAACGCGCTGTCGGTGGCAGCGGATAGCCTGGCGCGTGGTACCAACTCACAGCCGGAGCGGGGGGACAGGCGTTACCTATGGCCAGGGAATTCCAGCGAGGCCACAAGGCCAGGATCGGTGACCTGACGGCAGGGACCGACCTGTACGTCGGTGTGCAGATCGGCGGTCCGGGACTCACCTTCGACATCAGCTGTTTCGGCCTGGACGCCGACGAACGGCTCTCCGACGACCGGTACTTCGTCTTCTTCAACCAGCCCGCCTCGCCCGAGCAGGCCATCCAGCAACTCGGCGAACAGGCCGGTGACACCCAGTCGTTCCGGGTCACGCTCGACCGCATCCCGTCGCACATCCGGAAGCTGTCCTTCACCGCCGCTCTCGACGGCGACGGCCAGATCTCCCGGATCGGCCCCGGCTACCTCCGCATCGTCGCCGGCGGCGAAGAGGTCGCCCGCTACTCCTTCAACGGCTCCGAGTTCAGCACCGAACGCGCCGTGATGCTCGGTGACTTCTACCTCAAGGACGTCTGGCGGTTCGCCGCCGTCGGCCAGGGCTTCGACGGCGGCCTGGAGGCGCTGCTCAAGAACTTCGGCGGCGAGGTCGTCGAGGAGGAGGCGACGCCCGAGCCCGCCGCGCCCGCACCGGCCGCACCCGCCTTCGCCCCGCCCGCAGGCCCGCCCCCGGCCTTCGCCGCGCCCGCCGCACCGCAGGCCCCGGCGCCCGCACCGCAGCCGTCCGCGCCCCAGCAGCCGCAGCCCGCCGCGGCCCCACTGCACAGCGCGCCCACCATGGCCGCGCCCCTCGTCCCGCCCGGCGCCCCGATGACGCCGCCCGCAGCCCCCGTGCCGCCGCCCTCCGCCCCCGGCATCCCCGGCGGCAGGCACCCGGCCCCGTACGGGCACCCGGCGCCCGGCCACACCCCCTACGGCGCCCCGGGCCAGCCCCCCTACGGCGGAGCGCCCGCACCCGGCGCGCCCCAGGCAGCGCCGCCCGCACAGTTCCCGCCGCAGGCCCCCGCCCCGTACGGGCAGGCCCCCGGCATGCCCCACCCCGGCCAGGCGCCGGTCGTGCCGCCGGACGGCGGGCCCGGGCTCGGCGTCGTGCTGGAGAAGTACAAGGAAGCCCCCACCGGGCAGCGCTGGACGCTCCAGAACAGCAAGCTGGTCCGCGTCGACCTCGGCATCGACGGACAGCCCGTCCTCGCCCGCCAGGGCAGCATGGTGCTCTACCAGGGCAAGGTCGACTTCACCTACAAGGGCGCGGGCCTCCGCGGCCGCCTCGTCGGCAACGCCACCGGCCAGGAGATGCAGCTGATGCGCTGCACCGGCCAGGGCCAGGTCTTCTTCGCCGAGGACAGCACCCACCTCCACCCCGTCGAGCTCCAGGGCGACGCCCTGTGCGTCTCCGCCGACAGCGTCCTCGCCTTCGACGAGTCGCTCCAGCACGAGGTCCGCCGCGTCGAAGGCCACGGCATACCCGGGGGCGCCCTGTTCACCCTGCAGTTCCAGGGCACCGGCACCGTCGTCATCAAGACCCACGGCACCCCCGTCGTCCTGCCCGTCACCCCCACCACCTTCGCCGACGCCAACGCCGTCGTGGCCTGGTCCGCCGCCGCGCAGGTGATCGTCTCCAGCCAGGTGAGCATGCGCCGCCACGCCTACCCCGGCCACTCCGGCGAGTCCGTGAACCTCCAATTCCGCGGCGCGCCCGGCAACTTCATCGTCGTCCAGCCCTACGAGGTCTGAGGGAGCCCGCCACCATGACCCAGCAGCAGCTGTCGGGCTACGCCCCGACCCCGCCCGCCGCCCGCATGGAGAACCACGGCAGCGCCATGGTCAAGATCGCCATGCAGAGCGGCCACGACGTCTTCGCCCGCACCGGATCGATGATCGCCTACGAGGGCTTCATCCAGTACGAACCCAACCCGCCCGCCGTCCGCCAGATGGCATCCCAGTGGATCACCGGAGAGGGCGCCCCGCTGATGAAGTGCAGCGGCGACGGCGTCCTCTACCTCGCCGACTACGGCGCCGACGTCGTCTGTATCCACCTCGACGACGAGTCGCTGTCCGTCAGCGGCACCAACCTCCTCGCCCTCGACGCCCAGCTGCAATGGGGCGTCCAACGCGTCAAAGGCATGGCCAAGTTCGCCGGTCAGGGGCTGTTCAACGTCGGCATATCCGGCACCGGCTGGGTCGCCCTCACCTCCCGCGGCACCCCCGTCGTCGTCGACTGCGGGCGCGGTGCGGACGAGACGTACGTCGACCCCGACGCCCTCGTGGCCTGGTCGACCCACCTGAAGATGAAGGGCAAGCGCAGCTTCAAGGCGTCCTCGATGATCGGACGCGGCAGCGGCGAGGCGTACCAGCTCGGCTTCTCCGGCCAGGGCTTCGTCGTCGTCCAGCCCAGCGAGGACAGCACCGACCGGCTCCGGGCCCGGGGCTGAAGGGGGACCGAGGAACATGCAGAGCCCGCTTTTCGCCCACACCGAGACACAGACCCAGGACCGCTACGCCCTGCAGAACTCCCAGCTGCTGCGCGTCGCCCTCCAAGGACACGAGGACCTCCTCGCCCGCAAGGGCTCCATGGTCGCCTACCAGGGACTCCTCGAATTCGAGGGGGACTACCAGACCCAGGGCCGGCACCACACCCGCGCCGTCACCGGCGAGGGCCTGGACCTGATGCGCATCTCCGGCCAGGGCACCGTCTACCTCGCCAACCTCGCCCAGTACGTCCACATCCTCGACGTGGACCACCAGGGCCTGACCGTCGACAGCAGCTACGTCCTGGCGCTCGACTCCGGCCTCCACTGGGACGCCGTCTCCGTCGACAGCCACTACGGCATCTCCGGCACCGGCAAGTACCAGCTCAACATCGCAGGTCAGGGCAGGGTCGTCCTGATGACCTCCGGCCAGCCGCTGATGCTGCCGGTCACCCCCGAGACGTACGTCAACGCCGACGCCGACGCCGTCGTCGCCTGGTCCGCGTCGCTGCGGGTCCAGATGCAGGCCCAGACGCACTCCTCCGGCGTCTGGCGGCGCCGCGGCCACACCGGCGAAGGCTGGGAGCTGAGCTTCCTCGGCCAGGGATACGCCCTGGTCCAGCCCAGCGAACTGCTCCCGCCGCAGAACGCCGTCATCGGCTCCGGCATCGCCGCACAGTTCGGCATGGGCCAGCAGGGCGCCCGCGGCTACAACCAGGGCAACATCTTCACCAACTGACGGCGCAGGGCCGGGCCGGGCGGCAATCCACCCGGGCCCGGCCCCGCGACCGGCTGCTACAACAGCGCCCGTGCGCCCTCGACCAGCCGTACCACCGACGCATCGGCCACGGCGGCGACCTCGGCGTACCGGAACCACCGCAGATCCAGCGACTCGTCGCTGATCCGCTCCACCGCGCCCTCGGGCGCCACCGCCGCGAACTGCACATCCAGATGCCAGGCACACGGCGTGTGATGGCGATCCAGCCGCACCGGGCCGCCGGGCAGCAGCTCCAGCCCCCGCGCGATACCGGACTCCTCACGCGCCTCGCGCAGCGCCGCGTCCGCCAACGTGGCGTCCCCGGGCTCGCAGTGGCCGCCCATCTGCAGCCACATCTTCAGCTTGCGGTGCAGCGTCAGCAGCACCCGCCCGCCCGCCGGATCGACCACCAGCGCGCTCGCCGTCAGATGCCCCGCCGCGCAAGGCTTCCACATGCCGTCGGGGTGCGCGGTCAGATGCTCCAGATACGAAAGCCGCAGCTCTTCCTGGTCAGGCGACGGCGCGGGCCACTCCTTGAGCGCCCGCGCCGCCTCGTCGTGCAGGCTCACCGGCCGCCTTCGCCCTTCGCGTCGTCCTCGCCGTCCGCACCGGAACCGCCGTCCGCCTGCGGCTTCTGCGAGTCCTTGCCGCCGCCCGCCGCATCGCCCAGCATCTTGTCCAGCTCGGAGAAGTCCATCTGCTCGTGGTGCACGAAGCCGTCCGGATCGTCGAGATCGGCGGCGGTCGGCAGCATGTCCGGGTGCGCCCACAGACCGTCGCGGCCCTCCAGGCCCCGGGCGTCCGTCAGCGACGCCCACAGCCGGGAGGCGTCCCGCAGCCGCCGCGGCCGCAGCTGCAGCCCGATCAGCGTGGAGAACGTCTGCTCCGCCGGGCCACCGGTCGCCCGGCGCCGCCGCAGCGTCTCCCGCAGCGCGTCCGCCGACGGCAGATGCGGCGCCGCGGCGGCGTGCACGACCGCGTCCACCCAGCCCTCGACCAGCGCCAACGCCGTCTCCAGCCGCGCCAGCGCGGCCTTCTGCTCCGGGGTGTCCTCCGGCTGGAACATGCCGGACTGCAGCGCGTTCTGCAGCTCCTCGGGGTGCTGCGGGTCGATCTGGCCGACGACGTCCTCCAGCTTCGAGGTGTCGACCTTGATGCCGCGGGCGTACCCCTCCACGGCCCCGAACAGATGCGAGCGCAGCCACGGCACATGCGCGAAGAGCCGCTGATGGGCGGCCTCCCGCAGCGCCAGATAGAGCCGCACCTCCTCCTCGGGCACGCCCAGACCGGAGCCGAACGTCGTGATGTTCTTGGGCAGCAGCGCCGCCTTGCCGGCCGGGCCCAGCGGCAGGCCCACGTCCGTCGAACCGACGACCTCGCCCGCCAGGACGCCCAGCGCCTGCCCGATCTGGGTGCCGAACATCGCGCCACCCATGGAGCGCATCATGCCCAGCAGCGGACCGGCCATCGCCTGCATCTCACCGGGCAGCACCTCGCCCATCGCCGACCCGACGCGCTCCGCGAGCGGGTTCACCAGGTCCTTCCAGACCGGCAGGGTCTCCTCGACCCACTCCGCCCGGCTCCACGCCACGACCGTCCCGGCGCCCGACGGCAGCGACGTCACACCGTCCAGCCACAGGTCCGCCAGGCGGACCGCCTCCTCGACCGCGGTGCGCTCACCGGGCGAGACGGACGCGTCCTTGCCACCGGCCTCGGTGCCCTGCGCGACCGTCTGCCGCGCGATGTCCTTGGCCATCTCCCAGTTCACCGGCCCGCCCTCGTACGAGAGCATCTGGCCCAGCTTCTGGAAGGCGGCGCCGAGGTCGCCGGGGCTCATCTGGCCCTCCGGGCCGCCCATGCCGCCGAAGAGCGCCGCGAACGGGTTGTCCGCGCCACCGCTCCCGCTGCCGAACCCGAACGGGTCCGCGGGGCCCTGGCTACCTCCCTGGCCGCCCTTCTTCTTGCCGTTGTCGCCGTCCTCCGGCTCCTCCGGCGGAAGGCCGAATCCGAATGGGGTGTCACTCACGGGTTTCCTCGGCTCGTAGGGCCGCCGGCCCTCGGCCGACGGCGGCTGCCCGACATCACCCTCCAGCGTAGACACCCTCGGAGCATCGGGGCTCGGTGCTCCGCTCTCAGGACGCCTGCGGCAGGATGGACGCCACCTGTACGTACGCGCCGGTACGCATACGTACTGAAGACAACCGCTGGAGACGCCCGGTGAGTTCCCCAGATCCGACCGTTCGCGCAGCGCGAAACGCTGACGCCCCGACCCCGCAGACCGGACGCGGTACCGAAGAACCGGCCCCGCGGCCCGGCCGCCGCCCCGTCATCGCCGTCACCGGAGCCGCCACCGGCGTCGGCGCGCTGCTGACCCGCGCCCTGGCCGCATCCGACGAGGTCAAGCAGGTCATCGCCATCGACGAGCGGCGCGGCGACGTCCCCGAGGCGCACTGGCACGTCCTGGACATCCGGGACCCGGCCATCGCCGAGAAACTGCACGGCGCCGACGTCGTCGTCCACCTCGCGCTCGACCTCGACCTGGAGTCCGACGCCGCGGCCCGCACCGCCTACAACGTCCGCGGCACCCAGACCGTCCTCACCGCCGCGGCCGCCGCAGGGGTGCACCGCGTCGTGCTCTGCACCTCCGCGATGGTCTACGGCGCGCTGCCCGACAACGACATCCCGCTCGCCGAGGACGCCGAGCTGCGGGCCACCGCCGACGCCACCGGGGTCGGCGACCTCCTGGAGATCGAACGCCTCGCCCAGCGGGCACCCCGCGCCCACCCCGGCCTGAACTGCACCGTCGTCCGGCCCGCCGTCCTCGTGGGCGGCACCGACACCGCGCTGACCCGGTACTTCGAGTCGCCGCGCCTCCTGGTCGTCGCCGGCTCCCGCCCCGCCTGGCAGTTCTGCCACGTCGAGGACCTGGTCGACGCCCTGGAGTACGCCGCCCTGGAGAAGGTCGAGGGCGAACTGGCGGTCGGCTGCGACGGCTGGCTGGACCAGGAAGAGGTCGAGGAGCTCTCCGGCATCCGGCGCATGGAGCTGCCGTCCTCCGTCGCCCTGGGCGCCGCGGCCCGGCTGCACCGGATCGGGCTGACCCCCTCGCCCGCCGGGGACCTCGCGTACACCATGCACCCCTGGGTGGTCAGCGGCAGCCGGCTGCACGAAGCGGGCTGGCGGCCCCGGTGGACCAACGAGGAGGTCCTCGCCGAGCTGCTGGAGGAGGTCGCCGGGCGGCACACCGTCGCCGGACGCCGCCTGGGCCGCAAGGACGCCACCGCCGCGGGCGCCGCCGGTGCGACCGTCGCCCTCCTGGGCACCGCCGCCCTGGTCCGCCGTGCCCGCAAGGCCCGCCGCCGCATCTGACGCCGGCCACCGGGCGCGGCGGGCGGGGCCGCGCCTGTAGGACCCTCCAGGTGGTGTGCCCCACGCCCCGGGGAAACGGCCATTCCCCTTCCGGGGTCGGGTGGGGCACGATGGCGGCATGTCTGGCACGCACGTCACCCCGACCCCAGGCCGTGACCACCCCGGAGAGCGGGGCGCGGCCGACCCCGTCCGGCTGCTGGCGGTCCGCGAGACGCCGCTCTCCGTCGACGAGGTGTTCGCGGCCGTCGGCGACGCCGCGGCGGGCGGCACCGCGCTGTTCGTCGGCACGGTCCGCTCGCACGACGGCGGCACCGACGTCGACGCGCTGGGCTACTCCGCGCATCCGACGGCCGAGGCGGAGCTGCGGCAGGTCGCCGAGAAGGTCGCCGCCGACTTCCCGGTCCGCGCGCTGGCAGCCGTCCACCGCGTCGGCGATCTGGCCGTCGGCGACCTCGCCGTGGTCGTCGCGGTCTCCTGCCCGCACCGCGCCGAGGCGTTCGCCGCCTGCCGCCGGCTGATCGACGACCTCAAGGCGACCGTCCCGATCTGGAAGCACCAGACCTTCTCCGACGGCACCGAGGAGTGGGTCGGCGCCTGACGACACGCCGCCCGCTCACGCGCCCGGCCCCGCCGCGCCGCCCGGTCGGCCCCCGCCCACGGAGCCAACCGGGTGGGTGGGTTCCGGTTGCGTAACCTGCCCCCGGGCGTGAGCGTTGACCTGGCAGATGGTTAATCTGCTTATTCGTCGATAGCGGTGGGACACTTTCGGGAGGCCACTATGGGTGCGCTCCTCTGGCTGTTGATTCCGGTCCTCGCCGCGCTCGCCGCCATGCTGTGGAGCACCTGGGCACAACGCAACCGCAGGAGCGGCGGCGACATCGCGGAGCTTGCCGGATATGAACGCTTCCGGGCCGCGATGGAGCGCGAGCACTCCGGATCCGATCTGGTCTGACCCGGCGCCCGCCCGCCGAACCGGAACACACCGGGCGGCGGGCGGACGCCGGACCGGCCGGTCGCCTCGTACGGACGGCCCCGCGAGCCGGTTGTCATACCCGTCCCGTACTGTCGTTCCATGCCACGCCGCACCGCGACGCTGCTCGCCTCGATACTGATGCTGATCGCGCTGCTCTGCGCCGGGGTGCTCATTCCCGTGCCGTACTCCGAGATGTCGCCGGGCCCCACCGTGAACACCCTCGGCGAGCATGAGGGCAAGCCGGTGCTGCAGATCTCCGGCCGCAAGACGTATCCGACGGACGGTCACCTCAACATGACCACCGTCCGCGTCACCGGCCCCGACTACTCCATGAACCTCCTGGAGGCGGTCTACGGCTGGCTCGACCCCGACAGCGCCGTCGTCCCGCACAAGACGCTCTACCCCGAGGGGCAGACCGCCGAGCAGGCCGACCAGGAGAACGCCGAGGAGTTCTCCCAGTCCCAGGAGAGCGCCAAGGTCGCGGCGCTGGAGCAGCTGCACATCCCCGTCGCCACGCAGACCGTCGTCGCCTCCGTGCTCAAGGGCAAGCCGGCCGACGGACTGCTGCACGCCGGCGATGTGATCAAGGCGGTGGACGGTACGCCGGTGAAGGCGAAGGACGACGTCACCAAGCTCGTCACCCGTCACAAGCCGGGGGAGAAGGTCGTCTTCACCGTCATCCCCGCCAAGAACGCGGCGGCGGCCGAGAAGAAGGGGCAGCGGCCCGAGAGCGGCCGCAAGGACATCACGGTGCCCACGGTGAAGGCCGACGGCGGGCGCGCCCTGGTCGGTATCCAGGCGGGCGTCGACCACATCTTCCCGTTCAGCATCGACGTGAAGCTCGCCGACGTCGGCGGCCCCAGCGCCGGGCTGATGTTCGCCCTCGGCATCGTCGACAAGCTCAGCCCGCAGAGCCTGACCGGCGGCAAGTTCATCGCCGGCACCGGCACCATCGACGACCAGGGCAAGGTCGGCCCGATCGGCGGCATCTCGATGAAGACGGTCGGCGCCCGCGCCAAGGGCGCCCAGTACTTCCTCACGCCGAAGGACAACTGCGCCTCCGCGGCGAAGGACACCCCCGAGGGCCTCACTCTGGTGAAGGTCGACACCATGGGCGACGCCGTCCAGGCGCTGAAGAAGATCAGCAGCGGGCACCCCGAGGGCCTGCCCAGCTGCTCCATATCCCACTAGAGGGGCGTCGTTCCGATCTTCATGGGGCCGTGACGCCCCGGGGGCCGCGTCCGGCGTACGGGGAGCCGCCCCGTACGCCGCCCGCCACCGGTCACGCCTCGAACGTCGCCGCCAGCGCGTCCGCGAGGCCCGGCACCAGCGAGGCGCCCGTGAGCACCTCGGACGTCGCGTCCTTCTCGCGCAGCCGCAGCGCCGACTCGCGGGAGCCGTCCCGCAGCACCGCCACGGTCATCCGGACCTCCTGGCGGTCCGGGTGCTTCGCCACCCACGCGGCGAGCTGCTTCTCGTCCAGCCCCGCGGGCACCGAGTCCTCGGCCGACGGCGGCAGCATCAGCCGCTCCACGGTCAGCGCGCAGCCGGCGACCGCGTCGGGCCAGGCGATGGTGGCGAGGAATTCGTCGAGCGGGGTCCCGGCGGGGATCTCGTCCTGCTCGACAGGGGTCAGCGACGCGGCGGCGTCGTCGTCGATGCCCAGCTGGGAGGCGAGCGCGGGCTCCTGTTCCCGCAGCTTGGCGGAGTCCACGAGGGCGAAGAGTCGGGCGGGCTGGTCCCAGCCCAGCCCGGCGCTGTACTCGTCGATCTCGAGTACCGCGCGGGTCAGCGGAGAGGCGGCGAGCGGAGTGCCGTCCACGGGGTTGTTCGTCATGTTTCACATCGTGCCCTGTGAACCCCGGAAATCGGGAACCGGGTAAAGCCTTCGTAAGTTGGTGGAGTGGGTCCTACTATCTCCCGGGCCTGTTCCACACGACAGCGATCTTCGAGGTGCGCACCTTGGCTTTCCAGATGCCGGACCGCGGCGGAGGCCCTTCCGGGCCACGGATGAGAGTCGGCCGGCCGTCGCGGCGGGCCCGGACCCTTTTCCTGACGGTGGGCGTACTGGCCGTCCTGGCCATGCTCTTTGTGATGTTCTCCGGGTTCTGGACCGACTGGCTCTGGTACCGCTCGGTGAAGTACGCCTCCGTCTTCACCACCACACTGTGGACGAAGATCGGCCTCTTCGCCGTCTTCGGCGTGCTGATGGCCGTGGTCGTCGGCGTGAACATCTGGCTGGCCCACCGCCTGCGGCCGCCGCTCAGCGCGATGTCCATGGAGCAGCAGAGCCTGGACCGCTACCGCATGAGCCTGGCGCCCTTCAAGAAGTGGGTGCTGCCGGCGATCTCCGTGGTCGTCGGGCTGGTCGCCGGAGCCTCCGCGTCCGGTGAGTGGCGCACCTGGCTCCAGTGGATCAACGGCGTGCCGTTCGGTCAGAAGGACCCGCAGTTCGGCAAGGACGTCGCGTTCTACGCCTTCGATCTGCCCTGGTACCGCTTCCTGCTGAGCTTCGGCTTCGCCGCCGTGGTGCTCTGCCTGGTCGCCGCCGCGCTCACCCACTACCTCTACGGCGGGCTGCGGCTCACCAGCCCCGGCTCGCGCGCGACCGCCGCGGCCACCGGCCATCTCTCGGTGCTGCTGGGCCTCTTCGTCTCGCTCAAGGCCATCGCGTACTGGCTCGACCGCTACGGCCTCGCCGTGAAGTCGAGCGGGCTGCGCTCCGCCGACGGCTGGACGGGCCTGCGGTACGTCGACGCCAACGCCTACCTCCCGGCGAAAACGATCCTGTTCTTCATCGCGGCGATCTGCGCGGTGCTGTTCTTCGCGACGCTGTGGCGCCGCACCTGGCAGCTGCCGGTCATCGGCTTCGGCCTGATGGTCCTCTCGGCGGTGCTGATCGGCGGGCTCTACCCGGCGATCGTGCAGAAGTTCCAGGTCCAGCCGAACGAGCAGGCCAAGGAAGCGCCGTACATCAAGCAGAACATCAAGGCGACGCGGGACGCGTACGACATCCAGAACTCGAAGGTCACCGGCTACAAGGGTGACTACCAGCCCGGCAGCAAGGCGGAGAGCCAGAAGCTCCGGGACAACGCCGACACCACCGCCAGCATGCGGCTGCTCGACCCGAACGTCGTCTCCCCGGCGTTCCAGCAACAGCAGCAGGTGCGCGGCTACTACCAGTTCCCCTCCACCCTGGATGTGGACCGGTACAAGGACAAGGACGGCGTCGAGCAGGACACCGTCATCGGTCTGCGTGAGCTGAACATCGCCGGTATCCCCGAGCGCAACTGGATCAACGACCACTTCAAGTACACCCACGGCTACGGCGCGGTGGCGGCGAAGGGCACCGAGACCACGGAGGGCGGCGGCCCGAAGTACACCGAGTCCGACCTGCCGTCCAAGGGCAAGCTGCCCACGTACGAGCAGCGGATCTACTACGGCGAGAAGACCACGCAGTACTCCATCGTCGGCGGTCCGCAGAAGGAGCTGGACTACTCCGACGACAGCGGCGAGAAGAGCTACACCTACCAGGGCAAGAGCGGCGTCAGCCTCTCCAACCCGGTCAACCGCGCCGCCTACGCGGTGGCGTTCGGTGAGCCGCAGATCCTCTACTCCGGGGCGATCGGCGACGGTTCGAAGATCCTCTACAACCGCACGCCCAAGGAGCGCGTCGAGGCGGTCGCGCCGTGGCTGACCATCGACGGCGACGCCTACCCGGCGGTCATCAACGGCCGGGTCCAGTGGATCGTCGACGCGTACACCACGAGCAACGGCTATCCGTACGCCTCGCGGACCACGCTCGGTGACACCACCGCCGACTCGCTCACCAACGGACAGCGGGCGGTGATGGCCCAGCAGAACCAGGTCAACTACATCCGCAACTCCGTGAAGGCGACGGTCGACGCGTACGACGGCAGCGTCAAGCTCTACCAGTGGGACAAGGCGGACCCGGTCCTCAAGACCTGGATGAAGTCCTTCCCCGGCACGGTCGAGCCGCGGGACAAGATCAGCCCGCAGCTGATGGAGCACCTGCGCTACCCGCAGGACCTCTTCAAGGTCCAGCGGCAGCTGCTGACGACGTACCACGTCACGGACCCGGGCACCTTCTACACCGGCTCCGAGCGCTGGCAGATCCCCAACGATCCGACCAACAAGTCGGGCAACTCCGTGCCGCCGTACTACCTGAGCATGAAGATGCCGGACCAGAAGGATCAGACGTTCTCGCTGACGACGACGTTCACGCCCAACAAGAGGGACAACCTCGGGGCGTTCATGGCCGTCGACGCGAACGCCACCAGCGGCGACTACGGCAAGATCAGAATCCTGAAGCTGCCGTCGGAGACGCCGGTGCCGGGTCCGCAGCTGGTGCAGTCGAAGTTCAACTCCGATCCGCAGATCGCCAACGAACTGAACATCCTCAAGAAGTTCGGTGACTCGGAGATCGAGTACGGCAATCTGCTGACCGTGCCGCTCGACGGCGGTCTGCTCTACGTCGAGCCGGTCTATCTGCGCGGCGCCAACACCAACTACCCGCTCCTGAAGAAGGTGCTGGTGAGCTACGGCGACAACAAGCCCGTCCTGGAGAACTCCCTCAAGGACGCGCTGGACGTCGTCTTCGGCAAGAAGGCACCGAGCAGTACGGCACCGGGTGAGGAACCGCCCGCCGGCGGGGAGACGACCCAGCCGCCGACGGACCAGTCGGTGCAGGAGGCGCTGAACGACGCACAGAAGGCGTACGAGGCGGGCGAGAAGGCCCGGGTCGACGGCGACTGGAGTGCGTACGGCGACGCCCAGAAGAAGCTCAAGGAGGCGCTGGACCGCGCCGCGGCCGCCGAGAAGAAGGCGGACAAGAAGGGCGGCGGCTCCGGCGGCTGACCGCCCGGACCGCCTGTGGTGGCCGCCGCACTCCGCGGCGGCCACCGGGCACCGTGAGCCGGGGCGGGGTCTGCACGGACCCCGCCCCGTGCCGTGGTAGGTTGAGAACACAACGGCGCGGGGTGGAGCAGCTCGGTAGCTCGCTGGGCTCATAACCCAGAGGTCGCAGGTTCAAATCCTGTCCCCGCTACTGACGATGAAGGCCCGGATTCTTCGAGAATCCGGGCCTTCGTCATGAGCGCGGCCGCACCGGGTACCCGACCGGTCGGTCGCGTTCTTCCTGCGCACAGCCATGTCGAACAGCCGATGTGGGGAACCTGTGTGCTTGAGTTTGGCAAGTCGTTGTGTCGGGAAGTCGACAAACCGCTGAAGTGACCTCGCCGGGTGCTGTATACCAGGTGTACGAGGGTTACGGGTGGTGCGACGATGGCTCTTATGGGGGACAAGGCAAGGTTGTTGGAGACGGACCGGTTTGTGTATGCGCCCGACGAAGGGCGCACATCCGAGTTGCCGATGGACGACATGGACGCCGCGGAGGCGGCCGAGGCGTCGGAGGCGGTGACCGAATCCGGTCACCGCCGCGCCGCGGAGGCCGGCGACACCGCGGCCATGAGCGCACTGGGCGCACTGCTGCTGCGCCGCGGGGATCTTGACGGCGCCGAGCCGCACCTGCGCTCCGCGACCGTCGCGGGCGACCGCGCGGCCGCGAACAATCTCGGCGTACTGCTGCACCAGCGGGGCTATGCGGACGAGGCGGCGGGCTGGTGGCGGATCGCCGCGGTCGCCGGGTCCGCCGCCGCCGCACACGCCCTCGGGCGCCACCACCGCGAGCGCGGGGACGAGCCCGCCGCCGAGTACTGGCTGCGCCAGTCCGCGGAATCGGGCCACTGCCTGGGCGCGTACGCCCTCGCCGACCTGCTCGAACACCGCGGGGACATCGGCGCCGAGCGGTGGTTTCGCACCGCCGCCGAGCGCGGGCACCGGGAGGCCGCCTACCGCCTCGCCCGGCTCATCGAGGAGGGGCGCGGCGCGGACCGCCGCGCGGCGCCCGCCTACGGAGAGCTGAGCCGGGAGGCCGAGGCCGAGCAGTGGTACCGCCAGGCCGCCGCGCGCGGACATCGGCGCGCGGCGCTCCAGCTCGGCACGTTGCTGGAGGAGCGCGGGGACGTCCAGGAGGCGGGGCGCTGGTACCTCTCCGCCGCCAAGGACGGCGAGCCGAAGGCCGCCTGTGCGCTGGCCTTCCTGCTGCGCGACGCCGGGGACACCGAGAGCGCCGCCGAGTGGTGGCGCCGCGCCGCCCAGGAGGGCGACGGCAACGCCGCCAACGCGCTGGGCGCGCTCCACGCCGACCGCGGTGAGCTGCAGACCGCGGAGCGCTGGTACCGCGCGGCGCTCGACGCGGGCGACGTCAACGGCGCCTACAACCTCGGGCTGCTCTGCGCCGAGCAGGGCCGGGCCGGACGCGGTGAGCAGTGGTACCGCCGCGCCGCGTACGCCGGGCACCGGGAGGCCGCCAACGCGCTGGCCATCCTGCTGCTCCAGCGCGGCGACGCGGCCGGCGCCGAGCCGTGGTTCTCCAAGGCGGCCGAGGCCGGCAGCGTGGACGCGGCGTTCAACCTCGGCATCC
Organism: Streptomyces sp. NPDC029159; assembly: GCF_055564055.1. Lineage (NCBI taxonomy): Bacteria > Bacillati > Actinomycetota > Actinomycetes > Kitasatosporales > Streptomycetaceae > Streptomyces > Streptomyces sp. NPDC029159. The sequence continues at coordinate 261,800 of NZ_JBVHWT010000003.1, forward strand.
TGTTCGCCGGGCGGGGCAGCGAGCGCGCGGCCCGGATCTGGTACGAGCGGGCGGCCGCGGCCGGGCACACCGAGGCGGCGCTCCAGGTCGCCATCGCCCAGCAGCGCGAGGGCGCGGACGAGGAGGCGGAGCCGCATCTGCGCTGCGCGGCGGAGGGCGGCAGCGCGGAGGCGGCGTTCCGCCTCGCCGATCTGCTGGACCGCCGGTCCGCGGAGGTCACGGAGGCCGACGACCCCTGGCCCACGGGGCAGGCGCGGAAGCCGGACGCCGAGTCCACCCGCTGGTACGAGAAGGCGGCCGCCCAGGGGCACCGGCGGGCCCAGGTCCGGGTCGGTATGTTCGCGGCGGCCCGGGGCGAGACGGTCGAGGCGGCCCGCTGGTACCGCGCGGCCGCCGAGGCCGGGAGCCGTAACGGCGCCTTCAACCTCGGACTGCTCCTGGCCCGCGAGGGCAGCCTGCCCGAGGCCGCCCTGTGGTGGCAGCGGGCGGCCCGTGACGGCCACGGCCGGGCCGCGCTCCGGCTGGCGCTGCTGGCCGCGCGGCGCGGCGCCCTGACCGAGGCCGGGTCGTGGTGTGCGCGCGCGGTCGAGCTGGGGCCGCCGGAGGTCGCCGAGCGGGCGGCCCGGTTGCAGGAGGCGCTCCAGGAGGAGCTGAGCGCCTGACGGCGTCTCCCCGGGGGCGGTCCGCTGCCGCCCCCGGGGAACGGATTTGCGCTGGTCGTCGGCGTGGGTCTACAGTGAACAACACAACGGCGCGGGGTGGAGCAGCTCGGTAGCTCGCTGGGCTCATAACCCAGAGGTCGCAGGTTCAAATCCTGTCCCCGCTACTGAAGACGAAGGCCTGGACTCTTTCGAGAGTCCGGGCCTTCGTCGTATGCGCGGACGCCGCTGTGTGCCGGGCGCGGGCACGACAAGGGGCCCGCACCCGGTGGGGTGCGAGCTGATCAAGGAGGCGGGGCGGCCCGGACGGGGCGGGCCCGCGGCTTCAGGAGGTGGCGGCGCAGGTGGGGCACAGGCCCCGGTAGGTCACCGTCACCTCGGAGACCTGGAAGCCGAACCGCTCGGGCTCGGGGAGCGCGGAGAGCGGGTCGCCGTGGGGGTGGACGTCCCGGATGGTGCCGCAGCGCGAGCACACCAGGTGCTGGTGGTCGTGGTGGGCGTTGGGGTCGTAGCGCTTGGCGCGGCCGTCCGTGCTGACCTCCAGCACCTCGCCGAGCGAGACCAGCTCGCCGAGGGTGTTGTAGACGGTGGCGCGGGAGATCTCGGGGAGCCGTTCGGTCGCGCGGGCGTGCACCTCGTCGGCGGTGTAGTGGACGTGGTCGCCGTTCAGTACCTCGGCGACCACGCGCCGCTGCGCGGTCAGTCGCCAGCCGCGTTCCCGAAGCCGTTCCAGCAGGTCACTCATGCCATTCACCTATCAGTCAGATACGCCCAGGGTAACAGTGCGCCGTCCATCACCGGATCAGGTACGACTTTCGGGGTCTTCTTGACTTAGACAATGTCCAATGTAGGATCGGCAGCGGCGCAAGCCAAGGGCAGGTAGCAGACTTCAGGAGGCGCACTGTGTCGGTAGAGAGCATCGCGGGACCGCTGACCACGGAGTCCGGAGCTCCGGTTGCGGACAACCAGAACAGCGAGACGGCCGGCCTGGGCGGACCCGGACTGATCCAGGACCAGCTCCTGATCGAGAAGCTCGCCCACTTCAACCGCGAGCGGATCCCGGAGCGCATCGTCCACGCCCGGGGCGCCGGTGCGTACGGCACCTTCACCGTCACCGCGGATGTCACCAAGTACACCCGCGCGAAGTTCCTCTCCGAGGTCGGCAAGGAGACCGAGACGTTCCTGCGCTTCTCGACCGTCGCGGGCAACCTCGGTGCGGCCGACGCGGTGCGTGACCCGCGCGGCTTCGCGCTGAAGTTCTACACCGAGGAGGGCAACTACGACCTCGTCGGCAACAACACCCCGGTGTTCTTCATCAAGGACGCCATCAAGTTCCCCGACTTCATCCACACCCAGAAGCGCGACCCGTACACCGGCTCGCAGGAGGCGGACAACGTCTGGGACTTCTGGGGCCTGTCGCCCGAGTCGACGCACCAGGTGACCTGGCTCTTCGGCGACCGTGGCATCCCCGCGTCCTACCGCCACATGGACGGCTTCGGCTCGCACACCTTCCAGTGGAGCAACGAGGCGGGCGAGGTCTTCTGGGTCAAGTACCACTTCAAGACCGATCAGGGGATCAAGAACCTCACCAGCGAGGAGGCCGCCAAGGTCGCCGGTGAGGACCCCGACAGCCACCAGCGTGACCTGCGGGAGTCGATCGAGCGCGGCGACTTCCCGAGCTGGACGGTCGGCGTGCAGATCATGCCCGCCGCCGAGGCCGCGAACTACCGCTTCAACCCGTTCGACCTCACCAAGGTGTGGCCGCACGCGGACTACCCGGTCATCGAGATCGGCAAGCTGGAGCTGAACCGCAACCCGCAGAACATCTTCGCCGAGGTCGAGCAGTCGGTCTTCTCCCCGCACCACTTCGTGCCGGGCATCGGCCCCTCGCCCGACAAGATGCTCCAGGGCCGTCTCTTCGCGTACGGTGACGCGCACCGCTACCGCGTCGGCATCAACGCCGACCACCTGCCGGTCAACCGCCCGCACGCCACCGAGGCGCGCAGCCACGGCCGGGACGGCGTCATGTACGACGGCCGCCACGCCGGGGCGAAGAACTACGAGCCGAACAGCTTCGGCGGTCCCGTCCAGACCGGCCGTCCGCTCTGGGAGTCCGCCCAGATCTCCGGCGCCACCGGCGAGAGCGCGGCCCCCTCGCACGCCGAGGACAACGACTTCGTCCAGGCGGGCAACCTCTACCGCCTGATGTCGGAGGACGAGAAGGAGCGGCTGGTGAACAACCTCGCGGGCTTCATCGCCAAGGTGTCCCGCGACGACATCGCCCAGCGCGCGATCGACAACTTCCGCAAGGCGGACGCGGACTACGGCAAGCGGCTCGACGCCGCGGTCCAGGCCCTGCGCGGCTGACCGGCCACCCCGCGCACCGGACCGTCTCCCTCGGGGCCGGTCCGGTGCGCGGGCGGCCACCCGCTTGCCGTACCAGCCGAAGAGGCCGGATGCCATGGGGCTCCGGCCTCTTCGCGCGTGGTGCGGCGGGTGCGGCGTCAGCCGCGGGCGTCGCCCACGTACGACAGCAGATCGTCGTGGAGCAGACCGTTGGAAGCCGCGGCGTTGCCGCTGTGCGGGCCGGGCCTGCCGTCGAGGCCGGTGAAACGGCCGCCGGCCTCCTGCACCACGACGGCGCACGCCGCCATGTCCCACAGCGACAGCTCCGGCTCCGCGCAGATGTCCACCGAGCCCTCGGCGACCATCATGTACGGCCAGAAGTCGCCGTAGGCGCGGGTGCGCCAGCAGTTGCGGCTCAGGTCGAGGAAGTCCGGCAGCTTGCCGCGCTCCTCCCAGCCGGTCAGCGAGGAGTACGCGAACGAGGCGTCCCGGATGCTGCCGACCTCGGAGACGCGGAGCCGGCTGGCGGAGGTCAGGCTGCGGCCGGTGAAGGCGCCCAGACCTTCGGCTGCCCACCAGCGACGGCCCAGCGCCGGGGCGGAGACGATGCCGACGACCGGGCGGTCGCCGCCCTCGCCCCGCTCCATCAGTGCGATCAGGGTGGCCCAGACCGGGACGCCGCGGACGTAGTTCTTGGTGCCGTCGATCGGGTCGATGATCCAGCGGCGCGGACCGGTGCCGTCGGTGGAGCCGAACTCCTCACCGAGGACGGAGTCGCGCGGCCGGGCCCGCTGGAGATGGCCGCGGATCAACTCCTCGGCGGCCTTGTCCGCCTCGCTGACCGGCGTCATGTCCGGTTTGGTCTCCACCTTGAGATCGAGCGCCTTGAACCGCTCCATGGTGGCGGCGTCCGCGGCGTCCGCGAGGACGTGTCCGAGACGGAGATCATCGTGATAGTCGGGCATGTACGAACAGTATCTACTGGTATGCACGGACAGCCACATGATCGGGCCCCGCCGGGCGGATAGGCCCCGGACGGCCGCACGCGGCGCCTCTTGACAGTCCCCGGCGGCGCCTCAATTCTGTGCGCACACCGGTCATATGGGACCGGGCAGGCGGGAGGCGACGATGCCGACAGCGCGGGAAGCCTTGCTCGACGCCGCCTACGCGGCGCTCGCGGACCACCCCTGGTCGGCGGTCCGGATGGTCGATGTGGCGGCCGCCGCCCGGGTCTCCCGGCAGACCCTCTACAACGAGTTCGGCAGCAAGTCCGGGCTGGCCCGCGCGCTGGTGCGCCGGGAGATGGACACCTATCTGGCGGGTGTCGAGCGGGCGCTGACCGGGTGTCAGGGGAATCCGGGTGGGCCGCCCGTACGGCTCGGAGCGCCGTCCGACCGGTCCGGCGCCCCGCCCGCACCGGCCGGTGACGCGGCGGCCCGGGTCGCCGCGGCCGCCGCCTGGACACTGCGCGCGGCCCGGAGCAATCCGCTGGTCAGGGCCGCGTTGACGGGTTGCTGGGGCGAGCGGCTGCCGCCCCGGTGGGTGGCCGGACCGCCGCCGGCGCGGCCCCGTGGCGCCCGGCGGGCCGTCCCGGCGCAGCGGCAGGGTGCGGGGGAGGGGCCGCCCGGGCCCACCGATCTCGTCGGCCGGTTCCGGGAGCGTGCGGTGGCCGCGCTGGCGCCGCACTGGCCGGAGCAGGAGCTGTCCGCGCTGGACACCGCGTGCGAGGCGGCGGCCCGGCTCACCCTCTCCTGTGTGGTCGCGCCCGCCCGGCCGGAGCCGCCCGGGGCCGGTGCCCGTACGGCCGCGGCGGGCCGGGACGCGGAGAGCGAGGCGGTGGCGCGGCTGGTGCGCGGGGCGTTCGCCCGGGTGCCGGGGCGGACCGGGTGCCAAGGGGGCCCGGAGACGGGCGGCTGACCTGCGTGGACGGCCGGGGCGCAGCCGGGGAGGGGGCGCGCCGTGGTCAGTGTGCCGAGCCCGACAGCTGGAGGCCGATGACGCCGGCGATGACCAGACAGATGGAGACGATCTTCAGCGTGGAGGTCAGGTCGCCGAGGAAGACCATGCCGTAGATGGCGGTACCGGCGGCGCCGATGCCCGTCCACACCGCGTAGGCCGGGCCGACGTCCAGCTTCCGCAGCGACAGCGTCAGCAGACCGAAACTGCCGAGTGCGAACGCGGCGAACGCGATCGTCGGCCAGAGGCGGGTGAAGCCGTGCGACAGCTTGAGGCAGACCGCGAAGCCGGTCTCCAGGAGTCCCGCCACCACGACGAGCAGCCATGCCATGTCCCATGCCTCCGTCTGTCGGTGACCGCTACGTCCGCCTCGGTGTGATTATGCAGTTACCCCGGACGGTGGGCAGGGGATTGCCTCGCTCAGTCGCCCTCGCGTCGCTCGCGGGTCGCCAGCAGCCGGCGCAGCGAGTACAGCCGCGCGGGATCGGCGTGGCCCTCGGCGACCCAGTCGTCCAGCGCGCAGTCCGGCTCGTCGTGGCTGCACGCGCGCGGGCAGCCCTCGGTGCCCGGCACCAGATCGGGGAAGGCCAGCACCACCCGCGCGGGATCGACGTGGTGCAGCCCGAACGAGCGCACGCCCGGTGTGTCGATCACCCAGCCGGTGTCGCCGGGCAGCGGCAGCGCCAGCGCCGAGGTGGTGGTGTGGCGGCCGCGGCCGGTGTGCGCGTTGACATGGCCGGTGGCCCGGCGGCGCTCCGGCACCAGGGCGTTGACCAGCGTCGTCTTGCCGACGCCGGAGTGGCCGACGAAGGCGGTCATCCGGCCGGCCAGCCGTTCGCGGACCCGGTCGGCGGCGGAACCGTCGGCCAGTTCGTCGCGGTTGGTGACGAGATAGGGGACGCCGAGCGCGCCGTACGACGCGAGGAGGGTGTCGGCCGGGGCGAGGTCGGACTTGGTGAGCACCAGCAGCGGATCGAGCCCCGCGTCGTACGCCGCCACCAGACAGCGGTCGATCAGCCGGGGGCGCGGCTCCGGGTCGGCGAGGGCGGTGACGATGGCGAGCTGATCGGCGTTGGCGACGACGACGCGCTCGTACGGGTCGTCGTCGTCGGCCGTCCGGCGGAGCGTGGAGGTGCGCGGCTCGACGCGCACGATGCGGGCCAGGGTGTCCTTGGCGCCGCTGAGGTCGCCGACCACCGCGACCCGGTCGCCGACGACGGCGCTCTTGCGGCCCAGCTCACGGGCCTTCATCGCGGTGACCGTGCGGTCGTCGATGAGGACGGTCAGCCGCCCCCGGTCGACGGTCAGGACCAGGCCCTCGCTGGCGTCCTCGTGCTTGGGGCGGATGTTGGTACGCGGGCGGTTGCCCTTGCGGTTGGGGCGGACCCGGACGTCGTCCTCATCGGGGTTCTTGCCGTAGCGGCGCATGGCGGCGGAACCCTCAGCCTCTCCGGGCGGCCGGTGTGGCCGGGTCGAGCATGGCGTTCCACAGGGCGGGGAAGTCCGGGAGGGTCTTCGCGGTCGTCGCGACGTTCTCCACCTCCACCCCCTCGACGACGAGGCCGATGAGGGCCGCGGCGGTCGCCAGGCGGTGGTCCTCGTAGGTGTGGAAGACGCCGCCGTGCAGCGGGCGCGGGCGGATGTGCAGGCCGTCGGCGGTCTCGGTGACGTCGCCGCCGAGGTTGTTCAGCTCCTTGGTGAGCGCGGCCAGCCGGTCCGTCTCGTGGAGCCGCAGGTGGGCGACGCCGCGGAGGGTGGACGGGGAGTCGGCGAGGGCCGCGACGGCGGCGATGCCGGGGGTCAGCTCGCCGACCTCGCCGAGATCGACGTCGATGCCGTGGATCGCGCCGCCGCCGGTGAACGTCAGGCCCGCCTCGGTCAGCTCGCAGGAGCCGCCCATCGCGGTGAAGATCTCGCGCAGCGCGTCACCGGGCTGCGTGGTGTGGGCCGGCCAGTCCGGGATGGTGACGCGGCCGCCGGTGACCAGCGCCGCGGCCAGGAACGGCTGGGCGTTGGAGAGATCCGGCTCGACGACGAGATCCCGGCCCAGCAGGGCGCCCGGGGTGACCCGCCAGACGTTCGGCTCGCCGCCCGCCTCCGGGGTGTCGACCTGGGCACCGGCGGCGCGCAGCATGTCGACCGTCATCCGGATGTGCGGCATGGACGGCAGCGCGGCGCCGGTGTGCCGCACCTCCACGCCCTGGTTGAAGCGGGGCGCGGAGAGCAGCAGGGCGCTGACGAACTGGGACGAGGAGGAGGCGTCGACGGCGACCGGGCCGCCGTCGAGGGTGCCGGTGCCGTGCACCGTCATGGGGAGCGCGCCGCGGCCGTCGTCGTCGATCCGGGCGCCGAGGGCGCGCAGCGCCTCGATGACGCCGCCCAGCGGACGCTCGTACGCGCGCGGGTCGCCGTCGAAGCGGACCGGGCCGTCGGCGAGCGTGGCGACCGGCGGCAGGAAGCGCATGACCGTACCGGCGTTGCCGACGTCGACGGTGGCCGGGCCGCGCAGACCGGCCGGGATGATCCGCCACGCCTCGCCGCCGCCGGGCTCGGCGGAGCTGGAGGAGGCGGTCTCCTCGATGCCGACGCCCAGGGTGCGCAGCGCCTCGGCCATCAGGAGGGTGTCGCGGGAGCGGAGCGGGCGGCGCAGCCAGCCCGGCTCGGCGGCGAGGGCGGCGAGCACCAGACCGCGGTTGGTGACCGATTTCGAGCCGGGCACGGTGACGGTCGCATCGACCGCCCCCGAGGCGACGGGGGCGGGCCAGAGTGCGGGGAGTGCGGTGCTCTCGGTCATGCCCTCACTTTAATCGCTGGGCAAGGGTGCCCATCCTGATCAAAAACGGTGCGAGAGCGACGTAGCTGCGTCGCACACCGCGCTGATCAGGCAACCGTCCCGGCGCGCCGCCGCCCGCGCCGTCCGCGATGCGCACGATCGGGGGATACGCACCCGGGGAGGGCCGGTTTCCGCGGCGGTCCGGGCCGCAGCGGCGGCGTCCGCGGACCGCCGAGGGGTGCGGGTCAGAGGCCGAGGAGCCAGCGGCCGCCGCCGAACAGCGAGCAGAGCGTCACCACGTGGAACAGCCCGATCCAGACGAACGCCGGGGCGTGGGTGAGCCGGGCCAGCTGGTCGGGGTCGGAGTCCGGTGCCCCGCTCGACGAGCCCGGGCGCAGCGCCGGGCCGCGACGGCGCTTGCGCTGCAGCTCGAAGACCGGCCGGACGCCGCCGAGCAGCAGGAACCACACCGCCGCGTACGCGAAGCCCGCCTGGACGTCGGCGGGCGTCAGCCAGGAGATGAGGAGGAAGGCGGCGCCGGTCAGGACGACGGTGAGCACCCCGTAGGCGTTGCGGATCATCACCAGCATGACGAGGAGCAGCAGCGTCGCGCCCCACAGCAGCGCCGTGATGTGGCCGGCCGCCAGCAGCGCCGCGCCCGCGAGGCCCAGCAGGGACGGGGCGATGTATCCGGCGGCCGCGGTCAGGATCATGCCGAGACCGGTCGGTTTGCCGCGCGAGACGGTCAGACCCGAGGTGTCGGAGTGCAGCCGTATGCCCTCCAGACGGCGGCCGGTGAGCAGCGCCAGCAGGCCGTGGCCGCCCTCGTGGGCGATGGTCACCGCGTTCCGGGACAGCCGCCAGGCCGGGCGTGGCAGGACGGCCGCCAGCGCCAGCACCCCCGCCGCGACCACCAGCCAGACCGGCGGGTCGGGCTGGGTCCCGAAGACGCGGCTGCCTATGTCGGTGAGGCGATCGGTGTCCATGGTGTCCCTGTCGTCCCTTCGTATGGCCTGGCAGTGTGGCACGGCTGCCCGACGGTACGCGGCGGGCCGTGCGCCCCGGGGTGCGGAGGGGGAGCGGGGGCGCGTCCGGCGGGGCGTGCGCCGGGCCCCGCCCACCGGGGCACCCGGCGTCGGGCGCGGCGGCCTACCCTGGTGGGTCAGCAGGTCAAAGGGGTGGATTGCCGTGTGTGGCAGGTATGCAGCGAGTCGTGGACCCGAGGAGCTGACGGAGACCTTCGGGATCGGGCACCTGGTGCCCGAGGAGACGCTCGCCCCGGACTACAACATCGCCCCGACCGTCCCCGTACAAGCGGTCCTGGAGCGCCCCCTCAAGGGCGCCGCGGCGCAGGCGTTCCCCCCGGGGGCGCCGGTGCGCCAGCTGCGGACGCTGACCTGGGGGCTGGTGCCGTCGTGGTCGAACTCGCCGGACGGCGCCGCGCGGATGATCAACGCGCGGGCCGAGACGGTCCACGAGAAGCCCTCGTTCCGCCAGGCGTTCACCGCCCGCCGCTGTCTGCTCCCCGGCGACGGCTATTACGAGTGGGTGACCGCCCCCGAGGAGCGGGAGCTGGAGGAGCGCGGGGTGAAGAAGCGCCCCCGTAAGCAGCCGTACTTCGTGACGCCCGCCGACGGGTCGGTGATGGCGATGGCGGGGCTGTACGAGTTCTGGCGCGACGCCACGCTCCCCGCCGACCACCCGCGGGCCTGGTGGGTGACGTGCGCGGTCCTCACCACGGAGGCCGAGACCACCCCGCTGGCCGGGGCGGACGGCGGCGAGGGGCCGCAGTCGCTGGCCGACATCCACCCCCGGATGCCACTGGTGATGACGCCCGACCGCTGGGACGCCTGGCTCGACCCGTCCCACACCGACCCCGACGGGCTGCTCGCCCTGCTGGCCCCGCCGCCGGCCGGGCTGATGCGCGCCTACCCGGTGCCGACGGCCGTCAGCAACGTCCGCAACAACGGTCCCGAGCTGCTCACCGAGCTCGACGGGCCCGAGGTCGGCACCCTGTTCTGAAGGGGCGCGCCCCCGGGCGGCCGGTGCGCCGCTCCCGGTGGCGGGCCCGTGCGGCCGGGGCGCCCGCGGGGCGGCAGGATGGGCGTATGACTTCCGGTGTGCACGAGAGCGAGACGGTCGCCACGCCCGCGGGCGAGGCGCGGATCACCTGGTTCCGGGCACCCGTGCCCGCCCGGGCGGTGCTGGCGGTCGGCCACGGCGCCGGGGGCGGGATCGAGGCGCGTGACCTGCGGGCGCTGGCCGCCGCGCTGCCCGGCCGCGGCTACACCGTCGCGCTCGTGGAGCAGCCGTGGCGGGTCGCCGGGAAGAAGGTGGCGCCCGCCCCCAAGACCCTCGACGCCGGGTGGACGGCGCTCTGGCCGGCCCTGGAGAAGCCCGGGCTGCCGGTCGTCGCGGGCGGCCGCAGCGCGGGGGCGCGGGTCGCCTGCCGCACCGCGCGCGAACTGGGCGCGCACGCCGTCCTCGCCCTCAGCTTCCCGCTGCATCCGCCGGGCCGCCCGGAGAAGTCCCGCGCCGAGGAGCTGACCGGCGCCGGGGTGCCGACCCTCGTCGTCCAGGGCGACCGGGACCCCTTCGGGCGCCCCGAGGAGTTCCCGCCCGGTACGGAGCTGCGGGAGGTGCCCCACGGCGACCACGGTTTCGCGGTGCCCAAGCGGGCCGCGGTCACCGAGGACGGGGCGATGACGGTGCTGACGGACGCGGTGGCGGAGTGGCTCGACGGGCTCTTCGGCTGAGCCGGCCCCCGGCGCGCCGTCTCACTCCGCGCGCCCCCGGGGCCGGGCGCGGACATGCATCCGCTCGCCCTGGCGGCCGAAGAGGCTGAGCAGCTCCACCGGCTTGTCGTCCGCGGGCCCGAACCAGTGCGGCAAGCGGGTGTCGAACTCCGCCGCCTCGCCCGCCTTCAGCTCCACGTCCCGGTCGGCCAGCAGCAGCCGCAACCGCCCCGACAGGACGTACAGCCACTCGTACCCCTCGTGCGTGCGCTGCTCGGGCGGGCCCGGGACCGGGTCGACGACGAGCTTGAACGCCTGGAGGGCGCCCGGCTGCCGGGTCAGCGGGACGAACGTCATGTGCGCCCGGCGCTGCGGCACCGCCCGCACCCGGGGGTCGCCCACCTCGGGGGCGCCGACCAGTTCGTCCAGTGGCACCTGGTGGGCGCGGGCCAGCGGGAGCAGCAGCTCCAGGGTGGCGCGGCGGCGCCCGGACTCCAGGCGGGAGAGGGTGCTGACCGAGATACCGGTCACCTCCGACAGGGCGGCCAGGGTCACCGAGCGCTCCTGCCGCAGCCGCCGCAGCCGCGGCCCGACCTCGCCGAGCACCTGTTCGTACGCGTCATCCGTCATGCCCCTATTGCCGAAGCGGCAACGCGCTTTGTCAACCGTGGCGTGGTGCGGGCCGCCGGGAAAAGGTGCCGGGGGCCGGGAATGCGCCGCGGGGCACCGCTGTTGACCATGCCGTAGGACGTCCGTACACCGCTTGCGCAGCACGAGGAATGGGAGCCCGCCGCATGGGAATCGCCTGCCCCGCTCGTCCCGCCGCCGACCTGCGATGGCCCCAGACGCAGGTACCGCAGGCCGCTCCGGCTGGAGCGGCGGCGGTCCGGGATCGTCGTCTATTCTCCGAATCGAGTGGATCCGCATCCGGGTCCGTCACGGTGTTGGAGGAGGTGGGTCCGGTCACCGGTACCGACGCAGGGACCGACGGCGCGGCACAGGAGCACCCCGCGGACCGGAAGGAGAGCGACGCCGAGCGCAACGCACGCTTCGAGCGCGACGCCCTCACCTTCCTGGACCAGATGTACTCCGCCGCGCTGCGCATGACGCGCAATCCGGCCGACGCGGAGGACCTGGTGCAGGAGACGTATGCCAAGGCGTACGCGTCCTTCCATCAGTTCCGGGAAGGCACCAACCTCAAGGCGTGGCTCTACCGCATCCTGACCAACACCTTCATCAACTCCTACCGCAAGAAGCAGCGTGAGCCGCAGCGCAGTGCGGCGGAGGAGATCGAGGACTGGCAGCTGGCGCGCGCCGAGTCGCACATGTCCACCGGACTGCGCTCCGCCGAGTCGCAGGCGCTCGACCACCTCCCCGACTCCGATGTGAAGGCCGCACTCCAGGCCATCCCGGAGGAATTCCGCATCGCGGTCTATCTCGCGGACGTGGAGGGCTTTGCGTACAAGGAGATCGCGGACATCATGGGGACACCCATCGGCACGGTGATGTCCCGTCTGCACCGCGGCCGGCGCCAACTGCGCGGCATGCTGGAGGACTACGCCCGGGAGCGCGGGCTGGTCCCGGCCGGGGCAGGGGCTGCCACGCAGGCACCGCAGCCGCACGACCGGAAAGGCTCGGGATCATGAGCTGCGGAGAGCCGCACGACAAGGAATGCTCCGAGGTGCTCGACCACCTCTACGAGTATCTCGACCGAGAGATGCCCGAGGGGGAGTGCGAGAAGTTCCAGGTGCACTTCGACGAGTGCTCGCCGTGCCTGGAGAAGTACGGCCTGGAGCAGGCCGTCAAGAAGCTCGTCAAGCGCTGCTGCGGCCACGACGACGTCCCCAGCGACCTGCGCTCCAAGGTCATGGGCCGCATCGATCTGATCCGGGCCGGGGAGGCCGTCCCCGAGGTCAGCGTGCTCGACCAGGCCCGTCACGACGCGGCCCGGAACGACGACTCCACCGGCACCCGGGGCGCGGACGGCACCGATGCCGCCACCGCGCCCCCGGCCGAAGCGGCGGACTCCGCCGATGCATCCACCGAGGCCGCGGGCGCCGAATAACGCCGCGTATCACCCGAAGGAATGAGTGGCGGGGCTTTTCTCCGCCCTTGGTCCCCGATGCGCCGACGTGTCCGCCCGACCGCCTCTATCCTCGCCGCACCCCCCACACCGCGTACGACGCTGCGCGGAACCGGGCCGTGGATTCGGGGAGGAGAGCGCGATGCGGGCACTGCCGCCGGCCGCGCGCGGCTGCATCACAGGGGCCGTCCTGGCCGCGGCGGTCTGCGCCGCCCCGGCCGTCCGGCTCGGGCCCGGCGCCCCCTGGACGGACGCCGCCGCCCTCGCCGCCCTCCACGCGGGGTGTGAGACCGCGCGCCACCGCACGCCGCCGGGCCTCCGGATCCCGTCCGGCACCGCACCGTTCCTCACCGCCCTGCCCGTCCTGCTGGCCGGGGCGTTCCTGCTGCCGCCGCCGCTGGCCGCGCTGACCGCCGTCCCGGGCGCCCTGCTCGCCCCGGCCGACGAGCCCCCGCGCACCGCCCGCCGCCTCTGGCACGCCGCCGCTCTCGCCCTCGCCTGCTGGACCGCCGCCCTCCTCTTCGACGCCGCCGCCGGGCCCCGGCCGCTCACCGCCCCGCACTTCTCCCGGGCGCTGCTGCCCGCCCTCGCCGCGGCGGCCGTCCTCTGTGCCGTCCTCGCCGCCCTCGACGGCGCGGTCCGGGTCACCGCCGAGGGCGCCGAGCCACGCACCGCCTGGCGCGGTCTGCTGCGCGGCTCCCTCGGCCCGCAGCTGGTGCACGGCCCGGCCGGACTGATGACGGCGGTGCTCTGGCGCAGCGCGTACGGTCCGTCGGCGGCGCTGCTGGTGCTGCCGCCGATGTACCTCTCGTACTGGGCCGTCGCCCAGTACCACCAGGAGCGCGCCGCCCACCGGGCCACCGTCCGCGCGCTGGTGAGGGCCGTCGACATCAAGGACCGCTACACCCGCGGCCACGGCGAACGCGTCGGCCGCGCCTCGATGATGATCGCCCGGGAACTGGGGCTGCCCGAGCACCGTACGGAGGCGCTGCGGATCGCCGGGATCCTGCACGACGTCGGCAAGCTCGGCGTCCCCACCCGGCTGCTGCGCAAGGACGGCCCGCTCACCGATCAGGAACGCTCCCTGATCGAACTTCACCCCGAGTACGGCCACGAGATCGTCCGCGGCATCGGCTTCCTCGGGGAGGCGCGGGAGGCGATCCTCCACCACCACGAGCGGCTCGACGGCCGCGGCTACCCCTACGGCCTCAAGGGCGCGCAGATCCCCGAGTGCGCCCGGGTGGTGGCCGTCGCCGACGCCTTCGACGCGATGACCTCCACCCGCTCCTACCGCCGCGCCCGCCCCGTCCCGGCCGCCCTCGCCGAGCTGCGCAGATGCGCCGGGAAGCAGTTCGACCCGCAGATGGTGCGGGCGCTGGCCGCCGCCCTGGAACGGCACGGCTGGCACCCGGAACCGACCCTGCCGCCCGAGGCCGCCCCCGATCCGCCGTGCCCCTCGGGCGGCCCGCCCCCGGGGCCGCAGCTGCCCGCGCCCGGCTCGGGCAGCTGCGGTACGGGCGCACCGCGCGGCCGCCACGCCGCCCCGCGCGGCGGCCGGGCCCGGCACCACTCCGCCCGGCCCGGTGACGCATGAGCGGCCCGGCCGCCGGTCCGGACACCCTGCCGCCCCCGGGGGCGGCCCACCCCGAGGACGCCCCGGGGCGGCCCGCCCGGGCCGTCCCGGGCGCCGCCCTCGCCGTGGCGATCCGCGCCACCGCGGCGGCGCTGGCCCTGTGGGCGCTCGTCCACACCCTGCGGTCCGGGATCGCGCAGCCCGGGGTCGCGCTGGCCTTCGGGTCACTGATCGCCGTGGGAGAGCTGGCCCGGCGGCGGCCCGCCGGAGGGCAGCCGGTGCCCGGGGAGCACGACCGCGCGCCCCTCGCGGCGGCGGGCGCGCTCGCGTACGCCCTGCTCGGCGAGGTGGCCGGAGCGCCCGCCACGCACGGCCCGGCGCAGACCGTCGTGGTCGTCGGCGTCGCGGGCCTGATGGGGACGGCGCCGGGGCCGCACCGCGGACCGGCCGCCGACCGTCTGGCGCGGCACCTGCTGAGCTGCGGTTCCGCCGCGCTCTGCGTCCAGCCCCTGCACGCCGCCGGGCCGCTCGCCTCCTGGACGGGCCGGGCCCATGTGCCGCTCCTGGTGCTGCTCGGGCTGTCGGCGCTCACCGCGCTGGGCGACGCGGCCCTCACCGCCGCGTTCGCCCGGACCCGCACCGGCCGCCCCTACCGGACGCTGCTGCGCCGCGAGGTGCGGGCGTCCGGCGGGATCGGCGCGGCGATCGGCGCCACCGGTGTGGTCATCGCGCCGGCCACGGCGGTGGCCGGGCTGTGGGCGCTGCCGGTGTTCGCGCTGCCGCTGCTGCTGACCCAGTGCGCGCTGCGCCGCTTCGCCGCGGTCCGGGCCACCCGGTGTCAGACCATCGCCTCCCTGGCCCGTGCCACCGAGATCGCCGGGTACACCCCGCCCGGCCACGCCCGCCGGGTCGCCGCGCTCAGCCGGGCGGTCGGCGGGGAGCTGGGGCTGCGCGAGCCGGATCTCGACCTCCTGGAGCACGCCGCGCTGATGCACGACATCGGGCAGCTCTCGCTCGTCGACCCCGTTCCGGCGGGTGCGACCGCGCCGCTGCCGCCCGCCGAGCAGCGCCGGATCGCCCTGCTCGGCGGCGCCGTCGTCCGGCAGACCGGCGTCCCCGCCGAGGTCGCCGTGATCGTCGAGCGGCAGGCCGACCCGTACCGTGAACAGCCGGTCACCGCCCGCATCGTGCGGACCGTCAACGCCTACGACGACTGGGCGGGGCAGGCGGACGTCCCCGGCGGTGCGCCGTGGGCGCTGGAGCGGCTGCGGCCGGCCGGCGGGCGGGACTTCGATCCGGGCGTCGTGGAGGCGCTCGCGCGGGTCCTGGCCCGCGGCGCCCGCACCGGGTGAGGCCGCGGCCCCACAGCCTTCCCCAGAGTTCCGCCCCTGGTGAACGCAGGGGGGAACCCATGGGTAATGAGCGCCTGCCGAGATGGGCATGGTTGGATGCGAAGGAAGCCCCGTCGAGGGGATTCAGGGGGAGCACGCAGGGCAAGGGAGCCGCAGGGGCCCCGGCGAAATCCGCTGAGGCGGACGGCGTTCCGCGGCAGGCTGCCAGTGGGCCCCCGGGTGGCACCGGGCGCCGCTCGGGACACCACCTCCAGCGTCATCGAGCAACCAGCAGGCGGGAATCGTGAAGATCTTCGGCAAGGTACGGCACCGGCCCTCCGCCTCGTGGCGGCAGGCGACCGACCGGGCTTTCACGCTGATCGGCGACGGCCGTTACGACGACGCGGGCGCGCTCCTGACGCGCGCCGCCGACATGGAGCCCTGGCTCTCGGAGTCCTGGTTCAACCTCGCCCTGCTCCACAAATTCCGGCACGACTGGGAGCAGGCCAGGGCCGCGGGGCTGCGCGCGGTGGCCCTGCTCGACCGCTCCCCGGGCGCGCCCGACTGGTGGAACGTCGGCATCGCCGCCACCGCCCTCCAGGACTGGCCGCTGGCCCGCCGCGCCTGGCAGGCGTACGGCCTGAAGGTCCCCGGCAGCAGCGCCACCCAGAGCGAGCCGTCCGGGATGGCGCTGGGCAGCGCCGCCGTGCGGCTGTCGCCCGAGGGCGAGGCGGAGGTCGTCTGGGGCCGCCGGCTCGACCCGGCCCGGATCGAGGTGCTCTCCATCCCGCTGCCGTCCTCCGGGCGCCGCTGGGGCGAGGTGGTGCTCCACGACGGCGTCCCGCACGGCGAGCGCACCACCGCCGCCGGCCCCTCGTACCCGGTCTTCGACGAGATCGAGCTGTGGGCGCCCTCGCCGGTGCCCACCTGGGTCGTGCTGCTGGAGGCCGCCACCGAGGCGGACCGGGACGCGCTGGAGCGGCTGGCGGCGGACGCCGGGTTCGCCGCCGAGGACTGGTCGTCGTCGGTGCGGCTGCTGTGCCGTACGTGCTCGGAGTCGAGCATGCCCAGCGACGAGGGAGACGGTGAGCACCTCGATCCGCACGACCACAGCGAGCCCGGCCACCCCGGGCCGCTCGGCCACCGCACCGCGGGCTCCGGGTCGCTCTGGGTGCCCGAGCGGGAGTGCGGCATAGCGGCGCCCGCCGCCCTGGTGCGCGGGCTGCTGGACGGCTGGGTCGCGGACAGTCCGGACACCCGCGAGTGGCGTGATCTGGAAGAGGTCTGCTGACCGCCGCGGCGCCCCCGTAGTCTGGAGGGCGACTAATCAGGGTTCCAAGGAAGGCGTACGGCGGAGATGGCCCAGCAGCCTGTGTTTGATCAAGACGGTGAGCAGCGCGTGGACGAGTTCGTCGACGACACGACGGACGCGGCGGAGCGGGAGCGCGCCCACCGTGAGCGGGGCACGTCCCGGCCGATCACGGTTGTCGGCAACCCCGTGCTCCACAAGGAGTGCCAGGACGTCACGGAGTTCGGCGACGAGCTGGCGCAGCTGATCGACGACATGTTCGCCAGCCAGCGCACCGCCGAGGGCGTGGGCCTGGCCGCCAACCAGATCGGTGTGGACCTCAAGGTCTTCGTCTACGACTGCCCGGACGACAACGGCGTCCGCCACGTCGGCGCGGTCTGCAACCCCGTCCTCGACGAACTCCCGGCCGCCCGCCGGGTGCTGGACGACTCCAACGAGGGCTGCCTGTCGGTGCCCGGCGCCTACGCCGAGCTGGCCCGCCCCGACTACGCCGTCGTCCGCGGCCAGGACGCGCAGGGCAAGGCGATCTCCGTCGAGGGCACCGGCTACTTCGCGCGCTGCCTCCAGCACGAGACCGACCACCTCTACGGCTACCTCTACATCGACCGCCTCTCCAAGCGGGAGCGGAAGGGCGCGCTGAAGCAGATGGCCGAGCAGGAGCCGCGCTACCCCGTCGTCGCCAACGACTGACGGGCGCACCGGCCCCGTACGACGAGCGGCCCGTGGACGGGGATTTCCGTCCACGGGCCGCTCGCGTAGGTCCGCTACCGGCTCAGAAGTCGTCGTCGAACGAGACCGAACCCTCGACGGCGACCTGGTAGGCCGACGCCCGGCGCTCGAAGAAGTTCGTCAGCTCCTGGACGTTCTGCAGCTCCATGAAGGAGAACGGGTTCTCCGAGCCGAAGACCGGCGCGAAGCCCAGCCGCTGGAGGCGCTGGTCGGCGACGCACTGGAGGTACTCGCGCATCGACGCGGTGTTCATGCCCGGCAGGCCGTCACCGCACAGGTCGTGCGCGAACTGCAGCTCCGCCTCGACGGCCTCCTTCAGCATCGCGGTGACCTGCTGCTCCAGCTCCGCGTCGAAGAGGTCGGGCTCCTCGTTGCGTACGGTGTCGACGACCGAGAACGCGAAGTCCATGTGCATCGTCTCGTCGCGGAACACCCAGTTGGTGCCGGTCGCCAGGCCGTGCAGCAGGCCGCGGGAGCGGAACCAGTACACGTAGGCGAACGCGCCGTAGAAGAACAGGCCCTCGATGCAGGCGGCGAAGCAGATGAGGTTGAGGAGGAACCGGCGGCGGTCGGCCTTGGTCTCCAGGCGGTCGATGGACTCGACGGAGTCCATCCACCGGAAGCAGAACTCCGCCTTCTCCCGGATGGACGGGATGTTCTCGACGGCGGCGAACGCGGCGGCGCGGTCGTCCGGGTCGGGCAGATAGGTGTCGAGCAGCGTCAGATAGAACTGGACGTGCACGGCCTCCTCGAAGAGCTGCCGGCTCAGGTAGAGCCGCGCCTCGGGGGAGTTGATGTGCTTGTAGAGCGTCAGCACCAGGTTGTTGGCGACGATCGAGTCACCGGTGGCGAAGAACGCCACCAGACGGCCGATGAGGTGCTGCTCACCCGGGGAGAGCTTGGCGAGGTCGGCGACGTCCGAGTGGAGGTCGACCTCCTCGACGGTCCAGGTGTTCTTGATCGCGTCGCGGTAGCGGTCGTAGAAGTCCGGGTACCGCATGGGCCGCAGGGTCAGCTCGAAGCCCGGGTCGAGGAGGTTCTTCGTGCCGGTGGTGGCGGTGTGGGCCGACGCGGCGGTCTTCTCAGGGACGGTGGTCATTACTGGCATGCCTCGCAGGACTCGGGGTTTTCCAGGGAGCAGGCGACCGCTTCGGAGTCGGCCTGCGGCAGCTGCGCGGGGACGGCCGCGCGGGCGGACTGCGCGATCCGGGTCGCCGGACGCGAGCGCAGGTAGTACGTGGTCTTGATGCCGCGCTTCCAGGCGTAGGCGTACATCGAGCTGAGCTTGCCGATGGTCGGCGACGCCATGAAGAGGTTCAGCGACTGGCTCTGGTCGAGGTACGGCGTACGGGCCGCGGCCATGTCGATCAGCGAACGCTGCGGGATCTCCCAGGCGGTGCGGTACAGCGCACGGATCTCCTCGGGGATCCACGGGACGTCCTGGACCGAGCCGTTGGCGTCGCGCAGCGCGTCCCGGGTGCGGGCGTCCCACAGCCCCAGCTCCTTCAGCTCCTCGATCAGGTACGCGTTGACCTGGAGGAACTCGCCCGAGAGGGTCTCGCGCTTGAAGAGGTTGGAGACCTGCGGCTCGATGCACTCGTAGACGCCGGCGATGGAGGCGATCGTCGCGGTCGGGGCGATCGCCAGCAGCAGGGAGTTGCGCATACCGGTCGCGGCGACGCGGGCGCGCAGCGCGGCCCAGCGGTCCGCCCACTGCGGCTCGGCGTCCGGGTAGTGGTCGGGGTGGAGCACGCCGCGGGCGGTGCGGGTCGCCGACCACGCCTGGTGGGGGCCGTGCCGTTCGGCGAGGTCCGCGGACGCCTCGTACGCGGCGAGCATGATCCGCTCGGAGATCCGGGTGGACAGCGCGCGTGCCTCGGGCGAGTCGAACGGCAGCCGCAGCCGGAAGAAGACGTCCTGGAGGCCCATCAGGCCCAGGCCCACCGGGCGCCAGCGGGAGTTGGAGGCCGCCGCCTGCTCGGTCGGGTAGAAGTTGATGTCCACCACGCGGTCGAGGAAGGTGACGGCGGTGCGGACGGTGGCGTCCAGCCGCTCCCAGTCCATCGCGTTCTCCCACCCGGCGGCGGTGTCGCCGAGGTGGGCAGCGAGGTTGACCGAACCGAGGTTGCAGACCGCGGTCTCGCCGTCGTCGGTGACCTCCAGGATCTCCGTGCAGAGGTTGGAGGAGTGGACGACCTTGCCGGGCTCGGCGGTCTGGTTGGCGGTGCGGTTGGCGTGGTCCTTGAAGGTCATCCAGCCGTTGCCGGTCTGCGCCAGCGTCCGCATCATCCGGGAGTACAGCACCCGCGCCGGGACCTGCTTGGTGGCGCGGCCCTCGGCCTCCGCCCTGCGGTACGCGGCGTCGAACTCGTCGCCCCACAGGTCGACCAGCTCCGGCGCGTCCGCGGGGGAGAACAGCGACCAGCCGGTGTCGGCCTCGACGCGGCGCATGAACTCGTCGGGGATCCAGTGCGCGATGTTCAGGTTGTGGGTACGCCGCGCCTCCTCGCCGGTGTTGTCGCGCAGCTCCAGGAACTCCTCGATGTCCGCGTGCCAGGTCTCCAGGTAGACGCAGGCGGCGCCCTTGCGCCGGCCGCCCTGGTTGACCGCGGCGACGGAGGCGTCCAGCGTCCGCAGGAACGGCACGATGCCGTTGGAGTGCCCGTTGGTGCCGCGGATCAGCGAACCGCGGGCCCGGATACGGGAGTACGAGAGGCCGATGCCGCCGGCGTGCTTGGAGAGCCGGGCGACCTGGTGGTAGCGGTCGTAGATCGAGTCCAGCTCGTCCAGCGGCGAGTCCAGCAGGTAGCAGGACGACATCTGCGGGTGGCGGGTGCCGGAGTTGAAGAGGGTGGGGGAGGAGGGCAGGTACGACAGCGAGCTGGTCAGGCGGTACAGCTCGGCGACGTCGGCCAGCGCCCGCGCCGAGTCGTCCTCGGCCAGCCCGCAGGCGACCCGGAGCAGGAAGTGCTGCGGGGTCTCGATGACCTGCCGGGTGGTGGGGTGGCGCAGCAGGTAGCGGGAGTGCACGGTGCGCAGCCCGAAGTAGCCGAACCGGTCGTCGGCGCCGTCGGCCAGCGCCCGGGTGACGAGGGCGTCCAGCTCCGCGGCGTGGGTGGCGACGAACGCGGCGGTGGAGTCGGCGATCAGGCCCTCGCGGTGACCGGTGGCGACCGACGCGGAGAACGACGTGGCGCCCTCGCCCGCGGCCTCCTCGGCGATGGCGAGGGTGAGCAGCCGGGCGGCGAGCTTGGAGTACTGCGGCTCGTCGCCGATCAGACCGGCGGCGGCGTCGATGGCCAGCTCCCGCAGCCCCGCCTCGTCGGAGCCGGGGTGGCGGCCGCGGAGCGCGGCGGCGGCGACCTTGCCCGGGTCGGTGGCGGTCAGGTCGGCGGTCAGCTCGGTCAGGGTGCGCAGCAGGGCGGTGCCGGGCGGGTCCTGGCCGGGGACGCCGGCGGGGAACGTGGCCGTCTCAAGCGCTGCGGCCTCGGCGTCGGTCGCGGACTGCGGTGGCGCGGTGGTCACGTGGTGCTCTCCCTCACTCGGCGGGGGCCGGAGGGAGGCGCGACGGACGGTCGAACGGGCGGCGCCCGGCGGCACAGCGCACCCGGGCGCGCGGCGGCCCGCGCGGCGTCCACCGGCCCATCCCTCGGGGCCCGGACATCTCGACGCCCGGGCCAGGGTGGCGCGGACGTACCATCGGCAGGTCTTCGGACTGACGGGGGCGCACACCGGCCGGGCCGGTCGACATCGTGGGATATCTGCGCTCTCGTACACCGTTGCGGGACAGTTCCGGACTCACACCGGATTCCCCTGCGGCGACAGCGAGCACGAGCATACATGTGGTGGTGGGGTCTTGGGCGCACCCCCATATCTAGTGAGCGGTCGGTGGCTGTCGGTTCGGGGCGATGATCCGCTCCACGCCTGGGAAAGCCGGGCGCCGAGGTGAAAAAACAGGTCGCCGCCTCCCGTGAGGGAAGCGGCGACCTGGAGGCAGCCGGGCGTGTCCGCGCCCTCAGCGCCCCGCCGGAACGTCCGCCGCCGCGGGCGGCAGGTCCGGGGTGACGCCCTGGTCGCCGACGTCGGCGGTGTAGTCGCCGGGGCTGGTCTCGTCGGCGCCGTCGGGGGCCTTCAGGGCGCGCAGGACGACGGTGAGGACGAGCGTCACCACGACGTTCAGGACGAACGCCGTCAGGCCGATGTAGCCGATCTGGCCGATGCCGGGGATCTCCGCGCTGGAGCCGCCGAAGTGCGCCTGCGTCGGGCTCGCCACGCCGTAGGCGGCGAGCGTGCCGTAGACCATGCCGACCGCCCAGCCGGCCAGCAGCGCCCAGCGGTGGAACCAGCGGGTGAACAGGCCGCCGACCAGCGCCGGCATGGTCTGCAGGATCCAGATGCCGCCCAGCAGCTGGAAGTTGATCGCCACGGTCTTGTCCATGGTGAGGACGAAGACCAGCGCGCCGACCTTCACCAGCAGCGACACCAGCTTGGCGACCTTGTGCTCCTGCTCGGGCGTGGCGCCGGGCTTGAGGAAGTCCTTGTAGACGTTGCGGGTGAAGAGGTTGGCCGCGGCGATGGACATGATCGCGGCGGGCACCAGGGCGCCGATGCCGATGGCGGCGAACGCCACGCCCGCGAACCAGCTCGGGAACATGTCCGCGAAGAGCTGCGGGATGGCGAGTTGGGCGTTGCCGTGGGTCTCCGTGCCCGCCTTGATCGCCATGAAGCCGAGCAGCGCGAGGAAGCCCAGCATCAGCGAGTACAGCGGCAGGATCGTGGTGTTGCGGCGGATCACGTTGCGGCTGCGGGAGGAGAGCGTCGCGGTGATCGAGTGCGGATACATGAACAGCGCGAGCGCCGAGCCCAGCGCCAATGTGGCGTACGCCCACTGGCTGTTGGGGCCGCTGGCCAGCTCACCGCGGGGCTTGCCGGTCGGGCCCGGTTCGGCGAACGCCTTGCCCGCCTCGTGGAAGATCGCGTCGAACCCGCCGAGCTTGATCGGGATGTAGATGATCGCGACGGCGATGACCAGGTAGATCAGCCCGTCCTTGACGAACGCGATCAGCGCCGGGGCGCGCAGCCCCGAGGAGTAGGTGTACGCGGCGAGCACCGCGAACGCGATCAGCAGCGGCAGGTCCTTGACGAACCAGTTGGTGTTCTCGCCGCCGCCGACGCCCATCACGTCCAGGACCGCCTGGATGCCGACGAGTTGCAGGGCGATGTACGGCATCGTCGCCAGGATGCCGGTCAGCGCGACGGCCAGCGACAGGCCCTTCGAGCCGAAGCGTCCGCGCACGAAATCCGAGGTGGTGACGTAGCCGTGTTTGTGCGAGACGGACCACAGGCGGGGCAGGAAGGTGAAGATCAGCGGGTACACGAGGATCGTGTACGGCACCGCGAAGAAGCCGGACGCGCCCGCGGCGTAGATCGCCGCCGGGACGGCCACGAAGGTGTACGCGGTGTAGAGGT
The DNA here is from genome assembly GCF_055564055.1 of Streptomyces sp. NPDC029159. NCBI lineage: Bacteria > Bacillati > Actinomycetota > Actinomycetes > Kitasatosporales > Streptomycetaceae > Streptomyces > Streptomyces sp. NPDC029159. The sequence goes on from NZ_JBVHWT010000003.1 coordinate 284,763, forward strand.
CGCCGCCGAGCAGGAACCACGTCACCCAGGTGCCGAAGCTGCGGCCGCCCAGCCCCCATTCGTCGAGGTTGGCCGACTGCTCGGCCTTGCGCCAGCGGGCCGCGAGGAAGCCCATGACGGTGACGGCGACGAAGAAGAGGACGAAGACCGTGAGGGCGACGCCGTTGACGCCGCCGGCGTGGGACGCGGCGAGCGCCGAGGAGGGGAGCGTCATTCGGCCGCACCGCCCTTACGGACGCGGTTCTCCCGCTGGACCAGCTTGTACGCGATCATCGTGAGCGCCGTGGAGATCAGCACCCACAGCATCTGGTACCAGTAGAAGAACGGGATGCCGATGAGCGTCGGCTCGATCTTCGCGTACGAGCCCACCCAGAGCATCGCCACGAACGGGGCGATCAGGCAGAGTCCGGCCACCACACGCGTCGGTGTGACGACCTGTCTGGAAGGGGGTGTTCCGTCGTGCTCCGGCATGGCCGCTCCGTCCCTGGCGATCTCCTGTAATGGGCTGGAAATCTATGGCAGGGCCGCGTCAGCCGTCACTAGGTGTCCGCATATCGGTACGGCAACGGCGGCCACCGGCGCACCCCTTGGGGGTGTGCGGGAGGCCGCCGTGTGCCGGTGCGCCACGCCGGGGGTGTCACTCCACCGGACGGCTCAGCCGGGCCACGAACTTGTAGCGGTCACCGCGGTAGACCGAGCGGACCCACTCCACCGGACGGCCCTGCGCATCGCGCGAATGGCGGGAGAGCATCAGCATCGGCAGGCCGACGTCCGCGCCCAGCAGCCCGGCCTCGCGCGGGGTGGCCAGCGAGGTCTCGATGGTCTCCTCCGCCTCGGCCGGCCGCACGTCGTACACCTCGGCCAACGCGGTGTAGAGCGAGGTGTACTTGACGAGATTGCGGCGCAGCGCCGGGAAGCGCTTGGCGGACAGATGGGTGATCTCGATGGCCATCGGCTCACCGCTGGCCAGCCGCAGCCGCTCGATGCGCAGCACCCGGCCGCCGGCGGCGATGTCCAGCAGCCCGGCCAGCCGGTCGTCGGCGGTGACGTAGCCGATGTCCAGCAGCTGCGAGGTGGGCTCCAGCCCCTGGGCGCGCATGTCCTCGGTGTAGGAGGTCAGTTGCAGTGCCTGGGAGACCTTCGGCTTGGCGACGAAGGTGCCCTTGCCCTGGATGCGCTCCAGCCGCCCCTCGACCACCAGTTCCTGGAGGGCCTGGCGGACCGTGGTGCGGGAGGTGTCGAACTCCGCGGCCAGCGCCCGCTCCGGCGGCACCGGGGTGCCCGGCGGAAGCGTTTCGGTGATCTCCAGCAAGTGCTTTTTGAGGCGGTAATACTTGGGAACGCGGGCGCTGCGTGTGGCCGTCGTGCCGTTCTCCGCGCTGCCCCCGTCGGTCTGCATGACCCGCCTTTCCGCCCTCTGTCGTGCTGCCGTCACCGGCACCTCCGTACCTTGCGCCTCACATCGTGGCACGGGCGTGGTCGCCGGGCCCCGCCGCGGGCCCGCACCCGGCAGATGTCGGTCCGGTAACGGAGCCGACAGCGACTCTTATACACCCTTGACACCCCAAAAGGTCTAGGCCAAGCTGCGGGAACTGGTCTAAACCATTAAAGACCACACCCGGCCTCTAGGGGAGAGCGCAATGAAGCGTGGACTCATAGCAGCGACCGCGGTCGCGGGAATGCTGATGAGTGTCGCTGCCTGTGGGTCCAGCGACGGCAGCGGTAACGGTGCGGACGGCTTCAAGGGTCAGAAGCTGACCGTGTGGGTGATGTCGGGATCCAACCCGTCACAGTGGACGGCCCAGGTCTCCAAGGAATTCGAGAAGAAGACCGGCGCCACCGTCAACTTCAAGGTCCAGCAGTGGGACGGCATCCAGCAGAAGCTGACCACCGCCCTGTCCGAGGACAGCCCGCCCGACGTCGTCGAGATCGGCAACACCCAGACCGCCGCCTACGCCAAGGCCGGCGCCCTGCTCGACCTCGGTGACCTCAAGAAGCAGATCGGCGCCGACTGGAGCGACTCCTTCAACAAGGCGGCGATGGCCGACGGGAAGCAGTACGCGCTCCCCTGGTACGCCGGCAACCGCGTCGTCATGTACAACAAGAAGATCTGGGCCGAGGCCGGGATCAAGGATCTGCCGAAGACGCGCACCGAGCTGTTCAAGGCGTTCGACACCATCAAGAACAAGACCGATGCCGAACCGCTCTACCTGCCCGGCCAGAACTGGTACTTCTTCGACGGCCTGACCATCGGCACCGGCGCGGACCTCGTCAAGAAGAGCGGCGGCAAGTGGGTCTCCAACCTCGCCGACCCCAAGGTCGCCAAGGCGATGGACATCTACAAGACCTACCAGTCCTTCAGCGACGCCCCCAAGAACAAGGACGAGGCGACGCCGCAGCAGGCCGAGGTCTTCGCCAAGGGCAAGACCGGCGCCATCATCGCCATGGGCTACGAGGCGGCCACCGCCGTCAAGGCCAACCCGGACATCAAGAAGGACATCGGCTTCTTCACCATCCCCGGTGAGACCGCCGACAAGCCCGAGGGCGTCTTCCTCGGCGGCTCCAACTTCGCGGTCGCCGGCGGCAGCACCAAGCAGGAGCTGGCCAAGGAGTTCCTCAAGGTCGCGCTGTCGAAGAAGAACGACGCGCAGATGGTCAAGGAGGTCGGCTGGAGCCCCAAGTCCCCCGATCTGGCGAGCGCCGCGAAGGGCAACCCGGCGGCCGAGGCGGCGGCCCCCGCGGCCGCGAAGTCCGGCGGCACCACCCCGCTCATCCCGGAGTGGGCGGCCGTCGAGAACGTCCCGAACCCGATCAAGAACTACATGACCGCCGTGCTGAGCGGGAAGACCGCCGACGACGCCGCCAAGGCCGTCGAGCAGGAGATCAACAAGCGGCTCGCCCAGAAGTAGGGCACCGCCCGCCGAAGGGGCGCCGCCCATCAGGGCGCGCCCCTTCGGCGACGGCACACCCGGTCCTCCGCCCGGCCCGGCCACCCGGCCCGTACGGAGGCACCGCAACGCGCGCGACATCGGTACGAAGGGGAGCGAACGGCCATGGCAGTGCAGCTCGACGACGCGGTGGACAAGAGGGCGCCGCGCATCGGCAAAGGCGGTGCGCCGCCGTCCGGCCGCGCCACCGGCACCCGGCGGAGCCGCACCGGCAGAGCCACGCCCTATCTGCTGCTGCTCCCCGCGCTGCTGGCCACCGCCGTCTTCCTCGGCTGGCCGATGGTCCGCAACATCCTGCTCTCCTTCCAGACCCTGAACATGAAGGAGCTGATCCAGCACCTGACGGTCTGGAGCGGCACCGGCAACTTCCAGGAGATCCTGGGCAGCGAGGAGTTCTGGCGGGTCACCCTCCGCACCCTCGTCTTCACCGCCGTCAACGTCACCCTGATCATGGTGCTGGGCGTCCTCATCGGCCTGCTCCTCGCCCGCCTCGGCAAGAAGATGCGCCTGGCGCTCTCCGTCGCGCTGGTGCTGGCCTGGGCGATGCCCGTCATCGCCGCCACCACCGTCTTCCAGTGGCTCTTCGACTCCCGCTACGGCGTCGTCAACTGGGTCCTGGACCAGCTCGGCTGGCACTCCATGGCCCACTACGACTGGGTCGGCACCCAGCTCTCCACCTTCTTCGTCATCACCCTGCTGATCGTCTGGCAGTCCCTGCCCTTCGTGGCGCTCAACCTCTACGCCGCGACCACGACCATCCCCAGGGAGCTGTACGAGGCGGCCCGGATGGACGGCGCCGGGACCTGGAAGGTCTTCACCACCGTGACCTTCCCCTTCCTCAAGCCGTTCTTCCTCGCCACGACGTTCCTGGAGGTCATCTGGGTCTTCAAGGCGTTCCCGCAGATCTTCGCCATCAACAAGGGCGGCCCGGACCGGCTCACCGAGACCCTGCCGATCTACGCGTTCACCGAGGGCGTCGGCAACCTCCACTTCGGCATGGGCGCCGCGATCTCCCTGCTCACCATCGCCGTGCTGCTCGCCGTGACCGCGTACTACCTGCGTCTGACGCTCAAGCAAGAGGAGGACGAGCTGTGAAGCGCTCGCTCGCCGGCCGGATCTGGCCCAACGCGACGGCGATCGTCCTCGCCATCGGCTTCGTCTTCCCCGTCTACTGGATGTTCAACACGGCGTTCAAGCCGACCGGCGACATCATCAGCGACGTCCCCGTGTGGTTCCCGCTGCACGGCACCTTCCAGCACTTCGCGACCGCGGTGGGCGCCCCCGACTTCTGGACACTGGCGGGCAACTCCGTGCTCGTCACCGCCGTCGCCGTCGGCCTCTCGCTGCTCATCGCGCTCTGCGGCGCCTTCGCGCTGACCCGGATGCGGTTCAAGGGCCGCAAGGCGACGCTGCTGGTCTTCATGGTCGCGCAGATGGCGCCCTGGGAGGTCATGGTCATCTCGATCTACATGATCGTCCGCGACGCCGACATGCTGAACAGCCTCGTCCCGCTGACCGCCTTCTACATGCTGATGGTGCTGCCCTTCACCCTCCTGACGCTCCGCGGCTACGTCGCCGCCGTGCCCAAGGAGCTGGAGGAGTCCGCGATGGTCGACGGCTGCTCGCGCCGCCAGGCGTTCACCAAGGTCGTCTTCCCGCTGCTCGCCCCCGGTCTGATGGCCACCTCGCTCTTCGGCTTCATCACCGCCTGGAACGAGTTCCCGCTCGTCCTGGTGCTCAACAAGGAACCGGTCAAGGGGACCCTGCCGCTGTGGCTGTCGCAGTTCCAGAGCCAGTTCGGCGACGACTGGGGCGCCACCATGGCCGCCGCGTCGATCTTCGCCGTACCGATCCTGGTCCTCTTCCTCTTCCTCCAGCGCAAGGCCGTCGGCGGCCTCACCTCCGGCGCCGTGAAGGGATGACCCGGACCCCATGAGCACCACCCGAACCCGCACGGCCACCGACGCCCTCACCCGCGACGCGCTCGCCGTCCTCCAGCCCGGCTTCACCGGTACCACCCCGCCCGACTGGGTGCTGCGCCGCCTCGACGAGGGCCTCGCCGCCGTCGCCGTCTTCGGCCGCAACGTCGTCAGCCCGGACCAGCTCGCCGCCCTCACCGCCCGGTTGCGCGCCGTACGCGGCGATGTGCTGGTCGCCGTGGACGAGGAGGGCGGCGACGTCACCCGCCTGGAGGTCCGCACCGGCTCCTCCTACCCGGGCAACCTCGCGCTCGGCGCCGTCGACGACCCGGACCTCACCCGCGCCGTCGCCCGCGACCTGGGCACCCGCCTCGCCGCCTGCGGTATCAACCTCAACTGGGCGCCCTGCGCGGACGTCAACTCCGACCCGGGCAACCCGGTCATCGGCGTCCGCTCCTTCGGCGCCGCCCCGGCGCTGGTCGCCCGGCACACCGCCGCCTACGTCGACGGCCTCCAGTCCGCCGGGGTCGCCGCCTGCACCAAGCACTTCCCCGGCCACGGCGACACCGCCGTCGACTCCCACCACGACATGCCGCGCGTCGGCGTGGACCTCACGACGCTGCGGGAGCGGGAGCTGGTGCCGTTCCGCGCCGCCGTCGCCGCGGGCACCCGGGCCGTCATGAGCGCCCACATCCTGCTGCCGGCCCTGGACCCGGACCGCCCGGCCACCCTCAGCCCGGCCGCCCTGCACGGACTGCTGCGCGCCCCCGAGTCCGAGGGCGGCCTCGGCTTCGACGGGCTGATCGTCACCGACGGCATCGAGATGCGCGCCATCTCCGCCGCCTACGGCATCGAACGCGGCAGCGTCCTGGCGCTGGCCGCCGGCGCCGACGCGCTCTGCGTGGGCGGCGGACTCTCCGACGAGGCCACCGTGGACCGGCTGCGCGACGCCCTGGTCCGGGCGGTCCACGACGGCGACCTGCCGGAGGAACGGCTGGCGGACGCTGCGGCCCGGGTACGCGCCCTGGCGGCGTGGGTCCGCGGCGCGGCGGCCCCGTCCGCACCGGCTCCGGCTGCGGGCGCGGTGGAGGGGGCCGCACCCGCACCCGGGCTGCGCGCCGCCCGCCGCGCCCTGCGCCGCACCGCCCGGGAGCCGTTCACCCCGCTCACCGAACCGGTGCACGTCGCCGCGTTCACCCCCGTCGCCAACATCGCCGTCGGCGACGAGACCCCCTGGGGCGTCGCCGCCGAACTGACCCGGCTGCTGCCCGGCACCACCACGACCGCGTACGGCGCCGAGCGGGCCACCGCCGAGGGCACCGACCGGCTGGTCGCCGCGGTGCTCACCGAGGCCGGGCGGCGCCGCGTCGTCGCCGTGGTCCGCGACGCGCACCGCCACCCCTGGATGGCCGGGGCGCTCACCGCACTGGTGGCGGCCCGCCCCGACACCGTCGTCGTCGAGATGGGCGTCCCGCAGGCGGAGCCGTGCGGCGCGCTCCACCTCGCCACCCACGGCGCCGCCCGGGTCTGCGCCCGCGCCGCCGCCGAGGCGCTGACGGGCACGGTGGCCGACGGCTGACCTGGCCCCCACAGACCGGCGGCCGGGACGCTCCCGCGTGGGGGGAGCGCCCCGGCCGTCGCCGTGTCCGTGCTGGTTACAGGCCCTGCCACTCCGGCTTGGCCGCGTACGTCGCCCGGAAGTAGTCCGCGAGCTTCAGCTCCGACGCGGCGGCCTCGTCGACGACGACCGTGGCGTGCGGGTGCAGCTGGAGCGCCGAGGCCGGCACCACCGCGGCGACCGGGCCCTCGACCGCCTGCGCCACGGCGCGCGCCTTGCCCGCGCCGGTCGCCAGCAGCACCAGGTGCCGGGCCTCCAGGATCGTGCCGATGCCCTGCGTGATGACGTGGTGCGGTACCTCGTCGAGGCTGTCGAAGAACCGTGCGTTGTCCTCGCGGGTCTGCTGCGTCAGCGTCTTGATGCGGGTGCGCGACGCGAGCGAGGAGCACGGTTCGTTGAAACCGATGTGACCGTCCGTGCCGATCCCGAGGATCTGGAGGTCCACCCCGCCGGCCGCCCGCAGCGCCTCGTCGTACGCCGCACAGGCCGCCGGGATGTCCTCGGCGGCGCCGTCGGGCCCCAGGAAGGACCCCTTGTCGATCCCGAGCGGCTCGACGACCTGGCGCAGCACCACCGAACGGTAGGACTCGGGGTGTCCGGCGGGCAGTCCGACGTACTCGTCGAGCTGGCAGACGCGGACCCGTGAGGCGTCCACCGCGCCGGACGCGACCTGCGCGGCGAGCGCTTCGTAGATGGGCAGCGGGGTCGAGCCGGTGGCGACACCGAGCAGCGCGTCGGGCTTGCGGCGCACCAGGGCGGCGAGGGCGTCGGCGATGAGCCTGCCGCCTGCGGGGGCGTCCGGAACGATGACAACTTCCACGCGTGGCCTGCCGTTCTGAAGAATGGGAGTCTGGTGGTATAGACCAATCTAGCAGAGTGGACGCCTCCGGACCCGGCTCCCGGAAGCCGTCCTCCGCCCGGATTCGGCCCCGAATTCCCCACCCGCCCGCGCATTTCCACTCTCCGTGCCGTATCTCCCACGCTCCGTTTATCCACCGTTCGCTCCGAGGTGCACGGAATTCCGTAATTCCCTTACGGAGAAGGGGAAATGAGGGAGCGGCGGACGGTGCCGGAAAAGGGGCGCGGAGAATGCGCGGACCCGGAAAAGGGGCGCGCCGCCGGACCCTGCCCGACGGGGAACGGGCCGGCCCGGCGACGCGCCCGGACGGTCGCCCGGGGGGAAGCAGGCGGGCGACCGGGCGGGGGAGGCCGGCGGTGACGCGCTTCCAGCTTGGGCGCGCGGAATCAACTGCCCGTCAACGGGGGATCAACGCAAGATCCGCCCCGACCCGGCCCCGCGCCACCGGCGCGTCCGGGCCCGGAAACACCCGCGGGCCGCGGCGCCGGGACAGGACCCTCAACCTGTCCGGCACCGCAGCCCGGAGCTACATCGGCCGGTTCCGCCGGGCGGTCGGACACCCCGAGTGCGGTGGGGGTGGCGCCCGCCGGGGAGCCGGTCGATCGGAGACCGCCGCGTAGTCAGGGCAGAGAACGCGCCGGTCTCGATCCGCCCTCCTGTGCGGGGAGAGCGGAAGTCTGTAGTGGAAAACATTGTGGACTAGACCATTCTGATCTGTCCATGCCCGTGCACGGCAGAAGATCTGCACCGTACCGTCCACGGGACGGCCACCCCACGGGAAGCCCTCCGCACGGAGAACACGGGAAGAACAGGGACACCGTACGCCGGTAGGCTCGCTGGCGTGCCCTCCATGAACGATCTCGTCCGCCAGCACACCGCTCTGAGCGACTCCGACCTCGAGTGGCTGCACCTGCTCGTCTCGGAATGGCAGCTGCTGTCCGATCTGTCCTTCGCCGATCTGGTGCTCTGGGTGCCCACCCTCGACGGCACCCGCTATGTGTCGGTCGCCCAGATGCGGCCGAACACCGGGCCCACCTCCTACCAGGACGACATGGTCGGCCACCTCGTCCCCCGGGGCCGCCGCCCGATGCTGGACTCCGCGCTGGACGAGGGCCGGATCGTCCGCGAGGGCGACCCGGAGTGGCGCGAGGAGGTGCCGGTCCGCGTCGAGTCCATCCCGGTCCGCCGCGAGGGCCGGGTGCTGGGCGTGATCGCCCGCAACACCAACCTCCTCACCGTCCGCACCCCCAGCCGCCTGGAGCTGACCTACCTCCAGAGCGCCTCCGACCTCGCCCAGATGATCGCCGCCGGAACGTTTCCGTTCCCGGCCCAGCAGGTCGACATGGACGCCTCGCCGCGCGCCGGCGACGGTCTGATCAGGCTCGACGCGGACGGCGTCGTCCAGTACGCCAGCCCCAACGCGCTCTCCGCCTACCACCGCCTCGGCCTCGCCGCCGACCTGGTGGGCCACCACCTCGGCCGCACCACCGCCGAACTGGCACCCGCCCGCGGCCCGGTCGACGAGGCGCTGGTCAAGCTGGCCAGCGGCTGGGCGCCCAGGGAGTTCGAGGTGGAGGGCGACGAAGGGGTGATCCAGCTCCGGGCGATCCCGCTCAAGCCCAAGGGCACCCACAGCGGCTCGCTGGTGCTGCTGCGCGACGTCACCGAACTCCGCCGCCGCGAACGGGAATTGATCACCAAGGACGCCACCATCCGGGAGATCCACCACCGGGTGAAGAACAACCTCCAGACCGTCGCCGCGCTGCTGCGCCTCCAGTCCCGCCGGATGGACTCCGCCAAGGGCCGCGAGGCGCTGGACGAGGCGGTGCGCCGGGTCGGCTCGATCGCCATCGTCCACGAGACGCTGTCGCAGAACCTCGACGAACGCGTCCAGTTCGACGAGATCGCCGACCGGGTCCTCGCGATGGTCGCCGAGATCTCCCCCGGCAAGGTCACCACCCGCCGCACCGGCCGCTTCGGCATCCTCGACGCGGAGGTCGCCACCCCGCTGTCGATGGTGCTGACCGAGATCCTCCAGAACGCCCTGGAGCACGCCTTCGACGAGGGGGAACAGGGCGCGGTCGAGGTCGGCGCGGTCCGCGGCGGCAGCCGTACCGAGCCGCGGCTGCTGGTCACCGTCCAGGACAACGGCCGCGGGCTGCCCGAGGGCTTCGACCCGCACAGCACCGGAAACCTGGGGCTCCAGATCGTACGGACCCTGGTGGAAGGGGAGTTGGGCGGCGCGTTCGACATGGTGCGCGGCGCCGAGGGCGGTACGCGGGTGCTCCTCGACGTACCGGTGCGGCCCGAGAAGAGCTGACCGGGGCGGGCGCCACGGCCACCGGGGGAGTGGCGCGGCGGTGTTCCACACAGCAGTAAGCCCCGGACCATCGGATGGTCCGGGGCTCAAAGCTCACGTTGCTCTGCGCATCGGGGGTACTGCGCGCTGCGGCTCGGGGGCCACGGGGAGTCTGTGTCAGGCGCTGGCGTTGCGCGCCCGGTTGCGAGCTGCACGGCGCTTCATCGCGCGGCGCTCGTCCTCACTCAGACCACCCCAGACGCCGGAGTCCTGGCCGGACTCGAGCGCCCACTGCAGGCACTGCTCCATGACGGGGCAGCGGCGGCAGACGGCCTTGGCTTCCTCGATCTGCAGGAGCGCAGGACCGGTGTTGCCGATGGGGAAGAAGAGCTCGGGGTCTTCTTCGCGGCAAACGGCGCGGTGACGCCAGTCCATGGCTGCTCCATCTCCTCGTATAACGGGAACGTTGCTTGTGAATGTGAACGCTTTCACGAATCCCTCCGCAGGGGAAGGGCCGAATGCCAGTCGACAAACTGGTGCGGTCCTGTGGAATGAGGAGGGGATTCGGGCTCTCAAGGGGGCCGGTGAAACGGCCGTCCCGATCGCCATGAAGAGACTCGCAAACCTCGGCGACGGATACAACCCCTACCGGAAACTTTTTTTTGATTCCTTGGTGTCGCCTAGGTCACAGCCGTACTTCTAGGGGGTGGAAGTCAGCCTAAACGTTCGAGTGAAAGGACTTTAGCCCCTGCCGCTCACACAATCACACGCAGTGCACGGCGTACGCCTGTGAACGTCACACTCGTGCGCAGTCCGAGGTGGTCTCCGTCCATCTGAAAGGGCAGTGGCGCCTGTGAATGCAAGGTGAAGGCCGTCAGGTCGTGGAGTGACAGTGCGTGCTTGCCGTGGGGTCCGCGCTCGGGGGTCGAGGTCAGCAGCTGGGTCGCGTAACGCGTCACGGCGGCGGGGGAGAGACGGCTCAGCGCGAAGACGTCCAGCGCGGTGTCGAACGAGGCGTCGGGGAGCGGGTAGAGCGGGCGATTGCCCAGGTAGCTCCAGGGAGAGGTGTTGCAGATTATCGACATCACCAGCCCCTCGGTGACCTCCGGCGCGCCGCCGTCCGGGGCCGGGCGCTCCAGCGTGATGGTGCCCTCCCGGCGGTTCTGATCTCCCAGGAACTGCCGGACGACCTGACGGACGTAGAGGCTGTGCGTCGACCGCTTGCCGCGCTCGCGCTGCTGTTCGACGCGGCCGACCACCCCGGCGTCGAAGCCGAACCCGGCGCAGAAGGTGAACCAGCGCCCCGGGACACCCTCGTCCTCGCTGCCGCGGGTGCCCGCGGCGTGCCCCAGGCCGACGGTGCGCTCGCTGCCGTCCCGCAGCGCGTCCAGCAGGGCGCCGGTCGCCTCCACGACGTCGTTCGGCAGGCCGAGCGCGCGGGCGAAGACATTGGTGGAGCCGCCGGGCACCACGGCCAGGCGGGGGTGGGACTCCGGGTCGGGGCCGTGGGTCAGCAGACCGTTGACGACCTCGTTGACCGTGCCGTCGCCGCCGAGCGCCACCACCAGCTCGGTCCTGCCGTCCTCGGCGGCCTGCCGGGCGAGGTCGCGGGCGTGGCCGCGGTACCGGGTCTCGGCGACCTTCAGATCGAGATCGCTGGCGAGCGCATGGGCCAGCACGTCACGGGTGCGGGCACTGGTGGTGGTGGCAGCGGGATTGACCACGAGAAGCGCGCGCATGACCGCCAGCGTACCTACCTGCTGGTACCGGCCCTGCGACGCACCTCCCCGGACGGCCTACCGGGCCCGGACCGCGGTGCCGGCCCCGTGCGGCGGGCCCGGGGGCGGCCGGTGGGCGGCGCGGCGGCGCTACCCTGCTGGGGTGAGCAGTAAGCAGCAGAAGAAGTCCGCACGCCAGGCCGCCGCCGCGCCCGCGGCCCCCGAGCAGCCCGGACCGCGCCCGGCCCGGCTGACCGCCGCCGCGGTGCTCACCGCCGTCGAGGGCGTCGCGCTGGCGGCCCTCGGCGTCTCCCTGCTGATCGAGGGCGTCACCGGCTCGCCCGACAGCCCGCAGCAGGCCGTGACGGGCGCGGTGACCGTGCTCGCGCTGGCGGTGTTGCCGCTGGCCGCCGCCCGCGGGCTGTGGCTGCTGCGCCGCTGGAGCCGCGGCCCCTCGATGATCACCCAGATCGTGGCGCTGCCCGTCGCCTGGACACTGATCAGCGCCGGCGGTGCGCTGATCGCGGCGGGCGTCGCACTGGCGGTCGCCGCCTTCGCCGTCCTCGGGCTGCTGGTCAACCCGACGGCCACCGTGGCGCTCGGCATCGGCCCGCGGGAGTAGCGGACCGGAACGGCGAAGGGGGCGGGATCCACGCGGATCCCGCCCCCTTCGGCCGTCACGGCCGGCCGCTCACTCCTCGACGAGGAGACGGTCGCGCAGCTGGGCCAGGGTGCGGGCCAGCAGCCGGGAGACGTGCATCTGGGAGATGCCGACCTCCTGGGCGATCTGCGACTGGGTCATGTTGCCGAAGAACCGCAGCAGCAGGATCTTCTTCTCGCGCGGCGGCAGATCCTCAAGCAGCGGCTTGAGGGATTCGCGGTACTCCACGCCCTCCAGCGCCTCGTCCTCCGCGCCGAGCGTGTCGGCCACCGCGGGGGACTCGTCGTCGGTGTCGGGGACGTCGAGGGAGAGGGTGGAGTAGGCGTTCGCCGACTCCAGGCCCTCCAGGACCTCCTCCTCGGAGAGCGACAGATGCTCCGCCAGCTCGTGGACGGTCGGCGCCCGGCCGTGCCGCTGGGACAGCTCGGCGGTCGCCGTCGTCAGCGACAGCCGCAGCTCCTGGAGGCGGCGCGGCACCCGGACCGCCCAGCCCTTGTCCCGGAAGTGCCGCTTGATCTCGCCGACGACGGTGGGCGTCGCGTACGTGGAGAACTCCACGCCGCGGTCCGGGTCGAAGCGGTCGACCGACTTGATCAGGCCGATGGTCGCGACCTGGGTGAGGTCGTCCAGGGGCTCGCCGCGGTTGCGGAATCTGCGGGCCAGGTGCTCGACCAGCGGGAGGTGCATCTGCACCAGGGTGTTGCGCAGCTCCGCGTGCTCCGGGGAGCCGTCGGGGAGCTTCCGCAGCTCGTGGAACATCGCCCGTGCACCGCTGCGGTCGTGCGGATCGTGGGCGTGCGCCGGTTCGTGGGCGTGCGGGGGCTCCGGGGCGCCCTGGGGCTCCTCCGGGGTCTCCTGGGGCGGGCGCGGCGTGTGCTGCGCCCGCTCGCCCTGCTGCTCGCTGTCGTCCATGTGGTCCGCCCGCTCTGCCTGCTCCGCTGCGTCCGGCCGGCCGCCGGGGTCGTCCGCGCCCGTCGGGTGCGGCCGGGCCTGCTGGTCCGGGATGGTCGCACCCGGCGCGATCCCCGCGCCGCGTTCGAGATCTTTCACGGGGCCCCCTGTTCGGTCATGACGGTCCGGGACCGGCGCCGCGCTCCTTGTAGAGGCTGATGGTGACCGTACGGTCCTCGGCGACGGCGGAGTCGACCTTGCCGGCCAGTGCGGAGAGCACCGTCCAGGCGAAGGTGTCGCGCTCGGGCGCGCGGCCGTCGGTGGTCGGCGCCGAGACGGTCACCTGCAGTGCGTCGTCGATGAGACGGAAGACGCAGCTCAGCACGGAGCCGGGCACGGCCTGCTGGAGCAGGATCGCGCACGCCTCGTCCACCGCGATGCGCAGGTCCTCGATCTCGTCGAGGGTGAAGTCCAAGCGGGCTGCGAGTCCGGCGGTGGCCGTACGCAGCACGGAAAGGTAGGCACCCGCAGCGGGCAGCCGGACTTCCACGAAGTCCTGGGTCCCGGGCTCGCCTGCGATCTGGGACACCCTCACCTCCAAGGTGGCACAAGCTGGATTGAGCTGATACGTGTTGAGCTGATGTGCGTGGCCGCTGCACCGCTCCGGGCGTCTGGCCGGTCGCTCCCGAGGGAAGCGGCGCAGCACAGGGTTCGGCTGTGACGCTACCGCGATCCGCGGGCCGGTGTCGCCCGGACGGAGCACGGCCGTCGTCCGGAATGCGAACGGATCCGGGGGCTCCCGGAACCGCTGTCGTCACTGATTGTAAACACATGAGTACGCACAGTGGCTAGGGGGTGGGGGCGTCAAATCCTCGCCGGTGACGCTCCGTTGACCCGCGTGGTGTCCGCGAGGGCGTGCAGTTCCTTTCCAGTGAGCCGGAAGACCGTCCATCCGTCCATGGGCTGCGCACCGATCGACCGGTAAAAGCCGATGGACGGTTCATTCCAATCCAGGACGGACCACTCGAAACGCTCGTAGCCGCGGGCCACACAGATCTCCGCGAGCGCCGCCAGCAGCGCCTTGCCGTGGCCCCCGCCGCGCGCCTCGGGGCGGACGTAGAGGTCCTCCAGATAGACACCGTGCGTGCCCGTCCACGTCGAGAAGTTGCGGAACCACAGGGCGAAGCCCACCGGCTCGCCGTCCTCCTCGGCCATCAGCGCGAAGGCGGCCGGCTGCGGCCCGAAGAGCGCCTCGGTGAGCTGCGCCTCGGTCGCCCGCGCCGACTCCAGGGCGCGTTCGTACTCGGCGAGTTCGCGGATCATGGCCAGGATGGCGGGGACGTCGGCAACGGCTGCTTCGCGGATCATGCCGCCAGGCTAAACCGCGCCGGTGGCGGACCGGCAGGGAGGCCGGGCACCGGGCCCGGGGCCCTCGCGCGGCGGCCCCCGGGTCCCGCCGCCCTCACACCAGGAGCTGGTCGGCGAAGCACCACCGCCAGGACTCGCCCGGCTCGAAGGAGCGCATCACCGGGTGGCCGGTCCGCTCGTAGTGCCCGGTGGCGTGGCGGAACGGCGAGGAGTCGCAGCAGCCGACATGGCCGCAGACCAGGCAGAGCCGCAGCTGGACGGGGTGGCTGCCCACCTCCAGACACTCCAGGCAGGTGTCGCTCAGCGGGGCGGGTTCGGCGCGTGGCAGATCACGGACGTGCACACACTCGCTCATGATGGCCAGGTTACGACCCGCGGGCGGCTGTCACCGGGTCGTGGCCGGGCGGTGCCGCACCCGGACCGCGCCGGAGGGTACGGACGGGACGGGCCGATGGACGTCATGCCGCTGCTGTTGCTGATCGCCGGGAGCGCCGCGGTGGCCGCGCTCGCCCGGCGGACGCCCGTACCGGCGCCGCTGCTGCTGGTCGCCGCCGGGCTCGTCGCCGCGTACGTCCCCGGGGTGCCGGACTACACCCTCGACCCGCACATCGTGCTGCCGCTGGTGCTGCCGCCGCTGCTGCACACCGCGGCGCTGGAGAGCTCCTACCTGGACCTGCGGGCCAACTGGCGGCCGGTGGCGCTGCTCTCCGTCGGGTACGTCCTCTTCGCCACGCTCGCCGTCGGGTTCCTCGCCCACCTGGCCGTCCCGGATCTGCCACTGACCTCCGCGCTCGTCCTGGGCGCCGTCGTCGCACCGCCGGACGCCGTCGCGGCCACCGCCATCGCCCGCCGCCTGGGGCTGCCCGGCCGGATCACCACGATCCTCCAGGGCGAGTCCCTGGTGAACGACGCGACCGCCATCACCGCCTACAAGGTGGCGGTGGCCGCGGCGGTCGGCGCGGGCGCCACCTGGGCCGGCGGGGCCGAGGAGTTCGCCGTCGCCTCCCTGGGCGGCATCGGCGTCGGCCTCGTCCTGATGGTGCCGCTGCACTGGCTGCGCCGCCGGCTGCGGGCATCGCCGCTGCTGGAGAACACCCTCTCGCTGCTCATCCCGTTCGTCGCGTACGCCGCCGCCGAGCAGCTCGGGGCGTCCGGGGTGCTCGCCGTGGTGGTCGTCGCCCTCTATCTGGGGCACCGCTCCTGGCAGGTCGACTTCGAGACGCGGCTCCAGGAGGCGGCCGTGTGGCGGATGGTGTCGTTCCTGCTGGAGTCCGCGGTCTTCGCGCTGATCGGGCTCCAGCTGCCGGTGGTGCTGCGCGGGCTCGGCGAATTCAGCGGCGCGCAGGCCGCGCGGTACGCGGTGCTGGTCTTCGTGGCGGTGGTGGTGGCGCGGTTCGTGTGGGTCTTCCCGGCGACGTATCTGCCGCGCCTCTCGGCCCGTATCCGGGAGCGGGAGCCGGGCGTCACGGCCGCGGCGCCGCTGGTCGTCGGCTGGGCCGGGATGCGGGGCGTGGTGTCGCTGGCCATCGCCTTCTCCATCCCGGCGACGGTGCACGACGGCGGGCCGTTCCCCGCCCGCAACCTGGTGCTCTTCCTGACCTTCACCACCGTCATCGCCACCCTCGTCGTCCAGGGCCTGACGCTGCCGCCGCTGATCCATGCCCTGAAGCTGACCGGCCGCGACGCGCGCGCCCAGACGCTCGCCGAGGCACAGGCGCAGAACGAGGCATCGCGCGCCGCCGAGGAACGCCTCGACGCCCTCCTCGCCGACGAGCGCAACACCCTGCCGGGCCCCCTGGAGGACCGGCTGCGCACCGTGATGGAGCGCCGCCGCAACGCCGTCTGGGAACGGCTGGGCACCGTCAACGAGGTGACCGGCGAATCCGCCGATGAGACGTACCGCCGCCTGGCCGGCGAGATGATCGACGCCGAACGCCGCGTCTTCGTCCACCTCCGCGACACCCGCCGCATCGACGACGAGATGCTGCGCACCCTGCTCCGCCGCCTCGACCTGGAGGAGGCGGCGGCTTATCGGGAGGAGGAGGGGTGAGGAGTTACGGCGTACCGGTGAGCACGGCGGCCACCGTGGTGCCCGGGGCGAAGGTGCCCTCCGCGGCCAGCGTGGTGAGACCGAGCAGCATCTTGGCCACGTAGATGCGCTCCAGTGCCATGCCGTGGCGCTGCTCGAACGCGGCCACGAAGGAGTCCAGCTCAGGGGTCGTACGGGCGTAGCCGCCGCAGGTGAAGCGGTCCTCCACGCGCCAGTCACCACAGCGGTCGCCGAACGTCGCCCGTTGCAGGCCCGCCACCGTCTCCCCGAGGAAGTGGGGGCTGCCGCCCTTGAGAACGGCGATGCCCAGGGCGTGGCCGGATGTGCCGAGTCCGGCCGCGAGGCCGGCGAGTGTGCCGCCCGTTCCGCAGGCCACCGCCGCCACGTCGGCATTGCCGCGCAGCTCCTGCCCAAGCTCCGCAGTGCCGCGAGCGGCGAGGGCGTTGCTTCCGCCTTCCGGTATCACGTAACAGTCACCGAACCGGTCGAGGAGACCGCTCAGCACCCCCGGGGAACGGGCCTGCCGGTAGGTGCCACGGTCGATGAAGTGCAGGTACATGCCATCGGCCGCGCACCGCGTCAGCGACGGATTGAGGGGGGCCACGGCCAGTTCTTCGCCGCGTACGACGCCTATGGTGCGGAACCCGAGCAGCCGGCCGGCGGCTGCGGTGGCGCGCAGGTGGTTGGAGTACGCGCCACCGAACGTCAGCAGGGTTCGCTGCCCGGCCTCTGCGGCGGCACGAAGGTTGGGTGCCAGCTTCCGCCATTTGTTACCCGGTAGGGCGGGGTGGATCAGATCGTCCCGCTTGATCAGCAGCCGCACACCGTGCCGTGAGAACACCGGCTCCGTCACTTCCTGGAGCGGTGACGGAAGCCGGGGGCGCAAGCTGTCGGGATCGACAACGTAATCGAACACACCTACCAGTGTGGAGGCGGCCCGGTTGAGGTCTCCCGCCGCCCCTACGCCCGCAAAAACCCGTCCCCATGCGCGCTGATGTGCGCCTCCAGGGCGCTCAGTGCGTGCTGGGTCGCGTCCGGTGAGCCGTTGCCGCGGCGTTCGGCGTAGTAGGCGGCGCCGAGCTTTTTGAGGAGGTCGTTGCCCGCGCGCTGCTGCTGGACCTCGTCCACCTTCTGTTTGCCCTGCTCGAGGGCGTTTTGGGCCTGCTCCTTGGCGCGGTCGAGAAAACCTGCCATCACTGCCTCCTGTGCACGATCGGTCTCATGGGGTCAACGGCCCGTCCGGCCGCCGGGTTCCCCGTGTCAGGCTCCGCCACCCGGGCGGCGGACGCGAGGCGGGCGGCCCGTTGGGCGGGCCGGGGCGGAATGCCGGGCCCCGGCGCGGGGTGCGGAAAGCGCCGGGTTAGCGTGTCCGATATGGACTACCAGGCCGTTCTTGATGAGGTAGCGGCCTATGCGCGGCCGTTCGTGAGGCAGGGCGCGGTCGCCGACTACATCCCGGCGCTCGAACGCGTCAGCCCGGACCGCTTCGGTATCGCGCTGGTCGACATCGACGGCTCGGTGTACGGGGCGGGCGACTGGGAGACGCCCTTCTCGGTGCAGTCGATCTCGAAGACCTTCTCGCTGGCGCTGGTGATGGCGCACGCGCACGACGAGGAGATCTGGTCCCGGGTGGGCCGGGAGCCGTCGGGTACGCCGTTCAACTCCCTGGTGCAGCTGGAGTGGGAGAACGGCATTCCGCGGAATCCGTTCATCAACGCGGGCGCGCTCGTCGTCACCGACCGCCTCCAGACCCTCACCGGTGACGCCAGTACGACGATGCTGCACTTCCTGCGGGAGGAGAGCGGCAACGAGGAGTTGGCGTTCGACCAGGCGGTGGCCGGTTCGGAGGCCGACCACGGGGACCGTAACGCCGCGCTCGCGCACTTCATGGCGTCGTTCGGCAATCTGGAGAACCCGGTCCCCAGCGTTATCGAGCACTACTTCTGGCAGTGCTCCATAGAGATGAGCTGCCGGGATCTGGCCACCGCCGGCGGCTTCCTCGCCCGGCACGGGCTGCGTGCGGACGGCACCCGGCTGCTGGAGGCGCGGGAGGCCAAGCGGATCAACGCGGTGATGCTGACCTGCGGCACCTACGACGCGGCGGGGGAGTTCGCCTACCGGGTGGGGCTGCCCGCCAAGAGCGGCGTCGGCGGCGGGATCCTCGCCGTCGTACCGGGCCGCTGCACGCTGTGCGTCTGGAGCCCGGGTCTCGACCGGCGGGGCAACTCCGTCGCCGGTGCCGCGGCGCTCGATCACTTCACGACGCTCACCGGCTGGTCGGTGTTCTGAGCCGTCCGGGCGGGCCGGCCGTCCGCCCGGCTCCGGTCGCGTTGTGGCGGCGATCTTCCTGGCGCATCGTGGGCCTAGGAGGTGCACCGCCATGGAGCACGAGATGCGCGCGGAGTACGAGGACGGCGTGACGCCGGGACCGGACGCCCCGGTCAAGATCTGGCACATGGTCCGCCTCGACGGGATCAAGGCGATGTGCGGCCGGATTCTGGGCGAGTCCGCCGCCACCCAGCCGGCCCGTCTCTGGGGCACGCCCGAGGGCGAACCGTTCTGCCATTCCTGCGGTGCGATGTATCTGCGCGAGGTGCCCTGAGCTGCGGCGGCGTCGGCGTTCTGCCCGGTCAGGGGCAGCGGATGACCTGCCCCGCGTAGGAGAGGTTGCCGCCGAAGGCGAAGAGGAGGACGGGGTCGCCGGTGGTGATCTCGCCCCGTTCGACCAGCTTGGACAGGGCCAGCGGCACCGACGCCGCCGAGGTGTTCCCGGAGTCGACGACGTCCCGGGCGACGACGGCGTTGACCGCGCCGATCTTCCGGGCGACCGGCTCGATGATCCGCAGATTGGCCTGGTGGAGGACGATCCCGGCGAGGTCGGCGGGGGCGATGCCGGAGCGTTCGCAGACCTGGCGGGCGATGGCCGGCAGCTGGGTGGTGGCCCAGCGGTAGACGGTCTGGCCCTCCTGGGCGAAGCGGGC
Organism: Streptomyces sp. NPDC029159; assembly: GCF_055564055.1. Classification (NCBI taxonomy): domain Bacteria; kingdom Bacillati; phylum Actinomycetota; class Actinomycetes; order Kitasatosporales; family Streptomycetaceae; genus Streptomyces; species Streptomyces sp. NPDC029159. Next base: position 304,075 of record NZ_JBVHWT010000003.1, read on the forward strand.
CGGTTCGCCCTCGATCCGGACCGCGTGGCCCATCTCGGGGACCGAACCCCACAGCACCGGGCCGATCATCGGCTCCTCGGAGGCGGTGACCACGGCGGCGCCCGCGCCGTCGCCGACCAGCACGCAGGTCGTACGGTCCGTCCAGTCGGTCACGGCGCTGAACTTCTCGGCGCCGATCACCAGTGCCGAGCGGGCGGAGCCGGCGCGGATGGCGTGGTCGGCGGTGGCCAGGGCGTGGGTGAAGCCGGAGCAGACGACGTTGATGTCCATCGTCGCGGGGGCCGCGAGGCCGAGGGCGGCCGCGACGCGGGCCGCGGTGTTGGGGCTGCGGTCGGTCGCGGTGCAGGTCGCGACGAGGACGAGGTCGATCTCCTCGGCCGGGACGCCGCTGGAGGCGAGGGCCTTCGCCGCCGCCTGGGCCGCCATCGAGTCGACGGTCTCGTCGGGTCCGGCGATGTGCCGGGTGCGGATGCCGACCCGGCTGCGGATCCAGGCGTCGTCGGTCTCCACCATCGTCGCGAGATCGTCGTTGGTGAGCACGCCCGGCGGTTGATGGTGGCCGACCGCGAGAACGCGTGAACCTGGCATGTCGTCCCCTCCGGACCTGCGGTGTCGTGCGACCAGTGTGACCTGCGGCGGGCGAGCACCCCTTTTCGAGAACCGCCAATCTTCCGCCGTCTTCTCTGGAGGGACCCGACGCCACCCGGGCCCGGCCCGGGGGCGTGCCGGGTGCGGTCGGGGGCGCACGGGACGCTCGTGCGCGCCCCGGCGCGGGTGTGTCCGGTACGCGCCCCCGGCCGCATTCCGTATGCCGCTGCGTACGGCGGAGGCGGGGCCCCGGCCTCCCCGGCCCGGGCCCCGCCTCCGTACCGCCTCCCGCGTATCCGTCACTCCGCCGTCGCGCGGAAGCGGCGCAGGCGGAGGCTGTTGCCGACGACGAAGACCGAGGAGAAGGCCATCGCGGCGCCCGCGATCATCGGGTTGAGCAGGCCCGCGGCGGCCAGCGGCAGGGCTGCGACGTTGTAGCCGAAGGCCCAGAAGAGGTTGGTGCGGATGGTGCCGAGGGTGGCGCGGGCCAGCCGGATGGCGTCGGCCGCGGCCCGCAGATCACCGCGGACCAGCGTGAGGTCGCCGGCCTCGATGGCGGCGTCGGTGCCGGTGCCCATCGCCAGGCCCAGATCGGCGGTGGCCAGCGCCGCCGCGTCGTTGACGCCGTCGCCGACCATGGCGACCGTACGGCCCTCGGCGCGCAGCCGCTCCACCACGGCGACCTTGTCCTGCGGCAGCACCTCGGCGATGACCTCGTCGATGCCGACCTCGGCGGCGACCGCCTCGGCGACCGCGCGGTTGTCACCGGTCAGCAGCACCGGCGTCAGGCCCAGCGCCCGCAGCCGCCGGACCGCCTCGGCGCTGGTCTCCTTGACCGCGTCGGCGATCACCAGCACCGCACGGGCGGCGCCGTCCCAGGCGACCGCGACGGCGGTGGCGCCCGCCTCCTCGGCCTGCCGCTTCGCCGTCGCCAGCGGCGCCGGCAGCGCCAGCCCGGCGTCCGCCAGCAGCCGCTCGCGGCCGACCAGCACGGTGTGGCCGTCGACCTCCCCGCGGACGCCGAGCCCGGGGACGTTCTCGAAGTTCCGGGGCGCCGGGAGCGCACCGGACGCCGCCTCCTCGGCCGCCGTGGCGACGGCGCGGGCGATCGGGTGCTCCGAGGCGTGCTCCAGCGCACCGGCCAGCCGCAGCGCGGTCGCCCGGTCCTCGCCGTCGGCGAGGTGGACGCCGGTCAGCGTCATCACACCGGTGGTGACCGTGCCGGTCTTGTCCAGGACGACGGTGTCGACGGCGCGGGTGGACTCCAGCACCTCCGGGCCCTTGAGCAGGATGCCCAACTGGGCGCCGCGGCCCGTGCCGACCATCAGGGCGGTCGGGGTGGCCAGCCCCAGGGCGCACGGGCAGGCGATGATCAGCACCGCGACGGCGGCGGTGAAGGCGGCGGTGGCCCCGGCGCCCGTCCCGAGCCAGTAACCGAGGGTGCCGACCGCCAGCGCGATGACCACCGGGACGAAGACCGCGGAGATCTTGTCGGCCAGCCGCTGCGCCGCGGCCTTGCCGTTCTGCGCCTCCTCCACCATCCGCGCCATCCGGGCGAGCTGGGTGTCGGCGCCGACCCGGGTCGCCTCGACGACCAGCCGGCCCCCGGCGTTGACGGTGGCACCGGTGACGGCGTCGCCGGGCCCGACCTCGACGGGGACGGACTCGCCGGTCAGCAGGGCGGCGTCCACCGCGGACGAGCCCTCGGTGACCTTGCCGTCGGTGGCGATCTTCTCGCCGGGGCGGACGACGAAACGGTCGCCGACGGCCAGCTCGGCGGTGGGGATGCGGACCTCCCGGCCGCCGCGCAGCACCGCGACGTCCTTGGCCCCCAGCTCCATCAGGGCGCGCAGCGCGGCCCCGGCCTTCCGCTTCGCACGGGCCTCGAAGTAGCGGCCCGCCAGGATGAACGTGGTGACCCCGGCCGCGGCCTCCAGATAGATCGAGCCGCCGCCCTCCCCGCGGGTGAGGGTCAGCTCGAAGGGGTGCCGCATACCGGGCATCCCGGCCGTACCGAAGAACAGCGCCCACAGGGACCAGCCGAACGCGGCGAGCGTCCCCATGGAGATCAGGGTGTCCATGGTGGCCGCGCCGTGCCGCAGATTGGTCCAGGCGGCGCGGTGGAACGGCCACGCGGCGTAGACGACCACCGGGGCGGCGAGCGTCAGCGAGAGCCACTGCCAGTTGGTGAACTGCAGCGCCGGGACCATCGCCATGAGGATCACCGGGACGGAGAGCACCAGCGCGGTCAGCAGCCGCTGCCGCAGTGCGGTGAGGCCGTCGTCCGCGGGCTCCGCCGCGCCCTGCTCGTCGGCGGGCTCCGGCACCGGCGGCGCGGGCACCGCGGCGGTGTAGCCGGTCTTCTCGACGGTGGCGATGAGATCGGCGGTCTCCAGCGCGCTGCCCTCCTCCAGGGAGACGCGCGCCTTCTCGGTGGCGTAGTTGACCGTGGCGGTGACACCGTCCATACGGTTGAGCTTCTTCTCGACGCGCGCCGCACACGAGGCGCAGGTCATCCCGCCGATCTCCAGCTCGATGTACTGCTCTCCGGGCACGGTGATCACGACTTCTCCTCGTGGTGTGCGTACGGGTGGGGGGTATGCGGGGCGCCGTGCGGCGCGGAAGGTGCGGGCGGTGCCGGGGCGCCGGTGGCGCGGCCGATTCCGAATCCGGCGGCGAGCACGACCAGCAGGATCAGTGCGTAGCCGCCGAGCAGGACCGGGGTGGTCGGTGCCTTCATGCCGTACTCCTCACAGGGATACCGGAACCGGGGACCGCGGGCGCTCCCGGGGGTGGGGACGGCGGCGTCACCGGCGTCCCGCTGTCTCCAACTGTATACCCCCCAGGGGTATTCCGTCACGGGGTGGCGACCGCTCCGGCGGCTCCCCGGGGCCGCCACCCCGTGTGCCCGCTCCCTGCCGTCCGGCGGGCCGGGACGCCATACTGTGCCGGTGTCGATGATCCGTAGCATCCGCCGTGCCGTCCGGCTGCCGCAGCCGCGTACCCGCGGGGTCGACCTCAGCCACCCCGCCCGCTCACCGCTCGGGACCGCCGTCGTCAACTGCGCGGTGTACGAGAAAGGCGTACGGCAGCCCGGCGACCACCCCGCCGACGAGGCGCTGCGCCGGGTGCGGCGCTCCGGCGCCGGATTCGTGTGGATCGGGCTGCACGAGCCGACGGAGACGGAGTTCGCGGGCATCGTCGAGCTGTTCGGGCTGCACCCGCTCGCCGTCGAGGACGCCGTCCTCGCCCATCAGCGCCCGAAGATCGAGCTGTACGACGGCTCGCTCTTCACCGTCTTCCGGACCGTCCGCTACGTCGAGCACGAGCAGCTCACCGACACCAGCGAGGTCATCGAGGCCGGCGAACTCATGGTCTTCACCGGCGCCGACTTCGTGATCACCGTCCGGCACGGCGGCCACGGCTCCCTCGGCCCGCTCCGCGAACAGCTGGAGCGCGACCCGGAGCAGCTGGCCATCGGCCCGTCGGCGGTGCTGCACGCCATCGCCGACCTCGTGGTGGACGACTACCTCGACGTCGCCGACGAGATCCAGAGCGACATCGACGACGTGGAGAGCGAGGTCTTCTCGGTCCGCGGCAGCGGCGGCGCCGGCCGCATCTACCAGCTCAAACGCGAGGTGCTTGAGCTGAAGCACGCCGTCGCCCCGCTCGATCGGCCGCTGCAGAAGCTGGTGACCGGACCGATGCCGTACGTCGACGCCCGGCTGCGGACGTACTTCCGGGACGTCACCGACCACCTGGAACGCGTCGTCGAACAGATCACGTCCTTCGACGAACTCCTCAACTCGATACTCCAGGCCCATCTCGCGCAGGTCACCGTCGCGCAGAACGAGGGCATGCGCCGGATCAGCGCCTGGGTCGCGATCCTCGCCGTCCCGACCATGGTCTGCGGCATCTACGGCATGAACTTCACGTACCTGCCGGAGAAGGACTGGACGTACGGATATCCGCTGATCGTGGCCATCACGCTGGGGCTGTGCTGGCTGATCCACCGCGGATTCAAGCGGAACGGGTGGCTGTGAGAGGGGTATCTCTCAGGGAGGGTTCCTGAGAGAAGGCTCGGGGCCCGGTTGCTTTCAGGAACCCTCCCTGAAAGCAACCGGGCCCCGAGCCCTTCGACGTCCCGAGCCCACCGACGTCCTTCAGGAACCCTCCCTGAAAGAAAGCCCCCGCGCCCGCCCGGCCGCTACCCGCGCCCTCCGACGTGGAGCGGCCGTCCCGCCCCGAAGCCCGCGGCGATCTGCGGTACCAGCAACACCAGCAGCACCGTGACCGGCACCGTCCAGCCGCCCGTCGCGTCGTGTACCGCGCCCAGCACCGCCGGGCCGGTCGCCGCCAGGATGTAGCCGAAGCACTGCGCCATACTGGAGAGCTGCGCGGTGTGCCGGGCGTCCGGGGCCCGTTCCACGATGAAGAGCAGCGCCAGGCTGATCGCCCCGCCCTGCCCGAGGCCGAGCAGCGTCATCCAGACGTACGCACCGCCCGCCGGCGCGGCCAGCAGTCCCGCGAACGCCACCGCGCACAGCAGCGCGCTCACCGCGGCGAGCGTCCCGGCGCGCAGCCGCCGCCCGACGATCACCGGGGCGAGGAACGACCCCGCGATCCCCAGCAGCGACGAGTACGACAGCATCCACCCGGCGTCGCCCGCCGACATCCCGGCGTCCTTCAACACCGTCGGCAACCAGGCGGCGGCCGCGTAGTAGCTCAGCGACTGGAGCCCCATGTAGCCGGTGACCTGCCAGGCCAGCGGGGAGCGCCACAGGCCGCGTACCGGGTGGGCCGCCGCGCCCGCCGCCCCGGCAAAGACCCGGCTGCGGGCGCCCGTCTGCGGCAGCCAGAAGACCAGCGCCACCACCGCGAGGCCGCCCCAGCACGCCAGCGTGGCCTGCCAGCTCAGCCCGGCGGCCCGCTGCACCGGGACGGTCACCCCGGCGGCCAGCGCCGCGCCGCCGAACAGCGACATCGAGTACAGGCCGGTCATCAGCCCGGCGCGGGCCGGGAAGTCCCGCTTGATCAGGCCGGGCAGCAGCACGTTGGCGACCGCGATCCCGGCGCCGATCACGACCGTCCCGGCGAACAGCGCCACCACCGAGTCCACCAGCCGCAGCGCGGTCCCGGCGCCGATCAGCGCCATCGTGCCCAGCAGCGACCGCTCCATCCCCAGCCGGCGGCCCAGCCGCGGCGCGACCGGCGCCAGCAGCCCGAAGCAGAGCAGCGGCAGCGCGGTGAGCAGACTCGTCGCCGCCGCCGACATCCCGCTGTCGTCCCGGATGGTCCCGGCCAGCGGCGACACCGCGACCAGCGCGGGCCGCAGGTTCAGCGCCAGCAGGACGACGCCCAGCCCCAGGTAGAGCGCGCGGCGCCCGGTGGGGACGGCCGCGGGCTCGGCGGCCCCGGGGCGCGGCGGCGCGGTGGATATCGGGCCGTCGGCGACGGCGGATCCGGACTCAGGCACGGTGTTCTCCGGTGGTGTGCGGGCGCCCGCCGGCCCGGGCACCGTCGCCCGTGGCATCGCGCAGGGCGTCCCTCGCTTCGGTCAGATGCGCCAGTACGGCGCGTTCGGCGGCGTCGGCGTCGCCCGCCTCGATGGCGTCGACGACCGCGGTGTGGCCGTCGAGCTGGTGGTGCACCGCGTCCGGCACGTGCGCGGCGAGCACCGCGTGCAGCGTGGCGCGCAGCGCGTCGCTGAGATGTGCGTACAGATCCGCCAGCACACCGTTGTGCGCGGCCTGGGCGATCAGCTGGTGGAAGCGGACGTCGGCCGCCACGAACGCCTCGGTGTCCCCGGACTCCCAGGCCCGCACCCGCTCGGCCAGCGACTCCCGCAGCGCCGCCAGATCCGCGGGGGTGCGCCGCTCGGCCGCGTGGCGCGCGGCGTCCCGCTCCAGCGCGGCCCGGACCTCGTACGCCTCCAGGTTCTCCGCACGGCGCAGCCGGCGCTGGACGGCGGCGCCGAAGTCGCTGCGGGCGCGGACGTAGGTGCCGTCGCCCTGCCGGGCCTCCAGCAGCCCGGTGTGGACGAGTGCGCGGACCGCCTCGCGGACGGTGTTGCGCCCGACGTCCAGCTGCTCGACGAGGGCGGGCTCCGGCGGGATCTTCGTCCCCACCGGCCACTCACCGCCCGCGATCAGCGCCTCCAGCTGCTCGATGACGAGGCCGACCAGGCTGGTACGGGCGGTACTGCGCAGCGGCATCGGCGCGGCGTCCTCTCCTCCGACCGGGACGGCGGACCGTCCACCGGCCCGCCGCATTCTTCCGGTCATGTGAACATCCCATGTTTCCGTCTGTCAAAAGAGGCCGGGCCCCGCACGCACCTGCGGCGGAGTCCGCGAAGGACTCCGCCGCAGGGCCGCGTACGGGGAAGACGGGCACGAGGCGGCCGTACGCGGGGCCGCCCGGTGGTCCGGGCAGAGGCCGCCGCCGGATCCGGACGCTGTCCGCCGGTGGCCCGCGCCGGTTGGGGTGCGGGCGGCCGGGGCGAGGGGGACCGGACGCGGCAGGCGGGTGGGGATCCCCTGCCGGAAGCGGCACGGCGGCGGTGGGCCGCCGCGCGGGGGTGCCGTACCGGGGGGCGCGTCCCGACGGGGCGTCAGGAGGGCGCGCCCGCCGGTGCGACGGGCGGACGGGTCAGGACGCCTTGGGGAGGAGCCCCGCCAGACCGTTCGCCCACAACTGGTTGACCTGCGCACGCTCGTTGGCGTCCGGCTGGGTGTTCTGGCAGGACGGGCCGGGGCCGCCGCCGGACATCAGCTCGCTGCACGGGCCCTCGTAGTGGTCCGGCAGACCCAGCACGTGACCGGTCTCGTGGGCCACCACGCGGGTGGAGTTGTACTGCTGGTTCTGCGCGTAGTCCAGGAAGACGTAGCCGCTGCCGTGGCCGTCGGTGCTGGCGTACGAACCGCGCGGGTCGTCGCCCTCGCGGTACTGGAAGTCGCCGCCGCTGCCTTCCGCCAGCTTGACGTTGGAGACCGCGCTGTTCCAGATCTGCGCGGCCTGGGATATCTGGCTCGCGAACGTCGGGGCGGCGCTCGCGTCGTAGGTCACCGTGACCGACTGGAGGTGCGGGTTGGCCTTCAGCTTCTTCGCCGCGGACTTCAGCACGGCGTCGAAGAAGGCCTTGGTGTCGGCCTTCTGCGCGGCCGAACCGGTGTACGCGGCCACCGAGGCGGGGGTGGAGCGATGAGAGGTGGGGGAGGCGGGCGTCGCGGACGCCGGGACCGCCGCGGTGAGTGCGGCGGCGAGGCCCAGGCCGAGCGCCGCCGACAGCGCCGTCTTGGGAGATCTCATGTGGGGGCTCCTTAATTTCCGAGGGTCACGGCCGCCGTGTGGGGCGGCGGCCGGGGCCCCGGATTTCTTGGTGCCGCCGAGTCTGGACGCAGTTCACCCGGGAGACGGAGATGCCAGGAGGCGATAGGGCGGATCAATACCCCGGGGAAAAGGGGCAGTTCATGAGGGTTCAGGAGTCTGGTGTGACGCCTTCACGCATGGCTATGCTCCCCGCGTGGAGCTAGAGGTGAGGCATCTTCGAGCCCTGTGCGCCATCGCCGACTCCGGCAGCGTACGGAAGGCGGCCCGTCAGCTGGGCATGACCCAGCCGTCGCTGACCACGCAGCTCCACCGCATCGAGAAGGCCCTCGGCGGCCAGCTCTTCTTCCGCGCCGCCACCGGCAGCCGTCCCACCCCGCTCGGCCACGTCGTCCTCTCCCGCGCCCGCCCCATCGTCGCCGACATGCGCGCCCTGGTCGACGAGATCACCGCTGTCTCCGTCAGCGAACAGGGCGCCCGGCTGCGCATCGGCAGCACCAGCAGCCGTGCCGTCGCCGGCTGGCTGCGCCGCCTGCGCGCCCGCCTGCCCGGCACCGACCCCGCGCTGCGCATCGACGTCTCCGCCAACGCGCTGCTCCAGATGGTCTCCTCCGGCCAGCTCGACGCCGTCTTCGTCCACGAGGTCGAGGGCGCGCCGCTCCGGGTACCCGCCGGCCTCGTCCAGTACGAACTCATCGCCCGCGAACCGCAGTTCATCGCCCTCCCGGCCACCCACCCGGCCACCGCCAAGGAGGTCGTCGACCTCGCCGATCTGGCGGGCGACCCGTGGATGGTCGACCCGACCGTGGACGGCGAATGGGCAGGTCTGCGCCGCATCTGGGCCGCCGCCGGGGTCAACCCCCGCGTGGTGCACGGCGATTACCTCACCGCCGCCGACCTCGTCGCCGCCGGCGAAGTGGTCACCCCCTGCCAGCCGACCTCCCGCCCCCGCCACGGCATGGACATCCGCCCCCTGCGCGGCGACCCCCTCGCCGTCCGCCTCTTCATGGCCTGCCGCTCCGACACCACCCTCGCCGCCCCACCCGAGTCCCTCTTCGCCGACCTCACCGCCTCGTACACGGAAATCGCCTGGTCGAGCAGCGCGTACCGGGCGTGGCTGGTACGGAAGGGGGACGGGGGGCTGCCGCGGAGGCTGGCTTCGGCCTAGGGGGCGATCCGGCGGTCAATCGAGAGGAGAGCGGAACCGCATCCCCGTGACACCCGTACACCTGAGCAAGCGGTCCACGCTGGTGGTGATGGCCGCGCTGCTGGTCAGCACCGTCGGCGACGAGATCGCCACGGTCGCGCTGTCGCTGCGCGCCGCCGACCGCACCGGGCTGCCCGCGGTGGTGTCGGCCCAGATGATCGCCGGACTGCTGCCCGGCATCGTCCTCAGCGGACTGATCGGCCGGACCGTGGACCGGTACCGGACCGAACTGGTGCTGGCGGGGACGCTGGCGCTGGAGGCGGTCACCGCATGCGGCGCAGCCGTGTTCGCCAACGGTCCGGTGCAGCTCATCGCCGCGGTGCTGCTGCTCGGCTCGTTCGGAGCGGTGGCCCAGACGTGTGTGATGGCACTGGTGCCACGGCTCTTCCCCGAGACGGGCGCCCAACTGCGGGCGAACGCGGTCATGGAGTCGACCAGGAACGCCGGTTACATCGCGGGACCGGCGCTGGTGGGCCTGCTCGCCGGATACGGCGGCACCGGCCTCGCCCTGGCGGCCGACGGCGCGACCTTCGGCTTCGCGCTCCTCGCCGTCCCGGTGATCGCCCGCTGGTCCGCCCACGGCGCCGGGCCGGGGACGGACGGCACGACTCCGGACGGCGGAGCGGCGTCCGAGGACACGGGTACGGGCTCCCCCGCCGGCCGTGGTCTACGCGCGGGCCTCGCCATGCTCTGGAACGGCGGGCAGCGCCGCGCGACACTCGGCGTCATCGTGGTGACCGTAGCCGCCACCTCGGCCCTCAACGTCGTCATGCCGTTCTTCGCCCACCGCATCCCGGGCGGCGTCACCGCCTACGGCGCACTGCTCACCGCCTGGAGCATCGGCCTGGTCATCGGGCCCGTACTGGTCCGCGGCCGGTTGGCGGCCCTCCCGCCGCAGGTGTTCGCCGTCGCCGCGGCCACCGTCATCGGGCTCGCCTATGTGCTCGCCGGCGCCGTGCTGTTCGTACCGCTGATGCTGGCCGCCTTCCTGTGCGGCGGCATGGCCAACGCCCTGCAGAACGTCATGCTGCGGACGTATGTGATGGCCGACTGCCCCGCGGACCGGCGCGGCCAGGTCGGCGCCGCCTACGGCGCGACCCTCCAGACCGCGGTGGCCTGCGGGTTCGCGCTGGCGGCCGCGTTCCCCGCGGACTGGTCCCGGTGGAGCATCGTCGTCGGCGGCGGCATCGCGGCGCTGGCCGGGGTGGTGGGGACGGTGCGGGTGTCGTTGCTCGCCCGCTCCATCGCCGCCCCGACGGCAGCCGCGGGGGCTTCTCCGGCCGTGGGCGAGGCCGACTCCGTACCGAGGGGGGAGACCGCGTGACACGGTCCTGACCCGCTGATACCCGGCCGCCCCGCCCGTCCCGGTCGGCCCTGCGTTCACCTGCCTTTGGGAAACGCGGCGCGCACCGTGGCGCGGCGGGTGAGGGCGGCGACGCCGAGAACGGGGAGTACGCAGAGGGTCTGCATCGCCGTGTACCACGCCGGGCAGACACCCGGGATCAGATCGACGCCGACGATCGCGACCGGGAAGACGGTGCTCAGGGCGCGCAGCCGCTCGTAGGCCCGTGCGGAGCCCCGGGACGCGGCGACCGCCGTCCGGTGGAGCACCACCGCGACCACCGGCAGCAGCGCCGCCCGGACCCACATGAACGTGTTCACCGGATGGCCGCCGACCGCCATCGCGGCGACCGTCAGGAGTGCGGCGGTGGCGAGTGCGCCGTGGAGGACGGCGCCGCGCCTGACGGTGACGAAGGTGCCGTGGACGTCGGGTGAGTTGAGGAGTGCGGCCCTGCACGGGGCGGGTGTCCGGGATGTCATGCCCCGAACGCTAGGAAGCGCCGGTCAGGGGCGGTATGGGGGCAGGCCCACACCGGGGTGGGGGTAGCCACACTCCTCGCCCGGGGAGGACGGCGGAGGGCGCCGCGCGGTGCACAGTGGAGGCACCGGACAGGAACGGGGAGGGGCGCCATGCGGCACCTGGGAGTGTGGGCGGCGCGTGTCGGCGGCGGGTGGGTACGGGGGTGCGCCGTGGCCGTCGTCGGCCTGCTGATACCGGCGGTGTGGGCCGTGGCCGTGGCGCTGGGCATCCACTGGGGCGCGGGTAACCCGTGGTCCTGGGTCCTGCCGTGCGTGGTGGCGGGCGGCGGCACGCTCGCCCTGTCCCGGCCGGTCTGCCGGGCGGTCCGCCACCTCGTCGTCCGGTGGGCCGCCACCGCGATCCCCGCCGGATACCGCCGGGCCGGGCCGGTGACGCAGTTGTCCACCGGGTACTGGTGGAACGGCTTCACCTACGAACGCAGCCGCCGGGACGCCCTCATGGACCAGAAGTGGCGCGTCCGTTGGGGAGATCCCGCCACCTGGCGTGACCTGCGGTTCACCGCGATCGTGCCGCTGGCGGGCGCCGTCGCCGCGCTGCCGCCGGCCGCGGTGATCACCGCGGGCGCCCTGTTCACCCGGCCGGAGCCCGCGCGCCTCGCCGCGGTGGCCCTCCTGGCCGCGGCCGTCGCCGGCGCCCCGTACGCCTGGCGGCCCCTCACGCCGCTGGCCGTCCGCTTCCTGGGCCCGTCGCGCGCGATGGCCCTGGCGGACCGGGTGGCCGAACTGACCGCCCGGCACGCGGACACCACCGTCGCGCAGGCCGCCGAGATCCGCCGGATCGAACGCGATCTGCACGACGGCGCGCAGGCCCGCCTGGTCGCGCTCGGCATGTCCCTGGCGACCGCCGAGAAGCTGCTGGAGACCGACCCGGACCGCGCCCGTGCGGTGATGCGCGACGCCCGGGACGGTGCCACCGCCTCGCTGGCCGAACTGCGCGACCTGATCCGCGGCATCAGCCCGCCGGTACTGACCGAACGGGGCCTCGCCGACGCCGTCCGCGCCCGCGCGCTGGACGTCCCCCTCGACGTGGACGTCGACGCCGCACTCCCGCCGCGCCTCGACCCGCCGATCGAGTCCGCCGTCTACTTCGGTGTCAGTGAACTCCTCACCAACGCGGCCCGGCACGCCCACGCGACCCGCGCCCGCGTCCGCCTCACACTGCACGACGCGGTCCTGGCCGCCGAGATCGAGGATGACGGCCGGGGCGGCGCCGCCGACCGGCCCGGCGGCGGACTCACGGGCCTGCGCCGCCGCCTCGCCGCCTTCGACGGCACCCTGGAGATCATCAGCCCACCGGGCGGCCCGACCCGTGTGAGGATGGCCGTGCCATGCGCATCCTCGTAGCCGAAGACCTCTACCTCCTGCGCGACGGGCTGGTCCGTCTGATCGAGGCGTACGGGCACGAGGTGGTCGCGACGGCCACCACCGGCCCCGAGACGCTCGACGCGCTGCGGACCTGGCGCCCGGACGTCTCCGTCATCGACGTCCGGATGCCCCCGCACCACACGGACGAGGGGCTGCACGCCGCCCTCACCGCCCGCCGCGAGATCCCCGGCCTGCCGGTCCTGATCCTCTCCCAGCACGTCGAACAGCTCTACGCCCGCGAGCTGCTGGCGGACGGCTCCGGCGGTGTCGGCTACCTGCTCAAGGAGAGCGTGTTCGACGCCGACCAGTTCCTCGACGCCCTGGAACGCGTCGCGGGCGGCGGGACCGCCATGGACCCGGCCGTGATCGCGAAACTGCTCTCCCGCGGCGCCCCGGCCCGCGCACTCGACCGCCTCACCCCGCGCGAGCACTCCGTCCTCGCCCTCATGGCCGAGGGCCTGTCCAACCAGGCCATCGCCCGCCGTCTCTTCCTCAGCGAGAGCGCCATCGGCAAGTACACCACCACCCTCTTCGGCAAGCTCGGCCTCACCGACGAGGACACCAACCGCCGCGTCCGCGCCGTCCTCACCTACCTGAACCAGCCGTAGCGCCGCCCCACACACGCCGAAGGGACCCGGCGGAATCCCGCCGAGCCCCTTCGCGACGACGCCGGTCTGCGGAGGTGCACCACCCGCAGGGCGTCATGGACCGATCCGGGGATCAGGCCTTCTTGGTCTCCTAGTAATGGGGCGGGTCGGCGACCTGCGGGGATCAGTGCCGCAGGTCGCCGACCTGGCCTTTGGTGGTGGGCGGCGATGGGGTGCGACGGTCTTGACCGGGTGTCTTGCGGTCTACATGCGGACTGCGGCAGTGCTTCGCCGTTGGAAGCGGTGGCCTTGCTTCTCTGGCGCAGTGCCGGTCTAGGAGGAGAGTGGGCCTTCCTCATGTCTCAGCGCGTGTGGAAGGAGTGATGGACCACGGGGCGCTGATGGTGCCGTCTGGCTCCCAGCCGTAGTCTTTCAGCCGCTTCGCTTCCTCGCGGCGTCCCATGGATTCCAAAACCCGCACTGCACAGTCGATTCGATCGTGGGAAGCGTCAGGGTCGCTGATCGATTTGAGCCAAGTGAGGGCCTCGGACGCACGATTGGCGCGCAACAGCAGTCTCACCGCGCCGGAATCTGCATTATGCCTGCCGTCCTCCGCGCTCTTCTGATACCAGATTACTGCCTCGTTGAGCTGCCCCTTCTCCTCGAGAATGCAGGCCAATTCGTACTGAGCCCGAGAATCCCCAGCATTTGCCAGTGGGGTCAGCAACGAAACCGCTTCATCGCTCCTAGACTCCTGCCGCAGAAGATCAGCAAGCTTGTATGTCACGCCGGTTTCCCTCTCGGTTTGGGAGTGGAGGAAGTCGATCGCCTCATCGCTTCGACCCAGGTGGCGCATTAGTTCAGTAAACTCGCTGGCCGCCGAACTGTTTCCGTTTCTGATCATTTCCCTCAGGGTGGTCACGCATTCTTCCTCGAGTCCCTCCGAGAGCATTGTCTTTTTCAGAGCCATGGGGGCAAAGATGGATCCCGTATGGCTGCTGTGTCCGAGCTCCTTCAGGTATGACAGTACAGAATCAACTCCGCCGGACAGTCGCTTCTCTTCACAAACTGTATACATTGACATGAAGTCGCCATTGAGTGTCGATTGTTCAAGTACTTTCATTCCTCTCGCTCGTTGCCCTGCCCCAATGAGTAATTTGCCCAAATTATGCTTCGTGCCGAAGTTCTCGCACCAGGTCAGAGCCGCCTCTACAGAGACGTGGTTCCAGATTTCCGTAAGCGCATCATGAAACCACTCGTCCGCATCCCCGTCGTATTCCCATTCCCTCATGTGGTCCCGGCAGTCAACGAGCGCGAAAATGTCGCCCTGGCGGGCTGCTCGCATGTAATAGCTCTTCGCGGAATCCCAGTCGGCCTCATCGCGTGTCGCCAGGGTTTGCGCGGCGAAACGGAGTGCATGGGAATCGCCGAGGGAGTGTGCCTCCTCGTACCATTCGAAAGTTTCTATTCTCCTGTTTGTCATGGAAAGGATCTCGGCAATGTGGAGGGCTGCCTCGCTGCTTCCGGAGTCGGCGGATTTCTTGTAGAGAGCGATGGCTGTGCGGTATAGGCCGCGGTATTCTGCCGATCTTCCGATGTTCAGCGCCTCGGTTGGTGGTGAGTGGTACACCAGGAGGTCCCAAATTCCTGGTGGCGGGGAGGTTCGGCACCGCTCTTCCCGCCCCAGATGATCCAAGGGATCTGCCAGGCGATACCGTACCGATCCTTCCGTCACCCCTTTGTTTCGCGGGCGAACCCGAGTCAATGGCCCGCGGATCCCTCTTTGAGGTTTTGCCGCATAAGCCAGGGCAACTTCCAGCCAGTCATCGGGTAAGTAGTCGAACTCTAGGTCGGTCAGGTATTCGTATGCTGCGGTTTCGAGTAGTTCCAATGAGATGTGTTCGCCATATCCAAGCCGACGGATATCCATCGCTGCGTCGATGAGGGCTCTAACTGGTGGCGGCGCTGTCTGGTAGCGCTGAATCAGCGCTGGCACTCCGGCCAGATACTGGGTCACCTGGCATTGTTCCGCGTGTTTCATGGCTTGAGCGAGCCGAGCATCGTGTGCGGCGGCTTCTCTCAGGTTATCCAGGTCATTCGGCGCGAAGGTGACCGGAACGCGTATGGAACTCCCATTGAGCACGTGGCGCGCGTGCGGGTGCAGGTCTCTTTGGCCGTCGTGTGGTTCCGATGTCAACTGGTCCCAGTACTCGGGCCAGAGGGTGGCCAGGATCAGTACGGGACGTTGCTCAGATGAGTACATAATCCGTCGAAGTGCGGCCGCTACTTTCTCGCCTTCTGCAGGATCGGCTGTGAGGAGAAAACGCTGGGCCTCGTTCAGCCACACCACTGTGTACGGACCGACCTTCTCGATTTCTGCTGCCAGATCAGCGTGCGGAGCGGAGTCCAGAGCTTTCCAGAGGCGCCACTTCGGGGGCAGTTTCTGGATTGCCTCCCAGAGGGTTCGGGTTTTTCCCGTCGAGGATTCTCCGACGAGTGTGACGATCACGTTCTGTTCCGAAACCGCGCGGTCGACCTTCTCTTGAACTTGATGGTCGTGTTCACGTGCCACATAGGCTGGCAACGTTGGCGTGTGCTCACCTTCATCGACGGTGATGGACTGGTGGACTTCGAGAGCGTAGGGGCCGAGTTCGCTCAGCGGCTTGCCCGGAGGCTCGGCGAGGAGCGCCTTAACCCATGCCGTTCGGACCCGCTCCGTCGCGTCCGTGACATCCCAGCGGGCCTCGCGGGCCAGTACCGCTGCAATTGAGACAACATTCGCCTGTTGCGCTGGGAATTCGCTCGAACCAATGATCCTGTGCACGGTGTCCTTCGAAGGGGACCCTGGGAGCAGATCGTTGGGGTCGTCGGCGATCAGATCGGCGATCCTTGCCACGGGGGGAGTCCTGGCCTCCACGTAGAGGCGATAGAGCAGCAGCTTCAGCTCGCGCAACGGGCCCGGAGCGACTCGTGGTGCGGGAATTCGGCGCTGACCACCGCTGCTTGACTCCCCGTACTCTCCCTTGTCTCGGCTCATCGCAGCATCATCCCGCTTCCGCCTCACCTCGGCAGGGTTTCTCCAGGTCCGGGCCCCGCTGGTGGTCCTGCCATCGCAACTCATCGTGTGCCCTCCGCGGCCCCGCAGCGTGGTCACGTGAGCGGGCAGGAGACGCGCCCGACGGACGCTCAACTGGAGGCGAACGTGCGTAAGAAGAAGCAGGGCAAGCGCAACGTCCGGCGCGGGCTGCGACTGGCCCGTGCCGAGCGAAACACTGTGCTGGCGGCGGCAGTCGGCGGTGTGTTGACTGCCCTTGCGAACGGGCTTGTCAGCTTCGTCGTCGAAGCCGTACGGGCCGTGCTGAAAGAATGACCCGCAGTTGGCGTCTCTATTGCCAGCCGTTGAGGGAGACCTTCGAGCCTCCCGTGAGGTACCGGCGGAGGGCGCATGAGGTGGTGTCCACGAAGTCCTGAGGGATTGCATCGGCGTCGACCCACCGGACCTGAGTGTGCTTGCGCGGTTCTCGGTTCTCGGGCTCGCCGGTCCTTTCGTGGATGACGAAGACGACGGTGAGGAAGCCGGTTGGGGGCTTCCACGCCCCAGGCGCCGTGGAACTGCGCCCGTAGGGTGCTCCAGGCGGAAGAGAACGAAGCGGCCGAGCGCGGGGGCCGCAAGCCCGTCGAGCTGCCGCACATGGTGACCCACGACCTGCGGCACTTCTACGCCTCCGCGCTCATCGCCGGCGGCGCGAGCGTCAAGCAGGTGCAGCTGGTCCTCGGCCACGCGTCCGCCGTCATGACGCTGCGGATCTACGCGCACCTGTGGCCGGGCGAAGAAGACCGCACCCGGTCCGTCATGGACGCCGTGCTCGGCGTCCTGCGGACCAGGTGCGGACAGGTAGGCGACGAGACCCGCGAAAGCGCAGGTCAGGCGGCCTAGGCTGAGATCAAGCCTTCTTCGTCTCCCAGAAGATCTTGTCGACCTGGGCGATCAGGTCCAGGGCCTTCTGGCCGGTGGCCGGGTCGTTCGAGCCCTTGGCGGCCGAGAGGGCCTTGAGGGTGTCGTTGACCAGCTGGTGCAGCTCCGGGTACTTCTCGAAGTGCGGGGGCTTGAAGTAGTCGCTCCACAGCACCGAGATGTGGTGCTTGGCCAGCTCGGCGCGCTGCTCCTTGATCAGGACGGCGCGGGTGCGGAAGTCCGCGTCCTCGTTGGCCTGGTACTTCTCCTGGACGGCCTTGACCGACTCGGCCTCGATGCGGGCCTGGGCCGGGTCGTACACACCGCAGGGCAGGTCGCAGTGGGCGCTGACCTTCACCTTGGGGGCGAACAGGCGCGAGAGCATGTTCAGTCCTTCCTCGTGATCGTCTTCTCACGGGCGAGATTACTCGGTACCGGAACCCTTTTCTCGGGCGGCCCGGGGGTCTTAGGGCAAAAGTCCGGCTTCCCGCAGGGCCGGAGACGGGCTCCGGCCCGGGACTGATGGAGGATGGACCGGTGAGCTGGAGGGATGGTCCGGTGGGCACCGGGCCGGACCGGACCGGGAGGTGGGCTGGGATGCCCGAGCAGGTGGACGGGCGCGGGCCCGGCGACGGCGGCGGGCCCGGCGGCGGGGCGCGGCGGCGGGAGGGGCCGGTGTTCGGGCTGGCCGAGGTGTACAACCCGTCGATGCTGCCGACGCTCCGGCCCGGCGACCGGCTGCTGCTCCACTACGGCGCGGCCGTCCGGCCGGGTGACGTGGTGGTGGTCCGGCACCCGTTCCGGCAGGACCTGCTGATCGTCAAACGGGCCGTGGAGCGGCGCGACGGCGGCTGGTGGGTGCGGGGCGACAATCCGCGGGTGGTCAACGACAGCCGGGAGTTCGGGGCGGTGCCGGACGAGTTGGTGGTGGCGCGTGCCCGGGTGCGGCTGCGGCCGCTGGGGGCTCAGCGCTCGCCGCTGGCGGTGGCGTCCTGGGTGCTGTCGGCGGTGCGTCCGCTGCGGGCGGCGCGTTCGCTCTCCAGCCTCTTGCGGGCGCGGTAGGCGGCGACGTTGGCGCGGGTCGCGCAGCGGTCGGAGCAGTAGCGCCGCGAGCGGTTGGTGGAGGTGTCGAGGTAGACGTTCCGGCACGGGCGGGCCTCGCAGACACCCAACCGGTCCACGCCCAGTTCGGTGAGGTGGAAGGCGAGGCCCATACAGGCGGTGGCGGTGTAGCCGGCGGTCGCGTTGGCGGCGTGGTCGGCGATGTGCATGTGCCAGTCGGGGCGGCCGTCCGCGTCGCGGTACTCGTGGCCGGAGATCTGCGGGCTGACGGGGAACTCCATCATCAGCGCGTTCAGCAGGTCGACGGCGCGGACCTCGTCCCCGTCGGCCGCCGCCTCGAAGACCGTCCGCAGCCGCCCGCGGACCGCGCGCAGCCGGGTCACATCGCTCTCCGTGGCGCGCCGGGCGATCTGCTGCGCCGGCCCGAAGAGCGCCCGGACCGCCTCGACGGAGGTCAGGCTGTCGCTGCCGCGCTCGGGCTCCTCGGTGTTGACGAGCCGCACGGCATAGTCCGAGTAATAGGCCAGTTCCACTTGTAGTCCTTACGGGGGCGGGCTATCGTTCCGGGCAGGTAGCCGTAATGGGTGTTACGGCTACGAGGGTATTACACGCGGAAGGGGTTCGTGATGACGGAGACCGTGGCCGGGGCCGACTGGCAGGCGTGGCAGGAGAGTTGGGACCGGCAGCAGGAGTGGTACATGCCGGATCGCGAGGAGCGGTTCCGGGTGATGCTCGACATGGTCGAGGCGCTGGTGGGCACCGCACCCCGGGTGCTCGACCTGGCATGCGGCACCGGCTCGATCTCCGACCGGCTGCTCAAGCGCTTCCCGGAGGCCGAGAGCGTCGGCGTCGATCTGGATCCCGCGCTGCTGGCCATCGCCGAAGGGTACTTCGCCGGTGACGCGCGGGTGCGGTTCGTTCGCGCCGATCTCAAGGACCCCTCCTGGACCGCGCGGTTGCCGCACCCGTCGTACGACGCGGTGCTCACCGCCACCGCGCTGCACTGGCTGCACACCGAGGACCTGCGCGGGCTCTACGGGCAGCTCGGCACCGTGGTGCGCGACGGCGGCGTCTTCATGAACGCCGACCACATGCCGGAGGAGTCCACCCCGCGGATCAACGCCGCCGACCGGGCGCAGCGCCACGCCCGGATGGACCGCGCCAAGGCCGCCGGCGCGGTCGACTGGGCCGACTGGTGGAAGCTGGCCGCCGCCGACCCGCTGCTGGCCGCGCCGACCGCCGAGCGGTTCGAGATCTACGGGGAGCACGCCGACGGCGACACCCCCTCCGACCGGTGGCACGCCCAGGTCCTGCGGGACTCCGGCTTCGCCGAGGCGCGGACGGTGTGGCGCTCGCCGAGCGATGCGCTGGTGCTCGGCCTGAAGTGAGGCGGGGGCGAGGCCCGGGGCGCGTTCATCGGGTGTGCCCCGGGCCCGCCACCGTACGGTCGCCCGGGCCCGCCGCCGTACGGGCCGTCCCGGTGTCCGCGGGCCGGGACGCCCCGTCGCCGTCCACCGGGCGCCGCTTATGGTGCGGGCATGACACCTCAGACACCGCAGCCGCCGCAGACGCCCCGGAGCTACCTCGCCGGACTCTTCTCGCTGGAGGGGCTGAACGCCGTGGTGACCGGCGGCAGTTCCGGTATCGGGCGCGGGATCGCGGGGGCGCTGGCGCGCGCCGGGGCGCGCGTGGTGGTCGTCGCGCGCCGGGAGGCGGAGTTGGCCGCCACCGTCGAGGAACTGACCGCCGACGGCTGCCGGGTGGCCGCGGTCAGCTGCGATCTGGGCAGCCGGGACGGGGTACGCGCCGGGGCGGAGGAGGCGGCCGCGGTCTTCGGCGAGCCCGACATCCTGGTCAACAGCGCCGGGATCAACCTGCGGCCGCCCATGGGGGAGACGACCGACGAGGTCTGGGACGCCACGATGGCGGTCAATCTGGAGGCGCCCCATCTGCTGGGGCGGCGGTTCGGCCCCGGGATGGCCGAGCGGGGCTTCGGCCGGATCATCCACGTCAGCTCGCAGCAGGCGCACCGGGCGTTCGTGCAGAGCGGCGTCTACGGGGTCTCCAAGGGCGCGCTGGAGTCGCTGGCCCGCTCGCAGGCCGAGGCGTGGTCGCCGCACGGCGTCACCTGCAACACGCTGGTCCCCGGCTTCGTGATGACGCCGCTCAACGCGCGGCTGTCGTCCGACCCGGAGCGGGTGGCGGCGCTGGCCGCCCGCACCCTGACCGGCCGCAACGGCCTGGCCGAGGACTTCGCGGGCGCCGCCGTGTTCCTGGCGAGCCGGGCCTCCGGGTACGTCACCGGGCAGTCCGTCTGCGTCGACGGCGGGTTCTCGGTGCACTGAGGGACGGCCACACCGGCCGCCGCCCTGCCCCCGGCGCACCGGAGGCGGTACGCGCTCCAGGGCCCGTACCGCCTCCGCCGGTCCGACCGGTCCGTCCCGGTCCGGCCTCACAACACCTTGGACAGGAACGACTTGGTGCGCTCGTGCCGCGGGTTGCCGAGGACGTCGCGCGGGTGGCCGGATTCGACGACCACGCCGTCGTCCATGAAGACCAGCGAGTCGCCGACCTCGCGGGCGAAGCCCATCTCGTGGGTGACCACGACCATCGTCATACCGTCCGCGGCCAGGTCCTTCATCACGTCGAGGACGTCGCCGACCAGCTCCGGGTCGAGCGCCGAGGTCGGCTCGTCGAAGAGCATCAGCTTGGGCTCCATCGCCAGCGCGCGGGCGATGGCGACGCGCTGCTGCTGGCCGCCGGAGAGCTGCGAGGGGTAGTTGCCGGCCTTGTCCTTCAGGCCGACGCGGTCCAGCAGCTTGGTGGCGCGCTCCCGGGCGGACGCCTTCGACTCGCCCTTGACCTGGACCGGCGCCTCCATGATGTTCTCCACCGCGGTCATGTGCGGGAAGAGGTTGAAGCGCTGGAAGACCATGCCGATGTCGCGGCGGCGGGCGGCCACCTCGCGGTCGCGCAGCTCGTAGAGCTTGCCGTTCTGCTCGCGGTAGCCGACGAGTTCACCGTCGACCGACAGCCGCCCGGCGTTGATCTTCTCCAGGTGGTTGATGCAGCGCAGGAACGTCGACTTGCCGGAGCCGGACGGGCCGATCAGGCAGAAGACCTCCTGGGGCGCCACCTCCAGGTCGATGCCCTTGAGGATGTGGGCCGCGCCGAAGGACTTGTGGACGCCCTCGGCCTTCACCATGGGGGCCCCGGAGCCCTTGGCGGGGGCGGACTTGCTGGTCATGCCGTACCTCCGGCGCGGTTGAGGCCCGCCAGCTTCGCCTTGGCGCGCTGGAGCGGGGTGGGCGGCAGCTGGCGGCTGGCGCCGCGGGCGTAGTACCGCTCCAGGTAGTACTGGCCGATGCTGAGCACCGTCGTGGCGATCAGGTACCAGGCGGCGGCGAGGATCAGCATCTCCACCACGACGCCGGAGTCCCGGCCGACGTTCTGCGCGGCCTGCAACAGGTCGTAGTACTGGACGGCGATGACCAGCGAGGAGGTCTTCAGCATGTTGATGACCTCGTTGCCGGTCGGCGGGACGATCACCCGCATCGCCTGCGGTACGACGATCCGGCGCAGCGTCTTGGCGTGGCTCATGCCCAGCGCGTGCGCGGCCTCGGTCTGGCCCTCGTCGACGGCGTTGAGCCCCGCCCGGCAGATCTCCGCCATGTACGCGGCCTCGTTGAGCCCGAGGCCCAGCAGCGCGCACAGGAACGGCGTCATGAAGTCCGACCACTCGTCCTTGTAGATCGGCATGATGTCGATGTACTGGAAGACGAGGCCGAGGTTGAACCAGAGGAAGAGCTGGACGTAGACCGGCGTGCCGCGGAAGAACCAGATGTAGAACCACGAGACGGACGAGGTCACCCAGTTCTTCGACTGGCGCATCACCGCGAGGATCACACCGAGCACCACACCGATGACCATCGACAGCACGGTGATCAGCAGGGTGTTGCGCAGACCCTTGAGGATGTCCGCGTTGAAGAGATATTCGGGGATGGCGTCCCAGTTGACGTTCCCGGAGGCGAAGGCCCTCACGAGCGCCGCGATCACTCCGAGGACGACCAGTGCCGCCACCCAGCGGCCGTAGTGGCGGACGGGGATGGCCTTGATGGGCTCGGGCGGGGACGGGGTGCCGGCCGGGGACCGGTCCGACTTCTCGACGTCGACTGACACGGATGCTGCCTTTCGGAGGTTCAGCGGATCGGCGGGAGGGTGCGGAGGCGGGCGCCGCGGCGGTCAGGAACCGCCGTTGAGCTTCGCCTCCTCGACCGCCGCTGCCTTGACGTCCCACTTCTCGAGGACCTTGGCGTAGGCGCCGGACTTGATCGCGCGCTCCAGCGCCGCCTTGAGCGCGTCGCGCAGCTTCTCGCTGCCCTTGGGTACGGCGATGCCGTACGGCGCGGCCTTCACGGGTGCGCCGGCGACCATCTGGAAGTCGTTGCCGTGGCCGGAGACCTTCACGGCGTACGCGGCGACCGGGTAGTCGCTGGAGACCGCGTCCACGCCGCCGGTGCGCAGCCGGGTCTGGGCCTCGGAGTCGTTGTCGAACGCCTCCATGGCGATCGGCTGCGCGCCGTTCTCCTCGCACTTCTTCGACTGGGTCTTGGCCAGGTCGTGCGAGACGGTGCCGCGCTGCACCGCGATCTTCTTGCCGCACAGGGCGTCCCAGCTGTCGACGCCCTTCGTCTTGCCCTTCTGGGTGTAGATCGAGACGCCGACGTTGAGGTAGTCGATGAAGTCGACGCCCTCACCGATCTTCTTGCCGGTGCTGGAGTCGATGCCCTGCTGGCGCTCCTTGGTGTCCGTCATCGCGGACATCGCGATGTCGTACCGCTTGGACTTCATGCCGCCCATGAGCGTGTCGAAGGTGGCGTTGTTGAAGTTCAGCTTGACGCCCAGCTCCTTGCCGAGCACGGCCGCCAGATCGGGGTCGATGCCCTCGACCGCGCCGTCGCTGCGGAACTCCACTGGCTTGTAGGTGATGTCCGAGCCGACCTGTATGAGCGCCTTCTCCTGGATGTCCTTGGGGAGCAGCTTGAAGAGCGGGGCACTGGTGTCACGATTCTTCACCGCCTCGCGGCGGGCGATGGCCGCGTCGGTCTGGTCCCCGCAGGACGTCAGCAGCAGCGCGGCAGCTACCGCGGTCGCCCCGGCAACGGCTGTCCGAGACCTGCCGGAGGCCGTGCGACGGGTGGGACGTGCGGTCATGCTGATCCTCCTGCGGGTGGGGAAAAGCCGGCGGGGCACGGCCGGGCAGGGGGACGTTGAGCTCCCCCGACCTCGATCGATGGACGGAATCCTGCCATCAGGGATCCGGTAATCGGACTGCCGTTCAGGTCAAAATCGGATAACGGACGAGGGGTGTTCAGCTCGGTCCGCCCCACCGCCCAGCGGTGACCGGGGCCGGTGGCTCCGGCTCGTTCCGGGCCGCCCGGGTGGATGTCTCGGCATGTGGACGACGACCCCTAACCCTTCCGGGGATTCATCCCGTTGGTCTTTATTGCCGGATCTGTCGGGGCCGGGGTGACGGATCTGGCTCGTCGCCCGCCACGCCCGTCCGGTAGAAAGGGGCGTTACACCCCTCATCCGGGGCTCAGGGCGCGTGTGCGGCGCGCCCGGCGTCCGTACCTCCCCCCCCGCGCACCGGGCATCCGGCGCGCAGGGAACGGACGCGGTGCCCGCCCACCTCCCAACCAGGGGGTGGCCACCCTCAACATCTTTACGAACAAAGGGGTTCAACAAAGTGGCAGCGGAGATCATCAATCCTCGCAGCGACAGCACCGACGAGGGGACCGACGGCGTCGGCGCCTCCTTCGACCCGGCCTTCGCGCTGCACCGTGGCGGCAAGATGGCCATCCAGGCGACCGTCCCCGTCCGCGACCGGGACGACCTGTCCCTCGCCTACACGCCGGGCGTCGCCAAGGTCTGCAGCGCCATCGCGGAGCGGCCCGAGCTGGTGCACGACTACACCTGGAAGTCCCAGGTCGTCGCGGTCGTCACGGACGGCACCGCGGTGCTGGGCCTGGGCGACATCGGCCCGGAGGCGTCCCTCCCGGTGATGGAGGGCAAGGCCATCCTCTTCAAGCAGTTCGGCGGCGTGGACGCGGTGCCGCTCGCGCTGGCGACCACCGACGCCGACGAGATCGTCGAGACCGTCGTCCGGCTGGCGCCCTCCTTCGGCGGCGTCAACCTGGAGGACATCTCCGCGCCCCGGTGCTTCGAGATCGAGCGCAAGCTCCAGGAGCGGCTGGACATCCCGGTCTTCCACGACGACCAGCACGGCACCGCCGTCGTCACGCTCGCGGCGCTGCGCAACGCCGCCAAGCTGACCGACCGGTCGCTGGGCCAGCTGCGCGCCGTCATCTCGGGTGCGGGCGCCGCCGGGGTCGCCATCGCCAAGATCCTCATCGAGGCGGGCATCGGCGACGTCGCGGTCTGCGACCGCAAGGGCATCGTCTCCGCCGACCGCGGCGACCTCACCGAGGTCAAGCGCGAGCTGGCCGGCTTCACCAACAAGGGCGGGCTGACCGGCTCGCTGGAGGACGCCCTCGACGGCGCGGACGTCTTCATCGGTGTCTCCGGCGGTACGGTCCCGGAGTCCGCGGTGGCCACCATGGCGAAGAACTCCATGATCTTCGCGATGGCCAACCCGAACCCGGAGATCCACCCGGACGTCGCCCACAAGTACGCGGCCGTCGTCGCCACCGGCCGCAGCGACTACCCGAACCAGATCAACAACGTGCTGGCCTTCCCGGGCATCTTCGCCGGCGCGATGCAGGTGCGGGCCTCGCGCATCACCGAGGGTATGAAGCTCGCCGCCGCCGAGGCGCTGGCCTCCGTCGTCGCCGACGAGCTGAGCGCCGAGTGCGTGATCCCCTCGCCGTTCGACGAGCGCGTCGCCCCGGCGGTCACCGCCGCGGTCGCCGCCGCCGCGCGGGCCGAGGGCGTGGCACGCGCCTGACGCCTACGCGGCGCCTCGCCGCAGCGCTGTCGGGCCGGGCCCGCGCCTCCTCCGGGGGTGCGGGCCCGGCCCGTTGCGTATGCGACGGGGCTTGTTGCGGGTGCGGGCCCTGTGGCGCGGCCGGTCCCCGTGCCCTGTCCCGGGCGCCCCGCCGCCGTACACCCGTCCGCCACGCGGCGCGCGTCACAGCTCCGCCCCGTACCGTGACGGGCTTCCGCGGCCTAGGTTGGCCTCATGTTTGCTGCCTATGCCGCGCGCATCGACCGCGACCAGCCGCTCAACGGCCTCGAACTGGGCGAACGCCCCGCTCCGGAGAGCCGCCCCGGCTGGACCACCGTCAACGTCAAGGCCGCCTCCCTCAACCACCACGATCTGTGGACGCTGCGCGGGGTCGGCATCACCGAGGACGCGCTGCCGATGATCCTCGGCTGCGACGCCGCCGGAACGGACGCCGACGGCAACGACGTCGTCCTGCACTCCGTCATCGGCCAGACCGGCCACGGCGTCGGCCCCGGCGAGCCCCGCTCCATCCTCACCGAGCGCTACCAGGGCACCTTCGCCGAGCAGGTCACCGTCCCCAGCTGGAACGTCCTGCCCAAGCCGGCGGAGCTGAGCTGGGCGGAGGCCGCCTGCCTGCCCACCGCCTGGCTCACCGCGTACCGGATGCTCTTCACCAACGCCGGGGTGCAGCCCGGCGACAGCGTGCTCGTCCAGGGCGCGGGCGGCGGCGTGGCGACCGCCGCGATCGTGCTGGGCGCCGCCGCCGGACTGCGGGTCTTCGCCACCAGCCGGGACGAGTCCAAGCGGCGCCGCGCCGTGGAGCTGGGCGCGGAGGCGGCGTTCGGCAGCGGGGAGCGGCTGCCGCACCGGGTGGACGCGGTCATCGAGACGGTCGGCGCCGCCACCTGGTCGCACTCGGTCAAGTCGCTGCGCCCCGGCGGCACCCTCGTCATCTCGGGCGCCACCAGCGGTTTCCACCCCGAACGCACCGAACTCAACCGGATCTTCTTCCTGGAGCTGAAGATCGTCGGCTCGACGATGGGCAGCAAGGAGGAGCTGGCGTCGCTGCTCAGCTTCTGCGCCGCCAAGGGCGTCCGCCCCGTCATCGACTCCACGCTGCCGCTGGACCGGGCGCGCGAGGGCTTCGCGAAGATGGCGGAGGGCGACCTGTTCGGCAAGGTCGTCCTGACGGTGTGACGCCCTGATGGCCTGGTGGTTCGAGCGGGATGGCGGGAAGTGAGGAGTCACATGGGTGCGGGGATGCGGGTGTTGCGGGCGGCGGAGCGGGCCGCCGCGCCGTGGAGCAACGGCGGCGGGGTGACGCGCGAGATCGCCGCCCACCCCGACGGCGCGGGCTGGGACGCCTTCGACTGGCGGATCAGCCTGGCCGACGTCGTCCGCGACGGCCCGTACTCCCCGCTGCCCGGCATCCGCCGCATCCTCACCGTGGCCGACGGCGCCGGACTCCGGCTGACCGTCGACGGCACCGCCCACCCGCCGCTGCCCCGCCACACCCCCTTCGCCTTCCCCGGCGCCGCCGCCACCGACTCCCGCCTGCTGGCCGGCCCGGTCGTCAACCTCAACGTCATGACACGGGAGGGCCGGGCGGGCGCCGACGTCGGGATCGTCCGGGGCGGCTGCGCTCTGACGGCCACGCCCGGCCGCACGATGGTGGTCGCCCTGCCGGACGGTACGGGGGACGGGTCCGGCGAACCGGAAGGCGCGGCCACGGTCCCCGGCGGCGCGGTCGTGACCTCGGACGGCGCGACGGCCGAACTCGGCTGTTACGACGCGGTGCTGCTGCCCGGCGGGGTGGCCGCGCAGCTCCGTACGGACGGGGCCGCCGCAGTGATCACGCTGGTGGGGGAGGGGCTGGAGGCCGGGGAGCACTGACGGGACCGGGCCGGGGCGGCCTTCCGGGCGGTGCCTCCCGGCGCGCTCAGGCCGGCGGCGCCACGTTGACCAGACTGCCGTGCAGGCGGTAGCGGTGGACGCCGTCCGGGCCGTCGGAGTCCGGGGCGACGCCGTCCAGCGCCGCGATCCGTGCCGCGATCCGCATCGGCACCGGGCCGTCGGCGAACGCCTGCCACGCCGCGAGATCCACCCACTCCGCGTGGTTGAGCACCCGGGAACCGTCCTGGCTCCGGTACAGATGCGCCCCGAGCAGCCCCGGCACCCGCGCCTCGTCCAGCGCGTCGAGCACGGTGTCGGTCAGCGCGCGCTGGGCCGCCGCTCCCGTCGTGGTGAAGACCGGAGTGGCCAGCAGCCCCGGCGGGCGGCCCGACGCCCCGTCCGGCACATGGCTGCGGTCGAGCCGGTAGCGCACCAGCCCCGGCCGCCGGATGCCCGGGATCGCCTCGTCGATGGGCGCGAGCGCCGCGGGCCGGTGCGCCCGCACCCACTCCCGGTGCGCCTCGTCGCTCGTCCACTGCGCATGGTGCAGCACCTCCGTGCCGTCCAGGCTGAGGAAGACCGTGAGCGACAGCATCGCAGCGGGCCGCTCCTGCGCCTCCCACGCGTCGAGCACGGCATCGGCCGCCGCGACCTGCACCGCCGGATCCGGCACGATCCACCTGCTGATCAGCGTGGTCGCGGCATCGCCCCGCCGCACCTCGGGAAAGACGGAAGCCCTGGTCATCGCGTACTCCGTTCGTCATGGCGGTGTGGCGGTGTGGCGGTACGCCGGGCCGGGTGCAGGGCCGCCCCGTCATCTCGCTGTCTCACTGTTTCGCCGTTTCGCCGTTGCGCTCGGAGTCTGCTTTCTCAAGTGTGGTTGAGGTCAAGGTGGTTGGGGGCGTGGGGTGCGTCTTTCGTGGGGTGGGCGGTGGCGTGCGGGTGTGGGCGCGGCCCGGACCGGTGTGGGGCGCGGCACCGGGCCGGGTCGGCGGGCCGCTCAGGGCTTACGCGCCGGGCCCCGCCACGGAGCCGTGCCCCGAGTGCTGAGCCGGACCCCGGGCGCAGCGCCGAGGCCGGACCCGGGCCCGCCGCCGCAGCCGCTACGGCGTGCGGCCGGGTGCCGCGAGCGCGGCCACCACCGGGGCGGACGCGTCGGCCGACCGGCCCGGCGGAGGCGGTGCCGAGGACGGCGAGGACGGCGGGGGCGGCGAGGACGAAGGCGACGGCGGCAACCCGGAGAACCGCGGGGCCGAGGTACGCGGCGCGGCCACCGAGGCGTGCACGGGATCCGCGACGCGCACGGGATCCGCGCCCATGGCCCCCATGGCCCCCCGATCCGGCGTCACCTCCCGCCGGAAACACGGCGGTACGGGCCCCGGGTCCGCTTCCGGCGGCCGGAGGTCCGCCGCGCGCAGGGCGTGGTTCAGCGGGCGCAGCAGCAGATGCAGACGTTCGGCGCCCGTCCGGCCCAGCGCCCGCCAGGGACCGGCCGCCAACTGGTCCGTCATCCGCTCGATCGCCTCCCGCTCCCGGAGGCCCGACGCGGTGGCGCTGCCGTCCGCCGCGAGCCAGCCGCGCGCCGCCAGCCGGTCGTGGGCACCGCTCCACTCCTGGGCGCTCCAGCCGCGGGCGGCGGCGGACGCCGGGGCGACCCAGCCGTGCCGGCCCGCGCCGCCCCCTGCCGCGGCATGTGACACCAGCGCCTCGCACGGGTCCAACCCCCAGGTCAGCAGGGTCGCGAGATGGCCGTCACCGCGGTGCTCCCGGAGCACCGCCGCGGCCTGCCACAGCACCAGATGCGGCGGCCCGGGCCACGGCAGATCACGGTTGGCGGCGGCGAGCGGACGCGCCACGGCGTGGGCGTTCTCCGCGGCACGGCGCGCCAGCCGGGCGGCCTCGGCCACCTCCGGGCCGGTCAACCTGTCGCCCAGCAACCGGCGGAGGGCGCGGTCGACGGCCCGCAGCCGTGCGTCCAGCACCGCGCCCGGCCGGGCCACCGCCCAGACCCGCGGTACGAACTGGGCGACCAGCCGCGGCGCGAAGGTGTAGTACGTCGCCGTCACCAGCTCCGGACCCACGGCCCCCAACGGAGCCGTGCGCCAGGCGAAGTAGCCGGGACGCCATGACGTGGTGTCGTAACCGAGACCCGCCGCGACCCGCTGGGCCTCGGGGGCGGAGTAGGCGGTGGCGTGCAGCGGTTCGAGCTGCTGCCACATTCGGCGGGCGACCGAAAGGTAGTCCGACATCGCTGTACCTCATGGCCTTCACGATGCGTGCGTGCGGAGATGCGTGCGTGCAGAGCGGTAACGGCCGTTGGCGCGCGCCGCGAGAGCCAGGGGTCCACGCCTCGGGCGCGTCCGCGGACCGTGTGGTGCCGGTACGGGGGCGGCGGATGCCGTACGGAACCGGTGCCCCGCACGGACGGCGGGCCGCACGGTGCGCCCCGCTCCGCACACGGCCGCCGCCCGGACGCCGATCCGGGAGCCCACACCGGCACCGGACGAAAAACCGTGCGACAGATGACGTTCCCCGATTACGTGCCGTAAATCCTGGCCGCGATGACTAACTCTCCGTGACGAGGGGGGTGGAGGGGAAATGAGGGGCGGAGCGGGCTGCGAAATACCGGGAGGGAACTTGGCGGCGGGGGAGAGCCGGGTGCACTCCCGCAGTGCCGAACTCCCGCCGCCCGGCCGCCCTTTCCTCCCGGTACCTCGCCCCTCCGTCTCTCCGTACCTCCCTGGCCCCGCACCCCGCCACGTCTCCGCCCGCGGTTCCCTCCGCCCTACTTCTCCGACCCCCGATCCGCCGACTCCCGGAGCAGTCCGCCGATTTCGGTGGCGGTCTCCGCGAGGCGGTGCCGGGCCCGGCGTACCTGCTCAGGGGTGATGCCGTGGTCGCGGGCGGCGTCCCGGAGGCCGTCCCGGAAGCGGTCCAGCAGGCGGTCGAAGTCGCGGGCCGGATCGGGACCCGGCGGCTCCTCCGCCCACTCCGGCAGCGGCCGCTCCCCGGCCGCCGCCCGCCCGGCCGCCGCGCGGTCCGCCCCCGGACCCGACCGGCCTTCGGTATCCTCCGTGACCCCGTCGGCCCCCGCGCCGCCCGGCCCGGAACCCGCCGCGGGCCCGTCGTGCCCGGGCTCGTCGGATATACGGGCATCGGGTGCACCGGCACCGGACACGTGCTCCCCGTGCGGGCGCTCCCCACGCGGGCGGGTGTCGCCCTCCGGCGGGCGCGAGGCGCCTTCCCGCCCCGTGTGGTCGTCGGTGTGCGGCGCGCCCGTGAAACGGCCGACCTCGCGGGAGACCTCGGAGAGGGCCTCGCGGACCGCGCCCGCCCAATCGCCGGACCGGACCCGCTCCTGCGCCTGCTCCTGGACCCGCCGGAGCGCCTGCTGCACCTCCTCGCGCGCGAACGCCTGGGCCGCGCGGGCCTGTTCGCGGGCGCGGCGGGCCTCCTGCTCGGCGCGGCGGCGCTCGTCCTTCGCCCGGCGCGCCTGCTCCTTCCACTCCTCCTTGGCGCGGCGGAACTCCTCCTTCGCCTGCCGCCACGTCTCGTTGTCGCCGAACGCGCCCTCCCCGGCAGGCCCCGAACCCCCGCCGTCGGCGTCCGGGTGGCCCTGTGCCCGCGCCTGCTGGGCGGCCTCGCGTATCTCGCGGCGCAGCTCACTGGCCGAACCGCTCACATCTGCCCGGATGTCGGAGGCCAGCGCGGCCACCGAGTCACGTATCTCCAGCTCCAGCTCGGCCAGTTCGCCGCCGCGTCCGGCCAGCTCGGCACGGCCCGCGTCGGTGAGGGAGTAGACCTTGCGGCCGCCCTCGGTGGCGTGGGTGACCAGGCCCTCGGCCTCCAGCTTGGCCAGCCGCGGGTAGACCGTGCCGGCCGACGGTGCGTACAGGCCCTGGAAGCGCTCCTCCAGCAGGCGGATGACCTCGTAGCCGTGGCGCGGATTCTCGTCGAGGAGCTTGAGGAGATAGAGGCGCAGACGGCCGTGGGCGAAGACGGGAGGCATGCTCAGAGCACCTTCTTCTCTAGGGACGGGGTGGCCGGGCCGTCGCCCGGGCGGCCGCCGTCCGCGGTCTCGAAGGCCGGTCGGCGCAGCAGCGCGAGACCACCGGAGACGGTGGTGACCTTCAACCTGCCCGACCCCGAGCCGAGCGTTCCGCTGAGGCGCTTCGCGCCCCAGCCGCCGCCGACCCGCAGGGTGTCGAAAGCGTTGGAGAACGTGCCGCTGGTGGTGCCCGCCTCCACCCGGGTGTCGCCCGGCTCCGGCAGCCGGATCGCCACCTCGCCGGAGACGCTGGTCAGCTGGATGTCCGCACCGCGCTCCGACGGATCGAGGTCGAGGACCATGTCACCGCTGACGGAGTCCGCCTGCACCGTGGCGGCGCTGCCGTCCAGGACCGTCAGATCCCCCGAGACGGAGTGGAACCGCAGACCGCCGGTGACGCCCTGCGCCTCGACCCGGCCCGAGACGGTCTCCGCGCGCACCTCGCCGGTCAGCCCGACGAGTGTGCTGTCGCCCGAGACGGTGTGGACCCGGGTGGGGCCCGCGACGCCCGTCACGACCGCCGAGGCGCCGACCGAGCCGACGTCGACGCGGGTGGCGGACGGGACGGTCACCGACACCTCTGCGCGGTGGTCGCGCCACCCCTTGCCCCGGAGGAAGGTGAACAGACCCTTCCAAGGACCCTTCCACGGCGGGTCGTCATAGCCGACGGAGAGGGCGCCGTCCTGGAGGGAGACGGTCAGCGGATGGCCGGTGACCTCACCGATCTCCACCCGGGCCGGGCCCTCCTCGGCCGACCCCACGACGTTGACCGCGCCACCGCAGACCCGGATCTCCAGGGCCTCGACGGGCCCGTCGATCTCCAGGGTGCGCGGCTCGGCCACGCGGAGCGGAAAGCGCGGGTCTGCTCCGTCGGGCCCCGGCGTACCGGACCCGGATGCGGAAGAACTCGATGTACCGAAACTCGACTCGCTGCTGGACATGCCGACCCCCCCGGTTGGCTGATGGAATCGCAACGCAATATATCGCGTCTTCGCTACACACGATATATCGCGCTCCGGCGAAGTCAAGGGAGAAGTCGAACGCCTACGCGACGGGGCCGGGGGGGGGGGGGGGGGGGGGGGGGGGGGGGGGGGAGGGGGGGTGGGGGTGGGGGGGGGGGGGGGGGGGGGGGAGGGGTGGTGATAGCCCTTCTGTATCTACC
>NZ_JBVHWT010000003.1:336125-447789 GCF_055564055.1 Streptomyces sp. NPDC029159
TAGAACCACTGCCCCCCACCAACATCGGTACCACACCCCCCCCCCCCCCCCCCCCCCCCCCCCCCCCCCCCCCCCCCCCCCCCCCCCCCCCCCCCCCCCCCGCCCCCGGTTCCGTCGCCCCGCCGGGCGCGCGTCAGCTGCGACTACTCGTCGTCGTCCTCGTCGTCCAGCCGCGCCAGCCAGGTCGCCAGCCGCTCCACCGGCACCTCGAAGTCCGGGTTCAGATCGACGAACGTACGCAGCTGATCGGCCACCCAGCCGAGGGTGACCTCCTCCTCGCCGCGTCGGCTCTCCAGCTCTTCGATGCCGCGGTCAGTGAAATACACGGGCTCTCCACCAGGGGTCAGTAGGACGTTCCCGGCCAGGATAGGCAGGCCGGAGAGGGTGCCGCGCAGCCGCCCGCCCCCGCGGCCGCGGCCGGACACGGCGGAGGGCCCGCCCCCACACGGGGACGGGCCCTCCGGTGTCCCGGGTCACCGGGGCGGACGACTCACGCGTCGAACGCCTCGGCGATCAGCTGGGCCTGCTCCGCCTGGTGACGCTTGGCGGAACCGACCGCGGGCGACGAGGAGTGCGGCCGCGAGATGCGGCGCAGACGCTCACCGTGCGGGATGTCGGCACCGACCGCCAGGTCCAGGTGATCGATGAGGTTGAGCGCGATGAACGGCCAGGCACCCTGGTTGGCCGGCTCCTCCTGCACCCACAGGTACTTGCCGGCGTTCGGGTACTTGGCGATCTCGGCCTGGATCTCCTTGCCGGGCAGCGGGTACAGCCGCTCCAGCCGGATGATCGCGACATCGTCGGCACCGCGCTTGTCCCGCTCGGCGGCCAGGTCGTAGTAGACCTTGCCGGAGCAGAGCAGCACCTTGTTGACCTTCTGCGGGTCGGCCTTCTCGTCGCCGATCACCGGACGGAAACCGCCGGTGGTGAACTCCTCCGCCTTCGACGCCGCGGCCTTCAGACGCAGCATCGACTTCGGGGTGAAGACGACCAGCGGCTTGTGGTGCGGGTTGTGGACCTGCCAGCGCAGCAGGTGGAAGTAGTTCGACGGCAGCGTCGGCATGGCGACCGTCATGTTGTTCTGCGCGCACAGCTGGAGGAAGCGCTCGATACGGGCCGAGGAGTGGTCCGGGCCCTGGCCCTCGTAGCCGTGCGGCAGCAGCAGCGTGACGCCGGAGGTCTGGCCCCACTTCTGCTCGGCGGCGGTGATGTACTCGTCGACGACGGTCTGGGCGCCGTTGACGAAGTCACCGAACTGCGCCTCCCACATGACCAGCGCCTCGGGGCGGGCCAGGGAGTAGCCGTACTCGAAGCCCATGACCGCGTACTCCGAGAGCAGCGAGTCGTAGACGTTGTAGCGCGCCTGGTCGTCCGAGAGGTAGAGCAGCGGGGTGTAGTCCTCGCCGGTCTCCCGGTCGATCAGCACCGCGTGGCGCTGACCGAAGGTGCCGCGGCGGCTGTCCTGGCCCGACAGGCGGACCGGGGTGCCCTCCAGCAGCAGGGAGCCGATGGCGAGGGTCTCGCCCATGCCCCAGTCGATCGTGCCGTCCTCGATCATCGCCGCACGGCGCTGCAGCTGCGGCAGCAGACGCGGGTGGACGGTGACCCGGTCGGGGATGTTGACCTGCGACTCGGCGATGCGCTTGACGACCTCCTGGGAGATCGCGGTCTTGACCGCCACCGGGAACTCCGCCTGCGGGTCCGGCACCTCGGTCGCGCCCGGGGCCGCGACGGCCTCGCGGACCTCGGCGAAGACCTTCTCCAGCTGGCCCTGGAAGTCCTGGAGCGCCTGCTCCGCCTCCTCCAGGGTGATGTCGCCCCGGCCGATCAGCGACTCGGTGTAGAGCTTGCGCACCGAACGCTTCTTGTCGATCAGGTCGTACATCAGCGGCTGCGTGAACGCCGGGTTGTCGGTCTCGTTGTGACCGCGGCGGCGGTAGCAGATGAGGTCGATGACGACGTCCTTGTTGAACGCCTGCCGGAACTCGAAGGCCAGCCGGCCCGCGCGGACGACGGCCTCGGGGTCGTCGCCGTTCACGTGGAAGATCGGCGCCTCGATCATGCGGGCCACGTCGGTCGCGTACATCGACGAACGCGACGACTCCGGGGCGGCGGTGAAGCCGACCTGGTTGTTGATGACGATGTGGACCGTGCCGCCCGTGCGGTAGCCGCGCAGCTGCGACATGTTGAGCGTCTCGGCGACGACGCCCTGACCGGCGAAGGCGGCGTCACCGTGGAGGGTGACCGGCAGGACCGTGAAGTCCGTGCCGCCCTTGTTGATGATGTCCTGCTTGGCGCGGGAGATGCCCTCGATGACCGGGTCGACCGTCTCCAGGTGGGACGGGTTCGCCGCGAGGGTGACCTTGATCTGCTCGCCGTCCAGGCCGGTGAAGACACCCTCCTGGCCCAGGTGGTACTTGACGTCGCCGGAGCCGTGCATCGACTTCGGGTCGAGGTTGCCCTCGAACTCCCGGAAGAGCTGCGCGTAGGACTTGCCGACGATGTTGGCGAGGACGTTGAGGCGGCCGCGGTGGGCCATGCCGATGACGACCTCGTCCAGGCGCGACTCGGCGGCCGAGTCGATGACCGCGTCCAGCAGCGGGATGACGGACTCGCCGCCCTCCAGCGAGAAGCGCTTCTGGCCGACGTACTTGGTCTGCAGGAACGTCTCGAACGCCTCGGCGGAGTTCAGCCGGCGCAGGATGCGCAGCTGCTCCTCGCGCTCGGGCGAGTTGTGCGGCCGCTCGACACGGTCCTGGATCCACTTGCGCTGCTTGGGGTCCTGGATGTGCATGTACTCGATGCCGGTGGTGCGGCAGTACGAGTCGCGGAGCACGCCGAGGATGTCGCGCAGCTTCATCATCGACTTGCCGGAGAAGCCACCGACCGCGAACTCGCGCTCCAGGTCCCACAGGGTGAGGCCGTGCTCGATGATGTCGAGGTCGGGGTGCTTGCGCTGGTGGTACTCCAGCGGGTCGGTGTCGGCCATGACGTGGCCGCGGACCCGGTAGGAGTGGATCAGGTCGAAGACCCGGGCGGCCTTGGTGACGTCGTCGTCGTGGGAGACGTCGATGTCCCGCAGCCAGCGGACCGGCTCGTAGGGGATCCGCAGCGACTTGAAGATGTCGTCGAAGAAGTCGTTCTCGCCGAGCAGCAGCTGACTCATGATCCGCAGGAACTCGCCGGAGGCGGCGCCCTGGATCACGCGGTGGTCATAGGTGCTGGTCAGCGTCATGACCTTGGAGATGCCCATCTTGTTCAGGGCGTCCTGCGAGGTGCCCTGGAACTCGGCGGGGTAGTCCATGGCGCCGACGCCGATGATCAGGCCCTGGCCGGGCATCAGACGCGGCACGGAGTGGACGGTGCCGATGCCGCCCGGGTTCGTCAGCGACGCGGTGACTCCGGTGAAGTCCTCCATCGTCAGCTTGTTGTTGCGGGCGCGGCGGACGATGTCCTCGTACGCCTGCCAGAACTCGAAGAAGGTGAGCGTCTCGGCCTTCTTGATGGCGGCGACGACGAGCTGACGGTCACCGTTCGGCTTCACCAGGTCGATGGCGAGGCCGAGGTTGACGTGCTCGGGCTTGACCAGCGTCGGCTTGCCGTCCTTCTCCTGGAAGGAGTAGTTCATCGACGGCATGGCCTTGAGGGCCTGCACCATCGCGTACCCGATGAGGTGCGTGAAGGAGACCTTCCCGCCCCGGGCGCGCTTGAGGTGGTTGTTGATGACGATGCGGTTGTCGAACAGCAGCTTCACCGGGACCGCACGGACGGACGTGGCCGTCGGCAGCTCCAGCGAGGCGTTCATGTTCTTCGCGACGGCGGCCGACGGGCCGCGCAGCGTCACCAGCTCGGGACCGGCCGGAGCTTCGCCGTCCGTCTTGGCGGCGGGCTTCGCGGCGGCGGCCGGCTTCGCGGGCGCGGCCTTCGCGGGAGCCGGGGCCGCCTTGGCGGGGGCCGGGGCGGACGCGGCGGGCTGCGCCGGGGCGGCCGGGGCGGCGGGCTGGGCGGACGCCGGGGTGGCCACGGGCTTCTCCTGGGTGGGCGGTACGGGGGCGGGGCCCTCGGCCGGCTGGCCCGGGGCGGCGGCGCCGGGCTTGTAGTCGGCGAAGAAGTCCCACCAGGCCCGGTCTACCGAGTTCGGGTCCTGGAGGTACTGCTGGTAGATCTCGTCAACGAGCCACTCATTCGCACCGAACGCGGCAGCAGGGGACTTGCCCTGCCCGTCCTGGTCGGTCGAGATGTTCGAGCTGTTGGGGGACTGTGGCGACACGGCGGCAACCGCCCTCTTCCGCTTCCTAAGGTGGTGGACAGCGGAAATAAAGGCTACGCCTCCTATGACCTCTGGTGCAGTCCGGGAGGGGTACAGGTAGCGCACGTCACATTCGCCGACGGGTTTCGCGGCATGACTTGGCGGGAAACACTCGGGGTTCGCCCGCTCGCGGGTACGACTCGCCCCGGGTACACCCCCCTGATCAGAGCGGTGCACCGCCGTTCGTGTGCTTCCGGCATCGACCCTACGCCACGGGCCGTCAGCCCCGGCCGGACTCCGTCCCCGGAAGAGTGACCCGGATCCGGCATCCGCGATCGGATTCGGCCACGCCGATGTGTCCGCCGTGCAGATCCACCGCCCAGCGCGCGATGGCCAGGCCGAGACCCGTACCGCCGTCGGTCCCCGGACCGGAGGGCGCGGGCCCGCCGCGGTTGAACCGTTCGAAGACGCGGTAGCGCTCCGCCTCCGGGATGCCCGGGCCCTCGTCCTGCACGTCCAGCTCCAGGCTCTGCGGGCCCTCGCCCCGCCGGGCGTGCACGGTGACCCGGCCGTGGCGCGGACTGTGCTTGATCGCGTTGTCGATGAGGTTGGCGACGACCTGGTGCAGCCGCTCGGCGTCCGCGTACGCGGTCAGCTCCGGCGGTGAGACGTCCAGGTGGAGATGGACGTCCGTACGGGTGTGGGTGCCGGACCCGGCCGTTCCGGCGAGGGTGGAGGCGCCGCGGCTCATGTTGGCCTCCTTCAGCACCCCGGACAGGTACGGCCACACCTCGAAGCGGCGGGAGTGCAGCGGCACGACGCCGTTGTCCAGGCGGGAGAGGTCCAGCAGGTGCTCGACGAGCCGGCCCAGCCGCTCGGTCTGCTTCAGCGCCGTCCGCATCGTCTCCGGATCGGGCTCGGAGACGCCGTCGACGACGTTCTCCAGCACCGCGCGCAGCGCCGCGATGGGCGTACGCAGCTCGTGCGAGACGTTGGCGACCAGCTCCTTGCGGTGGGTGTCCACCGCCTCCAGGTCGGCCGCCATGCGGTTGAAGGCGGTGGCCAGGTCGCCGAACTCGTCACGCCGCTCCGCGCGCACCCGGCGGGTGTAGTCGCCCTGCGCCATGGACCGCGTCACGTCCGTCATCTCGTCCAGCGGCGCCGTCAGGTTGTTCGCCACGAACTGGGTGACCAGCAGCGACGCGATGATCGAGAAGATGGTGATCACCCGCAGCTCGGTCGCCGAGTGGATGGCGACGAAGACCAGCAGGGTGGTGATGATCACCGAGACGACGACCAGCGCGCCGAGCGCCGCCTTCACCGAGCGGTAGGGGTCGAGCGGCCGCAGCCCCTCCCACAGGCGCCCGGCCAAGGCGCGGCCGCGCGCCCGCCATCCGGGCGTCATGCGGGCGGCGTCTCCAGGGCGTAGCCGACGCCGTGGACCGTACGGATGCGCTCGGCGCCGATCTTGCGGCGGAGCGCCTTGATGTGGCTGTCGACCGTGCGCGTCCCGGACGCGTCGGCCCAGTCCCACACCTCGGCCAGCAGCTGCTCACGGGAGAGCACCGCGCGCGGCGTGTTGGCCAGACAGACCAGCAGGTCGAACTCGGTCGGCGTCAGATGGACGTCGGCGCCGCGCACCCGCACCCGGCGCTGGGCATGGTCGATCTCCAGCTCGCCCAGGCGCAGAATGCCGCTGCGCGGGGTGTGCGCGGCGAGCGCCGCCCGCTCCACCCGGCGCAGCAGGACGTGCACCCGCGCGGCCAGCTCCCGCATGGAGAACGGCTTGGTCATGTAGTCGTCCGCGCCGACGCCCAGACCGACCAGCATGTCGGTCTCGTCGTCGCGCGCGGTGAGCATCATCACCGGCACCGGGCGCTGCGCCTGCACCCGGCGGCAGACCTCCAGGCCGTCGAAGCCCGGCAGCATCACGTCGAGGACCAGCAGATCGGGCTGCCACGCCTCGGCGGTGTCGACGGCCGCCGGGCCGTCCGTCGCCGTCTGCACCTGGAAGCCCTCGGCGCGCAGCCGGGTCGCGATGGCGTCCACGATCGTCGGGTCGTCCTCGACGACCAGTACCCGGCGCTGGGCGCCCGGCGTGGCCGCGGCGGTGCCGCCCTGGCTGGTTTGCGTCTGGTCCATCGCCCGCCCCTGCATGTCCCCGTGTGCCTGGTCGCGTAGTGAGTGGACGTGCGGCAGCACGCGGCGGCCCGTCGCAGGGCGCGGATCGCCGCGCCGCGTCACATCCAGGGGAGCAGCGTAAGCGCACGGTGTGACTGTCGGCTACGCGCCCTTGTGCGCGAGGTGAACCACATCGGGGACACCTCGGGTGACAGGCACCTCTTCCGTGCGAACGTGCTGGAAACCGGCATTCCGGAGGGCCTGGTCGAAGGCGGGCGACGGCTGGGCCGACCAGACGGCCAGCACCCCGCCCGCCGTCAGCGCCGCCCGGCAGGCCGCGAGTCCGGCGGGGGAGTAGAGCCCGTCGTTGCCGTCGGTGACCGTCCAGTCCGGTCCGTTGTCGATGTCCAGACACAGCGCGTCGTACGAGCCGGGGGCCGCCTCGTCGCGCAGGTGGGCGACCAGATCGGCGTGCACGATCGCGGCGCGCGGGTCGGCGAGTGCCCGGCCGGTCAGTGCGGAGAGCGGTCCGGTGCGGTGCCAGTCGATCACCGCGGCCTCCCGCTCGACCACCGCGATCCGCCCCCAGTGCTCCTCCTCCACTGCTCTGACCAGCGAAAATCCCACGCCGAGGCCGCCGATCAGCACAGCCGGACGCGCCCGCTCCGGCGGCAGACCGGCCAGCGCTGCATCGATCAGCAGCCGCTCGGAGCGGCCGTCGGAGGTGTCCATCAGGAAGCAGCCGTTGGCGATGATCTCGAAGACCGGCGCGCCGCCGGAGCCGTCCGCGCCGCCGCGCCGGCGCAGCACCACCTCGCCGTACGGGCCCTCGCGGCGGTCCAGCGTGACCGGGCCGTCCACGGGGCCGGCCGGGAGGGGGAAGGTCGGGTCGAGGGGAACGGGAGTCATGCCGACCATCCTGGCCAACCGTGCGGGCGCGGGTCCAACCGATTGCCCGGACAACGCGGCGGGCCCGTCCGGGGTTGTGCGCCGTGACGTACCTCACGCCGGCCGGGGCGCCGCGCGGTGAACGGGCGGGCGGCGCCGCACGTTGAATACGGCGGACGGACCGGGGGCCGGGACGACGGGACGGTAGGGGCGCGGTGAACGGTGTGACGGAGGTGCGGGCCGAGTCCGGTCCGTCCCCGCTGGACGGCCGAGGCGGTGCGGCGCGGTGGCCGGGGCGGTTGCTGCCCGGGCCCCGGAGGACGCCGTTCACCTTCTGGTACGCGCTGCTGCTGGTGGCGACCTCGCTCTTCGCGGCGTACGCGGACCCGGCGCGGGTGGCGGAGCTGCTGCGGGGCTCCAGCACGGACGTGGCGCATCTGGCGGCGACGCCGGTGCGGGTACTGGTGGCGAGCGCGCTGTGGATCGACGGCGGGGTGCTCTCCGGCTTCGCGCTCGCCTTCGTGGTGGTGCTGGCGGCGCTGGAGCGGCGGGTCGGCGCGGCGCGCACCCTCGCGGTCTTCCTCGGCGGCCATGTGCTGGCCACCCTCGCCACGGAGCTGCCGGTGGGCGCCGCCGTCGCCACCGGGGCACTGCCGCCCGGCGCGGCGCACCGCCTCGACTACGGCATCAGCTACGGCGTGATGGCCTGCGCCGGAGCGCTGGCCGGAGTGCTGCCGGGGCGGCTGCGGTGGCCGCTGCTCGGCGGCGCCGCCTGCTACGCCGCGGCCGACCTGCTGACCTTCGCCGACCCGCTCAGCTCCGGCGGTCACCTGCTCTCCCTCGCCCTCGGCGTCACCGCCTGGCCGCTGCTGCGCCGGGCGAGGTCCGGCCCGCGCCCGGCCCGGCTCCACGGCGATCTGGGGCATCCGGCGCTGCGGCGGACACCGGTGGCGCGTGCGGCGCCGCCGCGCCCCGTGCCGGTG
The DNA here is from genome assembly GCF_055564055.1 of Streptomyces sp. NPDC029159. Classification (NCBI taxonomy): domain Bacteria; kingdom Bacillati; phylum Actinomycetota; class Actinomycetes; order Kitasatosporales; family Streptomycetaceae; genus Streptomyces; species Streptomyces sp. NPDC029159. The sequence goes on from NZ_JBVHWT010000003.1 coordinate 344,367, forward strand.
GCGGGGGCACGGCGGCGCTGAGCCGGGGCCGGGCCGGGCGCCCGTGAGGCCCCCTCAGCCGCCGGGCGTCCAGACGTACGGCGTGGTCGTGGTCACCGCGTGGAAGCCCAGGCGGCGCAGGATCGGGGCGCTGGCGTCGGAGGCGTCGACCTGGAGGAGCTCCGCGCCGTGGGCCACCGCGAGCATGGCGCGGGCGGCGACCAGGGCGCGGTAGATGCCGCGGCCGCGCCAGGCGGACAGCGTCGAACCGCCCCACAGGCTCGCGAACCCCGTGCCGGGCCGCAGCACCAGCCAGCCCGCCGAGACCACCTCGTCACCGGCCTCCGCGACCAGCACCGCGATGCCGTCCGGGGCGGCGGCGACCCGGGCGATCAGGTCGTCGGCCAGCCAGCCGTGGTCGTCGCCCCAGACCGCCGTCTCCATGGCCGCGATGCGCCGCAGATCGGCGTCGTCGGTGACCTGACGGAGCGTGACGCCCTCGGGGAGCACCGGGTCCCCGGCCAGCTCCCGGGCGCGGCCGATGAGCACCGTCTCCCGCTCCTCGGGCACGAACCCGGCGGCCCGCAGCCGCTCCGGGAGGTCCGCCGGCAGGTCGTGGCCGCGGGTCTTCCACTCCAGGGCCTCGCCCCGGGCGGCGAACACCGCGCACTGCCGGGCGATCAGCGCGTCCAGCTCGGCGCCGCGCAGGCCCAGGTCGGGCGGGCCGCTGACGAAGCCGCGGAACTGTCCGGTCAGCCGGGTCAGCGGTCCGTCCTGTTCCAGGGTGACGCCCCGGGGGAGGTCCACCGGGGCGCCCCGCATCCGCTCGTCGTAGGCCGCGAGCAAGCCGTCGATGTCCGTCACGGTTCGACGGTACGAGGGGTGGCAAACGGTTTTTCGGCAGCGGCGCCGGGCGTGGCGCGTCGGACGGCCGGGCGGTCGCCGTCCCGGACCGCGCCCCCCCTGATCGCTCACGGCGAACACCGGTCGGGGAACATCTCCCCCTCCCCAGGCATTGAGTGAATACAACTCAACTTGCCTGCCGAAGGGGAGATCATGGCTTCGTCGTCCCACACGCTCACTCTGCCGGTGCTGCCCCTCGATGACGAGGTGGTGCTGCCCGGGATGGTCGTGCCGCTGGACCTGTCGGACGCGGACGTGCGGGCCGCCGTGGAGGCCGCGCAGTCCGCCGCCGTCCAGGGCAACAAGCCGGAGGTGCTGCTTGTGCCCCGGGTCGACGGCACCTACGCCGCGATCGGCACGCTCGGGCGGATCGAACAGGTCGGCCGGTTGTCCGACGGCGACCCCGGCGCGCTGATCCGCGGGCTGGGCCGGGTGCGCATCGGCTCCGGCACCACCGGCCCGGGCGCCGCCCTCTGGGTGGCGGGCACCGCCGTCGAGGAGACGGTGCCGGGCGCCGCCGACGGCGAGGGCGGCCGGACGCTGCCCGGGGCCGTGACCGAACTGGTCACCGAGTACAAGGCGCTGGCCACCAGCTGGCTGCGCAGGCGCGGCGCCTGGCAGGTCGTCGACCGCGTCCAGCAGATCGAGGGCGTCTCGGCCCTCGCCGACAACGCCGGGTACTCGCCGTTCCTCACCACCGAGCAGAAGGTCCGGCTGCTGGAGACCGTCGACCCGGTCGCCCGGCTGAAGTTCGCCACCGAGACGCTCCGCGACCATCTGGCCGAGCAGGACGTCGCCGAGTCCATCGCCAAGGACGTCCAGGAGGGCGTCGACAAGCAGCAGCGCGAATTCCTGCTGCGGCGGCAGCTGGAGGCGGTCCGCAAGGAGCTGTCCGAGCTGACCGGCGACGGCGACGACGAGAGCGGCGACTACCGAGCCCGCGTCGAGTCCGCGGCCCTCCCCGAGGACGTCCGCAAGGCCGCCCTCAAGGAGGTCGACAAGCTGGAGCGCGCCGGTGACCAGAGCCCCGAGGGCCCCTGGATCCGCAACTGGCTCGACACCGTCCTCGAACTGCCCTGGAACGAACGGACCGAGGACGCCTACGACATCACCGGCGCCCGCGCCGTGCTCGACGCGGACCACGCCGGTCTGGAGGACGTCAAGGAGCGGATCACCGAGTACCTGGCGGTCCGCAAGCGGCGCGCCGAACGGGCCGCCGCCGACACCGAGGCAGCCGACGCCGCGGCCGCCACCGGCGGCGGGCGCCGCGCCGGGGGCGCCGTGCTGGCGCTGGTCGGACCGCCCGGCGTCGGCAAGACCTCGCTCGGCGAGTCCGTCGCCCGGGCCATGGGCCGCTCCTTCGTCCGGGTGGCGCTCGGCGGCGTACGCGACGAGGCGGAGATCCGCGGCCACCGGCGGACGTACGTCGGCGCGCTGCCCGGCCGCATCGTCCGGGCGATCAAGGAAGCCGGTTCGATGAACCCGGTGGTGCTGCTCGACGAGATCGACAAGGTCGGCTCCGACTACCGCGGCGACCCCGCGGCGGCCCTCCTGGAGGTCCTGGACCCGGCGCAGAACCACACCTTCCGCGACCACTACCTGGAGGTCGAACTCGACCTCAGCGACGTGGTGTTCCTCGCCACCGCCAACGTCCTCGACGCCATCCCCGGGCCGCTGCTCGACCGGATGGAGCTGGTCCGCCTGGACGGCTACACCGAGGACGAGAAGATCGTCATCGCCCGTGACCATCTGCTCCCGCGCCAGCTGGAGCTGGCCGGACTCGCGCCCGGCGAGGTCACGCTGACCGACGACGCGCTGCGCAGCCTGGCCGGGGAGTACACCCGCGAGGCGGGCGTGCGGAACCTGGAGCGCGCGGTGGCCCGGCTGCTGCGCAAGGTGGCCGCCCGGCACGAACTGGGCGAGCAGGAGCTGCCGTTCACCGTGGGCACCGAGGAGCTGCGCCCGCTGATCGGACGGCCGCACCACACCCCGGAGGCGGCGCAGGACCCGGCCGTACGGCGGACCGCCGTGCCCGGGGTGGTCACCGGGCTCGCGGTCACCGGCGCCGGCGGCGACGTGCTCTACGTGGAGGCGTCGCTCGCCGACCCGGAGACGGGCGCCTCGGGGCTGACGCTCACCGGTCAGCTCGGCGACGTGATGAAGGAGTCGGCGCACATCGCGCTGTCGTTCCTGCGCTCCCGCGGCGCGGAGCTGGAGCTGCCGGTCGGCGATCTCAAGGAGCGCGGTGTCCATCTGCACGTACCGGCCGGAGCCGTCCCGAAGGACGGGCCGAGCGCGGGCGTCACGATGACCACCGCGCTGGCCTCGCTGCTGTCGGGGCGTCAGGTGCGGCCGGATGTGGCGATGACCGGTGAGGTGTCGCTGACCGGGCGGGTGCTGCCGGTCGGCGGGATCAAGCAGAAGCTGCTGGCCGCGCACCGTGCGGGCATCACCACGGTGATCATCCCGCAGCGGAACGAACCGGATCTGGACGAGGTCCCCGAGGAGATCCTGCAGACCCTCGACGTACGGCCGGTCGCCGATGTGCGCACGGTGTTGGAACTGGCCCTGACCGACGCGGCCACGCCGGTCCGCGCCCCGGCCGCCCCGGACGGCGCGGTGCCCGCCGCGGCGTGACGGACGCGACGGGCGCCGCACCGGGGCCCCTCCCGCAGCACGCGGGAGGGGCCCCTTTTTTTGCAGGATTCCTGCGGGTTACGCGCCGGATCAGCCGTTGGCGAGCGCCTGGAGCCGGTCGTACGCGCCGTTGAACGAGTTGTGGTCCCCGACGTTCGGGCCGGTCGAGGTGTACTGCCAGATGGTGTGGAAGCCCCAGCCGCCCGGGAGTTCACCGACCGAGGAGCCGTAGCGCGGCACCCACAGCGGGTTGACGCTGCCGAAGCTCGTGTTGTTGCCGGTGCACTGCTTCCACCAGCTGGTGGAGGTGTAGATGACGGCGTCGCGTCCGGTGCGCGACTTGTAGGTCGCGAACCAGTCCTTCATCCAGTTGACGAGCCCGGCGGCGCTCATGCCGTAGCAGGTGTCGCCGTACGGGTTGTACTCCATGTCCAGCGCGCCCGGCAGGGTCTTGCCGTCCTTGGACCAGCCGCCGCCGTGGTCGACGAAGTAGTTGGCCTGGGCGGCACCGCTGGAGGTGTTCGGCGTGGCGAAGTGGTACGCGCCGCGGATCATGCCGACGTTGTACGAGCCGTTGTACTGCTGGGCGAAGGAGGGGTTGGTGTAGCTCGTCGACTCCGTCGCCTTGACGTACGCGAACTTCACGCCGCTGTTCCAGAGCGTCGCCCAGTCGACGCTGCCCTGGTGACCGCTGACGTCGACACCCTCGACGCCGGCGAGCAGCCCGGTCGCCGGCCGGACGGAGCCGGTGCCCTCGTGTGCGGCGATCTGCGATCCGGCCCAGTCCTGGGCGGGGTGGGCCGGTTCGGGCGCGTCCTTGGCGGGCGTCGCGGCGGCCGTGGCGCTGCCGGGCAGGCCCACCAGCAGCGCGGCGGTCGCGAGCAGGGCGCCGGCCGCGGTGGCCAGGGAGCGGGTGCGGGTGCGGTGCGGGGAGCCCGACCTGTGCACGAGCATGCGTGCCTCCGGTTTTCGTGTGAGATGACCTGAGGGGGGATACGGAGCCGCGGCGGACCACGGCCCCGGTGACACGCGCCGCCGGGGTACGGCGACGACCGCCGCGGAGCGCGGCGGAGTGCGGTGCATGGTGCGGAAGTGCAGGTGCCGACGTGCAGAAATGCAGAAGTGCGGTGTGCGCGGTGCGTGCGGGCGCCGTCGGTGCGGGCGCCGTGCGCGGACCGGGCAGGGCGACACCCGGGTTGACTTGGTGTGGCCATGCCAGAAATGACGATACGCGCGTAGACCGCGGCGATAAAAGGGGGACACGGGGCTGCCGTTGGTCTAATCCTGCGAAATACTGACGGAGCTGCGGCTTCGGCGGCGGCGAGCGGAAACTTTTCACGAACGGAAACGCCGGAAAGGGTGCTGACGTGCACGACACCGGAGCCGACGGAGCGGCGGACCACGGCGGCGCGGCGGGTGTGGACCACGTATTCCTCGCCCTGGAGCGCGAATTGGCGGTGTTCCTGCGCCGGGCCCGCGCCTCCTCCGGCGAGCTGGCCCGCGAGGTCCATCCCGACATGGAGCCCGCCGCGTACGGCCTGCTGGTACGCCTCTCCGACGCCGGGGCGCAGCGCGCCACCGACCTCGCCGGATACTTCGGCGTCGGCAAGGCGACGATGAGCCGCCAGCTGCACGCCCTCGAAGAGCTGGGCCTGGTCGCCCGCGAGCCGGACCCGGCCGACGGCCGTGCCGTCCTGGTCCGCCTCACCGACGAGGGCCGCGACCGCTACGGCCGGGCCCGCCTCGCCCGCCGTGCCCGCTACGCCCGCCGCCTCGCCTCCTGGGACCGCACCGAGGTCGCCGAACTGAGCCGCCTGCTGCACCGCCTCAACGCCGAACAGGAGGGGGAGGACGCGTCGTAGGGCGCGCCCCGCGGCGCCGGGGGGCGCCCGCCGCGGCCCGCGCGCCGTGCGGATGCCCCCGGCCGCCCCCGGTCTCACGGCTCCACGTACACCACCGCCGCGTCGTCCCGCGCCTTGCCGCGCGGGTACGCGGCGCCCGCCGGGTCCGCCGCCTCCGCCGCGCGGACCGCATCGATCAGCGCCTGCGGCCCCTCGCGCGCCACCAGCGCCGCGCACTCCTGCCAGGACCCCTCGCGGAACACCTCCACCCAGCGCCCGGCGCCGTCGCTGAGCGCCGTCAGCGCCCGCACCTCGGACCGCGGGGTGCACCCGGTGACCGCCCGGGCGGCGACCGACGGATCGGCCGCCGCGGTGAAGAACCCGTCCTCGGCGTTGCGCAGCGCCTCCACGGAGCGGACGTACGCACGGGCGGCCGCGGCCCGCCCGGCCGACCCGCGCGGCAGCGCTCGCAGCGCCTCGCGTTCGGCGCGGACCGCCGGGGTCAGCTCGTCGAGCCGGGTGTCGAGCACCGGCGCCACGGAACCGTCCGCGCGCGTCAACAACAGGGCCGAATCGGAGAGTACGAGGTGCTCGACGCTCTCGTCGGACCAGCGCGCGGCGACTACTGTGGCCTGCGGAGTGCGGGGGTGAGAAAGGTCACATGTCGACCGGTGAATGGCGGCCGTACGGGAGATGGCTTCCGCGAGCACCTCAGGGAGCGTCATGTCCCGGTGCGAAACCGACAGTTCGAGCATCGCGCCCCCCAGGCGCGCGGTGAACCACGGGACCGTGTGGAGGCAGCCGTAGTCGCCCTCAGGCGGCGTCACGCCGTCCAGCAGCACCAGACTTCCGCCGTGGCCGGACGCGGGCAGAGCGACGGAAGCGTAGTCCTCGTTTGGGTGTTGGGGATCGCCCGGTGCGACGGCGAGTTCGATGCGCATACCGGGCAGTCTGCCGGAGCGGCGCCGGGTGGCGGCGGTGGCGGCGCGGCGCGGGCGGGTGGCCGCCGACCGGCCGTCAGGCGCCCGCGGCGGGGCGCCCCGTACGGGGGCGCGCGCGGTGCGGGCGGGCATCTTTGCAGGAGCCGACCGGTTCTCCAAACGCACCGCAAGGTTGCGCCGGGTTGCATCGAGAATCGGCCATGCACGGAAGTTGATGGTCAACTTCCGATTGATGTTCACTCATTCGCGTGGCCGGGCAAGTGTTGCCGAGCCACTGCGCGGAGCCGGTGGAAAGGTCGCTTCCCGGATCATGGGGGGCGGGCCGGGACATACGTCGCGCCGCGCAAAGCCGGGCTGTTTCCCTTCGCGGAAGTGTGCACTGCTGCGGTTTCGCGCAGGTTCGCCCCGCGAGCGGAAACCGAGCCGGACCCGCGCGCCACACGGCGTGGGCAGGCGAGACAGGAATGCGAGCAGCGGTGCGGAAGAAGCGGCTTCGGGGCAGCGCAGGGAAGCCGGGAACGCCGGCCCGACCGGTCCCGGTACCGGACACGGGTCAAGGCCCCGGCACGGACGCGAGGACTGGCGGTGACCCCGCGGGCAGGCGCCCCGCGCGGGTGCGCAACCGTCTGATGGGTGCGGTGGCGGTGGTCGCGGTCGCCGTCGCGGGCGCCGGTGCCCCCGGCATCAGCGCGGCGGTGGACGACACCCACACCAGTCAGCGCCTCGTCGACCTCGCCCAGCTCGACTCACGGGCGATAGCGCTGTCCCACTCCCTGGCGGACGAGCGCGACACCATGACGTCGTACATCGCCACCGGACGCGCCGGCAGCACCGCCGCCGGTTACGCACCGCTGCGCGCCCGCGTCGACCGGCAGCTGCGCGATCTGCGTGCCGCCTCCCAGAACGCGTCCGGCGGGACCACCGTCTACGCCGCCGCCGAGAAGCAGCTCGCCACGTTGCCGCAGATCCGTCAGGACGCCCTGGCGGGACCGGCGACCGCGCAGTCCACCTACGAGGCGTACACCCGCGCCCTCCAGGCACTCGGCGCCATCGCCGACGACATCGCCCGCTCGCTGCCCGGCCGTGCGGACGGCGACGACGCCGACACCCGCGCGCTGCCCGCGCTCGGCCGCGCCGTCGAACAGGCCGCCGGGACCCGCGGGCTGCTGCTCGCGGCGCTGCGCGCGGGCGGCCCGCAGCCCCAGCTGACCGCCGCGGCGCAACTGGCCCACCTGCGCGAACAGGGCTCCCTCGCGGACTTCTCGCAGATCGCCGCGGAGCGCACCCAGGACCGCTACGACTCCACCGTCAACGGCGCGGACGTCACCACCGCCGAGCGGTACCTCACCCGCCTCACCGACCAGCCGCACATGGACGCCGCCGACGCGGCGCTCAGCCGTTCGCGGGTGGAGGCCAGCCTCACCGCCCGGATCGACCTGATGCGCGGCGTCGAGTCGGCGCTGGCCACCCAGGAGATCCAGCGCCTGTCCACGCTGCGGGACGACGACGTCACCGCGCTGGAGATCCGGATCGCGCTGGTCGGCGTCTGTCTGCTGCTGGCGCTCGGTGTCTCGATCTCCGCCGCCCGCTCCATGACCCGCCCGTTGGCCGCGCTGCGGCTCGGCGCCAAGCGGGTCGCCGCGGACCCGGCGCACGAGGAGCCCATCGCCTTCAAGGGCCGCAACGACGAGTTCGCCGCCGCCGTCCGCTCCGTCAACGCCCTGCACGCGCAGGTCGCCGACGTGGCCCGGCGCACCGCCGAGCTGGAGGGCGAGCGCGGCCGGCTGATCACCGCCCGCCAGCGCCTGGCCGACGAGCGCGAGGTGCTCGACGGCGAGCGCGACGCGCTGCGGGCCGAGGTCGCGGAGCTGACCGAGCGGCTGGCGACACTGCGCACCGGTGTGCACGGCCGGTACGTCAACCTCGCGCTGCGCACCATCAGCCTGGTCGAGCGGCAGCTCCACGTCATCGAGTCGATGGAGGAGCAGGAGCAGGACCCCGAGGCCCTGGAAACGCTCTTCAAGCTCGACCACTTCGCCGCGCAGATGCGCCGCAACAGCGAGAACCTGCTGGTCCTGGCCGACACCGAACACGGCACCAGCAACGCGGGCCCGGTGCCGCTGCTGGACGTGCTGCGCGCCGCGGTCAGCGAGATCGAGCGCTACGACCGGGTGATCATCCAGTCGCTGCCGCCGCACGCCCAGCTCGCCGGGTTCGCCGCCGACGACATCAGCCACCTGGTCGCCGAACTCCTGGAGAACGCCACCGCGTTCTCCCCGCCGGAGGCCCATGTCGAGCTGTCCGGCTGGCTGCTGGAGACCGGTGAGCTGATGCTCTCGGTGCAGGACGAGGGCATCGGCATGACCGCCGAGCGCCTGGCCGAGCTGAACGAGCGGCTCGCCGACGCGGAGGCCGCCTCGACCTCCGAGACCATCGACGAGTCCCTGGGCCTGGGCCTGTACGTCGTGGTGCGGCTCGCCGCCCGGCACGGCGTCCGGGTGCAGCTCCGCGCCCAGCAGCAGGGCGGCGTGACCGCCGTCGTGGTGCTGCCCGGCTCGATCCTGCCGACCCGTCCCGGCCCGGTGAACACCCGCGCGGGTGCCCCGGCCCCCGGCCCGAGCCTGCCCGGTTCGGTCGCCGAGGCGAACTCCAACGCGCTGCAGACGCGGCTGCCGCGCACCGACCCGTCGGGTCTGCCGAAGCGCGGCGGGGCCCCCGCGCAGCCCGCCGTGGCCCCCGCCCCGCAGGCCGACCCGCTGGTCGCCGCCGCCGAGCGTGCCATCGACGCGGCCGGCCTGCCGGACCGCGGCGCCCCCACGCCGCAGGCCCCCACCGGCCCGCAGGTCCCGGCCCCGCAGGCGCAGGCTCCCCAGGGGCCGATAGCGCCGCAGGCACAGCCCCCGGGCGCGCAGGCCCAGGCTCCGCAGGCGCCCGGCCCGCAGGCGCCGGTCACCCAGGTCGGCCCGGACGCGCCCGGCGGCCGTCCCGCCCCGGCCGGTCCCGTCGCCCCGTACGTCGAGGCGCCCGCCGCCCCGCAGATGCCCGCGGCGGACGGCGGCAGCCCGTACGGTCCGATGTCGTCCGGCCCCTACGCCGCGCCCGGCACCGGCAGCCACCGCAGGCCGCCGGAGCCCGCGGCCCCGGCCGACCCGTACGCCATAGGGCCGGACCAGCACGCCCGGCCCGCTCCGGCCGCGGAGCCCGGCCCGGCGGCCGCGCCGCACACCGGGGAGGCCGCGCCGGACGCCGGGGCCGCGGTGCCCGAGCCGCGCCGTACGGACATGGGCCTGCCCAAGCGCACGCCCAAGGTCGTGACGCCGAAGGCGAACACCGCCGCACCGCGCAAGACCGGCAAGGCCAACGCGGAGGCGCTGCGCCGGCGGCTCGGCGGCTTCCAGCAGGGTGCGCGCTCCGGCCGCCGCGAGGTCGAGGCGGAGTTCGCGGACGGCCCCGGAGGGCCGGCCGCCGCACCGCAGCCCGCGCCGCCGCAGGACGGGGCCGCGCAGCAGACCAGCTCACAGATGGACACCGACGGAGCGGGGGCCCCGGGGATGAGCCACGTTGTCGAGGAGGCACGCGATTGATGGCCCAAGCGCCCATTGCCCACGGAGCAGGCCGGAGCACCCAGGCCCGGAACCTGCACTGGCTGCTGACCAATCTTGTCGACGAGGTCCCGGGGATCCTCTCCGTCGCCGTCGTCTCCTCCGACGGTCTGCTGCTGCTCTCCTCCGACCCCGGTCGGACCGGGGAGGCGGCACTCGCGGAGGACGGTGAGGGGCCCCGCGGCTCCAGCGCCGACCTGGCCACCATCGTCTCGGGGCTCGGCAGCCTCACCTCCGGCGCCGCCAAGCTGATGTCCGGCGGGCTGGTCAAGCAGACCATGGTCACCATGGACGAGGGCAGTCTCTTCGTGATGTCGATCAGCGACGGTTCGCTGCTCGGCGTGCACGCGACACCGGACTGCGACATGAGCATCATCGCCTACCACATGGCGCTCTTCGTCGGCCGTGCCGGACATGTCCTCACCCCCGAACTCCGCAGCGAATTGCGTAAGTCGATGGAGAGCGCCCAGTGAGCACCACACCCCAACTCCCCGTGCGCGGCGGGGACCGCAAACCCGCGCGCGTACGGCCGTATTCACTGACCGGCGGGCGGACCCGCTTCGGTCATGTCCTGCTGGTCGAGACGATGGTGGCGGCGCTCGACGCCTCCCCCGAGCGTCCCGAGCTGACGTCCGGTGGCTGGGGCGACCGGGTCATGCCAGAGATGCGCGCCATCGTGGAGCTGTGCCGCCGGATGCGTTCGGTGGCGGAGATCTCCGCACTGCTCAAGATGCCGCTCGGCGTGGTCCGGGTGCTGCTGAGCGACCTCGCCGACCAGGGAAAGATCCGCGTCTACGGCACCGGTCACGGCACCGGCCGGCCCGACCGCGCGCTGCTGGAAAGGGTGCTGAGTGGACTTCACAGGCTCTGACACGATAACGGCCGGTGCGGCGGGCGCCGACGGCGTGGACCTGTTCGCCGGTGGTGCGCAGTCCGCCGCCGACGTGGGCCTGCAGGGCTGGCAGACCGACCGCTCGCGGGCCCCGATCTCCACGAAGATCGTGGTCGCCGGTGGCTTCGGCGTCGGCAAGACCACCTTCGTCGGCTCGGTCTCGGAGATCACCCCGCTGCAGACCGAGGCGGTGATGACGCAGGCCAGCGCGGAGACGGACGATCTGACCGCCACGCCGGAGAAGAAGACCACCACGGTCGCGATGGACTTCGGCCGCATCACGCTCGACGAGGAGCTGGTGCTCTACCTGTTCGGCACGCCCGGACAGCAGCGCTTCTGGTTCATGTGGGACGACCTGGTGCGCGGCGCGATCGGCGCGATCGTGATGGCGGACACCCGACGCCTCGAGGACTGCTTCCCGGCGCTCGACTACTTCGAGAGCTGCCAGTTGCCCTACGTCGTCGCCGTCAACCACTTCGAGGGGACACCGATGTACGCGGTGGAGGACGTGCGGGACGCGCTGACCGTGCCGCCGCACGTACCCATCGTGATCATGGATGCGAGGAACCGGCCCACGGTCGTCGAATCGCTGCTGGCACTGGTCGGCCACGCGCTGGCCGAAACGCCCGAATAGGCTGCCGCCGGCACCGATCCACCCCTCCCAGAAGCAGCAGCAACGCAGAGAAGAGCACCGCCATGCGGAAGATACTCGTCGTGGGAGCCGGCCAGTCCGGCCTCCAGCTCGCCCTTGGCCTCCAGTCCAAGGGGTACGAGGTCACCCTGATGTCCAACCGCACTTCCGACGAGATCCGCTCCGGCCGGGTCATGTCGACGCAGTGCATGTTCCACACCGCCCTCCAGCACGAGCGCGACCTCCAGCTCAACTTCTGGGAGAGCCAGGCGCCGCGCATCGAGGGTCTGGGCGTCTCGGTCGCCGCCCCCGGCAGCTTCCAGTCGCCCGAGGGCTCGCAGCGCGCCATCGACTGGGTCGGCAAGCTCGACGGCTACGCCCAGTCCGTCGACCAGCGGGTCAAGATGGCCGGCTGGATGGAGACCTTCGCGCAGCGCGGCGGTCAGCTCGTCATCCACGGCGCGGCAGTCTCCGACCTGGACTTCTTCGCCAGCCGCTACGACCTGACGCTGGTCTCGGCGGGCAAGGGCGAGCTGGTGTCGATGTTCGGCCGCGACGCGTCCCGTTCGCCGTACGACACCCCGCAGCGCGCGCTGGCCGTCGCGTACGTCCACGGCATGGGCCCGCGCCCGGAGCACCCCGAGTTCGACGCGGTGCGCTGCAACCTGGTGCCCGGCGTCGGCGAGCTGTTCGTCATGCCGACGTTCACCAACTCCGGCCGTGCCGACATCCTCTTCTGGGAAGGCGTCCCGGGCGGTCCGCTCGACGCGTTCCAGGGCGTCAAGGACCCCAACGAGCACCTGGCGCTCACCCTCGAACTGCTGGAGAAGTTCCTGCCGTGGGAGTACGCGCGCTCCACGAAGGTCGAACTGACCGACGCGCAGGGCACGCTGGCCGGGCGGTACGCGCCGACCGTGCGCAACCCCATCGGCCGGCTGCCCTCCGGCGGTCTGGTCCTCGGTGTCGCGGATGTCGTCGTGGCCAACGACCCGATCACCGGCCAGGGCTCCAACTCCGCCTCCAAGTGCGCCGCGGCCTACCTCGCCTCCATCGTCGAGCGCGGTGACCAGCCGTTCGACGCGGAGTGGATGCAGGCCACCTTCGACCGCTACTGGCAGACCGCGCAGCACGTCACCAAGTGGACCAACGCGATGCTGGCGCCGCCGCCCGAGCACGTGCTGAACCTGATCGGCGCCGCCGGCCAGATCCAGCCGGTCGCGGACCGCTTCGCCAACGGCTTCAACAACCCGGCCGACTTCGAGAACTTCTTCTACGAGCCGGAGAAGACCGAGGCGTACCTCGGTTCGTTCGGCGGCCCGGGGGCCTGACCCCGGACCCTCCACCGCTGCCGTCCGCCGTCCCCGGCTCAGTGCCCGGGGGCGGCGGACGTCGCGTATCCGGCGTCCGCCCGGCCGGACGCCGGGCCGTCGGCGGTCACCTGGCGGGGCGCGGTGTAGCCGGGGACCGGCCGGGCGCCGGGGTCGGGGCGGACCGCGCCGATCGGCGGGTTGGCGGCGAGCGGGGAGATGCGGACGGCGGTGCCCGGGCGCGGGGCCTGGACGACCTTGCCGGCGCCGATGTAGAGCGCCACATGGGTCGCTCCGGGGAAGTAGACGACGAGGTCGCCGGGGCGCAGCCGGTTCAGCGGGACGTGCGGCAGCCGCTTCCACTGCTCCTGGCTGGTGCGCGGGATGGGCCGCCCGGCGTGCGACCACGCCTGCGAGGTGAGGCCGGAGCAGTCGAAGGAGTCGGGCCCGGTCGCGCCCCAGACGTACGGTTTGCCGACCTGGCGCAGCCCGTAGGTGATGGCCCGGTCGCCCGCGGACGAGGGGGCGCCCGCCGCGCCGAGTGCGCCCCGGGAGACCAGCGCCCGCTGTGCGGTGTCGGCGCCGTCGCTCTCCAGCCGGTCGAGGACGGCGAGCTGGTCGTCGGAGAGTCCGGCGAGCAGCTTCTCGACGTCCTTGAGGCGGCTTTGCACGGCCGTCTGCTGCCGGGCCCGCTGTGCGGTCAGGGCGCGCTGCCGGGTGACGGCCGCGTCCGCCTGCCGGGCGAGGGTGTCGGCCTGCCGTGCGCCGCGGGCCATCCGGTCGATGGTGGCGGCGGCCTCGGAGGCGGCGGTGTGCAGCAGATGGCTGCGGTCCATCGCCTGCTCCGGGTCGTCGGCGAGCAGCACCCGGACGTACTGGGCGAGGGTGGCGGGGCCGCCGCCCTGGTACTGCTGGCGGGCGAGCCGCCCGGCGTCGGCGCGGGCCCCGGCGAGCCGGGCGCGGGCCTGCTGCAGCCGGACGTCGAGGGTCTTCGCGCGCGCCTGGGTGGCCTTGAGGTCCTCCTGGGTGGCGTTGTACGCCTCGGTGGACTCCTCGGCGGAGCGGTAGAGGTCCTGGAGGCGGCGGAGGAGGGCGGCGGGGTTGCCGGCGTCCGGGGCCGGGTCGTCCGGGGCGGCGGACGCCTCGGCCGTCGCGGCCGGGTCCGGGGCGGGGGCGGCCGAGGCGGAGGCCGCGGGTCCGGCCAGCGCGGTGGCGCCGAGGAGCAGCGCGGCACCGGCCGCTCGCAGGGTGCGCGACGACCGCGGTGCGGGACCGGACATCAGACCACCTCCGACTCCGACGGCCGGGGCGCCGGGGTGCCCGGTACTCCGGCCGTCGGCCGTATCCGTGACGTGCGAACGCAGGGGATGCTGCCACGGTGGGTGGTGATTTCCGTACGAAGGCGGAAGAAGCGGGCGGCTGACTCACCCGATCGGCGCCGGGTGGACCGGTGCGCGGTGGGCGGGCGGGCGGTCCGTGGGGCTCAGCGGCCGAAGTAGGCGTCGAAGTTCTTCTGGAACTCCCAGTTGTTGAAGCGGTCCCAGTTGATCGACCAGGTCATCAGGCCGCCGAGGTCCGGCCAGGCGCCGTGCGGGGTGTAGCCGCCGCAGTCGGTGTTCTGGGTGAGGCAGTTGAGCGCCTTGGTGACGTCGCCGGTGGAGGTGTGGCCGTTGCCGGCGTTGGGGGAGGCGGGCAGGCCGATCGCCACCTGGGAGGGCTTGAGCGGCGGGAAGACCTTGTCCTTGTCGCCCGCCACGGGGAAGCCGCTGAGCAGCATGTCCGTCATCGCGATGTGGAAGTCGGCGCTGCCCATGGTGTGGTACTGCTCGTCCAGCCCCATGATCGGGCCGGAGTTGTAGTCCTGGACGTGCAGCAGCGTCAGATCGTCGCGGAGCGCGTGGATCACCGGCAGGTACGCGCCGGCGCGCGGGTCCTGGCCGCCCCAGGGGCCGGAGCCGTAGAACTGGTGGCCCAGCTGGACGAAGAAGGTCTCCGGCGCCATCGTCAGCGTGAACTTCTCGCCGTACTTCGCCTTGAGCGACTTCACCGCCGCGATGAGGTTGACGACGGACGGCGTGGTGGGCTTGGTGAAGTCGGTGTCGCCGTCGTTCAGGGAGAGGGAGTGCCCCTCGAAGTCGATGTCGAGGCCGTCGAGCCCGTAGCGGTCGATGAGGGCGCCGACGGATTTCACGAAGGTGTCCCGGGCGGCGGCGGTGGTCAGCTGGACCTGGCCGTTCTGCCCGCCGATCGAGATCAGCACCTTCTTGCCGGCCGCCTGCTTCGCCTTGATCGCGGCCTTGAACTCGTCCTCGCTCTCCACGCCCGGGCACTCGCTCTGCGGGCAGAGCGAGAAGCGGATGTCGCCGGAGGTGGGGGAGGTCGGTTCGCCGAAGGCCAGGTCGATGATGTCCCAGCTGTCGGGGACGTCGGCGAGGCGGGTGTAGCCGGAGCCGTTGGCGAAGCTCGCGTGGAGGTAGCCGACGAGGGTGTGCCCGGCCGCGGCGGCGGGGCGGGCGGCGGCCGGGGCGGGTGCCGGTGCGGCGTGTGCCGGTCCGGTTCCGGCCAGGGCGGTGAGCGCCGCGGTGGTGGCGACGGCGGCGAGCGCGGCGGGCAGCGCGCGACGGCGGCGGGCGCGGCCGGGGCGGGCGGTGCGGGGCGAGCCGGTGCGCATGGTGCTGCTCCTTCGGTCGACGGCGCGGAACGGTGGCACGGGGCGGTGCACGGGCGGTGGCGCGGTGTCGGGGCAGGGAAGCCGCCCCTGAAGGGGTCGATCCGGTCAGGGAGGCGGGGCGGCTCCCCCGGGCAGGAAGCAAACAGGACTAGACCATTGGGTGTCAATGGTCCGGACCAGAGTGGGGTGAGGGTGCGGAGAGGGGGAGTTGGCGGGGCGGGGTGTCACCGGGCGGGCGTGCGAGTGGCGTCGGGAGGTACGTGGGGCGGCCCGCGCCGGGTGGCTCCTCACGGGCGGGGGGCGTGCGGGGGGCGATGCCTGTGCGTGCGCCCCGTCCTCTCAACGCGCCCTGTTCCAGGGCCACTTGATCCGTCGCCGCCCCGCCTCCCCCTCGGGGTCGTACGTGTAGCGCCAGCCGCGGGGCAGGCCGAGGCGGCCGGGTGGGCCCGGGGTGCGGCGGTAGACGTGGACCGTCGGCGGGGTGCCGTCGTCGTGCGGCACCGGCACGGTGTAGACCTTGGGCGGCCGGCCGGTGGCGTCGAGGAGGACCGGCAGCACCCGGCCGTCCAGCGGGCCACCGGTGAAGGGGGTGTTCTCGCTTCTCACGGGGTCAGTGTCACACCGGGTGGGCGGGTCGGGGGCCGGGCGGCCCGCGCCGGGCCCGGGCGTGCCGCCCTCAGAGCAGATGCCCCGCCTTGCCGATCACCGGCAGGGTGCCGCGAGCCAGCGTGCCGAGGCGGCCCTCGCGGGTCTCCATGGCCAGGGCCCGGCGCAGCACCCGGGCCGTCTGCGGGTCGCGCGCCGCCGTGGAGGTCAGCAGCGCGACGAAGTGGTCGACCAGCCAGTCCCGCAGTTCGCCCAGGTCGGGGTGTTTCTCCTCGTCCAGCCAGATCAGCGAGGCGGCCTCCACCGCCGTGATCCACATCCGTACGGTCATCCGCAGCCGCCGCCCCGGCTCCGCCACGCCGAGGTGGTGGAGGATGTGGTCGGCCGCGGCGCGCCGGACCTCGTCCACGATCGCCGACGTCCGGGACGTCTCGACCACGCTGCCGCCCTGGAGCAGCGCGCTGAACCCGGCGTCGTGCTCGTCGACGAAGGCGAGATAGCGGTCGAGGGCGTGTGAGAGGCGCTGGGTGAGCGGGCCGGTCTCCGGTTCGTCGAAGCAGCCTTCGAGGGCGTCGGCGGCGCTGCGCAGCGCCGCCTCGTACAGCTGCTGTTTGCCGCCGGGGAAGTAGCGGTAGACCAGCGGCCGGGAGACCCCGGCGGCGGTCGCGACGTCGTCGAGGGTGACGTCCTCGGGGGCGCGGTGGGCGAAGAGTCCCAGCGCGGCGGCGAGGAGTTGGCTGCGGCGCTGCTCCACGCCCATCCTGCGGTAGGCCGGTCGGGGTACTGCTGGGGCGGTGCCGCTGCCGTTCATACCAGCAGGGTAACGGCCCGGGCTTCGCGGTTGCACAGACGCCCGGGCCGCCGCCCGCCGTGCCGCGCGGATCAGGCCAGCAGGCCGGAGCTGCGCCACAACTTGCGGCCCGCGCCGCGCAGTACGCCGATCTCGTCGAGGAAGTCGGTCAGCCGCTTGGCGCCGGACTGCATCACCTCGCGGCGGTGCCCGCTCGCCCTGACCTGCGCCACGGCCTCGCGCCGGTCGAGACCGACGTTGCTGTAGACCTGCGGGTTGACGAACGCGAGGGAGAAGACCCGCGCCGCCTCGCCCGAGCTGACCCGGGTCAGCTCCCGCTCCCAGCGCGGCGCGGTCACCATCTGCCGCCGCAACTCCTCGCGGGCGTAGCGCACATGGCGCGCCTCCTCGACGACATGGATGCGGGTCACCCCGCGCACCAGGGTCTGCACCCGCTCGTCCGGGAAGGTCAGCCGCTGCATCCAGTCCAGGATCTCCTCGCCCAGCAGGGTGCAGGCGAACGAACCGGGCGTGGTGGAGACGGTCTTGAGGATCCGGGCGAGGTTGTGGTTGAGGCGGGAGACCGGGTACGTGGGCGCTCCGGTGCGGGTGATCAGCCGGGCGAACATCTTCGAGTGGCGGCACTCGTCCGCGATCTCGGTGAGCGCGTAGCGGACGTGTGCGCTGGTCACCGGCTTGTCGTAGATGTGGCGGACCAGCAGCTGCATCAGGATGATCTCGAACCAGATGCCCAACGAGGCGAGTGAGGCGGCCTCGTGGCGGGAGAGGTCCTGCTGCTGCTCCACCGACATCCGGCGCCACAGCGGGGTGTCGTAGAGGGAGACCAGCTCCGGCGGCCAATACCACTTGCCCGCTTCGAGCGGGGCGTCCCAGTCGAGTTCGGCGTCGGGGTCGAAGGAGTGCTTGGCCGAGGAGTCGAGCAGCCGCTCGGCGACCTGCTCGCGGTCCTTGAGCAGCCCGAGGGCGTCCCGCAGCACTTCGGTGTCCGGCACGGTCATCGCGGTCGTCGCGCTCGTCATGGCTGGGCCACCTCGCTCATGGGTTACCAACGGTCACCCCTTATGAGACTGCCTGTCAGTAAGCCCGTCAATCCCTCGCACGCGACTTCTTGACCCGCCGGTAAGGGCGTGTGAGCCTGCAAGGGACCCCGCCGCCGGGCCGTACCGCACGACGCGCCCGCCCGGCAGACGGGCGGAGCGTGACGACAGGCCCCACAGCCCGGTGAGCCGAGGAGACGCCCGTGTCGAGCCGCGAGACCTACACCCGAGAGCCGGACGACCTCCTGTGGGAGGTCCCCGCCGCCGGCGCCGCCCGCTTCAGCTGGGAGTACGACGAAGGCCGCGCCCGGCTCCTCGCCCTCTACCAGAAGGGCAAGGACAAGCAGTGGGACGCCACCACCCGCATCGACTGGGACCAGGAGGTCGACCCGTACGACCCGCTCGGCACCCCCGACGAGGTGACCGCCCTGTACGGCACGCCGTACTGGGACCGGATGTCCGAGCGGGAGCGCGGCTCGCTGCGGCAGCACTTCGCGTCCTGGCAGTTCAGCCAGTTCCTCCACGGTGAGCAGGGCGCGATGGTGTGCGCCGCGCGGATCACCGAGTCCGTGCCGGACCTCGACGCGAAGTTCTACTCGGCCACCCAGGCCATGGACGAGGCGCGGCACGCCGAGATCTACAGCCGCTTCCTCCACGAGAAGGTGCAGCTGCTCTACCCCGTCAACGACAGCCTGCGCGCCCTCCTCGACGACACCCTGCGCGACGCCCGCTGGGACATGCCCTACCTCGGAATGCAGGTGCTCATCGAGGGCCTGGCGCTGGCCGCGTTCGGCATGCTCCGCGACACCACCACCAAGCCGCTGCCGCACCAGATCCTCGCCTACGTCATGCAGGACGAGGCCCGGCACGTCGCCTTCGGCCGGATGGCGCTGCGCGACCACTACCGGCAGCTCTCCGACGCCGAACTGCGCGAGCGCGAGGAGTTCGTCATCGAGGGCTGCTATCTGATGCGGGACCGGCTGCGCGGTGTGGAGGTCCTGGAGAACTTCGGCATACCGCGCGCCGAGGCCCTCGAACTCACCGAGCAGTCGGAGTTCCTGCACCTCTTCCGCAAGCTGCTCTTCAGCCGCATCGTGCCCTGCGTCAAGGACATCGGCCTGTGGGGCCCGCGGTTGCAGCGCGCCTACGCCGACCTGGGCGTCCTCGATCTGGGCGATGCGGAGCTGGACGCGCTGATGGCCCAGGACGAGGAGATCGCCGAGCAGTTGGACGCGCGGCGCTTCGCCGAGGAGGAGGCGGCCCGCACCGCCGAGGTCGCCGCGACGGTGGCGGCGGGCGCCGCGGCGGAGGACGGGGGAGAGGCCGCGGGCGGGACCGGACAGGGCTGAGGCGGGCGGCTCGGGCCGGGCGGGCGCCCCGCCGCCACGGGGGCGCTCCGCCGCGCTGCCCCGCTCAGCCCCCGTCCGCCGCCGCCCGCAACGCCTCGACGTCCAGCTTCTGCATCCCCAGCATCGCCTGCAGCGCCCGCTGGGCGCGGGCCGGATCCGGATCGGCCATCAGCTCCCCGAGCGCATCGGGGACCACCTGCCAGGACAGGCCGTAGCGGTCCTTGAGCCAGCCGCACGGGCCGGTGCGGCCGCCCTTGCCCAGGGCGTCCCAGTAGTAGTCGACCTCCGTCTGGTCCGCGCAGTTGATCAGCAGTGAGATCGCCTCGTCGAAGGTGAACTCCGGCCCGCCGTTGATCGCCGTGTACGCCTGCCCGTCCAGCTCGAAATCGACGGTCAGCACCGTCCCGGCCGGCCGCGGACCGGCCTCGCCGTAGTACGAGACCTGGGTGATGCGGGAGTGGGGGAACACCGAGACGTAGAACTCGGCGGCGTCCTTCGCCTGGGTGTCGAACCAGAGATTCGGGGTGATCCTCGGCATGGTGCACTCCTGCTGTCGGCGGACGGGACGCACGCCCCGCTGACCTGACAACGACCGTGCCACCCGGGGGCGGTGCCGCCATTGGGGTACCCGCCGCCGTCCGGGCGGCGCCTCCGCCACGGGACCGCGCCCTGCCCCTGCGGGCTCCCGCCCCGCTACTCCGCCAGCCCCAACAGCCCCCGCATCCGGCCGTACTTCGCCGCCAGCCGCTCCCGGGTCGGGGCGTCGAGTGCCGCGAGGCGGGCCGGGTCGGCGTTGTGGGCCAGATCGGCCGCCTTGACCAGCAGGGCGCCCGGGGTGGCCAGGACGCGGGCGGCGTAGACCTCGGGCGGTTCACCGGCCCGTTTGGTGACGGCGAGGACCATCGCCCGCACCGCGTCCGGCAGCGCCGTCCGCGCCAGTTCCCCGGCGGAGAGCGCCCCGTCCTCGACGGCGTCGTGGAGCCAGGCCGCGGCGATCTGCTCCGGGCTGCCGCCCCGCGCCCGCACCTCGCGCGCGACCGCCGCCAGATGCTCCGTGTACGGGCGGCCCGCCTTGTCCGTCTGCCCGGCGTGCACCCGCCGCGCCAGCGCCTCGACCTCCGCCGCGGTCAGCAGGGGCGCCGAATCACCGTCAGGTTCCGTCATGCGGTCATTGTGCCGGGGGCGTTCGGGCGGGGCGTACGGGGGAGCGGCCCCGCTCACCGCAGCGCCGCCCGCATCACCGCGCCCGCGATCGGGGCGGCGCCCGAGCCGCCGCTGATCTCGGTGCGGTCGGCCGCCGCGTCCTCGACGACCACCGCGACCGCCACCGCGGGTTGCGCGGCGTCCGCCCGGCGCGCCCAGGAGATGAACCAGGCGTACGGGGTGCCCTCGTTGTGGACGCCGTGCTGGGCGGTGCCGGTCTTGCCGCCGACGACCGCGCCGTCGATCGCGGCACGGTGCCCGCTGCCGTGCTCGACGACGTCCACCATCAGCTCCTGGAGCCGCCGGGCGGTCGCCGGACCCATCGCCCGGACCGGCGCCGGGCGCTCCGGTGCGGCGAGCGCCGTCCCGGACGCGTCGGTCACCTCGTCCACCAGATGGGGCGCGGCCCGCTCCCCGTCGTTCGCCACCGCCGCCGCGACCGACGCCATCTGGAGCGGCGTCGCCGTCGTGTCGTACTGCCCGATCGACGACAGCGCCAGCTGCGCGCGGTCCATCGACGTGTCGAAGGTGCTCGCCGCGACCGGTGAGGGGATACGCGGCCCCCGCCCGTCGAAGCCGAACGCCCGCGCCGTGCGGACCATCGTCGCCAGCCCCGCGTCGACGCCCAGCCGGGCGAAGACGGTGTTGCACGAGACCCGGAACGCCTCCCGCAGCGAGGCGTCCTCGCAGTCGTCCGACTCGTTGACCAGCACGGTGTCCGTACCGGGCAGGGTGTACGGATCGGGGGATCCGGTGGGCTCGTCCGGGTCGGTGACCAGCCCGCTCTCCAGCGCCGCCGCGGCGGTGACCACCTTGAACGCCGAACCGGGCGGGTACGTCTGCCGGATCGCCCGGTTGAGCATCGGCTGCCGCGCCGCCCCGGTCAGCCGCCGCCACGCCGCCGTCACCTCGGGCCCGTTGCCCGACAGCTGCGCCGGGTCGTACGAGGGGGTGGAGACCAGCGCGAGGATGCGGCCGGTGCGCGGTTCGAGCGCGGCGACCGCGCCGGTGCGGCGGCCCAGCCCCGCGAACGCCGCGCGCTGCACCGCCGGGTCGATGGTCGTCGCGACCGTCCCGCCCCGCCGCCGCGCCCGCGTCAGCCCGTCCCACCAGGGGAACGCCGTCAGCCGCGGATCGGTCCCGGCCAGCACCCCGTCCTCGGCGCGCTCCAGCAGCGAGGTGCCGTACGTCTGCGAGGAGAAGCCGGTGACCGGTGCGTACAGCGGCCCGTCGATGTACGTCCGCTCGTGCCGCAGCCGCCCGCCGCTGTCGTGCGAACCGGTCACCGGCCGCCCGGCGACGAGCACCGCACCGCGCGGCTCGGCGTACCGCGCGATCTGCGCCCGGCGGTTGGCCGGGTCGGCGGCCAGCTCCGGTGCGCGGAAGACCTGCACCCACGCCGCGTTGCCCAGCAGCGCGACGAAGAGCAGCAGACAGAAGACGGCGGCGTGCCGGGTGCAGCGGATCACCGGCCCGCCTCCGGGGCGCGCCCGGCCACCGCCACCGCCTCGGTCCCGACGGTGTCCGCCGGCCCGTCCGGGGCGTCCGGCGCGTCCCCGGGAGGCCGGCGGGCCCGGTCGCTGAGGCGGATCAGCAGGGCCACGATCAGCCAGTTCGTCACCAGTGACGAGCCGCCCTGGGCCAGGAACGGCAGCGCCATCCCGGTCAGCGGGATCAGCCCCATCACCCCGCCGGCGATGACGAAGACCTGCACCGCGGGGAGCGAGGCGAGCCCGACCGCCAGCAGCCCGCCGAACGGGTCGCGCAGCCCGAGCCCGGCGCGGAAGCCCCGCGCCACCAGGATCGCGTAGAGCAGGAACAGCACGGTCAGCCCGGCGAGCCCCAGCTCCTCCCCGAACGTCGCCAGCAGGAAGTCGGACTTCATGGCGAAGCCGATGAGGTACGAGTCGCCGCGGCCGAGTCCGGTGCCCAGCAGCCCGCCCGCCCCGAACGCGTACAGCGACTGCGCCAGTTGCCCGGGGCCCGCGCCCGTCGCGAGACCGGCGAACGGATGCAGCCAGTCCGCCACCCGGCTGTGCACATGCGGCTCCAGCACCGCGACGGCGGTCGCGCCCGCACCGGCCAGCAGCAGCCCGACCGCCAGCCAGCCCAGCCTGCCGGTCGCCACGTAGAGCAGGACGACGAAGATGCAGAAGTACAGGAGCGAGGTGCCGAGGTCGCGTTCGAGGACGAGGATGGCGACGGTCAGCAGCCAGACCGCGGCGACCGGGCGGAGCATCCGCAGCGCCGTGCGCCGCGCCGCGCCGGGGCCGTCCGCCGGGGGCGCCGTGCGGTGGGCCGCGAGCCGCGCCGCGAAGAACACCGTGATCAGCACCTTCGCGAATTCGCCCGGCTGGATCGAGAACCCGGCGAGCCGGATCCAGATCTTGGCGCCGTTGACCGCCGGGAACGCCAGCGGCGCGAGCATCAGCGCCAGCGCCAGCGCCGCGCACACCGGCCCGTACCGCGCCAGCCGCCGGTGGTCGCGCACCAGCAGCACCGCCGCCGTGAACAGCGCGATCCCGACCGCCGACCAGACCAGCTGGGCCGGTGCCGCGTGGTGGCCGGGCGTCGCCAGGTCCAACCGGAAGATGAGGACCAGGCCGAGCCCGTTGAGGAGGACGGCGACCGGCAGCAGCAGCGGATCGGCGTGCGGGGCGCCGCACCGCACCGCCAGATGGGCCAGGAGCGCGAGGGCGCCGAGCCCCGCGCCGTACCCCGCGGCGCCGGCGGGCACCGCGCCCCGCACCGTCAGCCCGACGACGGCGTACCCGCAGACGCTGATCAGCACCGCACCGGTCAGCAGGACCAGCTCGACGCCGCGCCGCCGGGAGACCGGCGGGCGCGGCGGCGGCCGGTCCGCCGCCGGGGCGGACGACGCCGGTTCCGGGGGCGGGGCCGTTGCCGTCATCCTGGCAACGTAGCAAGTAAGGCGGCTTATATGTGTTATGTCGGATCCTGTGCTGCTCATGTCGGAATGCCATGACTTCCGGGGTAATTCCGGTTCGTCCCTCGGGAGGGAGTGAACCGTGGTGGCGGCGGAGTGCGGGATTCCGACGGAGGACGGCGGATCGTCGTGCCGGGGAAGGGCACGCGTACGCCCCGCGCGGACAAACGGAGCCCGCACTCCGGGCAACTCCGTACCGGAAATCGACGTCCTGGTTACGGAAGTTCAGGCGTGGCCCGGGTCGTACGGGAGAGGTGGATGAAGGTCGCACGGGGGGTCGGGGGAATTCCAGGGTTGTCCCCGACGCATATCAGGGCCGTTGGGCCCTCGGCGCCGCCTGGGGCGCTTTGTAAACTCGACGCGAAAGACAAGGGCCGAGCGCGTCACGCCGGCCGCGGGCGACCGGCGATGCCGGCCGACGTCACGGACCCGCGCCGTGACCGCCGCAAGCGAGGGGCCGGGGGTGCCGGAGAAAACACCCCCTACGGCGTACGGCGGCACTGTGCACGCCGGGCGGACGCCCCGCGCTTCCTCGGTCCCTCCGGGCCGCCGAGTGCGGATGACCGTCCCCCTCGACGAAAGGCAGTATCAGCGTCATGACGACACTCCGTTCCCGGATCATCGCCTGGGCCGGCCGCCTGTATCTCGCGCGCACCCGGAAGAAGGGCTTCGATCTCTCGCGGATGTCCTTCCTTCCCGAATCCGTGCTGATGCCGCTGCGGCGCGACGGACTCGACCCGGTGCCCGAGCTGGGAGCCGTCCGGGAGAAGGAGCCCATCACCAAGCTGCCGGTGCCGATAGCCGCGAACGTCTGGCTGGTCACCGGCTACGACGAGGTCAAGGCGGTGCTCGGCAAGGCGAACGCCTTCAGCTCGGACTTCACCCACCTCGTCGGCAAGGCGGGCGCGGAGGCGGAGCAGAACCCGGGCGGACTGGGCTTCGCCGACCCGCCCGTCCACACCCGGCTGCGGCGGCTGCTCACCCCGGAATTCACCATGCGCCGCCTGAGCCGCCTCACCCCGCGTATCCACGAGATCGTGGAGGAGCGGCTGGACGCGATGGAGCAGGCGGGCAAGGACGGCGAACCGGTCGATATCGTCCAGGCTTTCGCGCTGCCCATTCCCTCCCTGGTGATTTGCGAACTCCTCGGCGTGCCCTATGAGGACCGCGCGGATTTCGAGCGGCTGAGCGCCGCGCGCTTCGACCTCTTCAGCGGCGCCAACGCGTCCTTCGGCGCCATATCGGAATCCCTCCAGTATTTCCGCGAGGTCGTCAAGAAGCAGCGCAAGGACCCGGGTGACGGTCTCCTCGGCATGATCGTCAAGGAGCACGGCGACTCCGTCAGCGACGAGGAGCTGGCCGGCCTCGCCGACGGCGTCCTCACCGGCGGCTTCGAGACCACCGCGAGCATGCTGGCGCTCGGCGCCCTCGTCCTCCTCCAGGACCCGGACCACTTCGCGGCGCTCAAGGACGGCGACGAAGCCGTCGAGCGGTACGTCGAGGAGCTGCTGCGCTACCTCACCGTCGTCCAGGTCGCCTTCCCGCGCTTCGCCCGCGAGGAGCTGGAGATCGGCGGCGTGCGGATCGCCGCCGGCGACGTCGTGCTCTGCTCCCTGAGCGGCGCGGACCGCGACGGCGGCCTCGGCCCCGACATGGAGCGCTTCGACCCCGAGCGCAACGTCCCCTCCCACCTCGCCTTCGGCTACGGCATCCACCGCTGCGTCGGTGCCGAGCTGGCCCGGATGGAGCTGCGCGCGGCCTACCCGGCCCTCGTCCGCCGCTTCCCGACGATGCGCCTCGCCGTCGAACCGGAGAACCTCAGCTTCCGCAAGCTCTCCATCGTCTACGGCATCGACTCGCTGCCGGTGCACCTGGGCGGCTGAGCCCCCGCCCCGGAGCGTCACCCCGGCGCGCCCGTCCCGTTGATGCGGGCGGGGGCGCCGGGGTGTGGTGCATCCGGGGCCGGGCGGGCGGCCGGAGACGGACGCAGGGGCGGAGCGGGGTCGGGGGCTGGGGCGAGCCGACGGGCCGCCGGTACGGGCCGGCCGGCCGCCTCCACCCGCTCGCCGGTGGGCCGCCGGGCGCCCCACCGCTCACCGACCGGCCAACTCCCCTTACTCCATGCTGACTTGACGGATCCCCGTTGCCCGGCCCCTCCCCGCCCCATACATTGATCGCGCCCATCCGGCTCCACCCGCCGTACGGTCGGCGGGACTTGGGAGGATCCATGCGCATACGCGCCTCCGTCCGCACCTCCGGCCACCGGCGCCCCGCGCCCCTGCGTGCCGCCGCGGCCGTCGGGGCGGCCTTCGCCGCCACCCTCGCGCTCACCGCCGCCGCGCCCGCCGGCGCCGCACCGGCTCCGGCCGCCCGCTCCGCGCAGCCCGTCGAGTACTTCACCGGCCCCGGCGGCCACCCCCACCACACCACCGTGCCCGCCTCCGCCCCGCTCGCCCCGGCCGCGCGCACCTCCATCGCCGCCGACGGCGACGTCACCTCGCTCGTCAAGAACGGCCCGGTCGCCGACAAGCTCGACGTCGTCTTCATCGGCGACGGCTACACCGCCGACCAGCAGGAGGACTTCCACAAGGCCGCCCGGGCCAAGTGGGAGAAGATGACGGCCGTCGAGCCGTACGCCTCGTACACCGAACTTTTCAACGTCTGGGCCGTCGACGCCGTCTCCCACGACTCCGGCGTCTCCGGCGACCCGACCCAGGACGTCGTCCGCAACACCGCCCTCGGCTCCGCCTTCTTCTGCGGCAACACCGAGCGGCTGCTCTGCGTCGACACCGCCAAGGTCGAGGCGTACGCCGCCAAGGCCCCCGCCGCCGACCTCGTCGTCGTCCTCGGCCACTCGTCCAAGTACGGCGGCGCCGGGTACAACGACGTCTCCTCGCAGGTCGGTTACGACGGCATCGCCACCGCCTCGTCCGACAACGACCAGTCCGACCAGATCGCCGTCCACGAGACCGGCCACTCCCTGGGCAAGCTCGCCGACGAGTACGACTACGGCCAGGAGGGCACCTACACCGGCCCCGAGCCCACCGAGGCCAACCTCTCCACCCTCGGCGCGGACGCGATGAAGTCCCAGCAGAAGAAGTGGTACCGCTGGCTGGGCCAGGAGTCCCCGGACGGCGGCAAGGTCGGCGCGTACGAGGGCGGCGGCTACTACGAGAAGGGGCTCAACCGCCCCACCGACAACTCGATCATGCGCACCCTGGGGCGGGAGTTCAACCTCCCCGGCCGTGAGGCGATGATCGCCGGGTTCCACCGCCATGCCACCTCGCTCACCGCCGAGGTGCCCACCGGGCGGCCGCTCGCCCGCAGCGGCGCCCTCCGCGTCACCCCGATGCCGGGCGCCACCCCGCGCTGGTACGTCGACGGCCGCGAGGCCCGCTCCGCGCGCGGCGCGACCACGGTGCGCCCCGCCGCCCTCGGCGTCCCCGCCGACGGCCGCCGCCACACCGTCACCGTCCGCGCCACCGACCCCACGGACGCGGTCCGCGACCCGTCCCTGCGCGACCTTCTCACCACCGAGTTGAGCTGGCGGGTCAGGGGCTGAGCGGCCGCGCCGCACAACCGGCGGGGGCGGGCACCCGGGAGCAGCTCCCAGGTGCCCGCCCCCGCTCGCGTAGGCGCTCGCCCCTCACCGAGGCTTGATCTCCATCGGCCGCCCGCCGCCCGGCAGCGCGAGCACGCCCGGGCCCTGCAGATCACCGGCGTGCCAGGCACCCTGTTCGAGGGCCTCGGGCCATTGGCGTCGGGGGCGGGTCGCGCGGGTGGACATGTCCCGGGTCCATTCGTCCGCATCGCCAAGGCGCAGCCGCACCGGTACGCCGATGTCCTTGTTCCGGGGGATCTGCCGGACCTCTGCCACCGGGCGCCACGGGTGAGCTTCCAAGAGACGGCGGATGCGCTTCAGGGCGCGCAGGAAGATCACGTAGTAGCAGAGGACGAAGAAGTAGACGAGGAGGATCAGGCCCCCGACCAGGCCGAGCAGATCTCCGGCCCCGCGACCCCGGCGCCCGCTCCACTTCACGTCGGACAGCGCGATGACGCCGAACTCGTCGAGCAGTGTGAGTGCGATGAAGGCCCCCACGTACAGGACCGTCCAGCCGGTCAGGAGGAGCCGCACCCGCCGCCGCTCCGCAGCCCAGGCGGACCGCGTCCCCGCGTCCTCGAAGGCGGCCGTGTCCGGAAGGGTGTGTCCCGCAGACGTCACCAGAAATTCCCCCTTTTCGAGCATCAGCCCTGCGGTGCCGAGTGGGAACCGTTCAGCGGGCCCGGAGATTACGAATGTTTGATGGCTGCTATACCTTAGCCTGGCGTCGCATCGGGCGGCACGCGGGTGCACCAAATGCCCCTCGTGCGGCGTATGTTCACTTCGTTTGCTGGGGGAGAAGAGGTTTTCCGGTGTCCGACGAGTTCAAGGTGGATCTCACACAACTCGCATCATTCGGCCGGGTGTTGAAGAGGTCCGTATCGGATCTGGAGAGTGCGCGCAAAGCCCTCTCGTCCGTCAGTACCGAACAGATCGGGACGGCGCGGCTTGACGAGGCGTGTGAGACCTTCCAGGAGCATTGGAAGTACGGCACCGGTGAGCTGAAGAAATTGATCGAGGCGGTCGACGAGGGAGTGGACAAGACCGCACTGAGCTACAAGGAGCTGGAGAGCAACCTCTCCAAGGCGCTCAAAAAGATGCACGACCACGAAGCCGCCAACGCGGGGGAGCGCTGAGCATGGCGAAAAACCCTTATCCGAGCCTGGGTTGGAATCCGGTTCCCGGAATCCCTGAATCCGTCTCCGGTCTTCATGGCAAGGTGAAGGCGGCAGCCGACACCCTGAACAGCTGTCACGAGCAGATCGTCTATCTTCTCGGTCACAGCTCCAGCTGGCAGGGGGACGCGGCCAGCGCCTTCCGTGACACGGTGGACGGCGACCTCAAACTTGCCGTGATGAACGCGGGCCACTCCCTGGAAAAGGCCGCCAAAGCCCTCAAGGGCTGGGAAGACGATCTCTCGTCTCATCGCGATCTGGCGAAGAAATACGATGACGCCGCGCGGGAGAAGAAGGCCGCTGCCGACAGTGCCCAGCAACGTTATGACGATGCCAAGGGGAATCCGGACCTCAAGCTCGGTGGAAAGGAATACCCCAGCCAGGAGGAGGCGGACGCCGCCACGGATCGTCTGCGGGCCGCCGAGCGGGCGCTCAACGAAGCCACCAAACACGCCGACGCCGCCAACGATGCCTATGAAGACGTCCTGAAAAAGGCGCGCGAACTCGAAAGCCTCCACACGCGACGCGCCAACGACGTCGCCGGCAAGCTCGACGACGCCGACGACAAGCTGGCACCCAAAGAGCCGGGCTGGTTCAGCAAAACGCTCAGCGCCATCGGGGAGGGGCTCAAGAAGTTCGGTGAACTCGTTGTAGACCACGCCGGAACCATCGGGGCCATCGCCGGTGTCCTGGCGCTGCTTCCGACGCCGCTGGCGCCGGTCTTCGCGGGTGTCGCGGTCGCCGCCAGCGCGGTGTCCATGGCCAAGAACCTGTCCAGCGAGGACTTCAGAGACGCCCTGACAGGAAAATACGGCTGGAAGGAAGGTCTTTTCGCCGGGGCCTCCATGGTTGGCGACACCCTCGGCATGGTGCCGGGCGTCGGTGCCCTCGCCCGGGCGGGCGGCGAGGCGGGGCTCGCAGCCGCGGTAGCCCGCGAAGGCGGCGAGGCCATGTCCCTCGGCTCGAAGATGGGCAAATTCGGCAGCGAAATCGTACCGGCCTTCAATTTCAAGGCACTTGACGCCGCCACCCAAACCACCAGCGGGCTCCAGCATGCCCTCAATGGCGTCAACGTGGCGGCGAACATGGAGTCGTCCCTGGAGACCGCCGGGGTGCTCCCGAAGGAGGGCCTCGGGCACGACGGCACCGAGACCACCAAGGGAATCCTCACCGGTGTCGGCGCGAAGGGCGGCGCCACCGAAATCATTACCGACGTAGCAGAAATGATGAGGGGCATCCGCCTGTGAACGGCCTTATCGACACCGTGGCGGCCGAACCGAAACCGGAATTCTGGTACGGACTGCCTTACGGCTACCTCCCGCTGGACCTCCAGCCCACCCCCGAGGGAATTCAGGAGACGGCCCGCCAGATCACCCTGCTGCCTCCCGAGCACCGCGACCGCGCCGACCAGATATTCCGGCTCTACGCGGGCGTCCTCACGATGCTCCGTAAGCGCGAGGTGATGGGGTGCGCCCTCGGTATGCACCCCGACGACGACGGCGAACCGACCCTGTCCGTCCTCACGGTCTCCACCGTTGCGACCACGGGGATGAATCCCCACGCCGTCCTCATGCAACTCCTGGGCGGCGAAAGCACAGGAACCAGCGCCGCCGACGGCATCGTCCCGGTGGAAATCCCCGTCGGCACCGGATACGTATGGGAAACGGTCCGCCGCACGCCGTCACCGGCCGCTCCGCCCGAAGGGGAGGACGGGGAGGAGGAATCCCGCGACGGCACCGTCTGGCAGGGCACCGTGGCCATTCCCCGCCCCGGCAACGCCTCGATCGTCATGCTGCAACTGGTCACTCCCGCGGTGGAACTGGCCCAGGACTACCGAGGTGTACTCCTCGGCGTGGCCCGTACGGTGTCCTTCACCGACCCGGCGGCGGAGTCCGCGGCGAACGGGAATTCCGGAGGGTCCTCGGGCTCCGACGCAGCAGAAAGGAGCCCTTTCGGATGACGACCCCGGAAGAGCGCGTACGAGCCAAGCTCCGGCAATCCGTCCCGGCCCCCTATTCGACCGACGGCACGGATCTCGACGGAGTGCTGAAGTACCACTACCGCTTCGCCACGAAAAGCTTCCTGAAGACCTTCCCGGTGCTCTTCCTGCTCTGGGTTCAGCTGTACGTGTTCCAGAACAACTATCTGATCCCTGTGGCCCTCATCGGCCTCTTCGGTGGGCTGATCGTCCTGGTCGTGTTCCAGGCGCGCATGGCGCTGACCCGTAAGTGCGCGCGGGTGCTCCGCACCTATCCCCTGGAATTCCGCACCCCGGTGGAGAAGGACGGCCAGTACGCCTCCCACACCCTCCACCTCCGCCTCGGCGGTCGCCGCGAGGACGCGCTCACGCTGCGCGCGAAGGAGGTGCTGAGCCGCTCCGGCTGGCCGGAGATGGAGGCGGGCGTCTGGTTCGCGGGGGACGACCCGTTCGGCGGCGTGGCCCTGGTCCCGGGCACCGGCGAGCTGCTGTTCATGCAGCCGCAGCACTGGGCGGACAGCGCCAAGGAACGCGAGAGCGCCGGCCCCGACCGCAGGCACCGGGCCGCACGTGCCCGCATCGCCCGCCCCAGCCGGTTCCGCTGAGCCCCGACCGGCACCGCTGACCCGGCGCCCCGAGCACCCCGTCCGCCCCGCGTCGCCCGGCACGCGGGGCGGCCCCGCAGCGGTCCGCACCCCCACCCGGCGCCCCGCACGCACGCCGCCCGGCAGCAGGTCTAGCGTGGTGCCCCGTGACACCGACACCGCTTTCGGCCGGTTTGCCGGAGCTGACCGCGGCGCGGTTGGCCGACAGCTGGCAACTGGACCCGTACGCCCTCGCCCTGGTGCTGCTGCTGGGCGGTCTCTACGCCTGGGGCGTCGTACGGCTGGCGCGCCGCGGTGAGCGATGGCCGCTCGTCCGCAGTGCGGCCTTCGCGGGCCTCGGGCTCGGCGCGATCGTCGTCGCCACCATGTCCGGGCTGGCCGTCTACGACCACGAACTGTTCTGGCCGGCGGCGGTGCAGAACATCGTGCTCGACCTGATCGCCCCGCTCGGCCTTGCCCTCGGCGACCCGCTGGCACTCGCCCTGCGGGCCCTGGACGACCGCTCGCCGACCGCCCGCCGGCTGCGCGGCGCGCTCTCCGGCCGCCTGCTGCGCCTGCTGACGTTCCCGCTGGTCAGCACCGTCCTGGTACTCGCCTCCGAGCTGGCGATCTACTTCACGCCGTACTTCACGACCGCCCTGCGCCACGGCCCGCTGCACGAGCTGATGTATCTGCAACTCCTCGTCGTCGGCACCCTCTTCGTCCTGCCGATGCTCACCCGCGAGGACCTGCTGCCCTCCTGGTGCAGCCATCCGGTGCGGGCGCTCCTCGTCCTCGTCGACGGGCTGGTCGACTCCGTCCCCGGCATCGTCGTGATGACGAGCGGCACCCTCGTCGCCGGCGGCTGGTACACCGCCCACCACCGTCCCTGGGACCCCAGCCCGCAGCGCGACCAGATGATCGGCGGCGGCCTCATGCTCACCCTCGCCGAACTGATCGGACTGCCCTTCCTCATCGCGGTCTTCGCCGAGTGGGTCCGCTCCGAACGCGGCAGGACGGCGGCACTGGACGCCCGACTCGACCGCGAACTGGCCCCGGCCACCCCGGCGGCCGCACCGGCCACCACGCCCCCGCCCCAGGAACTGACCCGCCCCTGGTGGGAGACCGACCAGGGCGTGGTGGGGGAGCGGTACCGGCGCGGGGGAGGCGGCGCCCCGCGCGCCTGAGGACGTGCGCAGACTCCCGGCGCTCCTCCCGCAGGCCCGCAGCCTCCCAGGGCCGGCGTGAGGAAGGCGGAGATATTGTTACTACCCGGGTAAAAAGTTAGCCTGCCCTAAGTTGGTCAGGTGGCTCGGGGATGAGGATGGCGATGGTCTCAGTGCAGTCGGGCGCGCGTCGGAGCAGTCCGTCCGTACCGGCGGAACCCGGTGGGGAGACGCGACTGGCCGACCTGCGGCCCGGGATGAGCGGCCAGGTGACCGGCATCGACCCGTCGATGGAGCCCAGCACCGCGCGACGCCTGTTCGACCTGGGGTTCGCCCCCGGCACGGAGGTCACCGTGCTGCGGAAGGCGCCGCTGGGCGACCCGGTCGTCTTCCAGGTCGTGGAGTACGAGATCGCGCTGCGCAAGGTGCAGGCCGCCGGCGTCCACGTACGGCGCACCGCATGAGCGCGCACTGCGGTCCGGTGGCGCAGACGGTCACCGGCAAGGCCCGACTGGCGCTGGTCGGCAGCCCGAACTCGGGCAAGAGCACGCTCTTCAACGCCCTGACCGGCCTGCGGACCAAGACCGGCAACTACCCCGGCGTCACCGTCGCACGCTACGAGGGCGTGGCGCGGGCCGGCGGGCACGAGCTGGCCATCGAGGATCTTCCCGGCACCTACAGTCTCGATCCGATCAGCCCGGACGAGCAGGTCGTCGCCGACGCGCTCGACCCGGACAACCCGGGCATCGGCACACCCGACGGCATCCTCGTCACGATCGACGCGACGACGCTGCGCCGTTCCCTCGGCCTGCTCGCCCAGGTCATGCAGACCGGTCTGCCGATCTGTGTGGTGCTCACCTTCCGGGACGAGCTGACCCGTCGCGGCGGCACCCTCGATGTCGCGGCCCTCCGCCGCGCGTTGGGCGTGCCGGTCGTCGCGGTGACGAGCGGGTCCCGCAACGACCTGGCGCAGTTGCAGTCCGTACTGCCCGACTGGGCCACCTGGGAGCGGCCGGTCGTCCCGCCGCCCACCGAGCCCGCACAGCGGCAGGCATGGGTGGAGTCGCTGCTGCGGAGCGCGGGCTACGAGGTGCCCGAGATCGATCACCGCACGCGGCGCATCGATTCCGTACTGCTGCACCCGCTGTGGGGCACGCTCGTCTTCTTCGCGACCATGTTCGCGTTCTTCCAGATCATCTTCACCGTCGCGGCGCCGCTGCAGGACGCGGTGCAGAGCCTCTTCGACTGGCTCGGCACCCTGGTCACCGCATACGTCCCGAACCCCTTGCTCGCCGGCTTCCTCGGCAACGCCCTGATCGGCGGCCTGGGCAGCGTGCTGGTCTTCCTGCCGCAGATCGCCCTGCTGTTCTTGATGATCTCGCTGCTGGAAGGCAGCGGCTACCTCTCCCGCGCAGCGTTCCTGATGGACCGGCTCATGGCCAAGGCCGGGTTGGAGGGCCGGGCGTTCGTCGCCCTGCTCTCCTCCCTCGCCTGCGCCATCCCGGGCATCATGGCCACCCGCTCCCTGCCGTCGGCCAGGGACCGCTTCGCGACCATGATGGGCGCGCCGCTGATGACCTGCTCGGCGCGGCTGACGGTCTATGTGCTGCTCACCGGCCTGCTGGTGAGCCCCGGTGCCCACGTCGGTCCCTTCGGCGCCCAGGGCGTCGTCATGTTCGCCCTGTACCTCGTCGGTGCGCTCTCGGCCATGGCGGCGGCGTGGGTCTTCAAGCGGTTCAGCAGCCGGGGCGGGCCGGCGCTGCCCTTCTACATGGAGATGCCGTCCTACCGGATGCCGCGGCTGCGGTCGGTGGCCGACGCCATCTGGAGCGCCTGCAAGGGCTTCCTGCACAAGGTCGGCCGGATCATCCTGCTCGTCACCGTCGCGCTGTGGCTGCTCCTCAGCCTGCCGATGCACAGCGAGGCACAACTGCGCTCCGCCGGCGTCGACCCGGCCGACCGGACCGCGGTCTCGTCCTACGAGATCGACCACAGCTACGCCGCCGACCTCGGCCGTGCCATCGAGCCCGTCTTCGAACCCCTCGGGTTCGACTGGCGGATCAACATCGGCGTGCTGGGATCGCTCTCCGCCCGCGAGGTGTTCGTCGCCACCCTCGGCCAGGTCGCCGCCGCCCAGAACCCGGACCAGCCGACCGAGGCCCTGGCACACATGACCTACACGGACGGGCCGCACCAGGGCGAGAAGCTCTTCACCCCGGCCACGACGGCCGCGTTGCTGGTCTTCTTCCTCTACGCGCTCCAGTGCATGTCGACCGTGGGCGTCATGCGCCGCGAGACCGGCTCGTGGAAATGGCCCGCGATCGCCTTCGGCTACATGTTCGTCCTCGCCTGGGGCATGGCCTTCCTGACGCACACCCTCGTAGGGCTGCTGGCATGAGCGTCATCCCCATGCACCCCGAGGCCACGGCCGACCCGCGGGCCGTCCGCTGGGTGATCCCCGCCGGCACACTGCCGGTCGTCGGAGAGATCGCCGAGGCACCGGACGAGCTCGGGGACATGCTCCGCTCCGAAGCCGTCGCCGCCATCGAGGTGGAGACGGAGGCCGTGGTGATCCGGCTCGCCGACGGCCGGAGCTGGTCCGGCGCGGGTGCGCGGGTGCGCGATGCGCTCGGCGCCGCACTGCTCCACCCTCAGCGGTGGCGCCCGGCCGACGCGGTCACCGAGGACGACGTGCTGCGCGCCGCACTCCAAGCCGTCCTGGACGGGCCCACCGGCGACTACATCCGCTCCCACGGCGGCGACGTGACGATCGTGTCCGCCCACGACCGGCACGCCGAGGTGCGGATGGCGGGCACCTGCACGCACTGCCCGGCCGCGGGGTTCACCCTCCACTCCCGCCTGGAGTCGGAACTGCGTGACCGGTTCCCCGATCTGGTCGAACTCCGGGCCACGGAAGAGCCCGAGCGATCGGCAAGGCGCACCTGGCTCCCGCTGCGCCGCCGCGGGGCGTGACCGCTGGGGGAAGCCCTTCCCTCCGGCCGGGCCAGCACATACGAGAAGACCCCGACCTCAGCGTCTCCACTGATGTCGGGGTCTTCCGGCACTTCCTGCGAAGTGCCCCCGGCAGGATTCGAACCTGCGCACACGGCTCCGGAGGCCGTTGCTCTATCCCCTGAGCTACGGGGGCGTTTCGCCGTGTTGCTCGGCGACGGGTAGAACACTACCAGCTCCGATGGGGTGTTCCGGCACGTGATCCAGGAGAGGGGCACGAAGATCGTTCCGAGGGGGCCGGAGCGGCTCCGACCAGGGCCTCGGGGTGGGTCCTAGCGCATGCCGGAGGCGTGTGGGGAGTGGTCGGGGAAACGTCCCCCGCACGGGGGCCGAAGTGCGGAAAAGGGGTACGCCGCCGGGGGCGGGCACCTAGTCTCGTCGTGTGCCTGGCTTGTGCGGTCGGATCCTTGTTGTGGATGACAGCGAGGGGATCCGGCAGTTGATCAGGGTCAACCTCGAGCTGGAGGGCTTCGAGGTCGTGACCGCGGCTGATGGTGCCGAATGTCTGGAGGTCGTGCACCGCGTCAGACCCGATGTGGTGACCCTCGATGTCGTGATGCCGCGGCTGAACGGTCTGCACACCGCGGCGCGGCTGCGGGCCGATCCGCGGACCTGGGACATCCCCATCGCGCTCATCAGCGCCTGCACCCGGGACGAGGCGGACAGCGGCCGGTCGGTGGGCGTCGACGCGTTTCTGGCGAAGCCGTTCGAGCCGGCGGAGATGGTGCAGACGGTGGCGCGGCTGGCCCGGGACGGGCGGCGGCTGCGGGCCGACGGGGAGGCCGCCGTGGCCGACCGGTCGGCGGCCGGGCGGGCCGCCGGGATGGCGCCGGTGCGGCAGCAGCCGGGGCTCGCCGAGCATGCCGCGCACCTCGAATGCGGTGACCATCCGGACCGGCAGGACCACCTCGCGCCGTACGGCGGCGAGCGGTACCACGGCTGGCGGGGCGATCTCGGCGACCGCCGCGCCTCGTCCTGAACGGACCGCCGCCCGCACCCCGGCCGCCTGACGGGCGCCCCGCCCGCGGCCCGGTGTCCACCAGGCGAAACCTGGTCGCATGGGTGCCCCCCTTCTCCCATACGCTTGTCCTGTGACCCCCGCCGAGTTGTCCCGTACCGTCCTGCGCTCCGTGCGTGGTGCCGTGGCGGAGCGGGAGCTGTCCGTGGCGGTGCCGGAGCGGGTGGTGGTGCGGCCCGCGCCGCACTCCGGGGACTACGCGTCCAACGTCGCACTGCAGCTCGCCGCGGGGGCCGGACTGCCCGCCCGCGAGGTCGCCGAGGTGCTGCGCAAGCGGCTGGCCGGCTGCCCGGGCATCGCGCGGGTCGAGGTCGCCGGGCCCGGATTTCTGAACTTCACCCTGGGGGACGGCGCACCGGCCGAACTGGTCCGCACCGTTCTCGCCCAGGGCCCGCGGTACGGCACCGGCGGCGCCCGCCCGGGCCGCCCCGGCGCCGCGGCCACGCCGCCCTCCGGGGGCGCGCGCGGCCTCGTCGTCGCCGAGGCGCTGGCCCGGATCGACGCGTCCGCGGACGCTGCCGGGGCGCTGCCGGAGGGCGCCGCGCCGCAGGTAGCGTCCGACGGCGATCGGGCCGAGCTGGCCCGGCTCGTCGCCCGGCTCGGCGACGACGAGGCGCGGTGGGCGCTGCTGCGGCCGGCCGCGCACGACCCGGTGCGGCTCCCCGAGCGGCCCGCGCAGCGGGAGGAGAACCCGCGCTTCCGGGTGCAGTACGCGTACGCCCGGACCCAGGCGCTGGTGCGTAACGCCCGCGAGCTGGGTTTCACGGGCGCGCCGGGCGACACCGGCCCCGAGACGCCCACCGGCGCCGGCCCGGAGGACACCGCCGAAAGCTCTGCGCCCGCCCCGGACGCGCACGCCCTCCACCTCCTCCTCGGCGGGTTCCCGGACGCCGTCGCGGCCGCGGCGCGGTACCGGGCGCCGGACCGGGTGGTGCGTCATCTGGAGGCGCTGGCCGAGGCGTATCTGCGCTGGCAGGGCGGGTGTCGGCCGCTGCCCGTCGGCGAGGAGAAACCCTCGGCCGTGCACCGCGCCCGGGTGGCCCTCGCCGAGGCCACCGGAACGGTGCTCGCCAACGGCCTCCGCCTGCTCGGCGTCTGTGCACCCGTACGACTTTGAACGACATCTGAGGGGATCCCACCACCATGAGCCGTTCCGCCCACCCCGCCGGGCCCCGGCACGCCGACGTCCTGCCCGAGGGGCACTACGCCGGGCCGCCCGCCGACCTCAACTCCCTCGACCCGCGCGTCTGGTCGCGTACCGTCCGGCGCGACGCCGACGGCGTGGTGACCGTCGGCGGACTCGATGTGAAGACGCTCGCCGAGGAGTTCGGCACCCCCGCCTACTTCCTCGACGAGGAGGACTTCCGGGCGCGCTGCCGGGCCTGGCGGGAGGCGTTCGGCACGGGCGCCGACGTGTACTACGCGGGCAAGGCGTTCCTCTCCCGCGCGGTGGTGCGGTGGCTGACCGAGGAGGGCCTCAACCTCGACGTCTGCTCCGGCGGTGAGCTGGCGACCGCGCTGGACGCGGGGATGCCAGCCGAGCGGATCGCGCTGCACGGCAACAACAAGAGCACCGACGAGATCACCCGCGCGGTCGAGGCGGGCGTCGGGCGGATCGTGCTCGACTCCTTCCAGGAGATCGTGCGGGTCGCGCACATCGCGCAGCGGCTCGGCAGGCGGCAGCGGGTGCAGATCCGCGTCACCGTCGGCGTCGAGGCGCACACCCACGAGTTCATCGCGACCGCGCACGAGGACCAGAAGTTCGGCATCGCGCTGGCCGGCGGGCAGGCGGCCGAGGCGGTGCGGCGCG
Source organism: Streptomyces sp. NPDC029159 (assembly GCF_055564055.1). NCBI lineage: Bacteria > Bacillati > Actinomycetota > Actinomycetes > Kitasatosporales > Streptomycetaceae > Streptomyces > Streptomyces sp. NPDC029159. The sequence goes on from NZ_JBVHWT010000003.1 coordinate 382,068, forward strand.
CGCTCACCCTCGACGGCCTGGAGCTGACCGGCATCCACAGCCACATCGGCTCGCAGATCTTCGACATGGCCGGGTTCGAGGTCTCCGCCCGGCGCGTCGTCCAGCTGCTGACCGAGGTGCGCGACGAGCACGGCGTGGAGCTGCCGGAGATCGACCTCGGCGGCGGCCTCGGCATCGCGTACACCTCGGACGACGACCCGCGCGAGCCGCACGAGATCGCGAAGGCGCTGGGCGAGATCGTCACCAAGGAGTGCGAGGCCGCCGGGCTGAGCGTGCCGCGGATCTCCGTCGAGCCGGGCCGCGCGATCATCGGCCCCACCGCCTTCACGCTGTACGAGGTCGGCACCGTCAAGGAGCTGGAGGGGCTGCGGACGTACGTCTCCGTCGACGGCGGGATGAGCGACAACATCCGCACCGCGCTGTACGACGCGGAGTACACCGTGGCGCTGGTCTCGCGGACCTCGGACGCCGAGCCGATGCTCTCGCGCGTCGTCGGCAAGCACTGCGAGAGCGGCGACATCATCGTCCGGGACGCCTTCCTGCCGTCCGACGTGGCACCGGGCGACCTGCTGGCGGTGCCCGCGACCGGTGCGTACTGCCGGTCGATGGCCAGCAACTACAACCACGCGCTGCGGCCGCCGGTGGTGGCCGTCGCGGAGGGCTCCGGCCGGGTCATCGTGCGCCGCGAGACGGAGGAGGATCTCCTGCGGTTGGATGTCGGATGACGCAGTCGTCCGCGTGTCCGGCGTGGACGACATAAATGTCTCGGTATCCGGACGAGGTGCGGAAAGTGCCGTCCGGTGCGTGAGACTGAGAAATCACCAAGAAGAAAAACGGCAGTATCGATGAAAAGCAGAGGTCGAATGATGCGTACGCGTCCGCTGAAGGTGGCGCTCCTGGGCTGTGGTGTGGTCGGCTCAGAGGTGGCGCGCATCATGACGACGCACGCCGACGACCTCGCGGCCCGCATCGGTGCACCCGTGGAGCTGGCCGGGATCGCCGTCCGCCGCCCCGACCGCGTGCGGGAGGGCATCCCGGCCGAGCTGGTCACCACCGACGCGATGGAGCTGGTCAAACGCGATGACGTCGATGTCGTCATCGAGGTCATCGGCGGCATCGAGCCGGCCCGTGAGCTGATCACCACCGCCTTCGCGCACGGCGCCAGCGTCGTCTCCGCCAACAAGGCGCTGGTCGCCGCCGACGGCGCCGCCCTGCACGCCGCGGCGGAGCGGCACGGCGCGGACCTCTACTACGAGGCCGCGGTCGCCGGCGCGATCCCGCTGGTCCGCCCGCTGCGCGAATCGCTCGCCGGCGACAAGGTCAACCGTGTCCTCGGCATCGTCAACGGCACCACCAACTTCATCCTCGACAAGATGGACACCAGTGGCGCCGGGTACAGCGAGGCGCTGGACGAGGCCACCGCGCTCGGGTACGCCGAGGCCGACCCGACCGCCGACGTCGAGGGTTTCGACGCCGCCGCGAAGGCCGCGATCCTCGCCGGGATCGCCTTCCACACCCGCGTGACCATCGACGATGTGCACCGCGAGGGCCTGACCGAGGTCACCGCGTCCGACATCGCCTCCGCCAAGCGGATGGGGTGCACCGTCAAGCTGCTCGCGATCTGCGAGCGCGCCGCGGACGGCGCGTCCGTCACCGCCCGCGTGCACCCCGCGATGATCCCGCTCAGCCATCCGCTGGCCTCCGTCCGCGAGGCGTACAACGCGGTGTTCGTGGAGTCCGACGCCGCAGGTCAGCTGATGTTCTACGGTCCGGGCGCCGGCGGTTCGCCGACCGCCTCCGCGGTGCTCGGCGACCTCGTCGCGGTCTGCCGCAACAAGGTCGCGGAGACCACCGGGCCGGGGGAGTCCGCGTACACCCAGCTGCCCGTGAGTCCCATGGGCGAGGTCGTCACGCGGTACCACATCAGTCTCGACGTGGCCGACAAGTCCGGCGTCCTCGCGCAGGTCGCCACGGTCTTCGCCGAGCACGGGGTGTCGATCGACACCGTCCGTCAGCAAGGGCGGCCCGACGCCGACGGCGAGGCGTCCCTCGTCGTCGTCACCCACCGGGCGGCCGACGCCGCCCTGTCGTCGACCGTCGAGGCCCTGCGCGAGCTGGACACCGTCCGCGGTGTCGCCAGCATCATGCGGGTCGAAGGGGAGTAAAGGAACCCATGTCTGCCAATTCCACCGCGTCCGCCGCGAACGGTCAGTGGCGCGGAATCATCGAGGAATACCGTGACCGGCTGCCGGTCAGCGACACGACCGAGGCGGTCACCCTGCGGGAGGGCGGCACGCCGCTCGTCCCCGCGCAGGTGCTGTCCGAGCGCACCGGCTGCGAGGTGCACCTCAAGGTCGAGGGTGCCAACCCCACCGGGTCCTTCAAGGACCGCGGGATGACGATGGCCATCACCCGCGCCAAGGAGGAGGGCGCCAAGGCGGTGATCTGCGCCTCCACCGGCAACACCTCCGCCTCCGCCGCCGCGTACGCGGTGCGCGCCGGGATGGTCTGCGCGGTGCTCGTCCCGCAGGGCAAGATCGCTCTCGGCAAGATGGGCCAGGCGCTGGTGCACGGCGCGAAGATCCTCCAGATCGACGGAAATTTCGACGACTGTCTGACGCTCGCCCGTGGACTTTCGGACAAATATCCGGTCGCACTTGTGAACTCCGTCAACCCTGTGCGCATCGAGGGTCAGAAGACCGCGGCGTTCGAGATCGTCGACATGCTCGGCGACGCGCCCGACATCCATGTGCTGCCCGTCGGCAACGCCGGCAACATCACGGCGTACTGGCGGGGCTACCGCGAATACGCCGCCGACGGCATCGCCTCGCACACCCCGCGGATGTGGGGCTTCCAGGCGTCCGGCAGCGCCCCGATCGTGCGCGGCGAGGTCGTGAAGGAGCCCCACACCATCGCCACCGCCATTCGCATCGGCAACCCGGCCTCGTGGTCGTTCGCGGAGCAGGCGCGGGACGAGTCGGGCGGCGCCATCGATGAGGTGACGGACCGTCAGATCCTCGCCGCCTACCGGCTGTTGGCCGCGCAGGAGGGTGTCTTCGTGGAGCCCGCGTCGGCCGCCTCGGTCGCCGGTCTGCTCAAGGCCGCCGACGAGGGCAAGGTCGACCCCGGTCAGCGCATCGTCTGCACGGTGACCGGCAACGGCCTCAAGGACCCCGACTGGGCGGTGGCCGGTGCGCCGCAGCCCGTCACCGTCCCGATCGACGCGGACGCCGCGGCCCAGCGCCTCGGTCTCGGGTAGCTCCGCAACCGCACACGTCGGGCGTACGGCGGGTCACCGGCTCCCGGAGCAGGTGACCCGCCGTGCAGCAAAGAGTGCAAAGGCTGCAAAGTCGGAAGTGAGGCACGGCTCGGCGTGCGACACGCATCGTGCGCCTCCCGTGCGCCCTATGTCGCCACAGAACCTTCCTTCGATAGGCTGGCAGCCAACTCCCCTCCGCACGGCATGACGCAGTGGTGTGCAGGGCAGGTCAGACACAGTCCCCGCCGGCCGGCCGGGCGCCTCGGCGCCGCGGTGGCGCGGGGCAGTACCGCAGTTTCAATCAAGGAGAGTCATCGAGCGATGGCCGGTCCCGCGTTCCGTGCCGCCGCCGTCCGGGTGCGCACCCCCGCCACCAGCGCCAATCTCGGCCCCGGCTTCGACGCCCTCGGCCTGTCGCTGGGGCTGTACGACGATGTCGTGGTGCGGGTCGCCGACTCCGGTCTGCATGTAGACATCGCAGGTGAGGGCAGTGAAACCCTCCCGCGCGACGAGAGCCACCTGCTCGTACGCTCCCTGCGCACCGCCTTCGACCTGCTCGGCGGGCAGCCGCGCGGGCTGGAAATCGTCTGCGCCAACCGCATTCCGCACGGCCGCGGCCTCGGCTCGTCGTCGGCGGCCATCTGCGCCGGCATCGTCGCCGCCCGCGCCGTCACCATCGGCGGTGAGCAGCGGCTCGACGACACCGCGCTGCTGGAGCTGGCCACCGAGATCGAGGGCCACCCCGACAACGTCGCCGCCTGTCTGCTCGGCGGCTTCACCCTGGCCTGGACGGACACCGGGGCGGCCCGCGCCATCCGGATGGAGCCGGCCGACTCGATCGTCCCCGTCGTCTTCGTCCCCGGGAAACCGGTGCTCACCGAGACCGCCCGCGGACTGCTGCCGCGCACCGTCCCGCACGTGGACGCCGCGGCCAACGCCGGTCGCGCCGCACTGCTCGTCGAGGCGCTGACCAGGCGCCCCGAGCTGCTGCTGGCCGCGACCGAGGACCGACTTCACCAGGAATACCGCGCCCCCGCGATGCCGGAGAGCGTGGCACTGGTGAACCGACTGCGTGCGGACGGTGTCCCCGCGGTCATCTCCGGTGCGGGCCCCACGGTGCTCGCCCTGGCCGAGGAGGACTCGGCCGACAAGGTCGCCGCACTGGCGGGAGAGGGCTGGGCGGCCAACCGGCTGACCCTCGACGCGGCAGGTGCATGCGTCCTGCCGCTCGCCGGGTGACCGCTGCGGGTGATCGACGATTGCCGGTCTTGGGAAGGGGGAATGTTTGTTGGATCCGGTAGTGTTAACCTCAAGTCAGTACTCGACGCCTGAGTGGCGCGATGCTTCGTGTCCCTATCGGGACCACCTTTCTTCCGGGAGCCTCCCAAACTGCTCGAAGCAATAGCCCGAGCAGGAGTGAGCACGCTCCGGAATCGGCGTGACGGACATGGGTCACACAGCATCCCTTCGCGCCGTACCAATGAACTGATCTTTCCGCCGTATCCGGCGGGACCACCGCCCCGGCCCGGTTCGCAACACCGCAGGACCACCAGCCGGACAGCACAACCGGTCGCCGAGCCAGACAGGCCGACGCCCGCTCCAGGGAAGGACCCTTCGTGAGCGACACCACCGATCTGATGGGCGTGCGCACCGATGGCAGTGCCACCGCGCCCGCCACGGACGCTCCCGCCGCGCCTGCCACCGGTGCTGCCGGCACCACGCGGCGCCGCCGTTCCGGTACCGGCCTCGACGGCATGGTCCTGGCAGAGCTGCAGCAGGTCGCCTCCGGCCTCGGCATCAAGGGCACCGCGCGGATGCGCAAGAGCCAGCTGATCGAGGTCATCAAGGAGAGGCAGGCCGCGGGTTCCTCCGGCTCCGCCAAGGCCGACGCGCCCGCCGAGACCGACACCAAGCCCAAGCGCCGCACCACCTCCAAGGCCCGTACGGGCGAGGGCGACACCAAGGCCGCCGAGAAGCCGGCCAAGGCCGACAAGAGCGCCGACAAGCAGGCCGGTCAGCAGCAGATCGACATCCCCGGTCAGCCGGCCCCCAAGGTCTCGGCTTCGCTCGACCAGGGAGGTGCTCCCTCCGACGAGCAGCCGGCCGGTGAGCGCCGTCGCCGCCGCGCCACCGCGGCCGCCGGCAGCCCCGAGGGCGCTGCCGACACCAAGGCCGAGCCCAAGGGCAAGGCCGACACCGCCGTCGACGAGCGGCCCGCCAAGGGCGAGCAGTCCGACCAGCAGCACAAGGGCGGCGACCGCCAGGACCGCGGGGACCGTCAGGACCGCGGCCAGAAGGGTGACCGCGGTGACCGCCGCGACCGCCAGCAGGGCCGCCGCAACAAGAACGACGGCAACGACTCCGGCAACCAGGGCGACCGCCGCGACCGTCAGCGCGACAACCGTGACAACCGCCACGACGACGGCGACGACTTCGAGGGTGGCCGCCGTGGCCGCCGCGGCCGCTACCGCGACCGCCGGGGCCGTCGCGGCGGGCGCGAGGACTTCGGCAACGAGCCGCAGGTCTCCGAGGACGACGTCCTGATCCCCGTCGCGGGCATCCTCGACATCCTCGACAACTACGCGTTCATCCGGACCTCCGGCTACCTGCCCGGCCCGAACGACGTGTACGTCTCGCTGGCCCAGGTCCGTAAGAACGGTCTGCGCAAGGGTGACCACGTCACCGGTGCGGTCCGGCAGCCGCGCGACGGTGAGCGGCGCGAGAAGTTCAACGCGCTGGTCCGTCTCGACACCGTCAACAGCGTGGCGCCCGAACAGGGCCGCCAGCGTCCGGAGTTCGGGAAGCTGACGCCCCTTTACCCGCAGGAGCGACTGCGCCTGGAGGGTGAGTCGGGCGGTCTGACGACCCGGATCATCGATCTGGTGACGCCGATCGGCAAGGGCCAGCGTGGTCTGATCGTGGCCCCGCCGAAGACCGGTAAGACCATGATCATGCAGGCGATCGCCAACTCGATCACCCGCAACAACCCCGAGTGCCACCTGATGGTCGTCCTCGTCGACGAGCGGCCCGAAGAGGTCACCGACATGCAGCGGTCGGTCAAGGGCGAGGTCATCTCCTCGACCTTCGACCGTCCCGCCGAGGACCACACCACCGTCGCCGAGCTGGCCATCGAGCGCGCCAAGCGCCTCGTCGAGCTGGGTCACGACGTGGTCGTCCTGCTGGACTCCATCACCCGTCTGGGCCGCGCGTACAACCTCGCGGCGCCCGCCTCCGGCCGCATCCTGTCCGGTGGTGTCGACTCGACCGCGCTCTACCCGCCGAAGCGGTTCTTCGGTGCGGCGCGCAACATCGAGGACGGCGGTTCGCTGACCATCCTGGCCACCGCGCTGGTCGAGACCGGTTCGCGGATGGACGAGGTGATCTTCGAGGAGTTCAAGGGCACCGGCAACCTGGAGCTCAAGCTCGACCGCAAGCTCTCCGACAAGCGGATCTTCCCCGCGGTGGACGTCGACGCGTCGTCCACCCGTAAGGAGGAGATCCTGATGGGCGCCGACGAGCTGGCCATCGTCTGGAAGCTGCGCCGGGTGCTGCACGCCCTCGACCAGCAGCAGGCGATCGAGCTGCTGCTGGACAAGATGAAGCAGACGAAGTCCAACGCGGAGTTCCTGCTCCAGATCCAGAAGACGACGCCGACCACGGGCAACGGCAACGACTGACGCCCGTCCGCGCGACGCCGCCACGGAGCCCCCGCACTTGCGAGTGCGGGGGCTTTGTGCCGTCCGGGACCGGATGGTGTGAACCGCCGACGACCGGTCCGTATACCTCCGTCCGGAGGTGTCCCGCTGAGACCTTTCGCACAGGAGATGCCCGGAACCGGCCGCTTGGCGATGTCCGGAAACCGGCCATCACACCAGGTCGGGAGGGGCATACCGGCCAACCGCCGGGGCGCGCGGGCGCGCCCGCGCCCGGCCGGGGCGTACAGGGCGCTGTGCAACCCTTCCGTCCGGCTCCCCGTCTCCCACGACATGACGCGCCGTGCCCGCACGGGGCGGGCGGGGGCAGCGCACACGGACCGAGGAGCACATGGGCGACAGCAACGGGACGCAGAGGACGGCGGCGAGCCGCAGCAGCCGCATACGCGCCACCGGGCGCCGCCGCAAGGCGCCCAGCCGGCGCCGCCGCAAGGCGCCCAGCCGGCGCCGCCGCGCCCTGACCATCACGCTCTGCGCCGGGGTGAGCTGTCTGCTGCTCACCGGCGCCGGGCTGGGCTACGTCTACTACCAGCTCAACGGCAACCTCAAGGGCATCGACATCAACGCCGCCCTCGGCAAGGACCGCCCCGAGAACGTCGACAACGGCTCCCTCGACATCCTCGTCCTCGGCTCCGACTCCCGGGCCGGCAAGAACGCTCAGTACGGCGCCGACGAGGGCGGTGCGCGCTCCGACACCGCGATGGTGCTGCACGTCTACAAAGGCCACAAGAAGGCGAGCGTCGTCAGCATCCCGCGCGACACCCTCATCACCCGGCCCGCCTGCGTGAAGGACGGCAAGGAGGTGGCCGGCGCACAGCGGGTGATGTTCAACACCGCCTACGAGGTCGGCGGCCCCGCATGCGCCGTCAAGACCGTCGAATCGCTCAGCGGCATCCGGATGGACCACTTCGTCGAGGTCGACTTCACCGGCTTCAAGAAGCTCATCGACGCGCTCGGCGGCGTCGAAATCACCACCAGCAAGCCGATCGACGACAACTCCAGCCACCTCCACCTGCCCGCCGGACACCACGTCCTGACCGGTGAGCAGTCCCTCGGGCTCGTCCGCACCCGGCACGGCGTCCCCGGCGGCGACGGCAGCGACCTGGGGCGCATCCAGCTCCAGCAGACCTTCGTCAAGGCGCTGATGCAGCAGGTCAAGAACGTCGGCGTGCTCACCAGCCCGGCCAAGCTCTACGACATCGCGTCCACCGCGACCAGGACCGTCACCACCGACACCGACCTCAACTCGATCGGTGCGCTCACCGGCCTCGCCAAGACCCTCGGCGGTATCGGCTCGGACAGCATCCACATGGTCACGCTGCCCGTGGAGTACGACAAGCTCGACCCGGCGCGGGTCGCCCCGCTGCCCCGGCAGACGGAGCAGGTCTGGGAGGCGCTGCGGCAGGACCGCGCCATACCGAAGTCCGCACTCAAGGACTCCGCGGGAGACAAGGGCGGCACCGGCTCGTACGTGAAGTAGGGCCCGTCGCCTCGCGGTCGCCACGCGATGTGGAGGGGCGGGAACGGCGGGTAACCGCCGGACGTCCGGGGGTTTCCCCGCCGCGGGGGTGGGGAATACCCGTCGGTCCACCCCGGTTTTGGGAGATGCGACAAGTCCTGGCAGACTGGACCGTCGGCCCCGGTTCACGTGACGCAAACCCGCGGCACGACCCGGAGCACTCCCGAACCTAGGAGATCCCCTTGAAGCGCGACATCCACCCGGAGTACGTCGAGACGCAGGTCAGCTGCACCTGCGGCGCGTCTTTCACCACCCGTAGCACCGTCGACGGCGGCACCATCCGCGCCGACGTCTGCTCCGAGTGCCACCCGTTCTACACGGGCAAGCAGAAGATCATGGACACCGGTGGCCGCGTGGCCCGCTTCGAGGCGCGCTTCGGCAAGACCGCCGGTTCGGCCAAGAAGTAGCGACCCGCAAGGCGCCGGTTGCCGGTCGCCCCTCCGAGGGGCGACCGGACCGGCGTTTTGTCGTCCAGGCCACGGACCCGGCCGGGGGTCCGGCAACGCCGCGGCACCCCAGCCGCACCAGGTGACCGGCACCCGGAAACACCAGTCAGCTAAGGAACCCCACGATGTTCGAGGCGGTCGAGGAACTGATCGGCGAGCACGCCGGTCTGGAGAAGAAGCTGGCCGACCCCGCGGTCCACGCCGACCAGCGCGAGGCGATGCGGCTCAACAAGCGCTACGCCGAACTCACCCCGATCGTCTCCACCTACCGTTCCTGGAAGCAGACCGGCGAGGACATGGAGACCGCGCGCGAACTCGCCGCGGACGACCCGGACTTCGCCGACGAGGTCAAGGAGCTCGACGCCCGGCGCGAGGAACTGACCGAGAAGCTGCGGCTGCTGCTCGTCCCCCGCGACCCGAGCGACGACAAGGACGTCATCCTGGAGGTCAAGGCCGGTGAGGGCGGCGAGGAGTCCGCGCTCTTCGCCGGTGACCTGCTGCGGATGTACCTGCGCTACGCCGAGCGGGCCGGCTGGAAGACCGAGATCCTGGAAGCCAACGAGTCCGACCTCGGCGGCTACAAGGACGTCCAGGTCGCCGTGAAGACCAAGGGCGGCGGCGGGGCCACCGAGCCCGGCCAGGGCGTCTGGGCCCGGCTGAAGTACGAGGGCGGTGTGCACCGCGTCCAGCGCGTCCCCGCCACCGAGTCGCAGGGCCGCATCCACACCTCCGCCGCCGGTGTGCTCGTCACGCCCGAGGCCGAGGAGGTCGAGGTCGAGATCGGCCCCAACGACCTGCGGATCGACGTCTACCGCTCCTCCGGCCCCGGCGGCCAGTCGGTCAACACCACCGACTCCGCGGTGCGCATCACCCACCTGCCGACCGGCATCGTCGTCTCCTGCCAGAACGAGAAGAGCCAGCTCCAGAACAAGGAGCAGGCCCTGCGCATCCTGCGCTCGCGGCTGCTGGCCGCCGCCCAGGAGGAGGCCGAGCGCGAGGCGTCCGACGCCCGCCGCAGCCAGGTCCGCACCGTCGACCGCTCCGAGCGCATCCGGACGTACAACTTCCCGGAGAACCGCATCTCCGACCACCGCGTCGGCTTCAAGGCGTACAACCTGGACCAGGTGCTCGACGGCGAGCTGGACCCGGTCATCCAGGCATGTGTGGACGCCGACTCGGCGGCCAAGCTCGCCGCCGCGCAGTAGGCCCGCACCACCCACCCCGTAAGACCCGTACGCCCGCACGACCCGGCTGGAGGAACCCGTGAACCTGCTGCTCGCCGAGGTGGCCCAGGCCACCCAGCGGCTGGCCGACGCCGGCGTGCCCTCACCGCGCTTCGACGCCGAGGAACTGGCCGCGCACGTCCACGGCGTCAAGCGCAGCCAGCTGCACACGGTGGCCGACGCCGACTTCGACGCCCGGTACTGGGAGGCGATCGCCCGCCGCGAGGCCCGCGAACCGCTCCAGCACATCACCGGCCGCGCCTTCTTCCGCTACCTCGAACTCCACGTCGGCCCGGGCGTGTTCGTGCCCCGGCCGGAGACCGAGTCGGTGGTCGGCTGGGCCATAGACGCGGTGCGCGCGATGGATGTCGTCGAGCCGGTCATCGTCGATCTGTGCACCGGCTCCGGTGCCATCGCCCTCGCACTGGCGCAGGAGGTGCCGCGCTCCACGGTGCACGCCGTGGAACTGTCCGAACAGGCCCTGACGTACGCCCGGCGCAACGTCGAGGGCTCGCGGGTAACCCTCCACCAGGGCGATGCACTGACCGCGCTGCCCGAGCTGGACGGCCAGGTCGACCTGGTCGTCTCCAACCCGCCGTACATCCCGCTCACCGAGTGGGAGTACGTCGCCCCCGAGGCCCGCGACCACGACCCCGAGCTGGCCCTGTTCTCCGGTGAGGACGGGCTTGACACCATCCGGGGCATCGAGCGGACCGCGCACCGGCTGCTGCGGCCCGGCGGGCTCGTCGTCATCGAACACGCCGACACCCAGGGCGGCCAGGTGCCGTGGATCTTCGCCGAGGAACGGGGCTGGGCCGACGCGGCCGATCACCCGGACCTCAACAACCGGCCCCGTTTCGCCACCGCGCGCCGGGTGTCGCCATGACGGCCACCCCGACGCCCGATGTATCCGTTCCGCACGAGGAGGACCGTTAAATGGCACGGCGATACGACTGCAGCGACGCGACCGACCGCGCGACCGGTCTGCGTGAGGCCGCGTCGGCCGTCCGCCGCGGCGAGCTGGTCGTCCTGCCGACCGACACCGTCTACGGCATTGGCGCCGACGCGTTCAGCGCCGACGCCGTCGGCGACCTGCTGGAGGCCAAGGGCCGCGGTCGCGGTATGCCCTCACCGGTCCTCATCGGCTCGCCCAACACCCTGCACGGCCTGGTCACCGACTTCTCGGAGCAGGCGTGGGAGCTGGTCGACGCGTTCTGGCCTGGCGGGCTGACCCTCGTCGCCACCCACCAGCCGTCGCTGACCTGGGACCTCGGCGAGACCCGCGGCACCGTCGCGGTGCGCATGCCGCTGCACCCCGTCGCCATCGAGCTGCTCACCGAGTTCGGCCCGATGGCGGTCTCCAGCGCCAACCTCACGGGACACCCCTCCCCGCAGGACTGCGACGCCGCCCAGGCGATGCTCGGCGACTCCGTCTCCGTCTACCTCGACGGCGGCCCCACGCCCGCCGCCGTGCCGTCCTCCATCGTCGACGTCACCGGCCGTATCCCCGTGCTGCTGCGGGAGGGTGCCCTCAGCGCCGAGGAGCTGCGGAAGGTCGTGCCCGAGCTCGAGGTGGCCAATTGATGGCGCCTCTGGGGCGCGGCATAACGGGGCCCGGCGAGACCGCCTTCCCGTCGGTGCCGCCGTCCGGCTACGCCGCCGCCGTCCAGGCCCGCGCCGCGGCGCCGGTCGCGCCCGCCCGCTTCCGGATCCTGCACGTCAGCACCGGCAACGTCTGCCGCTCGCCGATCACCGAGCGGCTGCACCGCCACGCCCTCGACCTGCGGCTGGGCGGGGCGGGCTGCAGCGGCCTGGTGGTGGAGAGCGCCGGCACCTGGGGCCATGAGGGCGCGCCCATGGAGACGCACGCCGCTACGGTCCTCGCCGACTACGGCGCCGACCCGGCCGGATTCCTGGGCCGCGAACTGCTCGACGAGCACGTCATCCGCGCCGACCTGGTGCTGACCGCCACCCGTGACCACCGCGCCCAGGTCATCTCGATGGGCCACTCCGCGGGGCTGCGCACCTTCACGCTGAAGGAGTTCAACCGCCTGGTCCGGGCGATAGACCCGGCCACCCTGCCGGAGCCCGACCCGCAGCTGCCCGACTACGGCCTGGTCGAGCGGGCCCGCGCCCTGGTCGGCGCCGCCGCCGCGCTCCGCGGCTGGCTGCTGGCGCCCGACCCGGAGTCCGACGAGGTCCACGACCCCTACGGCGCCCCCATCACCTTCTTCCGCTCCATCGGCGACGAGATCAACCAGGCCCTCGACCCGGTCGTCACCGCCCTCACCGGGGTCCCGGCCCGCGCCTGACCCCCGGCCACGGGCGGGCGGCCGGGCACCCGGCGCGCGCTCCACGACACCGCCCCGGGCCACCCGCACGCCGGTCCCCGCAGCCGACGGGGCTCCCGCCCGCGCCCCACGGGGCTTTCGCCCACCTCCCGGCCCGGGCGCCCGGCCCCGCACCTCCCGGCCCGTCCGCAACCGCCCTTCCCGGCCGTCCGCCGCCCCTCTCCCGGCCCCGTGGCCGTGCCCGTACGTCCGGTGCCCGGCCGCCGCGCCCGATCGCCGTACCGCGCCTACATTGGACGTGAGTCCCCGCACGAGGCCCGGAGCGCGCCATGTCCGCCACCACCGCGTCATCCCGCAGCACGTCACCGGCCGATGCGCGCCCGGGCACCGCGCCGGACGCGGCGGCCGCCGCCGAGGCGTGCCCGGCGGATTTCGCGGCGCTGGCCGCCGCCGACCCGGAGATCGCGGGGGTGCTGATCGGCGAGGGCGCCCGGCAGAGCGAGACGCTCCAGCTCATCGCCGCGGAGAACTTCACCTCACCCGCGGTCCTCGCCGCCCTCGGCTCCCCGCTCACCAACAAGTACGCGGAGGGCTATCCGGGCGCCCGCCACCACGGTGGCTGCGAGATCGTCGACCTCGCCGAGCGGATCGCCGTGGAACGCGCCAGGGCCCTCTTCGGCGCCGAGCACGCCAACGTCCAGCCCCACTCCGGCTCCTCCGCCGTCCTGGCCGCCTACGCCGCCCTGCTGCGCCCCGGGGACACCGTGCTGGCCCTGTCCCTGCCGCACGGCGGACACCTCACCCACGGGTCGCCCGCCAACTTCTCCGGCCGCTGGTTCGACTTCGCCGGATACGGCGTCGACGCGGACACCGGCCTCCTCGACCTCGACGCGGTCCGCGCCCTGGCCCGCGAGCGCCGCCCGAAGGCCCTGGTCTGCGGCTCGATCGCGTATCCGCGCCACATCGACTACGCCGCCTTCCGCGACATCGCCGACGAGACCGGCGCCTACCTCATCGCCGACGTCGCCCACCCCGCCGGACTGATCGCCGGGGGAGTGGCGCCCAACCCGGTGCCGTACGCCGATGTCGTCTGCGCCACCACGCACAAGGTGCTGCGCGGACCGCGCGGCGGCCTGATCCTGTGCGGTGCGCGCCTCGCCGAGCGCATCGACCGCGCGGTCTTCCCCTTCTCGCAGGGCGGTGCGCAGATGAACTCCGTCGCCGCCAAGGCCGTCGCCTTCCGCGAGGCGGCCACCGACGCGTTCCGCGGCTACGCCCGGCAGACCGTCGCCAACGCCCGCGCCCTCGCCGCCGCCCTCGCCGACCAGGGCCTGACGCTCGCCACCGGCGGCACCGACACCCATCTGATCGTCGCCGACACCGCACCGCTGGACCTCGACGCGCAGGTGGCCCGGGCCCGGCTGGCCGCCGCCGGGATCGTCCTCGACACCTGCGCGCTGGCCTGCCCGGACGGCACCGCCCGGCGTACCGGCATCCGCCTGGGCAGTGCGGCGGTGACGACGCAGGGGATGGGCGAGGCGGAGATGGCGCGGATCGCGGAGCTGATCGGGGCGGCGCTGCGCGGCGACGGCGCGGTCCGTGCGCGCACCGCGGCGCTCGTCGGCGGTTTTCCGCCGTATCCCGGCCGGAACTGAACGGGAACCGCGTACGGTCCCCTTCCGTCCCAGACCGCGGGGACGGCGTGGGACGCCCGTCACCCGGCAGCCCGCCACCTGTGTGTACGGCGCGGTCGTGGACCCGCATAGGGTGTGGGGCTGTGATGGCCAGCTATATCTGTGGGGCAGCCCGTGCGTGAATACCTGCTGACGCTGTGCGTCACGGCCGCGGTGACCTATCTGCTGACCGGCCCGGTGCGCAAGTTCGCCATCGCGGCCGGGGCGATGCCGGAGATCCGGGCCCGTGACGTCCACCGCGAGCCGACGCCCCGGCTCGGCGGTATCGCGATGTTCGGCGGGTTGTGCGCGGGCCTGCTGGTGGCCTCCCATCTGACCAATCTCAAGAGCGTCTTCGCGGACTCCAACGAACCGCGTGCCCTGCTCTCCGGCGCCGCGCTGATCTGGCTGCTGGGCGTCCTGGACGACAAGTGGGGCGTGGACGCGCTGGTCAAGCTCGGCGGCCAGATGGTCGCCGCGGGCGTGATGGTCCTCCAGGGCCTGACGATCCTCTACATCCCGATCCCCGGCGTCGGCACGTACCTGCCGTCGCCGACGCAGGGCACGCTGCTGACCGTCGCCCTGGTCGTCATCACCATCAACGCGGTGAACTTCGTCGACGGTCTCGACGGCCTCGCCTCCGGCATGGTGTGCATCGCCGCCGCGGCGTTCTTCATGTACGCGTACCGGATGTGGTTCGGCTACGGCATCGAGGCGGCGGCGCCCGCGACGCTGTTCTCGGTGGTGCTGATGGGCATGTGCCTGGGCTTCCTGCCGCACAACATGCACCCCGCGCGGATCTTCATGGGCGACTCGGGATCGATGCTGATCGGCCTGGTGATGGCGGCCGGCGCGGTGTCGGTGACCGGTCAGGTCGACCCGGACCTGCTCAGCCTGAAGACCGGCGGTATCCGCGAGGCGACGCACTCGATGGTGCCGGTCTACATCCCGCTGCTGCTGCCGCTGACCGTCATCGCGGTGCCGGTCGCCGACCTGATCCTGGCGATCGTCCGGCGTACCTGGAACGGCCAGTCGCCGTTCGCCGCGGACCGCGGTCACCTCCACCACCGGCTGCTGGAAATCGGTCATTCCCACAGCCGCGCTGTCCTGATCATGTACTTCTGGTCGGCGCTGATCGCGTTCGGCGCGGTCGCCTACTCGGTCAACAACGCGAGCATGTGGATCGTCCTGGGCATCGTGCTGCTGAGCGCGGTCGGGCTGGTGCTGCTCCTGCTGCCGCGTTTCACCCCGCGGGCGCCGATGTGGGCGCAGCGCATCGTGCCGCCGCGCTACCGCAGGGTCGTCCGTCCCGAGCCCGCCGAGGCCACCGCGGGGGAGCCCGCGGAGGGCGTACGCGAGGAGCGGGACGAGGCGCGTGAGGCGGTCGCCGCGGGGCTGCACGGCGCCACCGCGATCGGCGAGCGATCACGCTTCGTGGACCGGCGCCGGGCGGACAGTCACCACTGAAACCCGTGTGCGACGTCACGGACGTCCGTCAACCGCGTCGCTAAATCGGGTGACTTGCCGCTATAGCAGACAAAGTGCCGCCTGTCGCTGCACCAACGCGCAGGATCACGCTCACGTGTGACAGGCGGCACACGATAGAGGTAAAGACCTCATCAAATAGTTTGTGATACCGTTCACGAGACTCGGCGACAGGGCCGAAGGTCCGCACAGCGCGGGGCCTTTGGTCTCAGCAGGTTCTTCCGCCGGCCGGGTCTACGCTCGTCCCTGACGACACACCCCCACCCCTTGCCGGAGCGCCGCCATGCAGTCGAATGACGCCCGACTTCTCGTTCATGCCCTCGTGCCCACGCTCGTCGCCGGCGTTGTCGCCGTCGCGGTCAGCGCTGCGCTCGCGGGCGGCGCGGGGGCTGTCGGTGCCGTGATCGGCACGCTGCTGGTGGTGCTCGTCATGGGGGCGGGACTCGTCGTCCTGCAGCAGACCGCGAAGAAGCTCCCGGATCTTTTCCAGATGATGGGCCTTCTGCTCTATTCCGTGCAGATCCTGGCAGTTGCGGTCTTCCTGCTGGCTTTCAAGGACACAACGCTCTTTGATACGAAGGCATTTGCCTTCACGCTGCTCGGCGCCACCCTCGTGTGGATCGCTGCACAGACCCGCGGTCACATGAAGGCGAAGATTCTCTACGTGGACCCTGACTCCGCAGAGGCGAAGAAGGCGGAGACGGCGGGGTCGCCGACGTGACACGTAGGGCCGGAATAAAAGCCCGATCGCGGGCCTGCTATCGTCCGGTGCCAACTACGGCACAGTTGGCGCAGGCGGCTGAGCACCCGAGTTCCACGAGCTGGAGCCGGTGGGCCTCGTGGCCGATGCCTGCGATCCGACCCGGCCAAGCGCCGAGACGCCGCCCCCTAATCCGCAAGACCAGTCCAGTGCCGCTCCGTGGCTCAATGCCGCGCCGACACAACGAGGTTGCCGTACCCATGCGCCACGCTGAAGGAGCCCGCGGTGAGTGCTGAAACGATGCTCGCCTTCGACACGGAGTGCCACCTCTTCATCCCGGGGTGTGGCTTCGAGGCCCCGGGCCTTCATTCGTTCGTCTTCGATCCGCTCTTCACCATCGGCGGCTTCAACTTCAACAAGCCGATGCTGCTGGCTCTGCTGAGCACGGTCGTCGTGGTGTGGTTCTTCTGGGCCGCCTTCGGTCGCGCCAAGGTCGTGCCGGGCAAGCTCCAGATGGTCGCTGAGGCGGGCTACGACTTCGTGCGCCGCGGGCTCGTGTACGACGCGCTCGGCAAGAAGGAGGGCGAGAAGTACGTCCCCTTCATGGTCGCCCTGTTCTTCTTCGTGTGGATCATGAACCTCTGGTCGATCATCCCGGTCGCCCAGTTCCCGGTGACGTCGATCATCGCCTTCCCCGCGGGTCTGGCCCTTCTGGTCTGGCTCCTGTGGGTGGGGCTGACCTTCAAGAAGCACGGCTTCGTCGGCGCCCTCAAGAACTTCTCCGGCTACGACAAGTCGCTCGGCTGGGTTCTCCCGCTGCTGATGGTCATCGAGCTGCTCTCGAACCTGATCATCCGGCCGTTCACCCACGCGGTGCGACTCTTCGCGAACATGTTCGCCGGCCACATGCTGATCGTGATGTTCACCGTCGCGAGCTTCTACCTGGCGAACGGCGTCGGCTTCGTCTACGCAGGCGCCTCCTTCGTGATGACCATCGTGATGACCGCCTTCGAGCTGTTCATCCAGGCCGTCCAGGCGTACGTCTTCGTCCTCCTGGCCTGCAACTACGTGCAGGGCGCGCTCGCCGAGCACCACTGAGCACCCCGCCTCCCTCAACCCACAGACGTCCGGTGGCCAACCCCCACCGGTACTTGAAAGAGAAGGAAGAACCGGCATGTCCGCTCTCCAGACCCTCGCCTCCGCAGACGCGTTCACCGGCAGCGCCAGCGCGATCGGTTACGGCCTGGCCGCCATCGGCCCCGGCGTCGGCGTCGGCATCATCTTCGGTAACGGCACCCAGGCCCTGGCCCGTCAGCCCGAGGCCGCCGGCCTGATCCGCACCAACCAGATCATGGGTTTCGCCTTCTGTGAGGCGCTCGCCCTCATCGGCATCGTCATGGGCTTCGTCTTCAAGTAAACCGAAGCCCCACTGACGACCCTTAGACGGAAGGCATTGACGTGACCCTGGTCAGCCTGGCGAGTGAGGTCGAGGTTCCCGAGAACCCGCTCATCCCGCCGATCCCAGAGCTTGTCATCGGCCTGATCGCCTTCTTCATCGTCTTCGGTTTCCTCGCCAAGAAGCTCCTCCCGAACATCAACAAGGTTCTGGACGAGCGCCGCGAGAGCATCGAAGGCGGCATGGAGAAGGCGGAGGCCCTTCAGGCCGAGGCCCAGCAGGTCCTGGAGGACTACCGGGCCCAGCTCGCCGACGCCCGCCACGAGGCCGCGCGCCTGCGCCAGGAGGCGCAGGAGCAGGGCGCGACGCTCATCGCCGAGATGCGCGCCGAGGGCCAGCGGCAGCGCGAGGAAATCATCGCTGCCGGTCACGCCCAGATCGAGGCCGACCGCAAGCAGGCTGCGCAGTCCCTGCGCCAGGACGTGGGCAAGCTCGCCACCGACCTGGCCGGCAAGCTCGTCGGCGAGTCCCTGGAGGACCACGCCCGGCAGAGCCGGACCATCGACCGCTTCCTCGACGAACTCGAAAGCGGTGCTGCCAAGGCGGCGTCGGACACGACGAAGGCTGAGGCCGGCCGATGAACGGAGCGAGCCGCGAGGCACTCGCCTCCGCACGCGAGCAGCTCGACGCGCAGACGGACAACGCGTCCGTCGACGCGGCGAAGCTCGCCGAGGAGCTGGCTGCCGTCACCGCTCTGCTCGACCGCGAGGTCTCGCTGCGTCGGGTCCTGACCGACCCGGCGCAGTCCGGCGAGGCGCGCGCCGAGCTGGCCGACCGGCTGCTCGGCACCAAGATCGGCGGCTCGGCCGCCGCCCTGGTGTCCGGCATGGTCCGGTCCCGCTGGTCGCGTTCGCGCGACCTCACCGACGCGATGGAGGAGCTGTCCTACAGCGCCGACCTCGCCGCGGCGCAGCGGTCCGGCCGGCTCGACGACGTCGAGGACGAGCTGTTCCGGTTCGGCCGGATCCTCACCTCCAACGGTGACCTGCGCCGCGCGCTGACCGATCGCAACGCCTCGGTCGCCGCCAAGACCGAGCTGGTGACCACGCTGCTGGGCGGCCGGGCCAACCCGGTGACCGCGCGGATCGTGGGCCGGCTCGTGGCACAGCCGCGAGGCCGTAGCCTGGAAGCAGGGCTCGACGCCCTCTCCAAGCTGGCCGCGCACCGGCGCGACCGCATGGTCGCCGTGGTCACCACGGCGGTGCCGATGGACGCCGCACAGCGCACGCGCCTCGCCGCCGCGCTGGCGAACGTCTACGGACGGCAGATCCACCTGAACCTCGACGTGGACCCCGAGGTCCTCGGCGGTGTGCAGGTCCGGATCGGCGACGAGGTCATCAACGGGAGCATCGCGGACCGCCTCGACGAGGCGGCACGGCGGATGGCCGGCTGACCCAGCCACCAACTCAAGAGCTGCACCACCGGTGGCAGGGCGCCGGCACCGACGGGCCGGACCGAGAGGTCCGGCCGCGGCCGGGAGCCCGCGCCGGGAGACAGCACAAGCACGACGGCGGCCCGAGTTGGGCCGTAAGCGGAAACCCCCTGGGGACGTAACCCCCAGACCCCCGCAAGTAACTTCGGGCCCAACAAGGAGAGCAGGGAACCCAGATGGCGGAGCTCACGATCCGGCCGGAGGAGATCCGGGACGCGCTGGAGAACTTCGTCCAGGCGTACAAGCCGGACGCGGCCTCGCGCGAGGAGGTCGGCACGGTCAGCGAGGCCGGTGACGGCATCGCGAAGGTCGAGGGCCTTCCCTCGGCGATGGCGAACGAACTGCTGAAGTTCGAGGACGGCACCCTCGGCCTCGCGCTCAACCTCGAAGAGCGCGAAATCGGTGCCGTCGTCCTCGGCGAGTTCAACGGGATCGAGGAGGGCCAGCCGGTGCAGCGCACCGGTGAGGTGCTCTCGGTCGCCGTGGGCGAGGGCTACCTCGGCCGCGTCGTCGACCCGCTGGGCAACCCGATCGACGGCCTCGGCGAGATCGAGTCCGAGGGCCGCCGCGCCCTGGAGCTGCAGGCTCCGGGCGTCATGGTCCGTAAGTCGGTCCATGAGCCGATGCAGACCGGCTACAAGGCCGTCGACTCGATGGTCCCGATCGGCCGTGGCCAGCGTCAGCTGATCATCGGTGACCGTCAGACCGGCAAGACCGCGCTGGCCGTCGACACGATCATCAACCAGCGCGACAACTGGCGCTCGGGCGACCCGAAGAAGCAGGTCCGCTGCATCTACGTCGCCATCGGTCAGAAGGGCTCCACCATCGCGTCCGTGCGCGGCGCGCTGGAGGAGGCCGGCGCCCTGGAGTACACCACCATCGTCGCCGCCCCGGCGTCCGACCCGGCGGGCTTCAAGTACCTGGCGCCCTACACCGGCTCGGCCATCGGCCAGCACTGGATGTACCAGGGCAAGCACGTCCTGATCATCTTCGACGACCTCTCGAAGCAGGCCGACGCCTACCGCGCCGTGTCCCTGCTGCTGCGCCGCCCGCCGGGCCGTGAGGCGTACCCGGGCGACGTCTTCTACCTGCACTCGCGTCTGCTGGAGCGCTGCGCGAAGCTCTCCGACGAGCTGGGTGCCGGTTCGATGACGGGCCTCCCGATCGTCGAGACCAAGGCGAACGACGTGTCGGCGTTCATTCCGACCAACGTCATCTCCATCACCGACGGCCAGTGCTTCCTGGAGTCCGACCTGTTCAACGCGGGCCAGCGCCCGGCGCTGAACGTCGGTATCTCCGTCTCCCGTGTCGGTGGCTCCGCCCAGCACAAGGCCATGAAGCAGGTCTCCGGCCGTCTCCGTGTGGACCTCGCCCAGTACCGCGAGCTGGAGGCGTTCGCCGCCTTCGGTTCCGACCTGGACGCTGCCTCGAAGGCCCAGCTGGAGCGCGGTAAGCGCATGACCGAGCTGCTCAAGCAGGGTCAGTACGCCCCGTACCCCGTCGAGAACCAGGTCGTCTCCATCTGGGCCGGCACCACCGGCAAGATGGACGACGTGCCCGTCGAGGACATCCGCCGCTTCGAGCGGGAGCTCCTGGACTACCTGGGCCGGGAGAAGAAGGACCTGCTGGTCAGCATCGTCGAGGGCGGCAAGATGTCCGACGACACCATCCAGGCGCTCACCGATTCCGTCGCCGCCTTCAAGCAGCAGTTCGAGACCTCGGACGGCAAGCTTCTCGGTGAGGACGCTCCGGTCAGCACCGCCAAGTGACGACGGAAGGGACCTGATCCATGGGAGCCTCGCTCCGGGTCTACAAGCGTCGCATCCGCTCCGTCACCGCGACCAAGAAGATCACCAAGGCGATGGAGATGATCGCCGCCTCGCGCGTCGTCAAGGCGCAGCGCCAGGTGGCGGCATCGACGCCGTACGCGAGTGAACTGACCCGCGCGGTGACAGCGGTTGCCACGGGCTCGAACACCCAGCACCCGCTCACGACCGAGGCGGAGCGGCCGGCCCGCGCCGCGCTGCTGCTCATCACGAGCGACCGCGGTCTGGCCGGCGGCTACTCCTCCAACGTCATCAAGGCCGCGGAGCAGCTCACCGAGCGGCTCCGGGCCGAGGGCAAGGAGGTCGACGCCTACATCGTCGGGCGCAAGGGCGTGTCGTACTACGCCTTCCGCGAGCGGACGGTGCAGGAGTCGTGGACCGGCTTCACCGACAGCCCGACGTACGCCGACGCGAAGGCGATCGCCGCGCCGCTGATCGCCGCCGTGCAGAAGGACACCGCTGACGGTGGTGTGGACGAACTCCACATCGTCTTCACGGAGTTCGTGTCGATGATGACGCAGACGGCGCTCGACGACCGGCTGCTGCCGCTCAGCCTCGGCACCGCCGCGGACGAGCAGGAGGAGTCGGCGAAGGGCGGGGAGATCCTCCCCCTCTTCGAGTTCGAGCCCTCGGCGGAGGACGTCCTCGACGCCCTGCTGCCGCGGTACGTCGAGTCGCGGATCTACAACGCGCTGCTCCAGGCCGCCGCCTCGAAGCACGCCGCCACGCGGCGCGCGATGAAGTCGGCCACCGACAACGCCGAAGAGCTCATCAAGTCGCTCTCGCGGCTTGCCAACGCGGCCCGCCAGGCCGAAATCACCCAGGAAATCAGCGAGATCGTCGGTGGCGCGAGCGCCCTGGCCGACGCGACCGCGGGGAGTGACTGACAACTATGACCACCACTGTTGAGCCGACCGCCGCGTCGGGCGTGGCCGCAGGCCGCGTCTCGCGGGTCATCGGCCCGGTCGTCGACGTGGAGTTCCCCGTCGACGCGATGCCGGACATCTACAACGCGCTGCACGTCGACGTCGAGGACCCTGCCGAGCAGGGCGCGACCAAGACCCTGACCCTCGAGGTCGCCCAGCACCTGGGTGACGGCCTCGTCCGGGCGATCTCGATGCAGCCCACCGACGGTCTGGTCCGCCAGGCTCCGGTGACCGACACCGGCACGGGCATCACCGTGCCCGTCGGTGACATCACCAAGGGCAAGGTCTTCAACACCCTCGGCGAGATCCTGAACAAGCCCGAGGCGGCCACCCAGGTCACCGAGCGCTGGCCGATCCACCGCAAGGCGCCCTCCTTCGACCAGCTCGAGTCCAAGACCGAGATGTTCGAGACCGGCGTCAAGGTCATCGACCTGCTGACCCCGTACGTCAAGGGCGGCAAGATCGGTCTGTTCGGTGGTGCCGGTGTCGGCAAGACCGTTCTGATCCAGGAAATGATCTACCGCGTGGCCAACAACCACGACGGTGTGTCGGTGTTCGCCGGTGTCGGTGAGCGCACCCGTGAGGGCAACGACCTCATCGAGGAGATGACGGACTCCGGCGTCATCGACAAGACCGCGCTGGTCTTCGGTCAGATGGACGAGCCCCCGGGCACCCGTCTGCGCGTCGCCCTGGCCGGTCTGACGATGGCGGAGTACTTCCGTGACGTCCAGAAGCAGGACGTCCTCTTCTTCATCGACAACATCTTCCGGTACACCCAGGCGGGTTCCGAGGTCTCCACGCTGCTCGGCCGTATGCCGTCCGCGGTGGGTTACCAGCCGAACCTGGCGGACGAGATGGGCCTCCTCCAGGAGCGCATCACCTCGACCCGTGGTCACTCGATCACCTCGATGCAGGCGATCTACGTCCCCGCGGACGACCTGACCGACCCGGCGCCGGCGACCACCTTCGCCCACCTGGACGCGACGACCGTTCTGTCCCGTCCGATCTCGGAGAAGGGCATCTACCCGGCGGTCGACCCGCTGGACTCGACGTCCCGGATCCTGGACCCGCGCTACATCGCGCAGGACCACTACGACTGCGCGATGCGCGTCAAGACGATCCTGCAGAAGTACAAGGACCTCCAGGACATCATCGCGATTCTGGGTATCGACGAGCTGGGTGAGGAAGACAAGCTCACCGTCTACCGCGCCCGCCGTATCGAGCGGTTCCTCTCGCAGAACACCCACGTCGCGAAGCAGTTCACCGGCGTCGACGGTTCGGACGTCTCGCTCGACGAGTCGATCCACGCCTTCAACGCCATCGCGGACGGCGAGTACGACCACTTCCCCGAGCAGGCATTCTTCATGTGCGGTGGCATCGAGGACCTGGAGCGGAACGCCAAGGAGCTGGGCGTCTCCTGACCCCGGCCTCGGCACCGGGGGCGGCCCTGGCCCCCCCCGGACCGTACGACCACTAGTATTTGACCCAACATCTGCCGGACCCGGCAGGTGGAGACCCGAGGAGCCATCGTGGCTGAGCTGCACGTCGAGTTGGTCGCAGCGGACCGGCAGGTCTGGTCCGGTGAGGCCAGCCTGGTCGTCGCGCGCACCTCGTCGGGCGACATCGGCGTCATGCCCGGACACCAGCCGCTGCTCGGCGTGCTGCAGTCGGGCCCGGTGACGATCCGTACGACCGGCGAGAGCGGGGACGGTACTGTCGTCGCCGCGGTGCACGGCGGCTTCATCTCGTTCGCCGACAACAAGCTGTCTCTGCTCGCGGAGATCGCCGAGCTGTCGGACGAGATCGATGTCCAGCGCGCGGAGCGGGCACTGGAGCGAGCGAAGTCGGACGCTGACGCGGCCGCCGAGCGTCGCGCCGATGTCCGGCTGCGCGCGGTGACGGGCGTTCACTGAGCCCCGTCACCGACGAGATCGATCCTCAGCCGCGGGCTGCCCGGAGACTTCCGGAGCGGCCCGCGGCTGAGGCCATGCAGGTGCGTTTCCCTCCCTCGCGCCCGACCCGGCGCGGGGATCCCCCACAGAGGCGAGGAGGTCGGTCGAGATGGTCCTCGCTCTGCTCGTGAGCGGCGCGGTCGTGGTGCTGGTGCTGCTGGGGCTGTTCGTCTTCGGGCTGCGGCGGCGGCTCATCCAGCGCTCCGGCGGCACCTTCGACTGCAGCCTGCGCTGGGACGTACCGGAGGAGGAGCGCGAGCCCAACGGCAAGGGCTGGATCTACGGCGTCGCCCGCTACAACGGCGACCGCGTCGAGTGGTTCCGGGTCTTCTCCTACGCGCCGCGGCCCCGCCGCATCCTGGAGCGCTCCGCCATCGAGGTCGTCGAGCGCCGCACCCCGCAGGGCGAGGAGGAGCTGGCGCTGCTCTCCGACTCCGTCGTCCTCGTCTGCCGCCACAGCGGCACCCGCCTGGAGCTGGCGATGAGTGAGGACGCCCTCACCGGTTTCCTGGCGTGGCTGGAGGCGGCACCTCCGGGCCAGCGGGTCAACGTGGCCTGAGCCACTCCGGTCACTCCGGCGGCTCGACGCCCAGTTCCTGGGCCAGGACCGCCGCCTGTACCCGGCTCCGTAGGCCCAGTTTGGCCAGCAGTCGGCTGACGTGCGTCTTCACGGTCGCCTCGGCCATCTTCAGCCGGACCGCGGCCTCGGCGTTCGACAGGCCGCGGCCCAGGACGCCCAGCACCTCCCGCTCCCGCCGGGTGAGCGTCTCCAGCACCGCCGGATCGGGTGCGGGCTCCGTACGCTCCCGGGGCGCGGAGGCCCCGGCGAACTCCGCGATCAGCCGGCGGGTGACCGCGGGGGCGACGATGCCGTCCCCGGCGGCCACCGTGTGCACCGCGGCCAGCAGCTCCCGCGCGTCCATGTCCTTGAGCAGGAACCCGGCGGCCCCGGCGCGCAGGGCGCCGAAGACGTAGGCGTCGAGGTCGAAGGTGGTCAGCACCAGGACGTCCGCGAGCCCTTCGGCGACGATGCGGCGGGTGGCCGAGACGCCGTCGAGCCGGGGCATCTGGACGTCCATGAGGACGAGGTCGGGGCGGAGCTCGCGGGCGAGGCGGATCGCCTCCTCGCCGTCCGCCGCCTCTCCGGCGACCTCGACGGCGGGGTCGGAGCGGAGGATGAGGACGAGTCCGGCGCGGACGGCGGACTGGTCCTCGGCGACGACGATGCGCAGCGGGCGCGGGGGAGTGCCGGTCATGTCGGGGGTGTCTCCTCGGTGGCGGGAAGGGTGGCCCGGACGCGCCAGACAGGGCCGCCGGGGCCGTCCGCCGGGCCCGCGTCGCAGTCGCCGCCGAGCAGGGCGGCGCGCTCACGCATACCGGTCAGCCCGGCGCCGGAGCCCGGCACCCGCGCGGCGACCGGCCCGCGGCGGACGCCGTACGGGCTGGTCACGACGGTGGTGAGCGGGCCGCCCGGCGGCCGGGCGAGGCGGATGGTGACCTCGCCGGGCGCGGCGTGCTTGAGGGCGTTGGTCACGGATTCCTGGACGATGCGGTAGGCGGCCAGTTCCACGGGGGCGGGCAGGCGGGCGGTGTCGCCGTTCTCCCGGCGGGCGTCGTCCAGGCGGAAGGTCAGCCCGTCGCCCGCCCCGGCCGCGCGGGCCCGGTCGAGGAGGGCCGGGAGGCCGTCGAGGGTGGGGACGGCGGCGGGTTCGCCGTCCGCCTCGGCGCCGCCGGAGGCGCGCAGCAGCCCGATGAGGCGGCGCATCTCGGCCAGGCCCTGCACGCTGTTCTCGCGGATGACGCCGAGCGCCTCCCGGGTCGCGGCCGGATCGTCGAGGGTCTGCGCGGCGGTGGTGTGCAGCGCGATGGCCGACAGATGGCCGGCGACCACGTCGTGCAGCTCCCGAGCCATCCGCGCGCGCTCCGCGGTGACCGCCTGCGCCCGGTCCATCTCGGCGAGCAGCGCGGTCTGCTCGGCCCGCAGCCGGGCCGCCTGGGCCGCGTCCCGGTGGTGGCGGACGATCAGGCCCGTCGAGGCCGGGGTGAGGGTGAGCAGCCCGAGGAAGACACCGACGAAGAGCGCCTCCGGGCTGCGGGCCACGGCGAGCGCGATCAGCGTGCCGAGGACGGTCACCAGCGCGGTGGCGGGCGGGATGCGGCGCGCCGCGCGGGGCCCGCCGTGGAGGACCGCCGCGTAGACGAGGTCGGTGAACATCACGACGGTGGCGATGAGCGTTCCGGCGCAGGTGTCCAGGGCGAGCGCGGCGGTGGCGAGTGCCAGGCCGGTCAGCGGTGCGGTACGGCGCAGCAGTTCGGCCCCGGCGGCGACGGTCAGCGCGACCAGGGACAGCCACGGCGGCACCCCGGCGACCGGCGCCGTCCCGCGCAGCCCCAGCAGCCACAGGAGCACACCGCCGAGCAGCCCGGCGGCCGCGATGAGGAGGTCGTCGCGGTGCGGGCGGGCGGGGCGGGGAAGTGGCGGCACCCGTCCATCCAACACGGCCCGGGCGCCGCCCGCCTCCACGTCAGGGCGGGCGCCGCGGCGCGGCCGGTACATCGAAAGATGCAGCCGGAATCGTCGGCCGCGACGACGCCCCGGGCCGGGTGGCGGCGGCAGCCTGGAGGGGTCCCGGAGGAGGAACACCATGGTCGTCACGTTGATCGTCGCCTGCGAGATCGGTTTCTGGGTGCTGCTCGCGGCCGGTCTGACGCTGCGGTACGGGTGCCGGATGCCGCGTACCGGCGCCGCCGTACTGCTGCTGGAGCCGCTGCTGGAGCTGGCGTTGCTGATCGTCACGGCGATCGATCTGCGGGGCGGCGCCACGGCGGACTGGAAGCACGGCCTGGCCGCCGTCTACATCGGCTACACCGTCGCCTACGGCCACTACACGATCCGCTGGGCCGACGGCCATGTCGCGCACCGCTTCGGCGGCGCCCAGCGGCCCCCGAAGCCGCCCCGCCACGGGATGGCCCGCGCCCGCCACGAGGGGAAGCTGTGGCTGCGGACGGTCGCGATGGGCGCGGTCGCGGCCGGACTGCTGCAACTGGCCGTCTGGTACGTCGGCGACGGCGACACCGCGACGCTGCGGGGCTGGCAGCTCACCATGGCCCGGCTGGTCGCCATCCACGGCGTGATCGCCCTGTCGTACCTGCTCTGGCCGAAGAAGGCACCGGCCGGGGAGGCGGAGGCGGCGCGGCCCCCGAAGGTGCTGCGCTGAGCGCGGTCCGGGCCGCTACGGGGGGCGGCCCGGACCGCTCGGCTACCGCTCGCCGCCCGGCACCCACAGCACGTCCCCGACCTCCTTGTTGGCCGTACGGGCCAGGATGAACAGCAGGTCGGAGAGGCGGTTGAGGTAGGTGGCGGTGAGCGGGTTCATGGTCTCGCCGTGCTCGTCGAACGCCGCCCAGGTGGCGCGCTCGGCGCGGCGGACGACGGTGCACGCCTGGTGGAGCAGGGCGGCGCCGGCCGTGCCGCCGGGGAGGATGAAGCTGCGCAGCTTCTCCAGCTGCTCCAGGAAGTGGTCGCAGTCCGCCTCCAGCTTGTCGATGTAGCTCTGCTCGACGCGCAGCGGCGGGTACTTCGGGTCCTCGACGACCGGCGTGGACAGGTCGGCGCCGACGTCGAAGAGGTCGTTCTGCACGCGCAGCAGCACCGCCCGGACCTCCTCGGGCAGTTCGCCGAGGGCCAGCGCCACGCCGAGCGCCGCGTTGGCCTCGTTGGTGTCCGCGTAGGCGGCGATCCGGCGGTCGGTCTTGGCGGTGCGGCTCATGTCGCCCAGGGCGGTGGTGCCCTTGTCGCCGGTGCGGGTGTAGATGCGCGTCAGATTCACCATGGCACGAGCGTACGCGGCGCCCCGCCGGGCGGGCCGGGGGCGCGGGACGCCGCCGGGCGCGGTGCCCGAACTGCGCCGCGCGCGGGGCGCTCTGACGGCCTTCCGGGTGACGCCGGACACGGACGGGCGGGCCACCGGGCGCAGTTCGCCCGGGGCGGGCGTGACGCGTGTCTCTTACCTACCAAACGATCGCTCAGTACGGATAACGTCACCTTGACCGAATCTGGAACACACAGGGTGTGAGGGGACAGCAGTGGCAAAGAAGCTCGCCGTCATCGGTGCCGGACTCATGGGATCCGGTATTGCGCAGGTCTCCGCCCAGGCGGGGTGGGACGTGGTGCTCCGCGATGTGACGGACGGGGCGCTGGCCCGCGGCAAGGGCGGTATCGAGGCGTCGTACGCGAAGTTCGTGGCCAAGGGGAAGCTGGACGCGGACGCCGCGGAGCAGGCGCTGGCCCGGATCACCACCACGACCGATCTGGACGCGGTCGGCGACGCGGATGTCGTCGTCGAGGCGGTCTTCGAGAAGATCGAGGTCAAGCGGGAGATCTTCCAGGCGCTCGACAAGCTCGCCAAGGACGACGCGGTCCTCGCCTCCAACACCTCCGCGATCCCGATCACGAAGATCGCCGCGGCCACCTCCTGCCCGGAGCGGGTCGTCGGTACGCACTTCTTCTCGCCGGTGCCGATGATGCAGCTGTGCGAGCTGGTGCGCGGTTACAAGACCAGCGACGAAACCCTCGCCGCCGCCCGTGAGTTCGCCGAGTCCGTCGGCAAGACCTGCATCGTCGTCAACCGCGACGTCGCCGGTTTCGTCACCACCCGGCTGATCTCCGCGCTGGTCGTCGAGGCGGCCAAGCTCTACGAGTCGGGCGTGGCGAGCGCCGAGGACATCGACCTGGCGTGCAAGCTGGGCTTCGGCCACGCGATGGGCCCGCTGGCCACCGCCGACCTCACCGGCGTCGACATCCTGCTGCACGCCACCGACAACATCTACGCGGAGTCGCAGGACGAGAAGTTCGCGCCGCCGGAGATCATGCGGCGGATGGTCGACGCCGGCGACATCGGCCGGAAGAGCGGCCACGGGTTCTACGCGCACTGATCGGCGGCGCGGCCTGGCATCCTGGAAGGCTCAGGAGGGGGTCTGTCCAGGGATGCTGACGCGATGTCAGATCACGGGCGGCGAAGTCGTCACCCCGTCGGGTGAATTCGGTATCGGTTCGCTCACGGGCGGCAACTTCGCCGCCGGAGTGGCAGTCAGTCCGGTAGACCTCCGGAGGGTGTCCCGTTGTCCCTGGTGGGACGGCACACGGCGGCAGATGCGGTGCCCCGCACGGCGGACGGGCGTCCGGATACCGGTGTATCCGGAGGTTCGGCACGGCGGCGTGGCGCCCCTGCCGTCCTCCGCCCGCCGGGGACGACGGGACGGCCTCCAGCACGGCACAACACCATTCGGGGAGCGCATATGCACATCAAGGGCGACTACGCCGAGCTGGTCGTCGAGGGCCGCCTCGACGTCCGCAGCGCGGCGGACGCCCGTACGGCCCTGCACCACGCCGTCGACTCCGGATGCGGCGATCTCGTGCTGAATCTGACCGAGCTGGACTCCTGGGACGCCACGGGGCTCGGCGTGATCATGGGGGCGCACCGGCGGGCGGGCCGGGTGGGCCGCCGCCTCGTGCTGCGCGGGGTGCCGCCCCAGATGCAGCGGCTGCTGGTTGCCACCCGCCTGCACCGCATTCTCGCCATCGAGGGCGGGATCGCGGCGGAGACACTGCCCCGGGTGTGAGTCCCGGCGGGCCCGGAACGCCGCGTACCGCGGCCGTTCCGGGCCGTTCGCGTCTCCGGGCTCCGCGGTCATACCGTCGGAACGGGTCGTTCCGGACATGTCAGGGCCCCGGCGGCGGACCCGTACCATCCCGGGGCTAGGGTCACCTCCGCGTCCGCGGAACCCGCGGCGGCCGAGCCCGGCCCCGCCCGCACCGCGCGACCGGGGGACAGGCCGGACCACACGACCACGGCGCGCACCCGGCCCACGAGGCCGGGCCGCGCGGCCGGGCGGAGCGAACAGAAGGGCATCTGGGGGCTGTGACCATGGACCCGAACACCCGGCGGGGACCCGACGAGAGCGGCGACCCGGCGGACGGCGACGCACCCGGCGCACCGGCCTTCGGCGGGATGCGGACCGGCCCCGAGGAGCCCGTCCGCACCGTCCGGCTCGTCGCCGGACGCTACCTCGTCACCGTCAACCCCCTCGACGGCAGCGAGATGGAACCCTGCCCGCCCGGGGAGCGCCCCGGTGAGCCCGAGCGGCTGACCGAGGAGGAGCGCACCGAGGCCGCCCGTGCCGCCGCGCCCCCGGTGCCGCCCGGCGCACCCGTCCACGCCTCCCGCACCGCCACGCTGGAGGAGCGCGGCGAGGAGACCGAGCGGCTGGTACGGCTGCTGACCCGCGGCCGCTCGGTACGGCTCACCGGCCCGTCCGGCGCCGGCCGCACCCGCCTCCTCGACGCCGTCGCCACCGCCTGCGCCGGCGTCGCCCCCGACGGCGTCGTCCGCCTCTCCGGCTACCACCGCACCCCCACCGACCTGCTGTACGCGCTCCTCGCCGCGGTCCACCGCACGCCGCAGTACCGGCCCGACCGCGACGAGCTGCTGCGGCTGCTCGCCGGGATCGGCGCGATCGTCGTCCTCGACGACCTGGAGTTCGGCGGCCGGGCCCTGGACGAACTGCTCGACGCCACCCCCGAGTGCGCCTTCCTCTTCTCCGCCACCCCCGACGTCGCGGCGCCCAGCCCCGGCTGCCCCGTCGAGGAGGTCCGCCTCGGCGGCATCGGCCGCGGCGCCGGTCTGCGGCTCCTGGAGCGGGCCGTGCAGCGGCCGCTGACCGACGAGGAGACGGTCTGGGCCACCGAGCTGTGGGGGGAGTCCGCGGGGCTGCCGCTGCGCTTCGTCCAGGCGGCGGCGCTGCTGCGGCTGCGCGACCGGCCCGGCGGCGCCCCCGTCGACGGCCCCGGCCTCTTCGCCCCCGTCTCCGCGGGCGCCCCCGGGCGGCCGCACGCCCCGCTGCCCTCCGCCGCCGACACCGCGGCGCCCGCACCGGTGATCGCCGGGCGGCTGGGCCCGGCCGCCCAGGAGACGCTGCGGTTCGCCGTGGCGCTCGGCGGTGAACTCCCGCACCAGGCCCATCTGCCGGCCCTCACCCAGGACGCCCACGCCGACGCCGCCCTCGGCGACCTCCTCGGCTGCGGGCTGATCACCCCGGCGGGCGGCCACTACCGGCTCGCCGCCACCGTCCGCGAGCAGCTGACCGCCGCCGGGTACGCCGACGGCGCGACCACCCGGGCGCACACCGCGGCCCAGCACTACGCCTGGTGGGCCGGGCACCCCTCGGTCACCCCGGAGCGCGCCGCCGCCGAGGCGGACGCCGTGCTCGCCGCGATGGGCGCGCTCACCGCGGGCCGCGAGGGCGGCCACGCCAGCGCCGCCGTGCTGCTGGCCCGCACCGCCGCCCCGGCGTTCGCCGCCGGGCTGCACTGGAGCGCCTGGGAGCGCGGGCTGCGCCACGGCCAGGAGGCCGCCCGGCTGGCCGGTGAGGTCGCCGAGGAAGCCTACTTCCACCACGAGTTGGGCGTGCTGGCGCTCTGCGGCGACAGCCTCGACCGGGCCCGCGCCGAACTGGAGGCATCCATCGGGCTGCGCGGGGTCCTCTCCGACCGCAGCGGCGCGGTGGCCGGCCGCCGCGCCCTCGCCCTCGTCGCCGACCGGGAGCGGCTGAGCGCCGAGGGCACCGGGACCCCGCCGCCGCCCGCGCCCGGCGCCGCCGTGCCGCCCGTACCGCCCGCGGCGGCGGTGGCGGCCACCGGGCCGCGCCACGCCGCCCCCGGCCCGAAGACGCCGGTGGCCGGGACACCGGTCGTCACCTCCCGCGCCGCGCACGCCGTGAAGAAGGGCGAGGAGACCGCCGTCCAGCCGACCCTGGCCACCCGGAAGTCCGCCACCACCCGCCGCAACCTCACCGCGGCGGGCGCGGGCGTGCTGCTCGCCGCGGTCCTCGGCACCGTCGTCACGCTCGGCGCGACCTCCTCCGGAGACGACAGCAGCCCCGGCGGCCGCACCACCCTGGAGCAGCCCGCCGAGCCGGACGAGGAGCCGACGACGCCCGCGGACACCTGGTCACCCGAGGCCCCGCCGCCCGTCACCACCGCCTCGGCCACGCCGTCGCAGGAGGAGAGCGCGCCCCCGTCGACACAGGCGCCCACCACCGGCGCGCCCACCGGTGCCCCGACGCCGACGGACCCGTCGACCGCCCCGACCCGGCCCACCGGCCGCCCCACCGGGCCGACGAGCCGCCCGACGCACCCCACGCACCGGCCGACCGAGCCGACGCCCACCGAGGACCCGACGGACGAGCCGACGACCCCGGACCCGACCGACCCGACGGACAAGCCGACCGACCAGAGCCCGTCCGCCTCCGACCCGCAGACCCACGGCTCGACCGCCCGTACGGCCACCGTCTCGGGCAGCCCGACGGCCTGACGGAGCGCGCGTCCCGGAATGCGCGACGGCCCGGTACGTGTCCGGCCACCCCACACAGGGGCGGACGGGCACGTACCGGGCCGTCGTCCGTACGGGACCGGGCCGCCGGGTCAGAAGAGGCGGAGCTTGTCGTCCTCGATGCCGCGCAGACCGTCGTAGTCGAGCACCACACAGCCGATCTTGCGGTCGGTGGCCAGCACCCGCGCCTGCGGCTTGATCTCCTGGGCCGCGAAGATGCCCTTCACCGGCGCCAGATGCGGGTCGCGGTTGAGGAGTTCGAGATAGCGGGTGAGCTGCTCCACGCCGTCGATCTCGCCGCGCCGCTTGATCTCCACCGCCACGGTCTGACCGTCGGCGTCCCGGCACAGGATGTCCACCGGGCCGATGGCGGTGGGGTATTCGCGCCGAATCAGCGAATAGCCCTCGCCGAGGGTTTCGATGCGGTCGGCGAGCAGTTCCTGGAGGTGGGCCTCGACGCCGTCCTTGATCAGACCGGGGTCCACGCCCAGTTCGTGCGTGGAGTCGTGGAGGACTTCCTCCAGGGTGATGATGAGCTTCTCGCCGCCCTTGTTCTCCACCGTCCACACCTGACCGTCGCCCTCCTTGAGGGTGCACGGCGGCGACATCCAGTTGAGGGGTTTGTAGGCACGGTCGTCCGCGTGGATGGAGACCGAACCGTCCGCCTTCACCAGGATGAGGCGGGGGGCGGAGGGCAGATGGGCGGTGAGCCGGCCCGCGTAGTCCACGGAGCAGCGGGCGATGACGAGACGCATGGGGCGTCACGCTACTCGACCGGGGGCCGCCCGCGCGATTCGCCCCGGAGCCGCGGCCCTTTCCGGGGGAAACCCCCGCACCTCCGGCAGCGGTCCTTGGCCGGTTGTCTGTGCAATCTTCTGGTGCCCGGCTCTTGCGCGGCCTACCGTTGATGCGGGGGGTCGTGAGGCAGATACGCTCCGTCGCGATGCCCCATGTCCCGTCCCTTCAGGCCCCCCGACCCGGCGGGGCCGCGAGAGGAGAACCTCATGTCGCTCGACGTCTCACCGGCCCTCCTCGAACAGGCCGAGCGAGGCGAGGTCGATGAAGCCGCCTTTGTCGACTGCGTCCGGACCTCCCTGCCCTACGCATGGGGAATGATCAGCTCGCTGGTGGATCGGCTGCAGACGGACGGCGGGGAGTTCGCCGACAACCTGACGCCGCCGCCGGACGAGCAGGCGCGCGGTCAGTTGCTGCGTGCGCTGGCGAGCGATGCGATCCGCGGGTCGCTGGAACGTCACTTCGGTGTGCGTCTCGCCTTCCAGAACTGCCATCGCGTCGCGGTTTTCCCCCTCGACCCGGCGGTCGACGACCGCCTGGCCCGCTTCACCTCCATCCGCGGCCAGTTGCTGAACCAGTCCCCGGTACTGCGCGACTGCTGACCCCTACCGCTGCCGCCGCGCACCCCTTCCGCCGCGCCTTTCCGGCGCCTTGCACACGGGTGCGCGGGGCAGCGGCACCGGCCGGCCGCGCGGACGCACCGCGCGGCCGGCCACCGGATCCGGCGGCCGGCCGGGCCGGTCACCTCAACTGCGGTGCGACGTCCTCGCCGAGGCGGCGGATGTTCTCCTCGGTGGCCGCCAGATCACCCGAACCCTCGACGAGCAGCGCATGGGTGGTGATGCCCGTACGCTCCGCCGTCGCCGCCAGCTGGTCCGCGCAACTCCGCGGAGTCCCGACGGGATGCAGCGCGCACAGCTTCTCGGTGTACGCGAGCGGGTCCCGCATGGTGCGGGTGCGGCCGTCGACGGTGACATGCGCGCCCAGCCCCTGACGGAGCCAGCCGGGCATCGCCTTCGTCAGCGTCTCGACCGCGTCCCGCCGGTCGTCGGCGATCTGCACCACCCCGGCCGAGACATGGCGGGCGGCCGCGATCTCGTCGCCGTCCCGCCCGGCCTCCCGCGCCGCGGTCCGCCACACCGCCACCATCTCGGCCTTCTCCTCGTCCGTGGAGTGCATGCCCAGCAGCATCGGCAGCCCCCGCGCGGCCGCCAGCCGCACCGACGCGGGGGAGGTGCACGCCACCAGCACCCCGGGACCGGGCAGCTCCGCGTCCGGGGCGTCGGGCGGCGCCAGCGCCTGCGCGGGGCGCGGCACCACCGCCACCTCCCGGAAGGCGTACCGCTCGCCCGCCGCGCCCACCCGCGGCTCGCGCAGCCAGCGCAGCAGCAGGTCGAGCGACTCCGGGAAGCCCCGCTCGTACGCGGCGAGACCGGCGCCGAAGACCTCCAGATCGACCCAGGGGCCGCCGCGGCCGACGCCGAGGGTGAAGCGGCCGCCGGAGGTGAGGTGCAGCAGCGCCGCCTGCTCCCCCAGCGCCACCGGGTGCTGGGTCGGCAGCACGCTGACCGCGGTGCCGACGCCGATCCGTGCCGTCCGGCCCAGCAGCAGGGCGGCGAGCGTCACCGCCGACGGGCAGACGCCGTACGGCACGAAGTGGTGCTCCGCCAGCCATACGTCATCGAGCCCCGCCCGCTCCGCGACCTCCGCGCAGCGGACCGCTCTGTGCAGTGCTTCCCCCTGTCCCTGGCCCGGGAATTGAGCGGCCAGGACGAAAGCCCCAACGCGCATCGCTCTCTGCCTCCTCGCAGCCGACGCGGCTCCCCCCACGCAGCCAATAACGGCCGACACGTGCCAAAGGCACGGTCCGCCGCCGGGATTTGCCGATGATCGCAGGAACGCACCGCCACCCGAACGGCGCGTACGCTGGTGACGGCCCGTGACCCCGCAGATCTCCCGAGGTGCCCTGTGTCTCCGCGTCGAAACCGCCAGCGTGGCGGTGCGAAGCCCACCGAACGCGCAGGGGGGGACCGCTACGGTCTGGAACAGACCGCCGAGTGGCGCGGCGAGGAGTGGGTCGTCCGCCATGTCGGCGGGGGCGGCGCCGCCAAGCACTACCGCTGCCCGGGCTGCGACCAGGAGATCCCGCCGGGCGTCCCGCACGTCGTCGCCTGGCCGCGGCTCGGCGACGTCGACGACCGCCGCCACTGGCACAAGGCGTGCTGGAACGCGCGCGACCGCCGCAGCGCCCGCCTCCAGCGGTCACGGAACGCGCCGCGGTACTAGGGGGTGCCGCTGCCGCTCCCCGGCGGCGCCTCCCGCAGCCG
The DNA here is from genome assembly GCF_055564055.1 of Streptomyces sp. NPDC029159. Classification (NCBI taxonomy): domain Bacteria; kingdom Bacillati; phylum Actinomycetota; class Actinomycetes; order Kitasatosporales; family Streptomycetaceae; genus Streptomyces; species Streptomyces sp. NPDC029159. The sequence goes on from NZ_JBVHWT010000003.1 coordinate 417,481, forward strand.
CCACAGCCACCCCAGCGGGGTGAGGCGCAGCCGGCGGGCGACCGACCGGGAGGCGTGGTTGGCGGCGGTGGTGCTGTAGAAGAGTGCCTCCGTGCCGGGGGCGGCGCGCCGGGACCAGGCCGCGACGACGGCCGGGGCGAGGCCCCTGCCGCGGAAGTCGGCGCGGGTCCAGATGCCCGCCTCCGCGGTGGTGGCGCCCGCGGCCGGGGTGTGGCAGATCGAGACCGGCTGCCCGTCGTGCACGGCCATCGCCCACGCGCCCGCGGCGCCGCCGATCAGCTCGGCCCACTCGCCGGGCTGCCAGTTGTCCGGCCGGATCAGCTGCTGCGCCGCGGCGCGCCCCGCGGCGCAGGAGACGAGGACGGGCAGCGGCGCCGGGCCCGGATCGGGGAGCGGCGTGGGGAAGACGAAGCAGGGGCCGCCCTCCAGGGTGACCGCCCGCTCGCCCAGGGACGCGGCGAGCCGCACTAGTGGTTCGGGGCGCAGCTCCGGTGCGTACGGCTGTCCGGTGTCGTCGAGGGGGGCCAAGTGCGGGAGACCGGGGCCGAGGGCTGCCAGGCGGGCCCGGGGGGACCAGGCCCAGAGCGCCAGCACGGAGGGGTCCCGCAGCCGGGCGGGCGCGCCGCCGGGGGAGCGGTCGAGGCCGTGGATCGCCTCGACCTCCAGGGCCAGCAGCCGTGCCTCGTCGCGGATCATGCCCGCGACGGTAGTGGCGCGGGCGGCGGAGGGCACCGGGTTTTCCGCGGGCCCGAACGGCGCCCGGGAACGGCGAAGGGCGTGCCCGCCGGTCCCGCGCGGTGGCGGAACGGGCGGGCACGCCCTGGTGGGCTCCCAGGAGCCGGATTACACGTCGCGCCGGGACTGGACGGCGAAGGCGGCGCCCAGGACGACCGCGGTGACGCCCATCAGGATCCAGAGGGGCTCCCAGCCCTGCGGGCCGGTGTCCGTGCCGAGGAACGGGTTGCCGTAGAGCGACGCCAGCGAGTTGGGCACCGAGAACTCGACCAGGGCCTTGCTCACCGACTTCAGGCTCTCCGAGCCGAGCATGAAGACCGCCAGCAGCATCGGCAGCAGCACCAGCCCGAGCATGGCGCTGATGGCGCCCGCGGAGTGGCGCAGCAGCGAGCCGACGGCGAGCGCCAGCAGACCGAGCACCGCGACGTACAGACCGGCGCCGACGGTGACCCGGAGCCATTCGCCGGACGTCGGGTCCGGGCCGGTCACCATGGCGTTGGTGAGCACGGCGACGAGCGTGGTGGTGATCGTCGTGATGACGAAGGCCAGCGCGGTGAAGACGATCGACTTGGCGGCGAGCACCCGGGCGCGGCTGGGGCAGGCGGTCATCGTCGTACGGATCATGCCGGTGCCGTACTCGGACGAGATCACCAGGACGCCCAGCGGGATGATGCAGAGCGTGCCGAGCAGGACGCCGAAGAACGCCATGCCGAGCTTGGGGTCGACGAAGCTCTGGGTGCCCAGGGCGAGGGCGGTCAGTGTGCCGACGCCGAAGATCAGGACGAAGAGCGCGCCCAGCGTCCAGATCGTGGAGCGGACCGAACGGATCTTGGTCCACTCGGAGGCGAGCGCGTGCCCGAGGTGGGTGGAGCGCACCGGGATCGGCGAGGTGTAACCGGTGGGCGCCCCCTGGGGGGCGAACGGCTGCCCCTGCGGGGGGAGCCCCGGGCCGGGCTGTCCCGGGGCGCCCGCCTGCGGGCCCTGCGCGGGGGCCATGGGCTGACCGGCGGGGGCCGGGACGCCGGGCTGCGGGGCGCCGGGGGCGGGCTGACCGGGCTGGGCCGCCGGGGCCTTGAGCATCATCGTGCCCGGCTCCTTGGCCAGGCTGCCGCCGGCCGCCAGCGGCTGCGGCGGCGGACCGTCGCCCTGGTGCGCGGGGAGCGACTGGGCCTGGAGCACCATCGTCCCGGCCTCACGCGCGGGCGGCTGCGGCACGGCGCCGAGCACGACGGTGCCCTGCTCACGGGCGGGCTGCTGCCCCTGGGGCGCGGCGGGCGCGGGCTGCGCCGCCTCCGGACCGGGTTGGGCCGGGGCCGCGGGGGCGGGCTGCGCGGGGGCTGCGCCCCGCGGGGCGGCCGGGGCCTGCGGCGGGGCGGCGGGCGGCTGCGCGGCGGTGGGCTGGCCCTGCCCCGCGGGCTGTCCCTGCGCCGCGGCGTCGTCGTTCGGGCCGCGCTCGGGCTGCGGCTGCTGAGGGCTGGTCATCGGGCTTCCTCGTGGTGCGGCGCGGACAGGTCGGCGGGGGCGGCCGGCGGCATCGGGGCCGCGGGCGGCTGCGGGGCGTACGGGTTCGGCTGCGCGCCGGGCATCGGGCCCTGCGGCGCCGGAGCGCCCTGGGCGGGCGGCGGGTAGCCCTGGCCCGGCGTGGCCTGCGGCGCGTACGGGCCCTGCGGCGCGTACGGGCCCTGCGGGGCGTACGGGTTCGGCTGCGCGCCGGGCATCGCGCCCTGCGGCGCCGGTCCGCCCTGGGCGGGCGGGAAGCCGTGCGGGGCGGCGAACTGCTGCGGGTGCCCGCCGGGCGCCTGCTGGAGCCCGGCGCGCGCGTCGGCGGTCGAGCGGTAGTCCACCGCACCCTGGGTCAGGCGCATGTACGCCTCCTCCAGGGACGCCTGATGCGGCGACAGCTCCCAGAGGCGGACGCCCGCCTCGTGGGCGAGATCGCTGATCCGGGGGAGTGCCAGCCCCGACACCCGCAGCGCGCCGTCCGGCTCCGGCGCGATCTGCGCACCGGCCTCACCGAGCGCCGCGGTCAGCTTCTCGCGCTGCTCCGGCTCGGTGTCGGGCGTACGGACCCGGGCGAAGTCGGCAGAGTTGGCCGAGATGAAGTCCTTGACCGGCATGTCCGCCATCAGCTGGCCCCGGCCGATCACGATCAGGTGCTCGGCGGTCAGCGCCATCTCGCTCATCAGGTGCGACGAGACGAAGACCGTACGGCCCTCCGCCGCCAGCTGCTTCATCAGGTTGCGCACCCACAGGATGCCCTCCGGGTCGAGGCCGTTGACCGGCTCGTCGAAGAGGAGCACCTGCGGATCGCCCAGCAGCGCGGCGGCGATGCCCAGCCGCTGCCCCATACCGAGCGAGAACCCCTTGGAGCGGCGCCCCGCGACGTCCTGGAGCCCGACCACGCCGAGCACCTCTTCGACCCGGCGGGCCGGAATGCCCGACAGCTGCGCCAGCGACAAAAGATGCGCCCGCGCGCTGCGCCCGCCGTGCACCGCCTTGGCGTCGAGCAACGCGCCCACCTGCCGCGGGGCGTTGGGGAGCTGACGGAAGGGACGGCCGCCGATGGTGGCGTGGCCCGACGTCGGGGTGTCCAGGCCCAGGATCATGCGCATCGTCGTGGACTTGCCGGAACCGTTCGGTCCCAGGAAGCCCGTGACGGTTCCCGGCCGTACCTGGAACGACAGGTTGTGCACGGCCGTCTTGGCGCCGTAGCGCTTCGTCAGGCCGACTGCCTCGATCATTCTCCGCCCCTCGCAGATGGTCGGGGCAGAGGCGCCCTCGTGCCCCCGTGAGGATTAGGAGGCTATCTGTCCCTTGACGGTTCTCGCCAAAACGGGGCGCGGGCGGCCCCACCCGCGGCTCGCGCCCCGGCTGCGCTCCCCGCGCCCCGCCCCGTACGCCCCGCTCAGGCGTCGCGCCGCTTCAGCAGGACGTAACCGCAGACCAGCGCCGCCGCCGTCCACGCCGCCATGATCCCGAAGCCGCCCCACGGCCCGTACGGCACATCGGAGTCGAGGGGGACCACCTGCATCACCTTCCGGCCCGCCTGGTCCGGCAGATACCGGCCGATCTTCCGGGTGGCGGAGACGTTGCCGAGGATGTTGGAGACGAGGAAGAAGAACGGCATCAGGATGCCCAGCGACAGCATCGGGCTGCGCAGCATCGTGGCCACCGCCATCGAGAACAGCGCGATCATCGTCATGTAGAGCCCGCCGCCGAAGACCGCGCGCAGCACCCCGGGATCGCCGAGGTACGCCCGGTGGTCGCCGAGCATCGCCTGCCCCGCGAAGAAGGCGATGAAGCTGGTGGCGAGGCCGACGAGGAAGACCAGCGTGGTCGCCACCGCCAGCTTGCAGAACAGGAAGGTGCCGCGCTGCGGTACGGCCGCCAGCGAGCTGCGGATCATGCCGGTGCTGTACTCGTTGGAGACCACCAGCACCCCGAACACGATCATCGCCAGCTGGCCCAGGCCCATCCCGGCGAAGCTGACATTGGTGGCGTCGAAGGCCACCCGGTCGCGGGCCGGCGCGGTACGGATGTCGTTCGCCGTCAGCGCGCAGATCAGCATGCCCAGCCCCACGGTGACGACCACCGCGATGCCCAGCGTCCACACCGTCGACCGCACCGAGCGGACCTTCGTCCACTCCGAGCGCAGCACCTGTCCGACCGCCGCCATCGTCAGCTCCCCTTCTTCCAGCCGCCGCCCCACCCGCCGGGTCCGGCCGCCACCCCGGGCGGCACGGGCTCCGCGGGGCCGTCGGCGGCGGGCTCCCCGCCGTGCGCGTGGTACTCCACCGACTCCGCCGTCAGCTGCATGAACGCCTCCTCCAGCGACGCCTGCTGCGGACTCAGCTCGTGCAGCACCAGAGCGTGCCGGGCCGCCAGCTCCCCCAGCCGCTCGGCCGGCACCCCGTCGACCTCCAGGGCCCCGTCCGCCGCCTCGGCCACCGTGATCCGTTCGGTGTGCAGCACGTCCCGCAGCCGCTCCGCCTCCGGCGACCGCAGCCGTACGTAGGAGCGCGAGTTGCCGCGGATGAACTCCGCCATCGAGGTGTCCGCCAGCAACCGGCCCCGTCCGATCACCACCAGATGGTCCGCGGTCAGCGCCATTTCGCTCATCAGATGCGAGGAGACGAAGACCGTACGGCCCTGGGCCGCGAGGTTCTTCATCAGATTGCGGATCCAGTGGATGCCCTCCGGGTCGAGGCCGTTGACCGGCTCGTCGAAGAGGAGCACCCGCGGATCGCCCAGCAACGCCGCCGCGATCCCGAGCCGTTGGCCCATGCCGAGCGAGAACCCCTTGGACCGCTTCTTCGCCACGGAGGTGAGGCCGACGGTGTCCAGCACCTCGCCGACCCGGCGCCGCGGAAGGCCGTTGCTCTGCGCCAGACAGAGCAGATGGTGGTACGCGCTGCGCCCGCCGTGCACCGCCTTCGCGTCCAGCAGCGCCCCGACGGACCGCAGCGGATCCGTCAGCCGCCGGTAGTGCTCCCCGTCGATCCGCACCGAACCGGCGGTCGGATTGTCCAGGTCGAGCATCATCCGCATGGTGGTGGACTTGCCCGCGCCGTTCGGGCCGAGGAAACCGGTGACGATGCCCGGCCGCACCGTGAAGGTGAGGTGGTCCACCGCGACCGTGTCACCGTAGTGCTTGGTCAGCCCGTCCAGCTCGATCATGTAAGCACGCTAAAGCCGCCCGGAAACCCCCGCCACCGGACGGCCGCCGCCCGGACGGCCGAGCGCCCCCGCACCGCCTGACAGGCGGTGCGGGGGCGCTCGTACGGAACGGACTGCGCGTCAGTGGGACTGCTGCGCCGGGATGCCGCGGGTGGCGGTCTCGTCGTCCGGGGCGCCGGCGGCGGCGACGGCCGCACCGGTCAGCGTCGCCAGCATCTCGCGGACGTTGGTGAGCTGGGCGTTGATGGAGTCGCGGCGGTTGGTGAGCGCCGCCAGCTCCCGCTCGGACTCGCTGCGGACGCGGTCGGCCTTCTGGTTGGCGTCGGCCACGATGTCCTCGGCCTGGCGCTGCGCGGTCTCCACCGTCTGGCGGGCGCGGCGCTCGGCGTCCGTACGCAGCTTCTCGGCCTCCAGGCGCAGCTGCTCGGCGCGGTGCTCGATCTCGGCGAGGCGCTTCTCGGCCTTGGCCTGACGGGAGGCCAGGTCGCGCTCGGACTGCTCGCGGCGCTTGGCGAGGTTGGTCTCGAAGTCCGCGGCGGCCTGGGCGGCCTTGGCGCGGGTCTCCTCGAAGAGGGAGTCCGCCTCCTCGCGCTTGGACTGCGCGTCCTTCTGGGCCTCGGAACGGAGCGTGGACGCCTCGCCCTTCGCCTTCTCGACGATCCGCGAACCCTCGTCCTCGGCCTTCGCCTTGCGCTCGACGGCGAACTGCTCGGCGTCGTTACGGACCTGCTGGGCGGCGGACTCGGCCAGCTCGCGGTGCTGCTCGGCGGAGCGACGGGCGTCCTCGCGCAGCTCCTGGGCCTCCTCCTCGGCGAGACGGAGGATCTTCTCGACGCGGGCCCCGAGCCCCGCGTACGACGGCTCGGCGTCGGTGACCTGGGCCTGGGCGTTCTGCGTTTCGAGGTGCAGCTCCTCGATCCGCTTTTCCAGCGAGGTGATACGGGCCAGCGCGCTGTCGCGGTCGGCGACAAGCTTAGTGATGCGGTCATCCACCTGACCGCGGTCGTACCCACGCCGCACGAGCTCGAAGCCGAAGGGGGAGGAAGTGTCGCTCATGGGGTTCCTGTCGAAAGAGACCGGTGAGGTGATAAGGAGAATCCTAGGGGCCCGACCGGCGTGTCATCGAGCCCATGTCCGTTTGAAGAGGAGAATGACCCCTCATTTGAGTGGCTACCCTTCAGAGGGCTTGCCACTCGAACGAGTTGACGATGCCCCCGCGGCGGTCTTTCCGCCACCGGACTTGCCCTCACCCGCACCCGGCGTCTCGAACGACTCCAGGGCCTCCAGCACGTCCTGCACCCGCGAGATCTCGGTGTTGATGTCCTTGCGGCGACGGGAGAGGACGTCCAGCTCCCGACGGCCCTCCTCGATGATCCGGGCGGCCTCGGCCTCGGCCTCGGTGCGCATCCGCTCGGCGTTGCGCACCGCCTCGGCCCGCTTGTTCTCGGCCTCCTTGATCAGGCCCTCGGCCTTCTTCACCGCCGCGATCCGGACCTTGCTGGCCTCGCTGTTCGCGTCCGACACCAGCTTCTCGGCCTTCTCCTCGGCCTCCTTCTGCTGCTGCGTGGCCTGCGCGATGAGCTTGTCGACCCGCTCGCCGGCGTTCTTCATCGCCTCCGACGACTCCCGGCGCGCCCGGTCGTGCAACTCCTCGACCTCGGACTCGATACGGGTCCGCAGCTCCTCGGAGCGCTCCCTTATGGCCGTCGCGTCCCCGCGCGCCTCGCTCAGCAGCGTATCGGCGTCCGTGCGGGCCTTCTCCACCCGCGCGTTGCCCTCCGCCGTCGCCTCCTGGACGATGCGGTGGGCCTCCTTGCGGGCCGCGCCGACCATCGTGTCGGCCTGCTCCTCGGCGGCCGCGGCCGCCCGCACCGCCTCCTCCTGGGCCTTCGCGACCAGCTGATCGGCCTGCTCGGCGGCGTCCGCACGGCGCTTGGCGGCATCCTTGCGCGCCTCGTCCAGCAGCCGGTCGGCCTCCTCCTGCGCCTGGGTACGCAGCCGCTCCGCCTCGGCCTCGGCCTCCTCCTTGACCTTGGCCGATTCCTTGCGGGTGCGGGTGGCGTGCTCCTGCGCCGAGGTGACCGTCTCGGCCGCCTCGGTACGCAGCCGGTCCGACTCGGCGGTTGCGGTGGCCACCATCCGGTCGGCCTGCTCCCGGGCGTCCGCCCGGGTACGGTCGGCGTCCCGCTCGGCCTGGGCGCCGGTCTCGGCCGCCTCCGTCCGCAGCTTCTCCGCCTCGGTGCCCGCCTCCGTCAGCAGCTCGTCGGCCTGGACCGCGGCGTCCGAACGGGTCTTGTTGGCGGCCTTGCGCGCCTCGTCGCCGATGCGCTCGGCCTCCGTACGGGCCTGCTCCAGCGCCTCCTCGGCCTCCTGGCGCAGCCGCTCCGCCTCCGCGGTCGCCTCCGCCAGCCGGGCCTGCGCCTGCTCCTCGGCCTCGGTGCGGATCCGCTCGGCGGCCTCCTTGGCCTCCTCGACCGTACGGTCGGCGTCCTCCTGCGCCGAAGAGGTCAGCTCGGCCGCCTCGTTGACGATCCGTTCGGCCTCCGCGCGGGCCTCGGTGACCAGCCGGTCGGCCTGCTCCGCGGCCTCCGACCGGATGCGGTTGGCATCGCCGCGCGCCTCCGCACGGGCCCGCGCCGCGTCCTGCTCACCGGCGGCCAGCGCGTCCGACGCGTCGGTCCGCAGCTGCTGCGCCTTGGCGGTGGCGTCCGCGACCAGCTTCTCGGCCTGCGCACTCGCCTCGGTGACCAGCCGGTCCGCCTGCTCCGCGGCCTCCGTACGGGCGGTGCCCGCGTCCCGGCGGGCCTCGTCGAGCACCTCCGCGGCCTCGGCACGCAGCCGCTCGGCCTCCTCGGTGGCCTCGGCGTGCAGCCGTTCGGCCTTCTCCGCGGTCTCGGTGCGCAGCCGCTCGGACTCCTCGATCGCCTCCGCGACCGTCCGCTCCGCCAGCTCCTGCGCGGCCTCGGACGCCTCCTGCGCCTCCTGCCGCAGCCGCGTGGCGTCCTCGGAGGCCCGCTCGCGCTCGGCGTAGGCGTCCGCGCGGACCCGCTCGGCCTCCTCGCCGGCCTCCGTCCGCGTCCGCTCCGCCGCCTGCTCGGCCGCCGACCGCAGCTGGGCGATCTCCTCCTCGGCCTCGCCGTGCAGCCCGGCGACCGCGTCGCGCACCTGCTGTGCGGCGGTCTCGGCGGTCGTCACCAGCTCCTCGGAGCGCTGCTCGGCCTCCTCGACCAGCCGCTCCGCCTCGGCCTGCGCCTCGCTGACGCGGGTCCGCGCCGACGTCAGCAGCTCCTCGCTCTGCTCGCGCGCCGCGGTGCGCTCCTGGTGGGCCTCCTCGCGGGCCTCGCCCAGCAGCTGCTCGGCCTCCCGGCGGCGGCGTGCGGCCTCCTCCTGCGCCGCGGACAGCGCCTCGGCCGCTTCGTTGCCGGCCCGCTCGGCGGCGGCCTCGGCCTCCGCCCGCACCCGGTCGGCGCTCTCCCGCGCCCGGCTCTTGAGCCGCTCCGCCTCGGCCGCCGCCTCGGTGCGCAGCCGCTCGGCGACCGACTCGCCCTCGGTACGGGCCGCCGACGCGTCCTGCGCGGCCTCGGTGCGCAGCCGCTCGGCCTCCTCCTCGGCCTGCTGCTGGAGGGTCCGGCGCCGCTCGGCGGCCTCCGCCTTGAGCCGGGCCGCCTCCTCCTGGGTCTCGCGGCGCAGCCGCTCCGCCTCGGCGCGCGCCTCGCGCAGCGCCTCCTCGGCCGAGGCGACCTTCTCCTCGGCGTCCGCCGTGAGCCGGTCCAGCTCGGCCTGCGCCTCCTCGCGCCGCTCCGCGACGGCCGCCTCGGTCTCCTCGCGCAGCCGCGCCGCGGCCTCCTCCGCCTCCGACGCGACCAGCTCCGCGGCCTGCGCGCCCTCGGACAGCAGCTCCTCGGCCTCGGTACGGGCCCGCTCCAGCGCCTGCTCGGCCTGGCGGCGCAGCGCGGTGGCCCGCTCGATGGCCTCCGTACGGACCCGCTCGCTCTCCGCACCGGCCTTGGTACGGGTCTCCTCGGCGTCCGCCTTCGCCTCGGTCAGCAGCTCCTCGGCGGACCCGGCCGCCTCCTCGATCTGCTGGACCGCCTCGCGGCGCGCCTCGCCGCGGATCCGCTCGCCCTCCGCGACGGCGTCGGCGCGCAGTTGCTCCGCCTCGCCGCGCAGCCGCCGCGCCTCCTCCTGGAGTTCGGCGGTCTTGGCGCGGTACTCCTTGGTGTCGTCCTTCGCCGCGCCCTTGAGCTGCTCGGCGGTGTCGTGCGCCTCCTCGCGCAGCCGGTCGGCCTCCGACTCGGCCTCGCTGCGCAGCCGTTCGGCCTCCTCGGCCGCCGCCTTCGTGGTGGCCTTGGCATCCTCGGACGCCTTGGTGAGCACCTCCTCGGCGGTCCGCGCGGCCTTCGCCAGCTGCGCCGCGGAGTCCTCCGCCGCCTTGGACCTGGCCTCCTCGCGCGCCTCCTCGACCAGCCGCTCGGCCTGGGCCGCGGCGTCCTTGCGCAGCTGCTCGGCCTCGGCCCGCAGCGCCTCGGCCTCCTTGGTGGCCTCGCCGACCAGCCGGGCGATCTCCGCCTTGGCCGTACGGGTGCGCTGCTCGTTCTCCGACTCGCCGGCCGCCAGCCGCTTGGTGGCGTTCTGCTGCGCCTCCTCGACCAGCTTCTCGGCCTCGGCGCGCGCCTCGCGCAGCGCCGTGTCGGCCTCCTTCAGCCGCGCCTCGGCGCTGCGGGTCAGCTCGGCGGCGGCGCGGCGCGCCTCCTCCGACTCGGTGCCCGCGCTCGAACGCAGCTGCTCCGCCTGGTCGGTGGCCTCCTGGGCCTGGGTGGAGGCGGCGCTCAGCAGCCGCTCGGCGTCGGCCCGCGCCCGGCGCAGGATGGATTCCGCTTCGGCGCGGGCCTCCTCCGCCTCGGTGCCCAGCCGCTCCCGGGCCTGCTCGGTCAGGCGCTGCGCCTCGGCGCGCGCGGCCGCCAGCGCCTGCTCGGCCTCGGCCCGCGACTCGTCCATCAGGCGGCGGGCCTGGGACTCCGTACGGGCGCGCAACTGCTCGGCCCAGGCGACGTTTTCGTTGACGTGCGACTCGACGGTCTGGCGGCGCTCGTTCAGCTCCTCGTCGAGCCGCTGGCGGCGCTCGACCGCCTCGGCGTGCAGCTCGGCCTCCATCCGGGCCTGCCGCTCGGCCTGCTCCTGGAGCAGCCGCTGGGTCTGCGCCCGGGCCTCGCGCAGCTCCCGCTCGGAGTCGGCGCGCAACTGCTCCGCCTGCAGCTGCGCGTTGCGCAGCAGCTGTTCCGCCTGGTGACTGACGTTGTCGTAGGCGGGCCGACTCGCGATCGTGCGACGCGCCTCGTGCAGCTTGGCGCGCAGCACCTCGACCTGATAGCCGAGGTCGTCGGCGTGCTGGACGGCCTTGTCCCGCTCGGTCTTCAGCCGCTCCATCTCGGCCTCGAACTGCGAGAGGTGATCGGCCTCAGCCCGCTGACGCTCCTGGCGCTCGTTGCCCCGCACTGCGCGGTCCCATCCGTCCCATGGTCATGGTGGCGGCCGTCCCCGGTGCTGCGGACGCGGGCCCGTACACGTCACGTCGTACGAGGCTGCGCCCCCGGAGCCGACCCTTCCGAAGAAATGGTGTCAGATCATCGGCGGAGTATGGACCGAGCCCCATCCCCAGGAAGCGCTCGCACCGTGCGTGAGCAGCTCGTACCCCGGCCGAAGCTGCACTCTACCGGCCGGGGAGGACATCGGTCAGTGGTCGTCCGGGGCGGAAGGCGCCGCCGTGACCAGTTCGGTCAGTACACCGTGGCAGTCCTTGGGGTGCAGGAACGTGATCCGTGACCCCATGGAGCCCTTCCGTGGCTCGTCGTAGAGCACCCGGACGCCCTTGTCACGGATGTCCGCGGCGTCGGTGTCGACGTCGGCGGTGCCGAAGGCGATGTGGTGCACGCCCTCGCCGTTCTTGGCGAGCCACTTGCCGACCGCGGAGTCCTCGCGGGTGGGCTCCAGGAGCTGGAGGTAGGAGGCGCCGCCGTCCGAGGTCTCGTTGATCTTGAGCATCGCCTCGCGGACGCCCTGCTCCTCGTTGACCTCGGAATGGAACACCTCGAAGCCGTAGGTGGCACGGTAGAACTCGACGGTCCGGTCCAGGTCGAAACAGGCGATCCCGATGTGGTCGATTCGCGTCAGCATGGCTCCAGTGCACCGCTCGCACAGCTGGTTACGCAACGTGCGCGCCGTCACACCCACTTGCCGGTGACCCGGCGCGTACCCCTCAGTACATTGACGGGAACCCTCGTTAACTTCCCTGCAAAGGAAGGCCGCACCGCATGTCTGCAACGAACGGAACCAACGGCACCACCTCCGTGATCGTGGCGGGGGCACGCACCCCCATGGGCCGTCTCCTGGGCTCGCTGCGCTCCTTCTCCGGCGCCGACCTCGGCGGGGTGGCCATCAAGGCGGCGCTGGACCGCGCGGGCATCGGCGGTGACCAGGTGGAGTACGTGATCATGGGCCAGGTGCTCCAGGCCGGCGCGGGCCAGATCCCCGCCCGCCAGGCCGCCGTCAAGGCCGGGATCCCGATGAGCGTCCCGGCGCTGACCGTCAACAAGGTCTGCCTCTCGGGTCTGGACGCCGTGGCCCTGGCGGACCAGCTGATCCGCGCCGGGGAGTTCGACGTGGTCGTCGCCGGTGGCCAGGAGTCGATGACCAACGCCCCGCATCTGCTGCCGAAGTCCCGGGAGGGCTTCAAGTACGGCGCGGTGGAGATGCTCGACGCGATGGCGCACGACGGCCTCACCGACGCGTTCGAGAACATCGCGATGGGGGAGTCGACCGAGAAGCACAACACCCGCCTCGGCATCGCCCGCCCCGAGCAGGACGAGTTCGCCGCCCGCTCCCACCAGCGCGCCGCCGCCGCGCAGAAGAACGGCCTCTTCGAGGCGGAGATCACCCCGGTGGAGATCCCGCAGCGTAAGGGCGAGCCGGTCGTTTTCAGCCAGGACGAGGGCATTCGCCCGGAGACCACCGCCGAATCGCTCGGCAAGCTCCGCCCGGCGTTCGCCAAGGACGGCACGATCACCGCGGGCTCCGCCTCGCAGATCTCCGACGGCGCCGCCGCGGTCGTGGTGATGAGCAAGGCCAAGGCCGAGGAGCTGGGCCTGGAGTGGATCGCCGAGATCGGCGCGCACGGCAATGTCGCGGGCCCCGACAACTCCCTCCAGTCGCAGCCGTCCAACGCGATCCTCCACGCCCTCGGCAAGGAGGGCCTGACCACCGAAGATCTTGATCTGATCGAGATCAACGAGGCGTTCGCCGCGGTCGCCGTGCAGTCCGTGAAGGACCTCGGGGTGTCCCCTGAAAAGGTGAACGTGAACGGCGGCGCCATCGCGCTCGGCCACCCCATCGGCATGTCCGGCGCCCGCCTCGTCCTCCACCTCGCGCTGGAGCTGAAGCGGCGCGGCGGCGGCACCGGCGCGGCCGCCCTGTGCGGCGGTGGCGGCCAGGGCGATGCGCTGATCGTCCGCGTCCCGGGGAAGTGAGCACCGCCGGCCCGCGCCGGTGAACCGCACCGTCCGTACGAACCCGTAGAAGGAGCCGAGCAGCGATGGTGGACGTCCCGCAGCTGGTGGAGCAGGCACGGCAGGGCCGGCCCCGGGCGGTGGCCCGGCTGATCTCCCTGGTGGAGGGGGCCTCCCCGCATCTGCGGGAGGTGATGGCCCAGCTCGCGCCGCTGACCGGGAACGCCTATGTCGTCGGGCTGACCGGCTCACCCGGCGTGGGGAAGTCCACCACCACCTCGGCGCTGGTCACCGCGTACCGCAGGGCGGGGAAGCGGGTCGGGGTGCTGGCGGTCGACCCGTCCTCGCCGTTCTCCGGCGGGGCGCTGCTCGGCGACCGCATCCGGATGAGCGACCACGCCTCCGACCCCGGTGTCTACATCCGGTCGATGGCCACCCGCGGCCATCTGGGCGGTCTCGCCTGGGCGGCGCCGCAGGCGATCCGGGTGCTGGACGCGGCCGGGTGCGAGGTGATCCTCGTCGAGACGGTCGGCGTCGGGCAGTCCGAGGTGGAGATCGCCTCCCAGGCCGACACCAGCGTGGTGCTGCTGGCGCCGGGCATGGGCGACGGCATCCAGGCGGCGAAGGCCGGAATCCTGGAGATCGGCGACGTCTACGTGGTCAACAAGGCCGACCGGGACGGCGCCGATGCCACCGCGCGGGAGCTGAACCACATGCTCGGCCTCGGCGCCGCGCGGGGCGCGGGGGAGTGGCGGCCGCCGATCGTCAAGACCGTCGCGGCGCGCGCGGAGGGTGTCGACGAGGTCGTCGAGGCGCTGGAGAAGCACCGGGCGTGGATGGAGGAGCACGGCGTGCTGGCCCGGCGCCGCCACGCCCGCGCCGCCCAGGAGGTCGAGACCATCGCGGTGACGGCGCTGCGCGAACGGATCGGCGATCTCCACGGCGACCGGCGTCTGGAGGCCCTCGCGGACCGCATCGTCGCGGGCGAGAGCGACCCGTACCGGGCGGCGGACGAGCTGATCGCGGGGCTGACGGGCGGCTGACGCGCTCCGCCCCCGCGCAGGCCCCGGCTCCCGCACGCTGCGGGAGCCGGGGCCTGTCCGTGCGGGCGCGGCGGCTCAGTCGTCGTCGTGGTCCCCGGCACCGTCGTGGTCGTCGTCGTGGTCACCGTCCGCCGGGGCGGTGTGCACCGCGGCGGTGCGCGGGTCGACGAGGTAGGTGTGCTCCTTACCGTCCCGGGTGACGGTCTCGACCTCCCAGACGGCCTGGGCGCCGTGGTCGTCGTCCTCGAAGTCCACCGACGTCACCGTGCCACGGCCCGGACCGGTGGCGCGGGCGGCGGACGCGGCGTCCACCGTGGTGCCCCGCAGCGCCGCCCGCACCCGGTCCTGACCGTGCGCGCCGCCGGTGTCGGGGTCGGTGTGGGAGCGCAGGACGCGGGTGGTGAGCGGGTCGAGGTCGAGGTGGTGCCAGGCGCCGTCGCGGCCGAGGACGTCGGCCTCCCAGACCAGTTGGCCGCGCTCCTCGTCCAGCTCGATCTCGGTGACCGTGCCGGGGACGGCCCGCAGGGCGGCGACCGCGGCTTGCGTGGCGTCGGTCTTCGCCCCGGCGGCCCGCCCGGCGTCCCCGACCTCCCCGACCTCCCCGACCTCCCCGGCCTCCCGGCGGTCGTGTCCGCCGGCCGCCGCGACGCCCTCCGCACCGGCGGTCGCCACGAGCTGCTCGGCGGTCTGTGCGTGGGACTGCGGGCCGCCGGGGCCGCCGGTGTTGACGGCGACGGCGGTCGTGGCGCCCCCGGCGATGAGGACGGCGGCGGTGGCGGCGGCGAGGACGGAACGGCGCTTCATGGTGGTTGCTCCCCTGTGATCGGCGATGACCCCACCGTGGCAAAACCGAGCTGAAGCGGAGCTGAAGGACCCTGAAGAGCGCTTCAGGAACGGGGTGCGAAGCTGAACCCATGTCTGCTGCCACGCCCGCGCGCCCGTTCCGTCTGCTGCTCGTCGAGGACGAGAAACGGCTGGCCCGCGCGCTCGCCGGCGGGCTGCGCGCCGAGGGCTACACCGTCGACGTGGTCCACGACGGCACCGAGGGCCTGCGCCGCGCGAGCGAGGGCGGCCATGATCTGGTCGTGCTGGACATCATGCTGCCGGGCCTCAACGGCTACCGCGTCTGCGCCGCGCTGCGGGCCGCCGGGAGCGAGGTGCCCGTCCTGATGCTGACCGCCAAGGACGGCGAGTACGACGAGGCCGAGGGGCTCGACACCGGCGCCGACGACTACCTCACCAAACCGTTCTCGTACGTGGTCCTCGTCGCCCGGGTGAAGGCCCTGCTGCGGCGCCACGGGCGGACGGCGGCGCCGGTGCTGCGGGTCGGCACGCTCACCGTCGACCAGGGCGCGCACACCGTGCTGCGGGACGGCGCCGAGGTGACGCTGACCGCCAAGGAGTTCGCCGTCCTGGAACAGCTCGCGCTCCGCGCCGGTGAGGTGGTCTCCAAGGCCGAGATCCTCGACCACGTCTGGGACTTCGCCTACGAGGGCGACCTCAACATCGTCGAGGTCTACGTCAGTGCGCTCCGCCGCAAGCTGGGCGCCGAGCACATCCGCACCGTGCGCGGCGCCGGGTACCGGCTGGTGGCCGATGCGTAACGCCCTCGGCTCGGTCCGCGCCCGGGCGACGGCCGGGGCGACGCTGGTGGTGGCGGTGGCCCTGGTCCTGGCCGGGACGGCGCTGCTGCTGGTGCTGCGCGGCAACCTCCGCGCCCAGACCGACCTCCAGGCCGAGGTCGCCGCCCGCGCCGTCGCCGTCCGGATCGCCACCGGCTCCGTCCACGGCGATCTCCATCTGCCGGACGGCGACGACCGGCCGGTGGTGGTCACCGACGACGACGGCCGGTTGCTGGCCGTGGGCGACGACGTCGAGGAGGTCGACGGGAAGCGGGTCGCGGGCGGGCCCGACGGTGACGGCGGCGACGACGGGACGGACGGCGACCACCACGGCGAGGTCGACGACGATGTGAAGGTGGCCGACGGCACCGCGACCGTCGACGGGCACCGCGCCGACTACCGCTTCGCGACCGTCGAGGCGGAGGACACCGCGGGCCGCAAGGCGGTGGTCCGCGCCGGGGCGCCGCTGGCGACGGCGGAGCAGGCGGTGGACTCGCTCCGCACCGCGATGCTGCTCGGTCTGCCGCTGCTGCTGCTGGTCGTGGCGGGCGTGACGTGGCTGGTCACCCGGCGGGCGCTGCGGCCGGTCGAGGGCATCCGGGGCGAGATGGCCGCGATCACCGCGAGTACGGACCTCAGCCGCCGGGTGCCGGTGCCCGCGGCGCGGGACGAGATCGGGCGGCTGGCGCGGACCACCAACGAGACGCTGGCGGCTCTGGAGACGTCGGTCGAACGGCAGCGCCGCTTCGTCGCCGACGCCTCCCACGAGCTGCGCAGCCCGATCGCCAGCCTCCGCACCCAGCTGGAGGTGGGCGCCGCCCACCCCGACCTGCTGGACGTACCGGGCGCGGTCGAGGACACCGTACGGCTCCAGCAACTCGCCGCCGATCTGCTGCTGCTGGCCCGGCTGGACGCGGGGGAGCGGCCCGCCGGGGCTCCGGTCGCGCTGGCCGCGCTGGTGCGGGAGGAGGTGTCGCAGCGGCCCGCCGACCGGATCGCCGTCACCGTCGGACGGCTGGACGAGGCGGAAGTGACCGGCTCGCGCGGCCAGTTGGGCCGGGTGCTGGGCAACCTGCTGGACAACGCGGAGCGCCATGCCACCGCGGCGGTACGGGTGGCGGTGGTGCGGGAGGGCGCGGAGGTGGTGCTGCGGGTCGACGACGACGGGCCGGGGGTTCCGCCCGGTGACCGCGAGCGGATCTTCGAGCGGTTCGTCCGGCTCGACGACGCACGGGCCCGGGACGACGGCGGCGCCGGGTTGGGACTGGCCATCGCTCGGGACGTGGCCGAGCGGCACGGCGGTTCGCTGCGGGTGCGCGAGGGCTCGGTGTTCGAGCTGCGGCTGCCGGCACTGCGCTGACCTGCGGGATCGCCGGGCCGGCGGGCGTGGGCGGGGCGCCGGGGCGCGGGCCGTCGGGGCGAGTTTGCGCCGCGGGCGGCCGCCGCCGCGGTCCGGGGGCGCGGACCGCGGCGTGGGCTCAGAGGGCGCCGCGGTGCTCCCGCAGCCGGGCCGCGACCGGCCCCAGCGAGGAGTGCAGCTGCGCCAGGCCCTCCGGGGTGAAGAGGTCGATGAAGTGCCGGCGCACCGAGGCCACGTGGTGCGGCGCGACCCGGCGCATGGTCTCCCAGCCCTCCTCGGTCAGGACGGCGTAGAGCCCGCGGCGGTCCGATTCGCAGTGCTCGCGGCGGACCAGACCGGCGTTCTCCATGCGGGTGATCTGGTGCGAGAGACGGCTCTTGGACTGGAGCGTGCTCGACGCGAGATCGCTCATCCGCATCCGGTGGCCCTCGGCCTCGGAGAGATTGACGAGGATCTCGTAGTCGTTGTTGGTCAGCCCGAACGGCTGGAGATCGCGCTCCAGTTGGTGCATCAGCAGCCTGCTGACGTCCAGATGGGTACGCCAGGCGCGCTGTTCCTGGTCGGTCAGCCAGGGGGTGTCGCTGTCGGTCGTCATGGATGAATTCTACCCGTAAAAGTTGAATGATGAAATAAATGCGGGTCGATCGGGCAACCGCACAGTGGTCGCCGGTACCGGCTCCCCGGGCCGGATGGGGTGGCTCAGACGTTCGAGCTGCTCACGGTGCGCAGACTACCGTTCACAGCCCGAAACGTTGCTGGAGGCCGCCGAGCGCACCCGGCAGCTGCGGTGCTTGTGAGCCACCCGCCCCGACCGGCACCCCGGACCCCGGCACACCCGCCTCCGGCGTCACCTCACCCGTCGCCCGCTCCGCCATCAGCTGCTCCGTCGACTGCAACAGGACCGTACCCGCGCCCACGAACTCGAATTGGTGCTCCTCGCCCGACGCCCCGCCCAGCCCGGTGTGCGCCCGGACACCGCCGAGGAACCCTTGCAGATACCGGTGGTCGTAGTGGTGGCACGGCGAGGGGCAGTCCGCCCAGCCGACGAGCGCCTGCGGGTCCACCCGGATCGGCGGCTCGGCGAAGACCACCGGACCGTTGGACGCGGCGACGAATGTGCCGGTGCCCAGCAGCGTCAGAAAGCCCGGAATGATCGACTGCTTCAGTGACAGAGATGGCTGAAACGCGAGCAGATTGCCGGCGCGAACGGTGAGGTTGCCGTCGTCGAGATCGTAGGAGTTGACGTCGAACGCCCGGTCGGCGAGGACCATCTTCCCCCGGCCCTCGGCCACCACCCAGTCCGCCGCGTGCAGCGGGGAGTGGAAACTCGTCGCGATCAGCCGCTCCAGCGGGCCGTGCCCGATGCCGTGGAAGTCGATCGCGCCGTAGTACGCGATCATCTTCCCCTTCTGCAGGAACCACCGCCCGTCCAGCTCCACCGAGAACGCGTACGCATTGACGTTGTCGTTCCGCGGCAGGGTGTGGACGTCGTGGATGACGGGTGTGCTCACAGCTTCTCCTCCGACGCCTGTACGCAGACCGTGCCCTGGCCCGACAGCTCCAGCTGGAACGCCTCGCCGGAGCCGCGACCCACCATCTCGCGCCAGCCGAGCGCGGCGGAGAGCTTGTTGCGCACCTCGCCGCGGTGGGCGACGTACGCCTGCGGGTCGACGTGGACCGGCCGCTGCGGACTGATCGGCAGTTCGATGACGCCGCCGTGGGCCATCACCGCCACCGAGCCGTGACCCTCCAGCGTGGTGGTGAACAGGCCCTGGCCGGTGACCTGGCCGCGCACCATGCCCATCACCCCGCCCTGCGAGCCCATGAACATCGTGCCCTGGCGCAGCGCACCGTCGAACGCCAGCAGCCGGTCGGCCTCGACGTACAGCGTCTCGCCGGTGAGGTCGATGACGTGGATGTGGTGGCCGCCGTGGCCGAACATCACCGTGCCGTCGCCCTCCACCGTCATCAGCGGCGTGGCCTCGTTGGCCAGCCGGCGGCCGATCATCGAGCCGATGCCGCCCTGACCGCCCTGGATGTTCGGGGTGAACGAGACTTCGCCGCGGTAGGCGAGCATCGCGCCGCGCTGGCTGAACAGCCGCGCCCCGGGCGTGACCCGTGCCTCGACCATGCGGGAATTGAGCACCGTGAACGGCATCAGACCTCACCGCCGAGGGTGTTGCGCTCGCTGGGCTGGACGTACACCAGGCCCTCGCCCTCGAAGCGGATCTGGAACGCCTCGCCGGACCCCTCGCCCAGGAACGTGCGGAAGTTCACCCCGGACTGGAAGTGCTGTTTGAGATCGCCGGTGTGCGCGATGTACGCGCCCGGGTCGACCTGGAGCGGATACTCCCGGGTGACCCGCAGCACCACCGCCTGCCCGTCGGAGAGCAGCGCCGCCTGGCCGGTGCCCTCGACGGTGGTGGTGAACAGACCGTTGCCCTGCGAGGCGCCGCGCAGCCCGGTGAAGGTGGTGCCGGTGCGCAGCGCGGCGTCCGTGCACAGCAGGTTGCTCGCCTCCACGTACAGCTTCTCGCCGTGCAGCTGCACCAGATTGATCTCGCTCGCGTGGTCGGCGAAATAGCAGGTGCCCTGCCCCTTCACCTCCATGACCGCCATCTGCTCACCGGTCAGCCGCCGGGTGACCATCCCGCGCAGTCCCTCACCCCCTCCGGTCTTCTTCTTGAACGACATCTGTCCCTCGTACGCGACCATCGCGCCGTTCTTCGCCTTGACGGCGTCGCCCGACATGTCGACGGCGAGCACCTTGCTCCCGTGGAGCCGAAACTGAGCCACGTCCCAGACGGTAGCCGCCAGGTCACCCGCCGCGGGAGGTCCACCGCCCCCTGAACCGCTCGGGGTTCCCCTGGCTCTTCCCCGACGGCCACGGCCGTTCCTCCCCTACGGGCCGCCGCCCGGCCCCCGGCGCAGTGATCCCGGGCGCGGCTGTAACAATGGTCGGCAGGCTTGTGAACCCTTGCACAAGCGCTTTTCCCCTCCGCCTGTCGCCCCTGCCACCCGAACGAGGTTCCCGTGGACATCAAGACCGCCGCCGCACTCCACCGGCTCCGCCTGATCTCCGCCCCCGAGGCGATCTCCTTCCTCCTGCTGCTGTGCTGCTCGGTCCTCAAGCGCACCACCAGCTTCGACGGCGTCATGGTCATGGGCATGGTCCACGGCGTGCTCTTCATCCTGTACGTCG
This sequence comes from Streptomyces sp. NPDC029159, assembly GCF_055564055.1. Lineage (NCBI taxonomy): Bacteria > Bacillati > Actinomycetota > Actinomycetes > Kitasatosporales > Streptomycetaceae > Streptomyces > Streptomyces sp. NPDC029159. The sequence goes on from NZ_JBVHWT010000003.1 coordinate 437,622, forward strand.
TCTTCTGGCTGGACGCCTGGAACCGCACCAAGTGGGACCTGAGGACCGCTGCCCTCTACTTCGTCCTCTCGGTGCTGCCGACCGGCGGTTTCTTCGCCGAGCGCAAGCTCAAGCGGGAGGCCGAGAGCTCGGTCATCGCGGCCCGCGCCCGCCGGGAAAGCACGGTCAACGCATGATCGTCGCCTTCTCGGTCAGCCCGCTGGGCGTGGGCGAGGACGTCGGCGAATACGTCGCCGACGCCGTCCGCGTCGTCCGCGAGTCCGGCCTGCCGAACCGCACCGATGCCATGTTCACCTCGATCGAGGGCGAGTGGGACGAGGTGATGGACGTCGTCAAGCGCGCCGTCGCCGCCGTCGAGGCCCGCGCGGGCCGGGTCTCCCTCGTCCTCAAGGCCGACATCCGGCCGGGCGTCACCGACGGCCTGACCTCGAAGGTCGCCACCGTCGAACGCCACCTCGCCGCCGACACCGCCCCGGCGGACGGCGCCATCCCGGCCTGACCCCGCACCACCCCGGGCCCGCCCGGCCGCCACCCCTCCCGCACGCGACGGGGCGGCGGCCGGGCGGGCCGTTCGCTGCCGGAAAGCGCCGGCGGGTCGCCCGTATCCCGAGACGCCCCCGACCGGTATATGGCCGCCCGATAGGGTCAAGGGCGTGCCGAAGCCGCTCAGTCTTGCTTTCGATCCCATCGCGCGCGCCGATGAACTCTGGCAGCAGCGCTGGGGAGCCGTGCCGTCGATGTCCGCGATCACCTCGATCATGCGGGCCCACCAGATCCTGCTCTCCGAGGTGGACGCGGTGGTCAAGCCGTACGGCCTGACCTTCGCGCGTTACGAGGCGCTGGTGCTGCTGACCTTCTCGAAGGCGGGCGAGCTGCCGATGTCGAAGATCGGCGAGCGGCTGATGGTGCACCCGACCTCGGTCACCAACACCGTCGACCGGCTGGTCAAGTCGGGTCTGGTCGCCAAGCGGCCCAACCCCAACGACGGCCGCGGCACCCTCGCCACCATCACCGAGAAGGGCCGCGAGATGTGCGACGCCGCCACCCGTGACCTGATGGGGATGGACTTCGGTCTGGGCGCCTACGACGCCGAGGAGTGCGCGGAGATCTTCGCCATGCTCCGCCCGCTGCGGGTCGCCGCGGGCGACTTCGCCGAGGACTGACCGGGCCCGCCCACCGGAGCCCCGTCAGGCCGCCCACCCACGCCCGACCTGGCCGTTCTCACGCGCCCCCGATCTTCGCCGCCACGCCACGGGGGTGGCGAAGATCGCCCCAGGAGGTCCGGTTACGCTCGGGGGCATGAAGCCCAGTGTCCTGACCCGCTACCGGGTGATGGCCTACGCCACCGCCGTGATGCTCCTCGTCCTGTGCGCCTGCATGGTGGCCAAGTACGGCTTCGGTGCGGGCAAGGACCTCACCCTCGTCGTCTCCCAGATCCACGGCGTGCTGTTCATCATCTACCTCGTCTTCGCCTTCGACCTGGGCTCCAAGGCGAAGTGGAAGTTCGGCAAGCTGCTGTGGGTGCTGGTCGCCGGCACCATCCCGACCGCCGCGTTCTTCGTCGAGCGCCAGGTCGTCGCCGAGATCCGCCCGCAGCTCCAGGACGGCACACCGCAGCCGGTCAAGGTCTGACCGCGCCGCACCCCACCCGCGCCACGCGCCCTCCCCGCCCGGGGACGGGCGCGTTCGTGCTGTTCAGGGCGGGTGCGGAACCCGTAGGGGAGTAAATGGGGGAGTGATCAGGGGACACGGCAGGCGCTTGCCATCGACAACTACTAGGACGTCCTAGTAAATTCAACGGTATGGACGCCGACGCGATCGAAGAGGGCCGCCGCCGCTGGCAGGCCCGGTACGACTCCGCCCGTAAGCGCGATGCGGACTTCTCCACACTCTCGGGTGACCCCGTGGAGCCCGTCTACGGCCCGCGCCCCGGCGACACCGTCGACGGCTTCGAGCGGATCGGCTGGCCCGGCGAGTACCCCTTCACCCGCGGCCTGTACCCCACCGGCTACCGGGGCCGCACCTGGACCATCCGCCAGTTCGCCGGCTTCGGCAACGCCGAGCAGACCAACGAGCGGTACAAGATGATCCTGGAGGCGGGCGGCGGTGGCCTCTCCGTCGCCTTCGACATGCCGACGCTGATGGGCCGCGACTCCGACGACCCGCGCTCGCTCGGCGAGGTCGGCCACTGCGGCGTCGCCATCGACTCCGCCGCCGACATGGAGATCCTCTTCAAGGACATCCCGCTCGGCGACGTCACGACCTCGATGACGATCAGCGGCCCCGCGGTCCCCGTCTTCTGCATGTACCTCGTCGCCGCCGAACGCCAGGGCGTCGACCCCGCCGTCCTCAACGGCACCCTTCAGACGGACATCTTCAAGGAGTACATCGCCCAGAAGGAGTGGCTCTTCCCGCCCGAGCCGCATCTGCGGCTGATCGGCGACCTCATGGAGCACTGCGCGGCGCGGATCCCCGCGTACAAGCCGCTCTCCGTCTCCGGCTACCACATCCGCGAGGCCGGGGCGACGGCCGCGCAGGAGCTGGCGTACACCCTCGCCGACGGCTTCGGCTACGTCGAGCTGGGCCTCAGCCGCGGCCTGGACGTCAACACCTTCGCCCCCGGCCTCTCCTTCTTCTTCGACGCGCACCTCGACTTCTTCGAGGAGATCGCCAAGTTCCGCGCCGCACGCCGCATCTGGGCCCGCTGGATGCGCGACGTCTACGGCGCGACCAGCGAGAAGGCCCAGTGGCTGCGGTTCCACACCCAGACCGCCGGGGTCTCGCTCACCGCCCAGCAGCCGTACAACAACGTCGTCCGCACCGCCGTCGAGGCGCTCGCCGCGGTCCTCGGCGGCACCAACTCCCTGCACACCAACGCCCTCGACGAGACCCTGGCGCTCCCCAGCGAACAGGCCGCCGAGATCGCGCTCCGCACCCAGCAGGTGCTGATGGAGGAGACCGGCGTCGCCAACGTCGCCGACCCGCTGGGCGGTTCGTGGTTCATCGAGCAGCTCACCGACCGGATCGAGGCCGACGCCGAGAAGATCTTCGAGCAGATCAAGGCGCGCGGCGCCCGGGCGGTGCCCGACGGGCAGCACGCCATCGGCCCCGTCACCTCCGGCATCCTGCGTGGCATCGAGGACGGCTGGTTCACCGGCGAGATCGCCGAATCCGCCTTCCGCTACCAGCAGTCCCTGGAGAAGGGCGACAAGAAGGTCGTCGGCGTCAACTGCCACCACGGCTCGGTCACCGGCGATCTGGAGATCCTCCGCGTCAGCCACGAGGTCGAACGCGAACAGGTCCGCACCCTCACCGACCGCAAGGCCGCCCGCGACGACGCCCGCGTCACCGCCTCCCTCGACGCGATGCTCACCGCCGCCCGCAACGGCGGCAACATGATCGAACCGATGCTGGAGGCGGTCCGCGCCGAAGCCACCCTCGGCGAGATCTGCAACGCCCTGCGCGACGAGTGGGGGGTCTACACGGAGCCGGCGGGGTTCTGAGCGGAGCGTGGCCGTCCGGCCGCGCCCTCGCCCATGACCAGGCGTTCTCCCGGAACTTCGGGGTAGGTGCAGGCAGTTGTGTGCCCCTCGTCGTACCGGGAGAACGCGTGAAGAGAACAGTCCGTACCGTGTGTGCCGCCTCCGCCGCCGTGCTCGCGGCGGCGTTGCTGGGCGGGTCCGCCGTCGCGAGCGCCGAGCCATCCGCGCCGGAGGGGGCGGGCGGCCGACCGGCCCGCGTCCAGGACGACTTCGACCCGCTCGGGCCCGACGTCCACGCCGCCCGACTCGCCTCCGGGCGGACCGCGCACTACATCGACGACGGGCCGCGCGACGGCCGCCCGGTGCTCTTCATCGGCGGTACGGGCACCAGCGCCCGCGCCGCCCACATGACCGACTTCTTCCGCTCCACCCGCGCATCGCTGGGGCTGCGGCTGATATCCGTCGAACGCAACGGCTTCGGCGACACCGCCTACGACCCGAAGCTGGGCAAGGCCGACTTCGCCGAGGACGCCCTCGCGGTCCTCGACCGCCTCGGCGTCCGGAAGGTCTCCGTGATCGCCATCTCCGGCGGCGGCCCGTACGCCGCCGAGCTGGCCGCCCGGGCCCCGCAGCGCATCCAGGCGCTGCACCTGGCCGCCGCGCTGCCGCCGTACGGAGCCCGGCCCGCCTACTGCGCCCTGTCGGACGAGCAGTTGACCGCCGCCGTCAAGAAGCAGATCACCGACCCGCGCGTCTGGTGGGCGTTCCCCGACGACAGCCCGGTGCAGCAGATCCCCGGCTTCGCCGACACCGCGTACGAGGAGGGTGCCCGCACGTACAACCAGCGCGGGCAGCAGGCCGATCCGGCGCCTCAGGTCCATGAGCAGCGGCTCTACTGCGAGCGGCCGGGCCCGGACCTGTCGCGGCTGACCGCGCCGGTGTACCTCTACAGCGGCAAGAAGGACACCACCGTGCCGCCCGTCACCCTCGCCGCCTGGCGGCACCACCTGCCGGCCGCGCCGGTGGTGCGCTCGTACGCGGACACCGGGCACGACGTGCAGTACCGCCACTGGGACCAGATCCTGGTCGACCTCGCGGGCCACGGCGACCGCACCGTCATCTGCCACCGCGGCCACAGCGCCATGGCCCCGGCCGCGGAGGCCCGCCGGCTGCTCGCGAAGGGAAGCGCCACGCTGGGCAGTTGCGCCTGGCGGGAGAAGAAGTAGCGGGGGAGGGGGCCCGGGGGCGGGGTGCCGGGGGCTGGGTGCTGGGTGCCTGGCGCCGTCGAGTGCCGCCGGATGGAATCGTTAAATCCGCTGGTCCGGCGGGTAGTTGGCCCCCAAGGGGGGCGCCGAACCCCTACGGGATGAGCCCTACGGGCCCGCGGCACAACGTCGCCCCTACAACTCCCGCCCCCGCCCCCGCCCCCTCACCCCAACCCCGCCAGCCCCGCCAGTCCCGTCAGCAGGATGGTGGCGAGGCGGCGGGCCCAGACGGCGTCGACGGGTTCCGCGGAGACCAGGGTGCGGTGGACGACCGTGCCGGCGATGACGTCGAAGATCAGGCCCACGGTCTCGGCGGCGGCGCGGGTGCCGTCGTGGTCGGGCGGGTCCGGGGGGAGTTCGCCGCGGTCCTGGGCGCGTTCGCGGCCCAGGATCACCAGGCCCATCTGCCGGTCGACGATGGTGGTGCGGATGCGCTCGCGCAGCGCCGCGTCGGCGGTCGACTCGGCGACCACCGCCATCAGCGCCGTCTTCGTCTCCGGCCGCTCCAGCAACCGGCCGAACTGCAGCACCACGTCCTCGATGTCGGCCTGGAGACTGCCGCGGTCGGGGAGTTCCAGCTCGTCGAAGAGGACCGCGACGGCGTCGACGACCAGTTCGTTCTTGTTGGCCCAGCGCCGGTAGAGCGTCGTCTTGGCGACCCCGGCGCGGGCGGCGACATCGCCCATGGTGAACCGGCCCCACCCCAGATCGACCAGGGCGGCCCGCGCCGCGTCGAGGATCGCGCGGTCGGTCTCGACGCTGCGCGGGCGGCCCGTGCGGCGTTTCCGGGGGCAGGAGTGCGGCATGCGGGCGACCATACCGGCCGGTAGCTCCGCTGCCTCTGGTGAGGCAGATCACGGCTGCGGCTGCTCGGCGGGGGTGTCGTCGCGGGACCACCAGTAGTTACGCTACGGGTCGTAGCGTAAGAGCGACGATCACATCGGCCCGGGTGGGGACCCGCGGCCACGCAGGGGCCCCGCGAGGGGCCGGAATCGGGCGCCAGGCCCGGCCGTGCACCGCATCCCGGCGGAGTGTACGGACGGCCGGAGCACCCGGGAAGAGGATCCGGTGCGGCCCTCGGGCCGGATTTTCGGCATCGCTTTCCGGAACGGGCCGTTCAGGGGGGAGGATGGACCCATGCAGCCACGCAACATGTCCATGAGCGGAGTCGTCGACCTCGCAGCGGTGAAGGCCGCCGGGGAGGCGAAGCAGAAGGCCGAGCAGGCGCGCGCCGAAGCGGCGCGCACGGGCGCGACGCCCGCCGCCGGTACCCCCTTGGTGATCAACGTCGACGAGGCGGGGTTCCAGCAGGACGTCCTGCAGCGCTCCACCGAAGTGCCGGTCGTCCTCGATTTCTGGGCCGAATGGTGCGAGCCGTGCAAGCAGCTGGGCCCGCTGCTGGAGCGGCTGGCCGGTGAGTACGCCGGGAAGTTCGTGCTCGCCAAGGTCGACGTCGACGCCAACCAGATGCTCTTCCAGCAGTTCGGCGTGCAGGGCATCCCCGCCGTCTTCGCCGTCGTCGCCGGGCAGCCCATCCCGCTGTTCCAGGGTGCGGCCCCCGAGGCGCAGATCCGCCAGGTGCTCGACCAGCTGATCCAGGCCGCCGAGCAGCAGTTCGGCATCGTCGGTGCCCCCGTCGAACCGCAGGCCGCGGACGCCCCGGCGCCCGCCGAGGCCCCGGCCGGTCCGTACGACGCGGCGCTCGCGGCCGCCGGTGCCGCGCTGGACGCCGGTGATCTGGGCGGTGCGGTGCAGGCGTACAAGAACGTCCTCTCCGACGACCCCGCCAACCCCGAGGCGAAGCTCGGTCTCGCCCAGGCCGAACTGCTGCGCCGGGTGCAGGACCTCGTCCCCGCGGACGTCCGCAAGGCCGCAGCCGAGAGCCCGGCCGACGTGCAGGCGCAGATGCGTGCCGCCGATCTCGATCTCGTCGGCGGTCATGTCGAGGATGCCTTCGGCCGTCTCGTCGACACGGTCAAGCGCTCCGCCGGTGACGACCGGGAGACCGCGCGGGTGCGCCTCCTCGAGCTGTTCGAGGTGATCGGCACGGACGATCCGCGGGTCGTCTCGGCGCGTACCGCGCTGGCCCGGGTGCTCTTCTGACGGCTCCTCGAAGGCCCGCCCGCCGACCGGGGCGTACACCGGACGGGTGAAACGATCAGCGGCCACGCTTTACCAAATCTTGGTAATCGTGGCCGCTGTTACTCGTAGTAAGTCCTGCGGGGTGATGTGTCGGCGTATCGCCGGGATTGCCCCGTATTTCCGGGTCGGGCGCGGCAACGCTGTGTGCCTGCGTGATATCGCTCGGTCGCACCCCGGTGATCTGCCCGTTACCCGCAAGTAACGAACCCCTTGTGCGGCGGCGTGGAATGCACCACGATCGGCCACGCTCGGTCCATTTCCGTAGTGCGGCAGCCGGTCGACACCGCGGGCAGATGGGTCCCCACCGAGTGGGTCGGCGGCCCCTGTTGCCGACCGTGGGCAGGGGGGTCTCGGCCATCAACGGCAGGGCCTGCCCAGGAGGTTGCGCGAGAGCGTGGCCAGTGGTTGTCGCTCGGGGGTGAACGCCGGTATTCGGAACGCCATGCGCCTTTCGAGCACGGGCGCTCTCCTTCCCGAGGACGTAGCACTTCTCCCATCCCGGGTACCGCGGAACTCGACCGAGTCCGCCGGTGCCGGAGATGTACGTCCGAGAAGGAGGAAAGTCATGGAGTCCCTGGCTCGTGGCGGGACCAGATGGAAGCGGTTCGCCGTCGTCATGGTGCCCAGCGTCGCGGCGACCGCCGCGATAGGCGTCGCCCTGTCGCAGGGCGCCCTCGCGGCATCGTTCAGCGTGTCCGGCCAGCAGTTCAAGGTCAGCACCGACCGGCTGGACGGCACCGGCTTCGTCCAGTACGGAGCGGTCGACGCCCAGAAGGACGGCAAGCAGGTACCGGTCGCGGTCTCGGCGTTCTCCGACGCCAAGATCAAGAACCTGTGCCAGTCGGTCGTCGTACCGGTGCCGGTCTTCGGCGATGTGTCGATGAAGCTCATGGCGGGCGGCGGCAGCACGCCGGTCGAGGCGAAGAACCTCTACATCGACCTCGATCAGCTCAACGCCGATGCGACCTTCCAGAACATCAACATCGGTGTGGCGGCGGGTTCGACGTCCAAGGGCCCCGGCATGAAGAAGGGCGACAAGGCCGATCCCGGCTCGTTCGCCCAGGAAGCCGACACGGCCACGCTGACCGGCGTCAAGCAGACGGCGTGGGCGACCACGGCCGGCACGTTCAAGCTGAGTGGCCTGCAGATGAAGGTCACCAAGGGCAAGAGCGAGTGCTACTGACGCGCTGAGCGTACGGGCGCGGGGGGCGGGGCCGGTGGCCGCGCCGTGGCGACCCCGCGCCTGTCCGCGAGGGCGTCAGCAGTCACGTCGTCCAGCCCAGAACCACCGTGCGCGCCGCGTGGATGCGGGGCCGAGCGAAGCGAAGGTATGGCATGAGCGCCGATACGCGACCACGACTGAACGAGAACTTCGGACGGAAGCGTCTCGTGTTCCGGCAGTGGCGCGGGCAACGCCCGTTCTGGGCCGGTCTTCTGACGCTGCTGGCCGGTCTGCCGATCATGTACTTCCCCTACGCCAATCTCACGATCGGCTCGCTGACCGTGCGCATGGCGACCACCGCCGGCGCCGGATCGCTGATCATCGGCGTGCTGCTGGTCGTCCTCGGTCTGACCCTGTGGTTCCAGCCGGCCTCGCGGGTCTTCGCGGGGGTGGCGGCCATCCTGCTCTCCCTCGTCTCCCTGGTCGTCTCGAACTTCGGTGCCTTCCTCGTCGGCTTCCTGCTGGGACTGTTCGGCGGGGCGCTCGGTGTCTCCTGGGCGCCGGGCCGGGCGACGGAGGGCGACGGGCCGCAGGGCGCGCGGGCCGCGGCGGCGGTCGGCGGGCAGCCGGCGGTGGCCGGGGCGGCCCCGGGGCCGGGCGACGGACTGGACGACCTGTCAGGAACGAGCCCGACCAACGGAACGAACGGGAGGCACCGTGCCGGGTGACGAGCTGCACGAGAACGCAGCCGCCGGGGCGAGATCCGGACCGAGGCACGCGGCACCGAAGAAGCCGCTGCTGACGCGGTTCCATGTGCCCGCAGGCAAGGCGATAGCCATCGCCGCGATGCCGTCCGCCGTGCTCATGGGCATGGGGTTCACACCCCAGTTGGCGGTGGCCAAGCCGGCGCCCAAGAGCCCCTTCAAGGACGGTCCGTGCGTCACCGCTCCGGACCAGCAGGAGCAGGAGGCGCAGGCCAAGGAGAAGGCCGCCAGGAAGAAGGCCGCGGAGGAGAAGGCCGCCAAGGACAAGAAGGCCGCCGAGGACGCCAAGGCCGCCGAGGACGCCAAGGCCGGGGAGAAGGAGAAGGCGCCGGAGCCGGGCACGCCGTCGCCCGACGCCTCGCCGTCGCCGTCCGGCTCCGCGTCCGGCGGCAAGGACACCGGCTCCGCGCCGTCCCCGTCCGCCACCCCGTCGCCGTCCCCCACGGACGACGAAGGGAACCCCTGGTACGACCCGCTGGGCTGGGGCAAGAAGATCGAGGACGCCTTCCACCCCGGCGGTACGAAGGACACCGGCGAGGACGCGGCGTCGCCGGGCCCGAGCCCGTCCGCGACGCCGGAGCCCTCGAAGGCGTCGGCCCCGGCGAAGCCGTCCGCACCGAAGCCCGCCGATCCGGCGAAGGACACGGCGGACACCTCCGCGGATCCTGCGCAGGACGCGGGGGACGCGGCGGGCAACGCCACCGACGGGAAGGACGACGCCACGCCCACGGCCGGGGCGACGGCCGATCCCGGTGCGCCGGACGCGGACGGGAAGAAGCCGTTCCCGTGTGTCGTCGAGAAGAAGTCGGACGGTACGGACGAGCAGCCCCCGGCCGCCGTGCCGGAGGGCCCCTGGCACCTGGAAGCCACCTCGCTGACGCTGAAGGACCTCGACTACAAGGGTGTGGTCAACCTCCGGACGCCGAGCGGGCGGACCAAGCAGGCGCTGAAGTTCACCGCCGGCGGTATCGACATCGGTGATCTGCACCAGATCGTGGACGGGCCGAACGGCCTGAAGTACCACGTCCGGTCCACGCCCGGCTCCACGTCGACCATCCGCGACGGACAGGTCACGCTCTACACCGAGCGGCTCCAGGGCAACCTCTTCGGGCTGATCCCGATCGTCTTCGACCCGGAGCACCCGCCGCCCATCAACATCCCGTTCGCGTTCTTCACCAAGGTGAAGCTCGCCCAGGCGGGACAGTTCGGCGGCACCCTGCATGTCCCCGGGCTCCACGAGACCATCGAGAACAGCTGAGACGGCAGGAACCGGGAAAAACGGCGGTGGGGGGCCCCCCGCGCGAAGGGGGGGGAAACCCCGCTGTGTTTTTTCAGCGGCAGAGACACCCTCCC
>NZ_JBVHWT010000003.1:447797-591178 GCF_055564055.1 Streptomyces sp. NPDC029159
CGAAAAAAAAAAAAAAAAAAAAAAAAAGAAAAGAAAAAAAAAAAAAAACCCCCCCCCCCCCCCCCCCCCCCCCCCCCCCCCCCCCCCCCCCGCCGCTGTGTGTCACCGGCGCCGGATCAGCTCTCGCCGCCCAGGCGGTGGACGCGCACCATGTTGGTGGTGCCGGGGATGCCGGGGGGCGAACCGGCGGTGATGATCATGGTGTCGCCCTCGTTGTACCGCTGGAGCTTGAGCAGCTCCGCGTCGACCAGGTCGACCATCGCGTCGGTGTTGTCGACGTGCCGCACCACGAACGTCTCCACACCCCAGCTCAGCGCGAGCTGGTTGCGGGTGGCCGCGTCGGTGGTGAAGGCCAGGATCGGCTGGGCCGCGCGGTAGCGGGAGAGACGGCGGGCGGTGTCACCGGACTTGGTGAACGCCACCAGCGCCTTGCCGTTGAGGAAGTCCGCCATCTCGCACGCCGCGCGGGCCACCGCGCCGCCCTGCGTCCGCGGCTTCTTGCCCGGGACCAGCGGCTGCAGACCCTTCGACAGCAGCTCCTCCTCGGCCGCCTCGACGATCTTCGACATCGTCTTGACGGTCTCGATCGGGTACGCGCCGACCGACGACTCCGCGGAGAGCATGACCGCGTCCGCGCCGTCCAGGATGGCGTTGGCGACGTCGGACGCCTCGGCGCGGGTCGGCCGCGAGTTGGTGATCATCGACTCCATCATCTGGGTCGCCACGATCACCGGCTTGGCGTTCCGCCGGCACATCTCCACCAGGCGCTTCTGCACCATCGGGACCTTCTCCAGCGGGTACTCCACGGCGAGGTCACCACGGGCCACCATCACCGCGTCGAAGGCCATGACGACCTCCTGCATGTTGGCGACCGCCTGCGGCTTCTCGACCTTGGCGATGACCGGGACGCGGCGCCCGACCTCGTCCATCACGCGGTGCACGTCCTGGACGTCCTTGGCGTCGCGGACGAAGGAGAGCGCGACCATGTCGCACCCCATCGCCAGCGCGAACTTCAGGTCGTCGATGTCCTTCTCCGACAGCGCGGGGACGTTGACCGCCGCGCCGGGCAGGTTGATGCCCTTGTGGTCGGAGATGACGCCGCCCTCGATGACGATGGTGCGCACCCGCGGGCCGTCGACGTCGACGACCTGGAGGGCGACGTTGCCGTCGTTGATGAGGACCGGGTCGCCCTTGGAGACGTCGCCGGGCAGGCCCTTGTACGTCGTGCCGCAGATGGTCTTGTCGCCGGCGACGTCCTCGGTGGTGATGACGAACTCGTCGCCGCGCACCAGCTCCACGGGGCCGTCGGCGAACGTCTCCAGGCGGATCTTCGGACCCTGGAGGTCGGCCAGCACGCCCACCGCGCGGCCGGTCTCCTCGGACGCCTTGCGGACGCGGTGGTACCGCTCCTCGTGCTCCGAGTGGGTTCCGTGGCTCATGTTGAAGCGGGCCACGTTCATACCGGCCTCGATCAGCGTCTTCAGCTGGTCGTAGGAGTCGACGGCGGGGCCCAGGGTGCAGACGATTTTGGAACGGCGCATGGGCTGAATCCTATCGGTTTTGTTTCGGAGCGGAATATTCCCCCGAAGGCGGGCGCGGAGCCGGGGTGTGCATCAGTCGGTGACCAGCGCGTATGTCTGCTGGGCGATCTCCAGCTCCTCATCTGTCGGGACCACGGCGACCGCGACGGGGGAGCCGTCGGGCGAGATCAGCCGCGGCTCGTCGGACCGTACGGCGTTGCGGTCGGCGTCCACGGACATGCCCAGAACCTCCAGACCGGCCATCGCCGCGGCGCGCACCGGGGCGGCGTTCTCGCCGACGCCCGCGGTGAACGCCACCGCGTCGACCCGGCCGAGCACCGCGGTGTAGGCGCCGAGGTACTTCTTCAGCCGGTGGATGTAGATGTCGAAGGCGAGGGCCGCGGCCTCGTCGCCCTCGTCGATACGGCGGCGGATCTCCCGCATGTCGTTGTCGCCGCAGAGCCCGACCAGCCCGCTCCGCTTGTTGAGCAGCTCGTCGATCTCGTCGGCGGACATCCCGGCGACCCGCCTGAGGTGGAACGTCACCGCCGGGTCGATGTCGCCGGAGCGGGTGCCCATCACCAGGCCCTCCAGCGGCGTCAGCCCCATCGACGTGTCGACGCACCGGCCGCCCGCCACCGCCGACGCCGAGGCGCCGTTGCCCAGGTGCAGCACGATGACGTTGACCTCGGACGGGTCCTTGCCCAGCAGGCGGGCGGTGCGGCGCGAGACGTAGGCGTGCGAGGTGCCGTGGAAGCCGTAGCGGCGGATGCGGTGGGCGTCGGCGGTGGCCACGTCGATGGCGTAGCGGGCCGCGTGCTCCGGCATCGTGGTGTGGAACGCGGTGTCGAAGACGGCTATCTGCGGCAGGTCGGGGCGGAGCGCCTGCGCGGTGCGGATGCCGGTGAGGTTCGCCGGGTTGTGCAGCGGCGCGACCGGCACCAGCCGCTCGATCTCCGTCAGGACCGCCTCGTCGATGACGGTCGGCTCGGTGAACTTCAGGCCGCCGTGGACGACGCGGTGCCCGATCGCGGCCAGTTGCGGGGAGTCGAGGCCCAGTCCGTCGGCGGCCAGCTCCGCGGCGACCGCCTTCAGCGCCGCGTCGTGGTCGGCCATCGGCCCTTCGTGCACCCGCCGTTCGCCGCCGGTGGCCAGCGGCGTGTGCACCAGCCGCGAGGTCTCCTCACCGATCCGCTCGGCGAGGCCGGTGGCCAGCCGCCGGTTCTCCACCATGTCGAGCAGCTGGTACTTCACCGATGAGGAACCGGAGTTGAGGACGAGGACGCGGGTGGGGTTGGCAGTCATGGAGCGCTTTCCGGTGGGTGCGGACGGGCGGGCGCGGGTCAGACGGCTCCGGCGCCGGGCGGGGCGCCCTGCGCCTGGATCGCGGTGATGGCGACGGTGTTGACGATGTCCTGCACCAGCGCACCGCGCGAGAGGTCGTTGACCGGTTTGCGCAGACCCTGGAGGACCGGTCCGACGGCGACGGCGCCCGCGGAGCGCTGCACCGCCTTGTAGGTGTTGTTGCCGGTGTTGAGGTCCGGGAAGATCAGCACCGTCGCGCGGCCGGCGACCTCCGAGTCGGGCAGCTTGGTGCGCGCCACGGAGGCGTCGACCGCCGCGTCGTACTGGATCGGGCCCTCCACCAGCAGATCGGGACGGAGCTTGCGGACCAGTTCGGTGGCGCGGCGCACCTTGTCGACATCGGCGCCGGAGCCGGAGGTGCCGGTGGAGTACGACAGCATCGCGATCCGCGGCTCCACGCCGAACTGCGCGGCGGTGGCGGCCGACTGGATGGCGATGTCGGCGAGCTGCTCGGCGTCCGGATCCGGGTTGACCGCGCAGTCGCCGTAGACCAGGACCCGGTCGGCGAGGCACATGAAGAAGACGGACGAGACGATCTGCGCATCGGGCTTCGTCTTGATGACCTCGAAGGCGGGGCGGATCGTCGCCGCCGTGGAGTGCGCCGCGCCGGAGACCATGCCGTCGGCCAGGCCCTCCTGCACCATCAGCGTGCCGAAGTACGACACGTCGGCGACGACGTCGTACGCCAGCTCGTAGCCGACGCCCTTGTGGGCGCGCAGCTCCGCGTACCGCTCGGCGAAGCGCTCGCGCAGCGGCGACGACTGCGGGTCGATGATCTGGGCGTCCGCCAGGTCGATGGCGAGGTCGGCGGCGCGCTTGCGGATCGCCTCCTCCTCGCCGAGCAGGGTCAGTGCGCAGACGTCGCGGCGCAGCAGGACGTCGGCGGCGCGCAGCACCCGCTCCTCGCCGCCCTCGGGCAGCACCACCCGGCGCCGCCCGGAGCGGGAGCGCTCGATCAGCTCGTGTTCGAACATCATCGGCGTGACCCGGCCGGAGCGGGCCACGGAGATACGATTCGTCAGCTCGACGGTGTCCACATGCCGTTCGAACAGGCCGAGCGCGGTCTCCGCCTTGCGCGGCGCCGCGGCGTTGAGCTTGCCCTCGACGGCGAACAGCTCCGCGGCCGTCGGGAAGGAGCCGCCGGGCACCGAGATGACCGGGGTGCCGGGCGCCAGCCGGTCCGCCAGCGCCATGATGTCCGGTCCGGGCCGCTCGTCCAGGGTGAGCAGCACCCCGGCGATCGGCGGGGCGCCCGCGCTGTGGGCGGCGAGCGAGCCGATGACGAGGTCGGCGCGGTCCCCGGGCGTCACCACCAGGCAGCCCGGCGTCAGCGCCTTGAGGAACGTCGGCAGCATCGCCCCGCCGAAGACGAAGTCCCGGGCGTCGCGCGCCAGCCCGGAGTCGTCGCCGAGCAGCACCTCCGCGCCCAGGCTGTGCACCAGCTGCCGGACGGTCGGCGCGGAGAGCGCGGCGTCCTCCGGCAGGGCGTAGCAGGGCACCGGCAGCCGCGCCGCCAGCCGCTCGGCGACGGCCTTCTGCAGCCCCGGATCGACGCGGTTGACGACGAGGGCGACGACGTCGCAGCCGAGCGCGGTGTAGGCGCGGTAGGTGTTGCGCGCCTCCGCGCGGACCGCCTCGGCCTCCTGGCCCTGACCGCCGACCACGGGGATGACCGCGGCGCCGAACTCGTTGGCGAGGCGGGCGTTGAGGCCCAGGTCGTCGGGGAGGTTGGTGGCGGCGTAGTCCGAGCCGAGGACCAGCACGTACTCGTACTCCCTGGCCACCGCGTGGAACCGCTCGACCAGCCGGGAGACCAGTTCGTCGGTGCCGTGTTCGGCCTGGAGGTCGGCGGCCTCGTCGTAGCCGAGGCCGAAGGCGGACTCGGTGGGCTGGCTGAGGCGGTAGCGGGCGCGCAGCAGGTCGAAGAGGCGGTCCGGTCCGTCGTGGACCAGGGGGCGGAAGACGCCCACCCGGTCGACGTGGCGGGTCAGGAGCTCCATCACTCCCAGCTCGACGACCTGGCGGCCGTCGCCGCGGTCGGTGCCGGTCACGTACACGCTGCGGGTCACGCGTGCTCTCCGTCCATCCGTTGTCGTGCAGATCAGCCGGGGCAGTCAGAGTAGGGTCGGAAACAGCCGTTATGGCGGGCTCGCCACCTTGACAATACCCGCGGCGCTGGATAAGCCGCGCGTCCCAGTTTCCCTGAGGCGGCGGGCCCGGGAGAGGGGCGGGGCGCCGGGCGGGTGAGGGCGGGACGGGGCGCCCCGTGGAAGAATCGGACCGGCTCATACGTCGGACACGAGCACAGGAGACACAGCACGATGCGTATCGGAGTCCTCACCGCCGGCGGCGACTGCCCCGGGCTGAACGCTGTGATCAGGTCCGTCGTCCACCGCGCCCTGACCGGCCACGACGACGAGGTGATCGGCTTCGAGGACGGCTTCAAGGGACTGCTCGACGGGCGCTACCGCAAGCTCGACCTGGACGCCGTCAGCGGCATCCTGGCCCGCGGCGGCACCATCCTCGGCTCCGCCCGCCTGGAGCGCGCCCGGCTGCGCGAGGCGTGCGAGAACGCCAAGGACTTCTCCCGCGAGCACGGCATCGACGTCCTCATCCCGATCGGCGGCGAGGGCACCCTGACCGCCGCCCGGATGCTGTCGGACGCCGGGCTGCCGGTCGTCGGCGTCCCCAAGACGATCGACAACGACATCTCCTCCACCGACCGCACCTTCGGCTTCGACACCGCCGTCGGCGTCGCCACCGAGGCCATCGACCGCCTCAAGACCACCGCCGAATCGCATCAGCGGGTGATGGTCGTCGAGGTCATGGGGCGCCACGCCGGATGGATCGCCCTGGAGTCCGGGATGGCCGGCGGCGCCCACGGCATCTGTCTGCCGGAGCGCGAATTCGACGTGAGCGACCTGGTCCGGATGGTCGAGGAGCGCTTCTCGCGCGGCAAGAAGTTCGCCGTGATCTGCGTCGCCGAGGGCGCCCACCCCGCGCCCGGCACGATGGACTACAAGAAGGGCGCCATCGACCAGTACGGCCACGAGCGCTTCTCCGGTATCGGCAACGCCCTCGCCGTCGAGCTGGAGCGGCGCCTGGGCAAGGAGGCCCGCCCGGTCATCCTCGGCCACGTCCAGCGCGGCGGCACCCCCACCGCGTACGACCGCGTCCTCGCCACCCGCTTCGGCTGGCACGCCGTCGAGGCGGCGCACCGCGGGGAGTTCGGAAAGATGACGGCGCTGCGCGGCACGGACGTGACGATGGTGCCGCTCGCCGACGCCGTCACCGAGCTGAAGCGGGTCCCCGCCGACCGGATGCAGGAGGCCGAGTCGGTCTTCTGACCTGCGGCTCTTCGACGTACGACGGCGGCGCGCCTCCCCGGTCGGGGACGGCGCGCCGCCGTTGCCGTACCGCCCGTCAGTGGGCGCCGATGGCCTCCAGCATGTTCAGCTTCGCCGCGCGGCGGGCCGGCCAGATGGCGGCCAGCAGGCCCACGGCCAGCGCGATCGCCACGAAGAGCGACAGCCGGCCCCACGGCAGCAGCGTCTCGTAGAGCCGCCAGGACGAGGCGAGCAGCGAGCCGCCGGCCCAGGCGAGGAAGAGGCCCACGCCGATGCCGAGGACCGCGCCGAAGAGCGAGATGACGACCGACTCCAGCCGGACCATCTGCTTGATCCCGCTCCGCGCCAGCCCGATGGCGCGCAGCATCCCGATCTCCCGGGTCCGCTCGAAGACCGACATCGCCAGGGTGTTGATCACGCCGACGACCGCGATGACGACGGCCATGCCGAGCAGGCCGTAGACCATGTTGACCATCATCCCGATCGGGCCGGCGCTCTCCTGCCGCAGCTCGTCGTGGTTCTGCACCTTCACCAGCGGGTTGTCGCCGAAGGCGGCCCGCAGCTTCGCGGCGGTCGCCTCGGAGGTGCCGTGTGCGGTCTTGACCAGCAGCGTGTCGTCCTTGGGGGCCTGGTGGTCCAGGCCGACGGCGACCAGCCGCAGGTCGGAGAAGGCGTCACCGGCGATGTCGTTGTCCTCGTAGACCGCGGCGACCGTCAGGCGGTGCTTCTTCTGGTCGGGGAGGTCGACGGTGATGGTCCGGCCGGCGCGCACACCCGCCGTGTCGGCGGAGGTCTTCGACATCGCGATGCTCTCGCCGTGCACCGCCCCGACCGAACCCTGGACCACCTTGAGCGCCGTGACCTGCTCGATGGTGCGGGGGTCGGTGCCGTTGAGCACCACTCCCTCGTCGCCCAGGAGGAAGCTGGAGTGGCGCATCGGCGCCACCGCGGTCACGCCGGGGACCTGCGCCGCCTTCGCGGACAGCTTCGGGTCGAGGCCGGAGAACGTGGCCGTGCTGATCTGGTACTCGGCGGTCAGCTGGGTCGCGGTCATCCGGTCGATGGCGGACTCCGCGGAGTTGCCGACGACGGCCATCCCGGTGATCAGGGTGAGGCCGATCATCAGCGCCGAGCCGGTCGCGGCGGTCCGGCGCGGGTTGCGCAGCGCGTTCTCCCGGGCGAGCTTGCCGACCGTGCCGAAGAGCCGGACGGTGACCGCGCCGGTGAGGCGGACCAGCGGGCGGGAGAGGAGCGGCGCCAGCACGATCACGCCGGTCATGGTGAGCGCGGAGCCGAGCATCGCGAGCGGCAGGTTGTCGCTGGACTCCAGCGTCGAGACCCAGAACATCACGGCCACGCCGAGGCCGGCGATGACGGCGCCGAAGATGTTGCGGACCACCAGCCCGCGCGGCGCCGGCTGGGTGTCGACCGTGCTCAGCGCCTCCACCGGCGCGATCTTCGCGGCCCGGCGGGACGGCAGCCACGCGGCCAGGACCGTCACGACGGTGCCGGTGGCCAGGGAGACGAGGTAGGTGAGCGGGTTGATGACGAGCGGCCCGTCCGGCAAGCCGGCGTCGTTGGCGTTGAGCACCGAGCGGATCGCCAGCGCGAGGCCGATGCCCAGGCCCATGCCGACGGCGGAGGCGACCACGCCCAGCAGCGTCGCCTCGGCGAGCACCGAGCGCACCACCTGGCGGCGGGAGGCGCCGACCGCGCGGAGCAGGGCGATCTCGCGGCGGCGCTGGGAGATCAGCATGGTGAAGGTGTTGGCGATGATGAAGACGCCGACGAACAGCGCGATCCCGGCGAAGGTCAGCAGCGTCGAGGTCAGTGCCGTGTTCTGGTCGGCGAGGTGCCGGCTCTGCTCCTCGGCGAGCGCGGTGCCGCTGGTGACCTGCGCGCCCTCGTCCGGCACGGCCGCGCGGATCTCGCGGGTCAGCGCCGCCTCGTCGGCGCCGGGCTTCGAGGACACGACCAGTTCGTCGTACTGGCCGGGGTGGAGGTAGAGGCGCTGTGCGGTGGCGGTGTCGAGCAGCGTCAGCGAGCCGCCCGCGGTCACCTTCGGGTCGTCGGTGGAGACCAGACCGACCAGCTTCTTCGCCAGCACCGGGCCGTCGGTGGCGAACCGTACGGTGTCGCCGATCCGGTAGCCGGCCTTGCGCGCGGTGGCCTCGGCCAGCGCGACCTCGCCCGCGGTGGCCGGGCCGCGGCCCGCGACCAGCGGGTAGCGGCCGTCCTTGCCGTCCGGGCCCGGCTGGTAGTTGACGGCGCGGTTCTGCCACGCCTCGCCGACCGGCTTGCCGTCCTTGGCGGCGAGGACCGCGTCACCGGTGATGTCGGCCCGTACGGTGCGTACGCCGGGCACCGCGCGGACCGCGTCGGCCGTCTTCTCGGTGAGGACGGTGGTGCGCCGGCCGTCGGGCTTCGGGGGCTCGGGTTCGGCCGTGACGGAGACGGCGACGTCGTCGAGGTTCTTGGCGGAGGCGTTCTTGAGGGCGTCGCCGACGGTGTCGCTGAAGACGAGGGTGCCGGAGACGAAGGCGACGCCGAGGAGGACCGCGAGCACGGTCATCATCAGCCGGGCTTTGTGCGCGAAGAGGTTGCGCACGGCTGTTCGCAGCATGGGAAGTCAGTCCTGGTGCCTGGGGCGCGGATGGTGGGACGGGGCGGTGCGGCGCGGGGCGGGCGTCACTGGGTGCGGCCGCGGCCGTCGAAGCGCCGCATCCGGTCCAGGACCGAGTCCGCGGTGGGCCGGTGCAGTTCCTCGACGATGCGGCCGTCGGCGAGGAAGACGACGCGGTCGGCGTAGCCCGCGGCGACCGGGTCGTGGGTGACCATCACGACGGTCTGGCCCATGGCGCGTACCGACTCCCGCAGGAAGCCCAGGACCTCGGCGCCGGAGCGGGAGTCGAGGTTGCCGGTCGGCTCGTCCGCGAAGATGATCTCGGGCCGGGCGACCAGCGCCCGGGCCACCGCCACGCGCTGCTGCTGACCGCCGGAGAGCTGGCTCGGGCGGTGGGCGAGCCGCCCGGAGAGGCCCACCGTCTCGATGACCGCGTTCATCCACGCCGGGTCGGGCTTACGGCCCGCGATGTCCAGCGGGAGGGTGATGTTCTCGGCGGCGGTCAGCGTCGGCAGCAGGTTGAACGCCTGGAAGATGAAGCCGACCTTGTCGCGGCGGAGCCGGGTCAGCTTCTTCTCGCCGAGCGACGCCAGCTCCACGTCACCGATGCGGACCGAGCCGGACGAAACGGTGTCGAGCCCCGCCATGCAGTGCATCAGCGTCGACTTGCCGGAGCCGGACGGACCCATGATCGCGGTGAACTGCCCGGCGGCGAAGTCGACGGAGACCGCATCCAGCGCCACCACCCTCGTCTCGCCCTCGCCGTAGACCTTGTCGAGGCCCACCGCGCGGGCGGCGACACCGGGCGTCGTGTGCGTGGGGGCGGGGGCGGCAGCCGCGTGGGACACGGGAACTCCTGGGGACGGGACGGGGCATGTGTTCCCATCCTCGGCCGCGGACCCCGCCCGGGTCGTCGCCCGCGAGGACCGAAAGCGGTACCGGCCGGAAGTCCCACGGCGGGCCCGCCGGTCCCTCTCAAGGGGGACACCCGATCAGCCCGCCGGGCGACGACGGCCGGGTCGCGTACGGTCCAGGTGCCCGGCGGGGCACGGGAGTTGGGGCCGGGTGCCCCGGCGGGCGGACCTTCCGGGCGGCGCCCGGTCCCGGCGTGACCGCGTCTTTCCGCTACCGCTCCGACCAGCGGTAGCGCAGCTCCGGCCGTCCCACCTGACCGTACTGCGGGGCGCGGGCCGCCCGGCCGGTGTCCACCAGGTACTCCAGATAGCGGCGGGCGGTGATCCGGGAGATGCCGACGCCGCTGCCGGCTTCGGTGGCGGAGAGACCGCCGGGGGCGGCGCGCAGGGCGTCGGTGACCGCGCGCAGCGTCGCCGAGGTCAGGCCCTTGGGCAGCGCCGCCGGGCGCGGGTTGCGCAGCGCGGCGATGGCGCGGTCCACCTCGTCCTGCCCGCTGGCCTCGCCCGCGGTGCAGCGGAACGCGGCGTAGCGCTGGAGCCGGTCGCGCAGCGTGGCGAAGGTGAACGGCTTGAGCAGGTACTGCACCACGCCCTGCGACACGCCTTCGCGCACCATCGTCAGATCGCGCGCCGAGGTGACCGCGATGACGTCCGCCCCGTGCCCCGCGCCGCGCAGCGTCCGCATCAGCTGGAGCCCATGCCCGTCCGGCAGATAGAGGTCGAGCAGCAGCAGATCGACGGTGTGGTGGTCGAGATGGCGGCGGGCGTCCGCGCCCGAGTGCACGGTGCCGGAGACCGTGAAACCGGAGACCCGCTCCACGTACAGCGTGTGCGCGGCGGCGGCCACGGGGTCGTCCTCGACGACGAGGACCCTGATGTCGGGGGTGGTCGTCATGCGGCGCCTCCGTCCGTGGTCCGCAGCGGCAGCCGGACCGTGAAGCGCGCGCCGCCGTCCGGTGCGCGGTCGAGGGCGAGGGTGCCGCCGTTGCGCCGGACCGCCTGCTGGACGAGGGCCAGGCCCAGCCCCCGGCCACGCCCGGGCGCGCCCGCCGCCGGCTGCTTGCTGCTCCAGCCGCGCCGGAAGATCTCCGCCGCGCTCTCCTCGGGCACACCGGGGCCGTTGTCCGCCACGCACAGCAGCAGTTCGCCGCCGTCGGAGCGGGCGGTGACGGTGACCTTCGGCGGGGCGGCGGGGCCGTCGGTCCGCTGTGGCGCGGCGTCCGAGGTGGCGTCCGGTGCCGCCGCGTCCAGGGCGTTGTCGATGAGGTTGCCGACCACCGTCACCAGGTCGCGGGCGGGCAGGTCCGGCGGCAGCAGCCCGTCGTCGATCCGGCTGTCGGCGGTCAACACCAGCTCCGCGCCGTGCTCGTGGGCCTGCGCCGCCTTGCCCAGCAGCAGTGCGGCGAGGACCGGTTCGGCGACCGCGCCGACGACCTGGTCGGTCAGCGCCTGCGCCAGCTCCAGCTCGGCGGTGGCGAACTCCACCGCCTCGTCGGCGCGGCCCAGTTCGATCAGCGACACCACCGTGTGCAGCCGGTTGGCGGCCTCGTGCGCCTGCGACCGCAGCGCCTCGGCGAACCCGCGGACCGAGTCCAGCTCACCGGAGAGCGCCTGGAGTTCGGTGTGGTCGCGCAGGGTGATGACGCTGCCGCGGTGCTCCCCGCCGGAGACCGGCGCGGAGTTGACCACCAGCACCCGCTCGTCCGTCAGCTGGAGTTCGTCGCGGAGCGGACCGGGCGCGCTCAGCGCCTTCGCCAGCGGCGCGGGCAGTCCCAGCTCCGCCACCGGGCGGCCCACCGCGTCACCGGACACCCCGAGGAGTTCCCGGGCGCCGTCGTTGATCAGCGACACCCGCCGCCGCCCGTCGAGCATCAGCAGCCCCTCCCGCACCGCGTGCAGCGCCGCCTGGTGGTACTCGTGCATCCGGCTCAGCTCGGCGGCGTTCATCCCGTGGGTGTGGCGCCGCAGCCGGGCGTTGATCACGTACGTCCCGAGCCCGCCCAGCGCCAGCGCCGCCGCGGCCACCCCGAGCAGCGCCAGCACCTGGTTGCGCAGCTGCTCGCTGATGGTGGCGATGGTGATGCCGGAGCTGACCAGCGCGATGACGCGGTTGTCGTGCGCGGGGTCGCGGACCGGCGCGATGACCCGCATCGACGGCCCGAGCACCCCCAGGTGCGTCTCGGCGAACGTCTCGCCGTGCAGCGCCCGTCCGGTGTGTCCGAGGTAGGTCCGGCCGATCGCGTCCGGCTCGGGGTGCGTCCAGCGGGTGCCGTCCGGCGCCATCACGACGACGAAGTCGACGCCCGCATCGCGCCGCAGCCGCTCGGTGTACGGCTGGAGCACCGCCGTGGGGTCGGCGCCGCGGACGGCGGCGACCACCGCGGGCGAGTCGGCGACCGCCGTCGTCACCGCGGTCGTCTGCCGCCGCGCGGTCTCCTTCGCCTGCCGCCCGGCGCTTGCGTACGCGAAGACGGCGCACCCCGCGACGACCACGGTCACCAGGAGGACCTGCATCGCGAAGAGCTGCCCTGCGAGGCTGCGCGGGCGTCGCAGACGCAACGGCGTCCGCGGAAAGGCAAGGTGCATGCAAACAGTCTGCCCGGTCACTTTTGTATGAACGAAATGCACGCAAGGGTGACGCACGCCACAGGGCGGGTGCATAGTCGCCGGGACGTTGCGCCCGAGCCGCAGATCCGTGCGCAACCGTAGAGCGAGGAGGCAGCCGTGGCTGCAAAGACGCCGCCGTCCGGCGGTACCACCGAGGAGAGCGCGCCGAAGAAGCGGGACCGGACGCATTTCCTCTACATCGCCGTGATCGCCGCGGTGCTGCTCGGCATAGCCGTCGGCTTCATCGCCCCCGGCGCCGCCGTCGAGCTGAAGCCGCTCGGCACCGGGTTCGTGAACCTCATCAAGATGATGATCTCGCCGGTCATCTTCTGCACGATCGTGCTGGGTGTGGGTTCGGTCCGCAAGGCGGCCAAGGTCGGTGCCGTCGGCGGGCTCGCCCTCGGCTACTTCATGGTGATGTCCACCGTCGCCCTCGCCATCGGTCTGGTCGTCGGCAACATCCTGGAGCCCGGCTCGGGCCTGCACCTGACCGAGTCGGTCCGCCACGCGGGCCAGGCGCAGACCGCGGGCGGTGGCGAGTCCACCGCCGACTTCCTGCTCGGCATGATCCCGACGACGCTGGTCTCCGCCTTCACCGGCGGCGAGGTGCTCCAGACGCTGCTGGTCGCGCTGCTCGTCGGCTTCGGGCTGCAGTCGCTCGGCAAGGCGGGCGAGCCGGTGCTGCGCGGCGTCGGACACCTGCAGAAGCTGGTCTTCCGGGTGCTGTCGATGATCATGTGGGTGGCGCCGGTCGGTGCCTTCGGCGCCATCGCCGCGGTGGTCGGCGAGACCGGCGTGGACGCGCTGAAGTCCCTCGCCGTCATCATGGTCGGCTTCTACATCACGTGTCTGCTCTTCGTGATCGTCGTCCTGGGCACGCTGCTGCGGCTCTTCGCCGGGGTCAACATCTTCCTGCTGCTGAAGTACCTGGCCCGGGAGTTCCTGCTGATCCTGTCGACCTCCTCCTCGGAGTCGGCGCTGCCGCGGCTGATCGCCAAGATGGAGCACCTGGGCGTCAGCAAGCCCGTGGTCGGCATCACCGTCCCCACCGGCTACAGCTTCAACCTCGACGGCACCGCCATCTACCTGACGATGTCCGCGCTGTTCGTCGCCGAGGCCATGGGACAGCCGCTCGCGCTGGGGCAGCAGATCTCCCTCCTCGCCTTCATGATCATCGCCTCCAAGGGCGCCGCCGGGGTCACCGGCGCGGGCCTGGCGACCCTCGCCGGCGGCCTCCAGTCGCACCGCCCCGAACTCGTCGACGGCGTCGGCCTGATCGTCGGCATCGACCGCTTCATGAGCGAGGCGCGGGCGATGACCAACTTCGCCGGCAACGCCGTCGCCACCGTCCTCATCGGCACCTGGACGAAGGAGATCGACAAGGCCCGGGTGGGTGAAGTCCTCGCCGGTCAGCTGCCGTTCGACGAGGCGACCCTGACCGACGACCACGGCGCCCCCGCACCGGCCGACGACGCACCGCGCACGGACGGGGCGAAGGAGCCCGCCGGGGTCTGACCGGACACGGCGCGGCGGTTCTCCGGGACCGGGACCGGGCGCGCCGCGCGACGGCGGCGCCGGGGTGCGCCGCCGGGTGGCGTGCCGGGGTGCGCCGCCGTCTCCCACCGCCGTACGGGGCGGGTGCCTTCGGGCGCCCGCCCCGTCCGCGTTCCGCGCCCCACCTGGGAAGACGCCGCTGCCCCACGGTCGCCGGGCGGCCGTTGTCAGTGGGGTGCGGCACCATGCAGGGGACGGGTTGACCGCGGCCGGGGGTGGACCGGCCGCCGGGGATCGAGGAGCGGGGCATGGGCACATGGGGGACGGGTCCGTTCGGCGGCGACGCCGCGGCGGACCTCGTGGTGCGGCTGGGCGCGCTGCCGGAGAACCGCCGCCTCTTCGCGGTACGCACGGCACTGGCCGACGCCGTCGAGGAGCGCTGGTACCTGGATGCGCCGGAGGGCGAGACGGCGGTGGCCGCGGCCGCATTGCTGGCGGCGGCTCGGCCGGGCGGGGCGGCCGGGGCCGTCGGGTGCGGGGGTGCGGCGGTGCCCCTGCCGCGCTGGGGCATACCGCAGCCGCCGCCCGAGCTGACCGGTCTGGCCGTCCGCGCCCTGGACCGGGTGCTCGCCCCCGATTCCGAACTGGCCGAGCTGTGGGACGCGTCGGACTCCGGGCCGCAGTGGCGCGCCTCGGTCGCCGGACTGCGGGCCGCGCTCGGACCGGCCGCCGAGCGGATCTGAGCGGAGCGAGGCCGGCAGGAGGCGCGGCTTCGCGCCCGCCGGGCCCGGTGGCTCCGCGGCCGCCCCAGCCGTCACGCCGGGCGGAGCCAGAGTGTGGCCAGGGGCGGCAGGGTGACGGTGAGCGAGCGTTCCCGGCCGTGTGCCGGCTCCGGCGTCAGGCTGCCGGGGTTCTCGACCCCGCCGCCGCCGTAGCGCGCGGCATCGGTGTTGAGCACCTCGCGCCAGGCGGCCACGGTGTCCGGCACGCCGAGCCGGTAGCCCTCGCGGACCACGGGGGAGTAGTGGCTGACGGAGAGCAGCGGGGAGCCGTCGGCGGCGAAGCGCAGGAAGGCGAAGACATTGTCCTCGGCGGCGTCCGCGGCGACCCATGCGAAGCCCGCCGGATCGGTGTCCCGTTCCCACAGGGCGGGCGCCGCCGCGTAGCCGCGGTTGAGGTCGCGCACCAGATCCCGCACCCCGCGGTGGTCCGGCTCCGCCGCGTACGACGGGTCCAGCAGCCACCAGTCCGGGCCGTGGCGCTCCGCCCACTCCGCACCCTGGGCGAACTCCTGCCCCATGAAGAGGAGCTGCTTGCCGGGGTGGGCCCACATGTGGCCGAGGTAGGCGCGGTGGGTGGCGCGCTGCTGCCACCAGTCGCCCGGCATCTTCGACACCAGCGACCGCTTGCCGTGCACCACCTCGTCGTGGGAGATCGGCAGCAGATAGTTCTCGGAGTAGGCGTAGACCATCGAGAAGGTCATCTCGCCGTGGTGGTGGCGGCGGTGCACCGGCTCCTTGGCGACGTAGTGGAGGGAGTCGTGCATCCAGCCCATGTTCCACTTCAGCCCGAAGCCCAGCCCGCCGAGGCCGCCCGCGGCCGGTTCGTGGGTGGCGCGGGTGACGCCGTCCCAGGCGGTGGACTCCTCGGCGACGGTGACCACACCGGGGCAGCGGCGGTAGAGGGTCGCGTTCATCTCCTGGAGGAAGGCGACGGCGTCCCAGTTCTCCCGCCCGCCGTGCGCGTTGGGCGTCCAGGCGCCGTCCGGCCGCGAGTAGTCGAGGTAGAGCATCGACGCCACGGCGTCCACCCGCAGGCCGTCGATGTGGAACTCCTCGCACCAGTACACCGCGTTGGCCACGAGGAAGTTGCGGACCTCGGGCCGCCCGTAGTCGAACTCCAGCGTCCCCCAGTCCGGGTGCGCGGCCCGCGCCGGATCCGGATGCTCGTACAGCGGCCGCCCGTCGAACTCCGCCAGCGCCCAGTCGTCGCGCGGGAAGTGCGCGGGCACCCAGTCGATCAGCACCCCGATCCCGGCCCGGTGCAGCGCGTCGACGAGATACCGGAAATCGTCCGGGGTGCCCAGCCGGGCGGTCGGCGCGTAGTAGCCGGTGACCTGGTAGCCCCAGGAGCCGCCGAAGGGGTGCTCGGCCGGCGGCATGAACTCCACATGCGTGAAGCCGAGGTCCTGGACGTACGCGGGCAGCTGCGTGGCGAGCTGCCGGTAGGTCAGCCCCGGGCGCCAGGACGGCAGATGCACCTCGTAGACGGAGAACGGCGCGGCGTGCGGCGGCCGGGCGCCCCGCGCGGCCATCCACGCGCCGTCCCGCCACTCGTGGTGGGTGACGTCGACGACCGAGGCGGTGGCCGGCGGGCACTCCGTGCGCCGGGCCATCGGGTCGGCGCGCACGGTGGCCGAGCCGTCCGGCCGGGTGATCTGGAACTTGTACAGCTCACCCGCGCCGACGCCGGGCAGGAACAGCTCCCACACCCCCGAGGAGCCCAGCGACCGCATCGGGAAGGCGGTGCCGTCCCAGTGGTTGAAGTCCCCGAGGACCCGCACCCCGCGCGCGTTCGGGGCCCAGACGGTGAAGCGGGTGCCGGTGGTGCCCTGATGTGTCAGCACGCGGGCGCCGAGCGCCTGCCACAGCTGCTCGTGCCGCCCCTCGGACAGCAGCCGCAGCTCCGGTGCGCCCAGCGCCGGGAGGAAGCCGTACGGATCGCGGACCGTCAGCGTGGCGTCCGGGTACACCACCCGCAGCGCGTACGAGGGGACGGCAGCCTGCGGCAGCACCCCGGCGAACAGCCCGTCCCCCTCCGGCCGCAGGGCCGTGCACCGCCCCTCGGTGACGACCGCGACCTCCCGGGCGTGCGGCCGCAGCACCCGGAAGAGCACCCCACCGGGCACCGGCCGCGCCCCGAGCACGGCGTGCGGATCGTGGTGGGCACCGGCCAGCAGCCGGGCACGTGCGTCGCCGGGAAGTGGGGGCGCCGGGCGCGCCGACGGGGCGTCGGGCGCGCCCGGAGCGGTGACGGCTGCGGCCGGAGCGGTGACGGCTGTGGTCGGGGCCACCGGCTCCGCCGGATCGGCCGGGCCGGCCGCCTCACGGGCTGCGGTGGGTGGGGCGGCGACGGGGCGGCGGGACGGCGGACGGACGGTCATGGGCGGCCTCCTGGTCGGGGCGTCGGACGGAACGGACGGGTGGGCGGGGCGGCAGCCGCGCGGACGCTGCGGTGCCCGGACGCGAGGCGGCGGAGGCAGCGGCGCGCCGGAGGCGACCCGCAGGCGTCGCGGGATGCCCCGGCGGCGATCGGCAGGGAGGTACGGGGGCCGAGTGGCGCACACCTCGGTGGTACGGGGCCGGGCGGCACACCTCCGGCGGTAGGGGGCCGGGCACCCGCGCCCTCCGGCGGTACGGGGCCGGGCCTCCGCGCCCCACACCCCGGCGGTGCGGGGCCGCCCCCCCGCACCCCGTGCCCGCCCCTCACCCCCCGTCGGCCAGGCGGCGCACCGCGGCCATCGGTACCGGGAGCCAGTCGGGCCGGTGCCGGGCCTCGTAGAGCACCTCGTAGACGGCCTTGTCGGTCTCGTACGCGCGCATCAGTTCCGGTGCCGCGCCGGGGTCGAGGCCGCCGCCCTCCGCGTAGCCGCGGCAGTACGCCTCCCGGGTGCGGCGCGCCCACTCCAGTGACCAGGCGTCACCGCCCGAGGGGCCGCTGCGGGCCGCGTAGTCGAAGGAGCGGAGCATCGCCGCGACATCGCGGACCGCGGGCTGCGGGCGGCGCCGTTCGGCCAGCGGGCGGGCAGGTTCTCCCTCGAAGTCGATCAGGGACCAGCGGCCGGGGCCCCGCGCCGGACGGAGCGTCTGCCCGAGGTGGAGATCGCCGTGGATGCGCTGCGCCGCCCAGCTGCCGCCGGCCCGTCCGGCGGCGGCGAGCGCGTCGAACGCGGTGCGCAGCCCGGCGCGGTACGGCCGCAGGCCGGGGACCGCGCGGGCGGTGGTCTCCAGCCGGGCGCGCATCCCCGCCGCGATGGACTCCAGCTGCGGACGGCGCAGCGCCGCGGTCGGCAGCGCCCGGGCGAGCGCGGTGTGCACCTCCGCGGTGGCCTGCCCCAGGGAGCGGGCCGACGCGGTGAAGTCGGCGCGCCCGGACAGCGCGGTGAGCGCCAGTTGCCAGCCGTCGGCGCAGCCCGGCAGGAACGGCTGGAGCACACCGAGCGTCGTCGGCTCGGTGCCCGGCTCCCGTGCGCGGGCCTCGAACCACGCGACGGGCGCCGGCACCCGCGGGCACCCCGTCCCGGCCAGTGCGCGCGACAGCTCCAGATCCGGGTTGAGACCCGGTGTGACCTGCCGGAAGACCTTGAGGATCAGCGTCTCGCCGTAGACGAGCGAGGTGTGGGACTGCTCCGCGCCGAGCGGGCGGCCGGGCAGCCGGGACGGGATCGCGGTGCCCGCCTCGCGGTGGAAGTCGAGCGCCCCGATCCGGCCCGGCAGCCGCAGCCGCTCCAGCAGCAGCCCGCACAGGTGCCTGTCGAGCAGCGCGTCGTGGACGGCGTGGCCGCGCAGCGGGCCGCCGGCGGGGCGGCCGATCAGCGCGGGGGCGAGGCGGGGCGGCGCCTCCCGGCCCACGCCCAGCAGCAGTTGGTAGCAGTCGCCCGGCGGCGCCCCGGGGGTCCGGGCGGCCTGCTCCACGCGGACCAGCAGATGCAGCAGTCCGGGCGGCCCGCCGACGACGGTGCAGGGCAGCAGCTCGGTGGCGGAGAGCAGGGTGAAGCCGGTGATCAGCCGCCCGTGCCCGGCGAACCACCGGCGGCCGGGCAGCCAGTCCGCGAGGAGCGGTGCGAGGGAGGGGAGCAGATCGGGCGCGGCGGCGAGCGGGGGCCCGCCGGATCCGGGGGGAGCACCGGTCGAGGCGGGGTCCGGCATGGGGGCGCGTCCTTTCCCGGGGCACTCGACAGGATGCGCAAAGTGTCCCGGAATGCGACGTTCTCCGGGCGGCGGCGCGGGGAGCGTACCCCCGGACGGAGTCCGCGGCGCCGGGCGGCACGGGGCGCCGGTGGGCCCGCCCCGCGGCCGTGGGCCCGGCGGCCGGTCCGGTCCCGCGCCCGCCCCGGACGCGCCTCCGCCCGTACGCGGCGGACGGCGTACGGGCAGGAGGTCGGGGAAGTGGGCGGGCGGCGGTCCGTCCGCCTCCGGTCAGGGCGCGTTGCGGCGCAGCCGGAACCAGTAGAAGCCGTGGCCCGCCAGCGTCAGCAGATAGGGCAGTTGGCCGATGGGCGGGAAATGCACTCCGCCGATCAGTTCCACCGGATGGCGTCCGTCGAATTCCGTCAGATCCAGCTCCGTCGGCTGGGCGAAGCGCGAGAAATTGTGCACGCACAGGACGAGATCGTCGTCCGCGCCGCCCTCGCCGGGCGCGGCCCGCAGAAAGGCGAGGACCGCCGGGTTGCTGGAGGGGAGTTCGGTGTAACTGCCGAGTCCGAACGCCGGATTCTGTTTCCGGATCTCGATCATCCGGCGGGTCCAGTGCAGCAGTGAGGACGGGGAACTCATCGCCGCCTCGACATTGGTGACCTGATAACCGTGGACCGGGCCCATGATGGTCGGCAGGGTGAGCCGCCCGGGGTCGCAGGAGGAGAATCCGGCATTGCGGTCCGGGGTCCACTGCATGGGGGTGCGTACCGCGTCCCGGTCACCGAGCCAGATGTTGTCGCCCATGCCGATCTCGTCGCCGTAATAGAGAATGGGCGAGCCCGGCAGGGAGAGCAGCAGGGCGGTGAAGAGTTCGATCTGGTTGCGGTCGTTGTCGAGGAGCGGGGCGAGGCGGCGGCGGATACCGATATTGGCCCGCATCCGCGGGTCCTTGGCGTACTCCGCGTACATGTAGTCGCGCTCTTCGTCGGTGACCATTTCGAGGGTCAGCTCGTCGTGGTTCCGCAGGAAGATGCCCCACTGGCAACCGGACGGAATCGCCGGGGTCTTGGCGAGAATTTCCGACACCGGATAGCGCGATTCGCGGCGCACAGCCATGAAGATGCGCGGCATGACGGGGAAGTGGAACGCCATGTGGCATTCGTCGCCGCCGCTCGCGTAATCACCGAAGTAGTCGACGACGTCCTCGGGCCACTGATTGGCCTCCGCCAGCAGCACGGTGTCCGGGTAGTGCGCGTCGATCTCGGCGCGGACCCGCCGCAGGAATGCGTGCGAGCGCGGCAGGTTCTCGCAGTTGGTGCCCTCCTCGGCGTAGAGGTACGGCACCGCGTCCAGCCGGAAGCCGTCGATGCCCAGGTCGAGCCAGAACCGCAGCGCGGAGATCATCTCCTCCTGGACCGCCGGGTTCTCGTAGTTGAGGTCCGGCTGGTGGGAGAAGAAACGGTGCCAGTAGTACTGCTTGCGCACCGGGTCGAAGGTCCAGTTGGACGCCTCGGTGTCGACGAAGATGATCCGGGCGTCGGCGTACTGCTTGTCGTCGTCCGCCCAGACGTAGTAGTCGCCGTACGGCCCCTCGGGGTCGGTGCGGGAGGACTGGAACCACGGGTGCTGGTCGCTGGTGTGGTTCATCACCATGTCGATGATGACCCGCATACCGCGCTGGTGGGCGGCGTCGACGAATTCCACGAAATCGGCGAGGTCGCCGAATTCCTCCAGGACCGCGGTGTAGTCGGCGACGTCGTAACCGCCGTCCCGCAGCGGGGACTTGAAGAAGGGCGGGAGCCAGAGGCAGTCCACGCCCAGCCATTGCAGATAATCGAGCCGCGAGGTGAGGCCCTTGAGGTCGCCGACGCCGTCTCCGTTGCTGTCCTGGAAGGAGCGGACCAGGACCTCGTAGAAGACGGCGCGTTTGAACCAGTCCGGATCGCGGTCCTTTTCCGGAGTGTCCTCGAACGTGTCATGCACGGGCTCGTTGACGATCAATTGGGTGACCCTCCGATCGGTGAGGACGGTCGCAGGGACAGTACGTGCGCGGGCGCGGGCGACTGGGCCGGATCGAGCCGTACATAGTTCTCCCTGCCCCAGTGGTAGGTGTCGCCGGTGAGCTCGTCGCGCACCGGGAAGGAGTCGTCCCGGCCGAGGCCGAGATCCGGCATGTCCAACGAGACCGTGGCCTCCTGGGTGTGGTGCGGATCAAGGTTCACCACGGTCAGGACGGTATCGGCGGTGCGGCCGTGGCCCGCGCGTTTGGAATAGGCGAGCACCGCGTCGTTGTCGGTGTCATGGAAATGCAGCCGCCGCAGTTGCTGAAGGGCCGGATGGCGGCGGCGGATACGGTTGAGCGTGGTGAGCAGCGGCGCCAGAGTCTTTCCGCTCCGGGCCGCGGACTCCCAATCCCTGGGCCGGAGTTGATACTTCTCGGAATCCAGATACTCCTCACTCCCCGGCTCCGCGGGCTCCGCCTCGCACAGTTCGTAGCCCGCGTAGACGCCCCAGGTGGGGGAGAGGGTGGCGGCCAGCACCGCACGGACGGCGAAGGCGGGACGCCCGCCGTCCTGGAGATAGCCGTGCAGGATGTCCGGGGTGTTGACGAAGAGATTGGGCCGCAGATACGCGGCGCTCTCACCGGACAGCTCGGTGAGGTACTCGGTCAGTTCCTGTTTGGTGTTCCGCCAGGTGAAGTACGTGTACGACTGCTGGAATCCGGCGCGGGCGAGGGCGTGGACCATCGCGGGGCGGGTGAACGCCTCGGCGAGGAAGAGGACGTCCGGGTCGGTGCGGCCCACCGCGCCGATCACCGTCTCCCAGAAGTGCACCGGCTTGGTGTGCGGATTGTCGACCCGGAAGATCCGCACCCCCTTCGCCATCCAGAAGCGCAGCAGCCGCTCGGTCTCCCGGACCAGCCCCCGGAAGTCGGTGTCGAAGTCGAGCGGATGGATGTCCTGGTACGTCTTGGGCGGGTTCTCGGCGCAGGCGATGGAGCCGTCGGCGCGGTGCCGGAACCACTCCGGGTGGCGGGTGACCCACGGGTGGTCCGGCGAGCACTGGAGCGCGAAGTCGAGCGCCACCTCCATCCGCAGACCGCGGGCGGTGCGGACGAAGTGGTCGAAGTCCTCGAAGGTGCCCAGCTCCGGGTGGAGCGCGTCATGGCCGCCGTCCGCCGAACCGATCGCCCAGGGGGAGCCGACGTCGTGCGGTCCGGCGGTCAGGGAGTTGTTGGGGCCCTTGCGGTGGGTGGTGCCGATGGGGTGCACGGGCGGGAGGTAGACCACGTCGAAGCCCATCGCGGCGACGGCCGGCAGCCGCTCTGCGGCGGTGCGCAGGGTGCCGCCCGCCAGGGTGCCGTCCGGTCGCACGGTCGCACCCTCGGAGCGGGGGAACAGCTCGTACCAGGAGCCGTACAGCGCACGGCGGCGCTCGACGAGGAGCGGCAGCGGGTCCGCGACGGTGAGCAGCTCGCGCAGCGGATGGCGGGTGAGCGCCTCGGTGACGGCGGGGGCGGTGGCGGCGGCGAGGCGGACGGCGGGCGGCGCCGTGGTGTCGCGCAGGGCGTCGGCGGCGGCGAGCACCGCCTCCCGCCCGGCCTCCTTCGGCACCCCGTCGGCGGCGCGGAGCAGCAGGTCGGCGCCTTCCCGGAGGGTGAGTTCGAGGTCGAGTCCGGCGGGGATCTTCACGGCAGCCTCGCGGCGCCAGGTGGTGACCGGATCGGCCCACGCCTCGACGGTGTACGTCCAGCGGCCCTCGGCGTCCGGGGTGACCTCGGCGGTGAACCGGTCGGTGCCCGGGCGGAGTTCGGACATCGGGATCCGGGGACCGGGGTGGCCCGCCGGGTCGGTCAGCACGGCATCGGCGGCGACGGCGCCGTGGCCCTCGCGGAAGACGGTGGCCGAGATGTCGAAGGTCTCGCCCGTCACCGCCTTCGCGGGGCGGCCGTCGTCGAGCCGGGGGCGGATGTCCAGGACAGGGATGCGACCGATCATGGGCTCACCAGGGAATCGTCAGGTTTTGCCGGAATTTCTCCTTTCTATCCGTTCGCCTGGGGGCGGTGGTGTGCGAGGGGCGGGGGGTCTGCCGCCTTCACCCGGTTGGCGGCCGGACGCCGGAAGAGACGGGGTGGCCCGGAGTGGCGCACCAGGCGTGACGCGGCGGAACGGCCGGGGCGCGCGGGGCGGTGACGGAACGGCGAACGGCGGAACGGCCGGGGAGAGAAATCCCCGGCCGTTCCGCCGTTCTCGGTGCGCCGGCCCGGCCCGGGGACACGTCACAGGGGTCCCGGTCGGTGGGGCGCGGTGCCGGGCGCCGTGTCGTACGGCGCCCGGCGGGGTGCGTTACTTGACGGCGACGCCGTTCCAGGCGGCCTCGACACCCTTGACCTCGGCGCTGTCGGCCTTGTAGAGGTCGGTCGCGGCCTTGACGGTGGCCTCACGGGCCGCCTTGTAGTCGGTGTTCGAGGTCATGTACTCGGTCAGGGCCTTGAACCAGATCTTCTCGGCCTTGTCCCGCCCGATGCCCTCGACCTTGGAGCCGTCGGCGGTCGGGCTGTCGTACTTGACGCCACCGATCTCCTTGGCGCCGCTGCCCTCGGACAGCAGGTAGAAGAAGTGGTTGGCGACACCGGACGAGTAGTGCGGGTCCAGGCCACCGGTGCTGGAGTCCCAGTTGTCCTGCGACTGACCGTCCTTGGACGGCTTGTCCATGTAGCGCAGCGGCGTACCGTCACCGTTGATGTCGATCTTCTCGCCGATGAGGTAGTCGCCCGGGTCCTCGGCGTTCTTCGCGTAGAACTCGACCGAGGTGCCGAAGATGTCGGAGGTGCCCTCGTTCAGGCCGC
Source organism: Streptomyces sp. NPDC029159 (assembly GCF_055564055.1). Classification (NCBI taxonomy): domain Bacteria; kingdom Bacillati; phylum Actinomycetota; class Actinomycetes; order Kitasatosporales; family Streptomycetaceae; genus Streptomyces; species Streptomyces sp. NPDC029159. Next base: position 471,433 of record NZ_JBVHWT010000003.1, read on the forward strand.
CGGACTCACCGCTGTAGGTGAGGTTGGCGGTGGCGGAGGTGACACCGTGCGACATCTCGTGGGCCGCGACGTCGATGGCGGTCAGCGGGGCCTTGTTGCCCTCGCCGTCGCCGTACGTCATGCAGAAGCAGCTGTCGTCCCAGAAGGCGTTGACGTAGTTGTCGCCGTAGTGGACGCGGGAGAAGGCGCCCTTGCCGTCGCCCTTGATGCCGGTGCGGCCGTGCACCTCCTTGTAGTAGTCCCAGGTCTCGGCGGCACCGTAGTGCGCGTCGACGGCGGCGGTCTCCGGGTTGTCCGGCTTGCCGTTGCCCCACGTGTCGGTGGAGTTGGTGAAGAGCTTGCCGTCGCCGTCCTCGGCGTTCTCCAGGTTGGTGGTCTTGTGACCGCCGCGGTCGCCGTCGGTCAGCGTGTAGTTGCTGCCGTCCTTGGTGGTGGTCAGGTCGACGGTGCCGCTGAACTCGCTCTCGCCCTTGCCGGTACGGATGTCGTCGTACTGGAAGAGCTTCTTGCCGGTGTTGGCGTCGGTGATGACGTGCATCCGGCTCGGGGTGCCGTCCTTCTTCACGCCCTTGACGACGGTGTCGTACGCCAGGACGGGCGAGCCGGAGGCGGCCCAGACGACCTTCTTCGCGGCCTGCGCGCCGGTCTGCTTGGCGCTGATCGACTTCGCGGCGGTGCCGTGCGCGCTCTGCGCGGCGGCGGCAGCGGAGATCTTCGGCGTGAGGGAGGCGACCTTGAGGGTCTTCGAGGTGGACTTGGTGGTGCTCTTGATCGAGCCGTCCTTGGCGCGGTGCACGACCAGGTCGCCACCGAGCACCGGCAGACCGGCGAAGGTGCGGTCGTAGCGGGTGTGGACGGTGCCGTCGGCGTCCTTGATGACGTCCTTGACGACCAGCTGCTCCTGGGAACCCAGGCCCAGCTCCTTGGCCGTCTGCGCCTTGGCGGCGCTCGCCTCGTGGATCATCTCGGCGCGGTGCGAGGTGGTGAGGGCGACCGGCGAGGCGCTCGTGAAGGCCGGGGCGGTCGAGGCGCCCGCCGTGGCGGCGACGCCGGCGACGAGGGCCGCGGCGGCGGCGACGGCGGTACCGGTGATGCGGGCCTTGCGGGATATGCGGGGGGTCACGCGTGCTCCTTCAACTTTGCCAAGTGGTGGGGGTGCAAAGCGATGTGGGTGTGACGTGCGTCGGGAACACTGCCATTCCGAACGCGTTCATGTCAGGACGCTGGAGCGAGGTTGGCTGAAACTCGTCGGTAACCTCTTGTGCGGGCTCCGTGCCACGCGCAAGGGCGCCGCCTCCGGAGGTCCGGAAGCGGCGCCCAATTCGCCGTTTTCGCTGGTGGGTTCAGTGCACCGGTCGGCCGCCCGGCCGTGCCACACCGAGATGACCGGTGGGTGCCGTCACCCGGTCACGATGTCACTTTCCGGCCGACACCCGGGCCCCGACATTCACCGCGGCCCACGTGTTGGCGACCGTGTTGTACGTCGCGCTGCCCTGACCGAAGAGGTCGGCCGCGGCCTTGAGGGTCGCGGTGCGGGCGGCGGCGTAGTTGGTGGACGAGGTCATGTACTGGCTGAGCGCCTTGAACCAGATCTTCTCGGCGTTCGCCCGGCCGATGCCCGGCACCGACTTCCCGTCGTACGTCGGGCTGTTGTACTGCACGCCGTTGACCACCTTCGCGCCGCTGCCCTCGGACAGCAGGTAGAAGAAGTGGTTGGCGACGCCGGACGAGTAGTGCACGTCCTTGTTGCCGACCGTGCTCGACCAGTAGTCGGCGGACGCGCCGTCCTTGGAGGGCTTGTCCATGTAGCGCAGCGGCTGGCCGTCGCCGTAGATGTTGATCTTCTCGCCGATGAAGTAGTCGCCCGGGTCGGCGGCGGTGTTGGAGTACCACTCCACCGCGGTGCCGAAGATGTCGGACGTCGCCTCGTTCAGGCCACCGGACTCACCGCTGTAGATGAGGCCGGCGGTCGCGGCGGTGACGCCGTGGGACATCTCGTGCCCGGCGACGTCCAGCGCGGTCAGCGGCGCGGCGTTGCCGCTGCCGTCGCCGTACGTCATGCAGAAGCAGCTGTCGTCCCAGAAGGCGTTGACGTAGCTGTTCCCGTAGTGGACGCGGGAGTACGCGGCGACCCCGTCGCCCTTGATGCCGGTGCGGCCGTGCACCGTCTTGTAGTAGTCCCAGGTCTCGGCCGCGCCGTAGGCGGCGTCCGCGGCGGCGGTCTCCGCGTTCTGCGGGGTGCCGTTGCCCCAGGTGTCGGTGGAGTTGGTGAAGAGCGTGCCCTTGCCGGACGAACCGTGGTTGAGGTTGTACGTCTTGTGCCCGCCGCGGCCGCCGTCGGTCAGCGTGTAGGACGACCCGGAGGCGGTGGTGCCCAGGGTGACCTTGCCGCTGTACTCGGTGTTGCCGATACCGGTCTCGATCCCCTGGTACTGGAAGATCTTCTCGCCGGTGGTGGCGTCCGTGATGACGTGCAGCTGGTTGGGGGTGCCGTCCTTCTGGAGCCCGCCGACCACGGTCTCGTACGCCAGCCGCGGGGTGCCGTCGGCGGCCCAGACCACCTTGCGCGGCGCCTTGTCGGCGGCGGCCTTCGACGCGCCCAGCGAACGGGCGGACGAGAGGGCCTTCGCGGACGCGGCGGACGGCGCGACCTTCGCGGTGGTCGTGGCGACCTTCAGCTGCTTGGACTGTGCCTTGGTGACGGCCTTGACGGCGCCGCCCTTGGCCTCGTGGACGATCAGGTCGCCGCCGAGGACCGGCAGACCGTCCAGGGTCCGCGCGTAGCGGGTGTGGGTGGTGCCGTCGGCGTCCTGGGAGACGTCCTTGACGACCAGCTTTTCCTGCGCGCCGAGCTTCAGCTCCTTGGCCGTCGCCTTGGTGGCGGCGTCGGCGCTGCGGATCAGGCGCTCGCGCTGGGCGGGCGAGAGCTTCGCGGGCAGGGCGCCCGCGGCGGGGGCCGCGTGGGGGGTGCCCGGCTGGGGGGTGGCCGCGGTGCCGGTGCCGGCCTGCACACCGACGGCGAGCATGGCGGCGGCGGCGACGAGGGCTCCGGTTGCGACGGCGCGACGAGGGGGGGTACGTCTCACGCTGACTCCTTCTGCGGGGCGGCGGCGTGGGGCCGCGGCCGAGGGGGACCGGGCGGCGGGAAGCCGTCCGGGCAGAGCGAGGCAGAACACTTGGAACGTGTGGGGGGAGACGGTGCCGACTGCCGCACGGTGGGACTGTGGGGGTCCGTGTGGCGGCTGCCGGGAAGAGTGCCACCGCGGTGCGCCGCTTGTCAGGGTCCCTTCAAGCAATTGGCCGGAAACCGTCCGTAGCCCGGAATGCGGGTCCGGAATCCGGACGAGCTGTTGCAGGGGGTGGGAACGGTGCAGGTCGGGGCGGGTGCGGCCGGAGGAAAGGCGGGGCTGGAAGTGGCGGGTTTGAGAGCACTGCCGACCGGGGGCTCTGGCCTCTGGTCGCCCGAACGGTTCCGGTATCGACCGACCTGACGGGGCATCAGTCTCAGAGTGTCTGGAATATCCCGGCTCCGGCGGCCCGCCGGACCGGCCTCGGGCCGCCCGCCGGACCCGCCCCGTCAGACCTCCGCCGGGCGCTCCGGCGGCGCGGCGGGAGCGTCCCCGTGCCAGGTGCGCCACAGGGCCGCGTAGGCACCGCCGGCCGCCACGAGGGCGTCGTGGGTGCCGAGTTCGGTGATCCGGCCCGCCTCCATGACCGCCACCCGGTCCGCGTCGTGCGCGGTGTGCAGCCGGTGCGCGACGGCGATGACCGTACGGCCCTCCAGCACCGCGGCGAGCGCCCGTTCGGTACGCCGCGCGGTGCGCGGGTCCAGCAGCGCCGTCGCCTCGTCGAGGATCAGGATGCCGGGGTCAGCCAGCACCACCCGGGCCAGTGAGAGCTGCTGGCTCTGCGCCCCGTCCGGGAGGAACCCGCCGGGGCCCAGCTCGGTGCCGAGCCCGGAGGGCAGCGCCGCCGCCCACTCCGCGCCGACGGCGGCGAGCGCGGCGTGCAGCGCGGCGTCGTCGGCGTCGGGCGCGGCGATCCGCAGGTTGTCGCGGACCGTGCCGAGGAAGACATGGTGCTCCTGGGTGACCAGCGCCACCTGACGGCGCAGCGCCCGCGGCGGCAGCGCGGCCACCGGCACCCCGCCGACCGTCACCGTCCCCGCGCGCGGCGCCTCGATCCCGGCCAGCAACCGGCCCAGCGTCGACTTCCCCGCCCCGGACGGCCCGACCAGCGCCAGCCGCTCCCCGGGCCGCACCGTCAGCTCCACCCCGCGCAGCACCTCGTCACCCGCCCCTCCTGGGTACGCGTACCGCACCCCGCGCGCCTCGATCCGGCCGCGCGGTGCGGACGCTCCGGGGACGGCCGGGTCCGCGCCGTCCACGGGGGGAGCGGGCCTGCCGTCCGTCCCGGGGGCGTCCGGTCGCGGGCCGCTCCCGTCCGGTGCCGCCCCCACGCCCTCGACCCGGGCGAACGCGGCGGCGCCGGCCTGGAGTTGTTCCGTGCGGAACAGCAGCGTGTCCAGCGGCGTCGACAACTGGCCGAGCAGCACCGCCGCCGACACCACCGCGCCCAGGCTCACCCCACCCGCGTCGTGCAGCGCCCCGCCCGCCACCAGCGCGGCGGCCACCGGCACCGTGTACGAGAAGTCCACCACCGGGAAGAGCACACTGCGCAGGAACAGCGTGCGCAGCCGGGTACGGCGGGACCGTTCGATCGCCCGCCGGGCGGCCGCCGCGCGCGTGTCCGCCAGGCCGAGCAGATCGACGGTCCGGGCCCCGGCGGCGGTCGCCGCGAGCAGCCCGGCCAGCTCCGACACGGCCGCGCCCTCGGCGAGATACGCGGACCGCGCCCGCCGCAGATACCAGCGGAGTGCGAACCCGCACCCCACCAGCCCCAGCGCACACGCCCCGAGCAGCGGATGGAGCACCACGACGGCGCCCAGCAGGAACAGCGCCTGGACCACCGCGACCGACACCTCGGGCGTCGCATCGCGCAGCGTCCCGGCGACCGACGCCACATCCGTGGTGCCCCGCGCCGTCAGATCCCCGGTACCGGCCCGCTCGATCACCGCCGAGGGCAGCGCCAGCGCCCGGTCGACGAACCCCTCGCGGACCCGGGCCAGCGCCCGTTCGCCGAACCGGTGCCCGGCGTAGCGCGCGAAGCGGCCCAGCAGCAGCTGGAGCGCCGTACCGGCCACGATGAGCAGCGTCAGCCGGTCCACCGCGGCGGCGCCCCCGCCACTGCGTACGGTGTCGACGATCCGGCCCAGCAGCCACGGACCGGCCAGCCCGGCGCCCGCGGCGAGCGCGTTGAGCCCGAGCATCAGCGCGAAGGCCCCGCGGTCGCGCCGGATCAACCGGCCCGCCGCGCGCCGGGCCTCCCGGGGGGACGCGATCGGCAGGGCGCCGTCCGGCGCGGGTGCGGGTGCCGGTGCGGTCGTCATGGTGCCTCCTCGGCGACGGGGGCGGCCTGGCCGGGCGCTTCGTCCACGGGGCCGCGGCGTGCGGGGACTTCGGCGCCGGGGGCGGCCGGGGCGTCGGTGGCGTCCGGAGCGGCGGGGGCGTCGGTGGCGGCGCCGGGCCCCGCGTCCGTTCCGACCTCCGCTCCGACCTCCGCCCCGTCCTCCGTGTCGTCCGTGCCCCGTGCCACCAGGGCGCGGTACTCCGGGTGGGAGGCGAGCAGTGCGCGGTGGGTGCCGACCGCCGCCACCCGGCCGCCGGAGAGATGGCAGACGACATCCGCCGCGTCCAGCACCAGCGGTGAGGTGGTGGCGACGACGGTCGTCCGGCCCGCGCGGGCGGCGTGCAGCCGTGCCGCGACCGCCGCCTCGGTGTGCGCGTCGACCGCCGACGTCGGCTCCACGGCGAGCAGCACCTCGGGGTCGGCCAGCAGCGCCCGCACCAGGCGCAGCCGCTGCCGCTGCCCGCCGGAGAGATTGCGGCCGTCCGCGTCCAGCCGCGCGTCCAGGCCACCGGGCAGCGCCTGCACGATGTCCTCCGCCACCGCCGTGTGCAGCGCGCGGGCCACCGCGTCCGCCGGGCGCGCCCGCCGCCCCTCGACCGCCTCGCGCACCGTGCCCGCGAACAGCGTCGCCTCGTTGTCCGCGACCAGGATCCGCTCCCGCAGCCGCGCCGTGTCCACCGCGTCCAGCCGCACCGCGCCCCAGGTCGCGGCGGACTCGGCGACGCCCCCGAGCCGGTCGACCACCGCGGCCGACTCCTCGGGTCGCGCCCCCGCCAGCGCGGTCAGCGTCCCGGGCACCACCTCGACATCGGAGACCGGATCCCGCAGCACGGACGGCAGCGCCGGACCGTCGTCCCCGCCGCCCCGCGCGTCGGGCTCCAGGCCCAGGAAGCGCACCACCCGGCGGGCCGCGACCAGCCCGCGGGTCACGTCGTACCCCGCCTCGATGAGGAACGACACCGGCGCCGCCAACGCCGCGGTGTACCCGTACACCGCGACCAACTCGCCCACCGAGATCGTCCCGGCGGCGGCCATCCGGGCCGCGAGCCAGACGACCGCGGCGAGGAACAGCGCCGGGAGCCCCACCCCCAGCGCCTGGATCCAGCTGGCGTGTGCGCCGACGCGGTACCCCTCGGCGCACAGCTCCGCCGACTCCCGCCGGTACCGCGCCGCGAACACCTCCTTGCCGCCCAGCCCGCCGAGCACCCGCACCCCGCCGACCAGATCGGCCAGCCGGTCGGTCAGCCCGCTCTGCCGCTCCCGGTAGCGCGCCTCGGCGCCCTCCAGCCGCCGCAGCAACGGCCCCACCAGCACCGCCAGCGCCGGAACCCCCAGCAGCACCAGCGCGGCGAGCACCGGATCCACCGCCAGCAGCAGCGCCGCCACCACCCCGTACGAGAGGACCGCGCCCACCCCGGGGCCGGTCAGCGTCAGCGTCTGGCTGATCACCCCGACGTCCCCGATGCCGATGGTGACCACCTCGCCCGCCGTCACCCGGCGCGGCAGCGAGGCGCCCAGCCGCAGCGTCTGGTCGACGACGGCGCGCACCGTGCGGAACGTCGCGTCCATCCGGATCCGGGTCATGGTGCGGTGCCGGGCGATGGCGAGGGCGGCGTTGAGCGCGCCCATCGCCAGCAGCGCCGCCGTCCAGCCGAGCAGCGGCCCCCGGTGGCCCGGCACCAGCCCGTCGTCGACGGCGCGGGAGAGCAGATACGGCGGCATCATCAGCCCCGTCAGCCACAGCGTGCCGAAGGTGGCGCCCGCCGCCACCCGCGGCAGCTGACGCTGCGTCAGCCAGACCAGATACCGCGCGGCGCTGCGGTGATCGGGCGTCTCCCGCCCCGAACGCGCCGCCGTGCGGCCCGATTTCCCCATGGCCGCAGCCTATGAGACGGCTCTTCGCGGGTCAGCGGCGCACTGCCCGCAGCAGCACGAACTTCGGGTCGGAGGCGACGACCTCGCAGTTGCCGAAGAGCCGCTTGAGCCGCACGTGGTAGCCGAGATGGCGGTTGCCGACGACCCACAGCTCCCCGCCGGGCCGCAGCGCGGCGCGGGCGCCGCCGAACATCCGCCGGGCGGTCGCGTCGGACGTCGCACGGTGGGTGTGGAACGGCGGGTTGTTCACCACGAGATCCACCGAACCGGGCGGCAGCCCCGTCAGCGCGTCGCCGACGGTGAACTCCGCCCGTGCGCCCTCCGGCGCGTTCGCCGCGAAGGTGGCACGCGCGGCGGCCACGGCGGAGAACGACTCGTCGACGAAGACGGTCTCCGCCTCCGGGTTGGCCAGCGCCAGCGCGGTGCCGACGACGCCGTTGCCGCAGCCCAGGTCGACGACGCGCTCGGCGCCCTGCCGCCGGGGGAGGTGGCCGAGGAGGAAGCGGGTGCCGATGTCCAGCCGGTCGGCGCAGAAGATCCCGGCGTGGTTGGTGACCGTCCGCCCCGACATCACACCGACGTCCGCGGGCAGCGCGTAGCTGCGCGGCCAGGAGGGAGCGGCGGGGGAGAGGGACGGATCGGGGGTGCAGAAGATCAACCGCGCCTTGCGGACGGCGAGGGAGGTCCGGGTCGCCCCGAGGATCTGCTCGAACAGCTTCAGCGTCGAGGTGTGGATCTCGGAGACCATGCCGGTGCCGACGATCCGGGTCCCCGCATGCACCGCGGGCGCCAGCCGCCGCAGCTGCTCCTCCAGCAACGCCAGGCTCTTCGGCACCCGCACCAGCAGCAGATCGATCCGCTCCGGCGGCGCGTCCAGCACCGTCCGCAGCTGGACGACGCCGTCGGCGACCCCGTTATGCCGCAGGTTGACCTCGGTGGCGCGGTGGGTGAGGTACGAGTCGGTGATCTGGACGAGACGGGGGGCGGGGACCCCGGGCGCGGGTACGGAGCCGGCCGCGGGCCCGGCGCCGGCACCAGCTTCGGCCGTGGTCCCGGCCAGCGCGGTGGCGAGGGCACCCCAGCGGTCGCCGAGGACGACGGTGGCGCCGGTGCCGGACGGTTCCGAGGGTGGCTCGGGGGCGGCCCCGGCGTCCGGGGCGCTGCCGGTCCCGCTCTCCGCGAGGTGGTCCAGGAGATAGGCGTCGGCGGCGTCCCAGGCACGGAGCTGGTCGCGGGGGTCCTCGGGGAAGCGGCTGAGGTCGAACGCACCCCATGACGTCGTGAAACGGTTCATCGTGGACTCAGGCTAGCCGAGGGACGAGGCGACCGGAGCGGGCGCCGGGGGAGTGGGGCGGGGGCTGAGGGGCGGCCCTGTGCGGGGTGCGGGCCGCAGCGGCCCCCGCGCCCCCACCTCACCCCACGCTGTCCCGCCAAGCCCGGTGCAGCTCGGCGAAGCGGCCGCGGTCGGATATCAGGGTGGCGGGGGTGCCGTCCTCCACGATCCGGCCGTCGGCCATGACCAGCACCCGGTCGGCGATCTCCACCGTCGACAGGCGGTGCGCGATCACCACCGCCGTCCGGCCGCGCAGCACGGTGTCCATGGCCCGCTGCACCGCCCGCTCGCCCGGTATGTCCAGCGAGCTGGTCGCCTCGTCCAGGATCAGTACGGCGGGGTCGGCGAGCAGTGCCCGTGCGAAGCCGACCAACTGCCGCTGGCCCGCGGAGATCCGGCCGCCCCGCTTACGGACATCGGTGTCGTACCCGTCCGGCAGCGCGGCGATGAAGTCGTGCGCACCGATCGCCCGGGCGGCCTCCTCGATCTGCGCGCGGGTGGCGTCCGGCCGCCCCAGCGCGATGTTCTCGGCGACCGTCCCGGAGAACAGGAACGCCTCCTGGGTGACCATCACCACGCCCCGGCGCAACTCGGCCGAGGACAGTTCCCGCAGGTCCACGCCGTCCAGCAGGACCCGGCCCTCGGTCGGGTCGTAGAAGCGGGCCAGCAGCTTCGCCAGCGTCGACTTGCCGGCGCCGGTCGAACCGACCACGGCGACCGTCTCGCCCGCGGCCAGCCGCAGAGCGAAGCGGGGCAGCACCTCGCCGCCGGTCCGGTACGCGAACCGCACGTCCTCGAAGACGACCTCCCGGCCGGGCCGCCCGTCGGGGGCGGCCGGCAGCGCCGCCGGGGCGGACGGCTCCGGGACCGACGGGCGCTGCGCCAGCAGACCGGCGATCTTCTCCAGCGAGGCGGCCGCGCCCTGGTAGGAGTTGAGGAACATCCCGAGCCGGTCGATCGGGTCGTACAGCCGCCGCAGATACAGCACGGCGGCGGCCAGCACGCCCAGCTCCAGCGCGCCGCTCGCCACGCGGTAGGCGCTCCACAGCACGATCGCGGCGACCGCGAAGTTGGCCACCAGCCGCGACCCGACGACATACCGGGCCATCTCCAGCAAGGTGTCGCCGTTGACGCCCTCATGGGTGCGGTTCAGCGCGGCGAACGTGGCGTCGTTGGGGCGCTCGCGGCGGAACGCCTGCACCGGTCGGATGCCGTTGAGCGTCTCGGTGAACTTCACGATGACGGCGGCGACCGCCGACGACTTGCTGCTGAACACGCGGATCGAACGCCGCTGGTAGGAGCGGATCAGCAGGGCCAGCGGCCCGGTGGAGGCGAGCGCGGCGACGCCGGTGCGCCAGTCCAGGTAGAGGAGCATCACGGTGATCGAGACCGTGGAGAGCACGAAGGAGATCAGCTCCTCCAGACCCTCGTCGAGGAGTTCCCGCAGCGCCTCGACGTCCGTGGTGGCCCGCGAGATCAGCCGGCCCGAGGTGTACCGCTCGTGGAAGTCGAGGCTGAGCGCCTGCGCATGCCGGAAGATCCGGCCGCGCAGCTCCAGCAGCACGTCCTGGCTGATCCGGGCCGAGCACCGGATGAAGAGGTACTTCAGCCCGCCCGACGCCACGGCGCACAGCGCGGCCCCGACCGCCACGGTGACCAGCGGGCCGTGGTCCCCGGCGCGCAGCGCGGGCACCGCGCGGTCCAGCGCGAACGCCACGAGCAGCGGCCCGGCCTGCACCGCGGCCTGCTGGAGCAGCAGCATCACGGCGGAGAGCGTGACCCAGCGGGCGTGCGGGGCCAGCAGCGACCGCAGCAGCCGCCGCGACGCCCCGGGCGGCGCCGGGAGGACGTCCCGGGCGAAGGCGTCCTCGTCCCCGGGCGGCGAGCCGGGCGCGGGCGGATCGGCGGGTACGGCGCCGGGTGCGGGGGCGGTCGTCATCGGGTGCCTCCGGAGGAGTCGCGGGGCCGGGGCGCGGGCCCTGCCGTGACGGGGGCGGTGCCGGACATCAGCCCGGCGTACTCGGCGTTCTCGCGCAGCAGTTGGTGGTGGGTGCCGACGGCGGCTATCCGGCCGCCGGAGAGCAGCGCCACCCGGTCGGCCAGCAGGACCGTGGACGGGCGGTGCGCGACGATCAGCGCGGTGGTGGTCGCCAGGACCTGCCGCAGCGCCGCCTCGACCAGCGCCTCGGTGTGGACGTCGAGGGCGGAGAGCGGATCGTCGAGGATCAGGAAACGCGGCCGCCCGGCGACCGCGCGGGCCAGCGCGAGCCGCTGCCGCTGGCCGCCCGACAGGCTCATGCCCTGCTCCCCGACCTGGGTGTGCGCCCCCTGGGGCAGCGCGGCGACGAAACCGTCGGCCTGCGCCACCTCCAACGCCCGCCGCAGATCGGCCTCCTGGACGTCCGCGCCGCCCATCAGGACGTTCTCGGCGATGCTCGCGGAGAACAGCGTCGGCTCCTCGAAGGCGACCGACACCAGACCGCGCACCTCGCCCCGGGAGAGCGCGGTGAGGTCGCGGCCGTCCAGGGTGATCCGGCCGCCGGTCGGGTCGTACAGCCGCGGGACCAGCGCGGTGAGCGTCGTCTTCCCGCTGCCCGTGGCCCCCACCAGCGCCATCGTCTCCCCGGACGCGATGTGGAGATCGACGCCGCGTAGCGTCGGCGGGGTGTCCGCGGACGCGTCGGGATAGCGGAACTCGACACCGGAGAAGACGAGCCCGCCGGAGGCGCCCGGGCGGTCGGACGCGCCGGAGCCACCGGGCAGGCCGGGGCTGTCGGGGGTATCGGGGGTGTCGGCGCGGCCGGAGCCGGGACCGTCGCCGGAGCCGTCCGCGTCGTCGGCGGCCGCCCGCGGTCCGGGGAGCAGGGACGCAGCCTCCTCCGACGGGGCCTCCAGCGTCTCCGCCGTCGGCGTGTCCAGCACCTCGAAGTACCGGTCGGTGGCCATCGCCGCCTCGTAGCTCATCGCCAGCAGGAAGCCGATGGAGTCCACCGGCCAGCGCAGCGCGAGCGCCGTCGACAGGAAGGCGACCAGCGTGCCGGCCGAGAGCGCGCCGTCCGCCACCTGGAGGGTGCCCAGCACCAGCGCGGCGCCGATCGCCAGCTCCGGCAGGAGGGTGATGGCGCCCCAGAGCACCGCGAGGTACCGGGCCTTGCGCAGCTCGGTGGTGCGCAGCTCATGGGTGAGCCGCCGGAACATCCGGGCCTGGCTGCGGTGGCGGCCGAAACCCTTCACGATCCGGATGCCGAGGACCGACTCCTCGATCACCGTCGTCAGATCACCGACCTGGTCCAGCGCCCGGCGCGCGGCCAGTGCGTACTTCGCCTCGAAGACCGAGCAGAGAATCATCAGCGGCAGCACCGGCGCCAGCAGCACCAGCCCCAGCGAGAAGCGCTGACTCAGCAGGATCGCGCAGCCCACCACGATGGTCGCGCCGTTGACCAGCAGGAATGTCAGCGGGAAGGCCAGGAACATCCGGAGCAGCTGGAGGTCGGTGGTGGCGCGGGAGAGCAACTGGCCCGAGGCCCAGCGGTCGTGGAAGGCGACCGGCAGCCGCTGGAGGCGGGTGTAGAGCCGCTCCCGCATGGCCGCCTCGACGCCCGCCAGCGGCCGCGCGACCAGCCAGCGCCGCAGCCCGAACAGTCCCGCCTCGGCGATCCCGAGCGCGAGGAGGAACCCGCCGCCCAGCCAGACACCGCCGGGCGCGCCCGCGGCGACCGGGCCGTCCACGATCCACTTGAGCACCAGCGGGATGACGAGGCTGATGCAGGACGCGACCACGGCGACGACCGCGGCGGTGAACAGCCGCGCCCGCACCGGCCGGACGAACGGCCACAGGCGCAGCAGCGACCGTACGGCGGAGTGCCGCGGGGGTTCGGAGGACGGTGGACGGGCGGGTGTGCTCGCGGTGGCATCCATCACAGGGGAGAGTAAGGGCGCCCACCGACAACGCTCATGTCCTTTTCCCGCCGCACCGCCCGCCGCCCCGCCACCCGCCGCGCCCCCACCCCCGCTGACCTGCGCCTCAGCCCGGACCGCGGTTCTTCCGAGCGGCCCCCGCCCCCTTAGGAGCGCCCTCGGACCGCCGCCCGGCCGCCCACCGCTCGCGGCCCGGCCCCGCCTCCGCGCGGCCCCGCACCCCGCCACCCGGCTTCGGCGCACCGCCTCGGCCACCCCCGTACCACCGCAACGCCGTATCCCGTACGGGACACGGCGCTGCCGGGCCGTCACTTCCAGGGTGACAACCGTTACATCGGTCACAATGCGCCACATGTCCGGTGATGAGAAGGACCGCACCCCCCGTCCGCCGGCCCGCCGCCCCGTGCGGCTCCGGCGCCTCCTCCGTCTCGCCCTGGTGCCGGTGTGCGCTCTGACCGCGGCGACCGGCTGCGCCGTCCCCGACTTGCTCGGCGGGGACAAGCCGCCCGGCGCGGAGGGCGGCATCGACATCGAGCCCGGTGACGGGGCCCGCGATGTGAGCGAGAGCGGACGGTTCCTCATCCGGGTGCCCGACGGGCGCCTGCAGCGGGTGACGGTGCGGCGTACGGGCGACGGCGGTGCGGCGCAGGTCCCGGGCCGGATCTCCCGGGACGGCCTGACCTGGCGGCCCACCGCGCACCGGCTGGAGGCCGCGGCGACGTACACCGTGGACGCGGTGGCGATGGACGGCGAGGGCGACCGCAGGACCCGCCACACCACCTTCACCACCGGCCCCGCCAAGCTGGCCGCCACGATCCTCCCCGAGGACGGCGCCACCGTCGGCACCGGCATGATCGTCTCGCTCCAGTTCAACCACGTGATCCCCGACCTCGCCGCCGTCCAGCGGTCGGTCCGGGTCACCGCCGACCCGGACGTCGAGCTGGCCCCCCACTGGTTCAACGACCAGCGGCTGGACTTCCGTCCGAAGGAGCGTTGGCGGCCCGGCACCGAGGCCACCGTCGAGGTCCGGCTGGACGGCGTCCGGGCCGGCCCCCGCACGTTCGGCACCCAGAGCGAGACCGTCCGGTTCCGGGTCGGCAGGGATCAGACGAGCGTCATCGACGCGGCCCGGCACAGCCTGACGGTCACCCGGCAGGGGGAGAAGCCGGTGACGCTGCCGGTCACCGCGGGCGATGAGAAGAACCCCACGTACAACGGGAAGATGGTGATCCTGGAGCGGCTCCCGAAGACGCGGATGGACGCCCGGACCGTCGGCTTCGGCCGCGCCTACGACATCCCCGACGTGCCGCACGCGATGCGCCTGACGACCTCCGGGACCTTCCTGCACGGCAACTACTGGGCCGACCCCGACATCTTCGGCGACGAGAACACCAGCCACGGCTGCGTCGGCCTGCTCGACAACAAGGGCGGCAAGGGCGCCACCCCGGCCGGCTGGTTCTACACGCAGTCGCTCGTCGGCGACATCGTGGAGGTCGTCCATTCCCGGGACCGCATCGTCGCCGCGGACAACGGCCTCGGCGGCTGGAACATGCCCTGGGAGCAGTGGCGGGCGGGGACGGCCCTGTAGCCCTCCGGGCGTCGGAGAAGGCATCGGCCCCACGGAAACGGCGGCCGGTGCGGGGCGGTCCGGAGTGCCCTGAGCCCTCCGGACCGTCAACCTCCGTACCTACCAGCTGATTTGGCGCCCGCTCCTTCTGCCCCTCCCCGTCCCGCTTTCCTCTCGTCTGTCCGCCCCGAGGGCGCCGTGGGGTGCGCCCCGAGCCGCCCTCGTCGGGCAACCCGCTGTCACACCCATGTGGTTATCTACACGGAAGGCGCGGCCGTCCGGCGGGCGGTGCCGCGTCGAGTGGCGGTGTTCCGCGCGCGGGGGAGTGCGCGCGGGGCGAGGGGAAGAGGGGCCAGAGATGCATCAGGCGATATCCGGAGAGCCGGGACGGCGATCGATAGGTCCGCGGGCGGTACGGCGGCGGGCCCGGCGCGGCGCCGCCGTCGCCCTGGTGCTCGGCACCGTCCTGCTCGCCGCCGGCTGCGGGGACGGTGCGGACGAGAAGGGCGCGGCCGACCGGGCACGGGCCGCGCACAGCCCGTCGAAAGCCGTCGTGACGATCGCACCCCGGGACGGCGAGGACTCCGTCGCCACCAGCGGCGCCCTCGCGGTGACGGCCCGCTGGGGCAAGCTCCGCTCCGTCACGGTCAAGGACGCGAAGGGGAAGGACGTGCCGGGCCGGATATCCGGCGGCGGCACCGGCTGGCAGCCCACCGGGCACCTCGCGACGGCGACCACGTACACCGTGGCGGCCGAGGCCGCCGATGCGGAAGGGAAGAAGGTCACCCGCCACGCCCGCTTCACCACGCTCAAGCCCGAGGCGACCTTCGCCGCGACGTACACGCCGGACGACGGGCAGAAGACCGGCGTCGGGATGCCGGTCTCGCTCCGCTTCAGCCGCGGCATCACCGACCCCGCCGCCGTGGAGAAGGCCGTCCAGGTCACCGCGGAGCCCGCCGTCCCCGTCGAGGGCCACTGGTTCGGCAACGACCGGCTGGACTTCCGCCCCGAGAAGTACTGGGCACCCGGCACCAAGGTCACCCTCCGGCTCGCCCTCGACGGCGTGGAGGGCCGCCCCGGCGTCTACGGAACGCAGTCCAAGAAGGTCTCGTTCACCGTCGGGCGCAGCCAGATCAGCACCGTCGACGCCCGGTCGAAGAAGATGACCGTGGTCCGCGACGGCAAGAAGATCAAGACCATCCCGATCTCCGCCGGGGCGCCGGGCACCGAGACGTACAACGGCCGGATGGTGATCAGCGAGAAGCTCCGGGTGACGCGGATGAACGGCGCGACCGTCGGCTTCGACGGCCAGTACGACATCGAGGACGTCCCGCACGCCATGCGGCTGAGCACGTCCGGCACCTTCATCCACGGCAACTACTGGTCGGGGCAGGGCGCGTTCGGCAGCCGCAATGCCAGCCACGGCTGCGTGGGCCTCTTCGACCGGCGTGGCGGCGGCGATCCGGCCACCCCCGCCGCCTGGTTCTTCCGCAACTCCCTCGTCGGTGACGTGGTCGTCGTCAAGAACTCCCACGACGAGACGATCCGGCCGGACAACGGCTTCAGTGACTGGAACCTCTCCTGGAAGGAGTGGAAGACCGGCCGCCGCTGACGCGGTGGCACCCGGTCCGGGGTGGCGCGGGGCACGTCGGCGTACCGTACCCAGCGCCGTTAACGGAGACTAACCTTCGCGGTATGACTGTGAACTTCGAGATCGCCGACGGTGTCGGGACCATCCGGCTCGACCGCCCGCCGATGAACGCGCTGGACATCGCCACCCAGGACCGGCTGCGCGAGCTGGGCGAGGAGGCCACCCGCCGGGACGACGTCCGCGCGGTCGTGGTGCGCGGCAGCGAGAAGGTGTTCGCCGCCGGGGCGGACATCAAGGAGATGCAGCGGATGGACCACGCCGCCATGGTGGTGCGGTCCAAGGCGCTCCAGGACTCGTTCAGCGCCATCGCGCGCATCCCCAAGCCGGTGGTCGCCGCGGTCACCGGCTACGCCCTCGGTGGCGGCTGCGAGCTGGCGCTCTGCGCGGACTTCCGGATCGCGGCGGAGAACGCCAAGCTCGGCCAGCCGGAGATCCTGCTCGGCGTCATCCCGGGCGCCGGCGGTACCCAGCGGCTGGCGCGGCTGGTCGGCCCGTCCAAGGCCAAGGACCTGATCTTCACCGGGCGCCATGTGCGGGCCGATGAGGCGCTGACCATCGGCCTGGTCGACCGGGTGGTCCCGGCCGACGAGGTCTTCGAGGCGGCGCACGCCTGGGCGGCGCAGCTGGCGAAGGGCCCGGCGCTCGCGCTGCGCGCCGCCAAGGAGGCCGTCGACGCCGGTCTGGAGACGGACCTCGAAACCGGTCTGGCCATCGAACGCTCCGTGTTCGCGGGCCTGTTCGCGACCGAGGACCGCGAGATCGGTATGCGCAGCTTCGTCGAGGACGGCCCCGGGAAGGCCAAGTTCCGCCGCTGAGCCGGGGGTTGGCGGGGTGGGGCGAACGGCCGGTGCGCCCTGCCCCGTGCGGGGGAATCGCGCCGATCCGGCCCCGTACGCGCCCGCCCCGCACCGCCGCTCCGGCGGACGCCGCCCGGCACGGTCGCGCCGCAGCTCAGGCAGGTGACAGTGGTGTCATGAACGCCGCCGGAACGGCCTCCGCGGTGACCGGAACCCGGCGTCTTCCGGGATGAGATTCCGCCGGTTCCGGTCCCGGCGTGGTGGCGCAACGGCCATGATGGGGGCATGGCGGGCCTGGAGGAGTCGGAGCAGTCGCAGCCGCTGTGCGGCACGGCTGCCACCTGCCGGGGAGTCCCCGGCGCAGCGGAGAGCGGCGGACCGGTGCCGGGCGCCCCGGGCCCCCTGGTGCTCGATCTGCTCGGCGACCCTTCCGTGGACGAGGTCCCGTTCCCCTCGCGGCCGGAATCCGCCGGTGCCGCCCGCCGCCTGACACACCGGGTCCTGTACGAACAGTGGGGCCTGTCCCCGCAACTCACCGAGAACGCCGTCCTGCTGGTGTCGGAGCTGGTCGGCAACGCGGTACGGCACACCGGTGCGCGGCGGTTCGGGCTGCGGATGCTGCGGCGCCGCGGCTGGATCCGGATCGAGGTGCGCGACCCCTCGCGCGGGCTGCCCTGTCTGATGCCGGTCCGTGAGCTGGACGTCAGCGGCCGGGGCCTCTTCCTCGTCGACACGCTCTCCGACCGCTGGGGCGTCGATCTGCTGCCGCGCGGCAAGACCACCTGGTTCGAGATGCGCACCGGCGACCGCTGACCCGCTCCCACCCGTCCCCGGATGCGCGACTGGGGCCTCCCGCAGGGTGGTGCGGGTGAGGCCCCAGTGTCGCCCCTCGGCGGACGAAAGGGGTGTGTCCGCGGGGGTGGAACGACCTGGCCCGGGTCAATGGGGGTCGTTGCGAACGACTATGACAGGTCCGGCCTCCGATGCCAAAAGTGCATTGCGGACAATATGGGGCAGTGAGGGATTTAGTCCTGGGGGATCCCAGGTGAGGTGCGCCACCGACCTTGTAAACGACGGTTTGTTTACCGGTTGCTTCGATAAATATGCGGCGTTGCGGCGGTCTCCTCGCCCGTGCCGGGGCTCCTCGCGCCGTCCTCCGCCGGGCGCCGTACCGGGCCCGACGGACCCGGTCCCGCCGCGCCGCGCGCCCGGCGCCGTGTCTCCTCCGGATGGCGGTCCGTGCTCGGGAGGCGGCGCCGCGGTCCGTAGGATGGGGCCGACCGCGGACGGTGACCGCCGCCGCGCGGGCCGACCGCGACGGCGGTGTGCGCCGGGCCCCGCGCACGCCGGGACGAGGAAGGAGGGCCATGACCACCACCCGCCGACCGGCGGCCGTGATCTGGCTGCTCCTCCTCGCCGTGACCTTCGGCCCGCTGCTCTGCCGCACCGGCGGCGACCAGTCGTGGCGGGCCGCATCGGCCGCCGCCACCACCGCCCCGCGGGCCACCGCCGACGCGCCGGCCGCCGCCACGACTGCCCCGCGCGCCGCCGCGACCCCGGCGGACGCGGACACCACGGACCTCCGCGCCGACGCCGACCCCGAGCTCGCCCCCGGACCCGCCCACCGCCTCACCGCGCGGACCGACCTCGTCGACGTCCCCCGGCGCTGTTCGGGGCGGCATGCGCCCGGGCTCGACGAGTCCGCGCCGCTGCCCGCCCCGCCCCGCGGGGAACCGCTCGCCCCCAGCGTCGCGGTACCGGCCACGACCGCCGCCGCGCCCCTCGGCCGGCCCGTCCCGGCACGCCCCGACACCGGACCTGCGGGGCCCGCCGACCCTGCCACGCTCCTGCCCGTACTGCGGATTTAGCGGCGCCCCACGGAGGCGCCGCCGTGCCCCCGTGTGCCCGTGTCCGGACCGGCCCACCGCCGTCCGGCCCTTCCGCCATCCCGGTACGACTGGAGAAACTGTGTCCACCACCCTCAGCTCAACCCGCCGTAAGCTCGCCGCCGTCGGCGCGATCATCGCGCTGCTCATCGCCGTCGTCGCCATCGGCATCGCCGCCGGACGGGCCGTCGAGGACGGCCGCGCCCCCAACGAACCGCAGGGCGCCGCCCAGGCGGCCGGAGAGGACCCGGAGCAGCAGCGCGTCTACGACAGGCTCGCCGAGCGCACCAACCGCCGCGAGGCCGGTGACGCGCTGGCCGTCGGCAAGAAGGACGCCCCGGTGGTCCTCGTCGAATACGCCGACTACCAGTGCTCGTTCTGCGGCCGCTTCACCCGCGAGACCCAGCCCGAGCTGATCAAGAAGTACGTCGACGCGGGCACGCTGCGCATCGAGTTCCGCAACTTCACCCTCTACGGCGCCGACTCCGAGCGCGCCGCCCGCGCCTCCTGGGCCGCCGGACGCCAGGGCCGCTTCTGGCAGCTGCACGACGAGCTGTACGCCAAGACCCGCAAGGGCGACGCGCTCGCCGAGGACAAGCTCGTCGCGATGGCCCGCACCGCCGGGGTCCCCGACATCGAGAAGTTCCGCACCGACCTCGACAGCGACGCCGCCCGCAGCGCCCTGAAGAAGGACCAGGAGGAGGGGTACGAACTGGGCGTGCAGTCCACGCCGTCCTTCCTGGTCAACGGCCGGCCGGTGTCCGGCGCCCAGCCCACCGCCGTCTTCGCCGACGCGATCGAGACCGCCGCGAAGGCGGCCGAGGGGAAGCCGGCGGGCAAGGGTGGCGGCAAGTGACCGACATCGGGTATCTCGCGGCGTTCCTCGGCGGCGCCCTCGCACTCGTCAGCCCGTGCAGCGCGCTGCTGCTCCCGGCGTTCTTCGCGTACTCGCTCTCCCACCCGGGACGGCTGCTCGCCCGCACCGGCGTCTTCTACCTGGGGCTCGCCACCACACTGGTGCCGCTCGGCGTCGCCTCCACCGCCGCCAGCCGGCTCTTCAACGGCCACCGCGACCTGCTGATCACCATCGGCGGCTGGGTGGTCATCGCCATGGGGCTCGCGCAGATCCTCGGCCTCGGCTTCGCCTCCCGCCGGGCCCAGGCCGCGGCCGCCCGGATCACCCCCCGCTCGGCCGTCTCCACCTTCCTGCTGGGCTGCGTCTACGGGCTGGCCGGGTTCTGCGCCGGGCCGATCCTCGGCGCCGTCCTCACCGTCACCGCGGTCAGCGGCTCCCCGGTCTACGGCGGGTCGATGCTCGCCGTCTACGCGCTGGGCATGGCGCTGCCGCTGTTCGTCCTCGCCCTGCTCTGGGACCGCTTCCGGCTGGGCAGCCGCGGCTGGCTGCGCGGCCGGGAGCTGCGCCTGGGCAGGCTGCGGCTGCACACCACCTCGCTCCTGTCCGGCCTCTTCTTCATCGCCATCGGCGTGCTCTTCCTCCGCTACAACGGGACCAGCGCACTGCCCGGCGTCCTCGACGCGGAGTCGGAGTTCCGGGTCGAGGAGTGGGCGGCGTCGATCGGCAACGCCGTGCCGGACTACGTCCTGATCGCGCTGGGCGCTCTCGTCGTCGCCGGGGTCCTCGGCCGGATCGCGCTGCGCCCGGAGAAGGAGTCGCGCCGGAAGCCGGAGAAGGACTCGGCGAAGGAGCGGGAGGGCGTCGCGGAGTGACGCGGCTGCCGTGAGACGGCACCCGGAGGCCCCGGACCGGCGCGACGCGGCGCCGGCCGGGGCCTCGGCGCGTTCCGGGGCCGCCGCGTCCCGGTCGGAGCCCCGCCCTACGCGCTGCGCCGTCGCCCCGGCTGCGGGCGGCGGTGGTGCAGGCGGATCGGGGCGTCGGCCCGTCTGCGGCGGTCATTGCAGAGCAGGCATTTGCCGTACCCGGGCGGCAGCGGGTCCTCCGGGTCGCCGTGGAGGGGATCGACCGCGCCGTGCGGATGGAGCGCACAGCCGGTCGGGCCGGTGGCCTCGCCGAGCGAACCGGCGGCGGTGAGCGCCCGGCGGAGTGCGTCGACGAGCTGGTCGGCGTCCCGCCGGGTCGGCGTGGCCCGCAGGGACGAGGCGATGTCGGAGGCGGTGGTCAGCGCGGTGCGGAGTTCGCGCAGCTGTGCGTAACCCATACCTCGGAGCGTAGGCGCCCCCACTGACAGTGGATCTTCCGCGCGTGCTTCGTGGTCTCCCATGGCCGCATCCCTGCCCGCCGCGGCCGACGTCTTAGCCCCCGGAACCTTGCTGTCGCCTTACCGGAGCATGACAGCTCCGTCACCGCGCCCGGGCCGCGCGGACCGACAGCACGAAGGGCCCGCCGGAGGGGATCCGGCGGGCCCTTCGCCTCATGTGCCGTCCGTCACGGCGCGAGCGGCAGCTCCCGCTTGTGGGCGGTGAAGCGGTAGCGGCGGACGATGGCCTCGCGCACGATCTCGTCCATCGGCCGGCCCTCCAGGAAGTCGTCGATCTGGTCGTACGTCACGCCCAGGGCGACCTCGTCCGGCTTGCCCGGGTCCAGCGTCTCCAGGTCCGCCGTCGGCACCTTCACGACCAGCTCGTCCGGGGCGCCCAGGGCCGCGGCGACCGCGCGCACCCGCCGCTTGGTCAGGCCGGTCAGCGGGACGACGTCGGCGGCGCCGTCGCCGAACTTGGTGAAGAAACCGGAGACCGCCTCGGCGGCGTGGTCGGTGCCCACGACCAGACCGTCCTGGGCACCCGCCACCGCGTACTGCGCGATCATCCGCTGCCGGGCCTTGATGTTGCCCTGGACGAAGTCCTGGTGGGCGGCGTCGCGGAACTCCAGCCCGCCGTCGATCGCCGACGCCAGCGCGGCATCGCTCGCCGGCCGGATGTCCACCGTCAGCACCCGGTCCGGCCGGATGAACTCCAGTGCCTGCTGCGCGTGCTTCTCGTCGGCCTGGACCCCGTACGGCAGCCGCATCGCGAAGAACGTCGCTTCGTGGCCCGCCTCCCGGGCGCGCTCCACGGCCAGCTGGCACAGCCGGCCCGCGGCCGTGGAGTCCACGCCGCCGCTGATGCCGAGCACCAGGGAGCGCAGGCCCGTGGAGGTCAGCCGCTCCGTGAGGAACGCGACCCGGCGCTCGATCTCGTGCCCGGCGTCGAAGGACGCGCTCACCTGGAGATCCCGGGCGATCTCCTGCTGGGCCATGGACGCCGGGTCACTCACGGCTGCTCCTCGTACTGTCGAATCCGTCGGCCGGGAAACGCCCGGCCCCCGGAAACCTTATGCCGGGTGCGCCCACTTCTTGAGGGCGGCCTTGCTCGCGAAGTCCGCGACGTCCTTGTCGAGCGGTCGGTCGGTGTACTGGTGGATCCGCCACTTCGCCTTGATCCGCGGGTGCCCGGCCTGGACGTAGTCGGCGATCCACAGACCGTCACCGGCGTACGAGGTGGTGTCGTGGTTCAGCCAGAAGCTGCGGTTGCAGTAGAGCATCACCCGGTGCGTGGGGCGGAGCTTCTTCACCTCTCGGATGAACTGGTCCTTCTGCGCATTGCTCGCGTAGGTGCCGCTGCCGGTGGTCTCCCAGTCGACGGCGAGGATGTCACCGCCGATCGAGGCGCACTTCTCGACGAAGTACCGCGCCTGCGCCGCGATGTTCCCCGGCCACAGGAAGTGGTAGAAACCGACCACACACCCGGCCTTGCGGGCCTTCGCCGCCTGCGCCGACTGGTGGGGGTTGATGTACGAGCGGCCCTCGGTGGCCTTGATGATCACGAAGTCCAGCCCGTCGGTGGAGAACGACGTGTTGTACGAGCTGACATCGACACCGTGCAGCATGAGCGGCCTCCCCGCCGTTATGACCTGCTTCTTCGAACCGTCCACTGCGTTCCAGCAGTTCAGCACGTTCACCGAGGAGGACGCCAGATCGCTGCCGAGAAGTTCCGCAGGGTGACGGCTGGTTGACGCGGAGGGAGGAAACCCTTGCCGCGTGCGGCGGTTGGGGCGGGGGAGTCGAAAAGGTGACCGAGGATCAGACGGTGGGCTGCGTGGGGTGGCGCAGTTGTTCGGCGGCGTCCGAGACGCGGTGCAGCAGCTCCACGAAGAGGGTCTGCTCGGACGGCGCCAGCGGGGAGAGGAAGAGCTGGTTCATCCGTGCGGCGCGCACCGCGAGCTTCTTGTGGACGCGGACGCCCTCGTCGGTGGCGCGCAGCGCCGCGCGGCGGCCGTCCCGGGGATCGCGGATCTTGTCGACCATCCCGCGCACCACCAGCCGGCGGATCACCTCGGCGATGGTGGAGCGGTCCAGCCCGACCCGCTCGCCGACCGTGCGCTGATCCAGCCCGTCCTCACCGACCAGGGAGTTGAGGACCGCGAACTGCGGGGAGGTGACCTCCTCGGAGACCATGGTCGTCCACAGCAGGGTGTGGGCCTGCTGGAGCCGCCTGGCCAGGGGCCCCGGATGGCTGCTGAGGTCGAGCGTGGTCACGCCGCCCCTCCTTCCCCGTCGAAGTCGGGCCCGTACGCACTGCGCGTCCGGAGCGGCACTCATTGTAGCGGCGCGTCGGGCCGTGGATGAGCGCTTCGACCAGGGCGGATGTGATACGGAAACCCGGTTCGCCGGTAGGTTTCCGCAGGCCCGGGAGGGGGTGCGGCGGACCGGGGCGGCAGTGGCCCCGGGCCGCCGTGTGCGGCGCCCCGGGGCCGTCGCTCAGCACTCGATGATGTTCACCGCGAGCCCGCCGCGTGCGGTCTCCTTGTACTTCACCGACATGTCCGCGCCGGTGTCCTTCATCGTCTTGATGACCTTGTCCAGGGAGACGTGGTGGCGGCCGTCGCCGCGCAGCGACATCCGGGCGGCGGTGACGGCCTTGACGGACGCCATGCCGTTCCGCTCGATGCACGGGATCTGCACCAGACCACCGATCGGGTCGCAGGTCAGGCCGAGGTTGTGCTCCATGCCGATCTCGGCGGCGTTCTCCACCTTCTCCGGGGTGGCGCCGAGGACCTCGGCGAGGCCGCCCGCCGCCATCGAGCAGGCCGAGCCGACCTCGCCCTGGCAGCCGACCTCCGCGCCGGAGATGGAGGCGTTCTCCTTGAAGAGCATGCCGATCGCACCGGCGGCCAGCAGGAAGCGGACCACACCGTCCTCGTCGGCGCCGGGCACGAAGTTCACGTAGTAGTGCAGCACCGCGGGGATGATCCCGGCCGCGCCGTTGGTGGGGGCGGTCACCACCCGGCCGCCGGCCGCGTTCTCCTCGTTGACGGCCATCGCGTAGAGGGTGATCCACTCCATGGCGTGCGCCTGTGCGTCGCCCTCGGCGCGCAGCGCGCGGGCGGCGTTGGCGGCCCGGCGGCGGACCTTCAGACCGCCCGGCAGGATGCCCTCCCGGGTCATCCCGCGCTCCACGCACGCCTGCATCACCCGCCAGATCTCCAGCAGCCCGGCGCGGATCTCCTCCTCGGTGCGCCACGCCTTCTCGTTCTCCAGCATCAGTGCGGAGATGGAGAGCCCGGTCTCCTGCGTCAGCCGCAGCAGTTCGTCGCCGGTGCGGAAGGGGTGCGTCAGGACGGTGTCGTCGAGCTTGATGCGGTCCTCGGCCGCCGCGTCCTCGTCGACGACGAAGCCGCCGCCCACCGAGTAGTACGTCTTCTCCAGCAGCGGCGCGCCGTGCTCGTCGTAGGCGAAGAGGGTCATGCCGTTCGCGTGGTACGGCAGGGAACGGCGGCGGTGCAGGATCAGCTGGGTCGGCTCGTCGAAGTCGATCTCGTGCGCGTCCCCTATCTCGGCGGCCAGCAGGCGCAGCCGGCCGCTCGCGCGGATCTCGGCGACGCGGGTGTCGGCGTTCTCCACGTCGACGCTGCGCGGGGAGTGGCCCTCCAGGCCGAGCAGGACGGCCTTGGGGGTGCCGTGGCCGTGGCCGGTGGCGCCGAGCGAGCCGAAGAGTTCCGCGCGCACCGAGACGGTCTGGGCGAGCAGCCCGTCCTTCTTGAGGCGGCGGGCGAACATCCGGGCCGCACGCATGGGGCCCACCGTGTGGGAGCTGGAGGGGCCGATGCCGATGGAGAAGAGGTCGAAGACGGAGATGGCCACGGTGGCGACTCCCTTGTCTGCTCGTGAGGGGCGGTGCGGACGGAGAGGGGGGTGATCGGGAGGTTGGTGCGGGTTTCGGGGTGTATCGGTGCCGACGGACGAGCGTAACCCGGACGCGGTGCGGGCCGTCGCACACGGCCCTACGGGCGGCCGTCGGCCCGGGGAACGGCGGGTGCCGGGGGCGGTGCCGTTTCCCCGGGGCCGTACGGAGCGGTCGGCGTGCGGCCCTGCCGCCGCGGCGTACGGGGCCGGGTTCCGCGACCGTTGCGCGGCCTTCGTACCGGATCGTTCCCCGTTACGGGGCAGGCAGACGGCGAGCCCGGGACCGGGGTCCCGGGCTCGTGGCCCGTACCGCCTCCGGGCGCCGCGTGGTGCGGCGCCCGGAGGCCACGGCGCGCGGTGGTGTGCCGCGCGCCCCGTCTCAGAGCGCGGGGTAGAGCGGGTGCTTCGCGGCGAGGGCGGCGACCCGCGCCTTCAGCGACTCGGCGTCGTACGACGGCTTCAGCGCCTCGGCGATGACGTCGGCGACCTCGCGGAAGTCGTCGGCGTCGAAACCGCGGGTGGCCAGCGCCGGGGTGCCGATCCGCAGGCCCGAGGTGACCATCGGGGGCCGCGGGTCGTTCGGGATGGCGTTGCGGTTGACCGTGATGCCGACTTCGTGGAGACGGTCCTCGGCCTGCTGGCCGTCCAGCTCGCTGTGGCGCAGGTCGACCAGGACGAGGTGGACGTCGGTGCCGCCGGACAGGACCGAGACGCCCGCCTCGGTGACGTCCGGCTGGACCAGGCGCTCGGCCAGGATGCGGGCGCCCTCCAGGGTGCGCTGCTGGCGCTCCTTGAACTCCTCGGACGCCGCGACCTTGAAGGAGACCGCCTTGGCCGCGATGACGTGCTCCAGCGGACCACCCTGCTGACCGGGGAAGACCGCGGAGTTGATCTTCTTGGCCAGCTCCTGGGTGGAGAGGATCACGCCGCCGCGCGGACCGCCCAGGGTCTTGTGGGTGGTGGTGGTGACGACGTGGGCGTGCGGCACCGGGTTGGGGTGCAGACCCGCGGCGACCAGACCGGCGAAGTGCGCCATGTCGACCATCAGGTACGCGCCGACCTCGTCCGCGATCTTGCGGAAGGCGGCGAAGTCGAGCTGGCGCGGGTAGGCGGACCAGCCCGCGACGATCAGCTTCGGGCGGTGCTCACGGGCGAGGCGCTCGACCTCCGCCATGTCGACCAGGTTGGTCTTCTCGTCGACGTGGTAGGGCACCACGTTGTAGAGCTTGCCGGAGAAGTTGATCTTCATGCCGTGGGTGAGGTGACCACCGTGGGCGAGGTTCAGGCCCAGGATGGTGTCGCCCGGCTTGATCAGCGCGAACATCGCGGCGGCGTTGGCCTGCGCACCGGAGTGCGGCTGGACGTTGGCCGCCTCCGCGCCGAAGAGCTCCTTGATGCGGTCGATGGCGATCCGCTCGACCACGTCGACGTGCTCGCAGCCGCCGTAGTAACGACGGCCGGGGTAGCCCTCGGCGTACTTGTTGGTGAGAACCGAGCCCTGCGCCTCCATGACCGCGACCGGGGCGAAGTTCTCCGAGGCGATCATTTCGAGGGTGGACTGCTGACGGTGCAGCTCGGCGTCGACGGCGGCGGCGACGTCGGGGTCGAGCTCGTGGAGGGAGCTGTCGAGAAGCGACATGGGTCTTCTCCTGGAGGGTCAGGGGGGCGCGGAGCGCTTCGGTACGGGCGGCGGCCGAGTGGCGGACTCAGCCGGCGGTGAAGGCGGTGTACTCGTCCGCGGAGAGCAGGTCGCCCGGCTCCGCGGTGACCTTCACCTTGAACAGCCAGCCGCCCTCGAACGGGGCGGTGTTCACCAGCGAGGGGTCTTCGGTGACACCCTCGTTGACCTCGGTGATCTCGCCGTCCACCGGCGCGTAGAGATCGCTGACCGACTTGGTCGACTCCAGCTCGCCGCAGGTCTCGCCCGCGGTGATGGTGTCGCCCACCTTCGGCAGGTCCACGTAGACGACGTCGCCGAGCGCGTTCGCCGCGTGCTCGGTGATGCCGACCGTCGAGACGCCGTCCTCGGCGTCCGACAGCCACTCGTGCTCCTTGCTGTAGCGCAGGTGCTGGGGGTTGCTCATGGGTCGATTCTCCTGTACGCGAGGGTGTGGTGGTGAAAGGGGTCTTGCACAGTGAGACACACCGGTGGCGGCCGGGCCGCACCGGCCCGGCGCGGCGGCCCCATCGGTGGTGAGGTGTCCCGCTACGGGCCACTTCGCCCGCAGGGGAGGCGGGCTACTTCTCCCGCTTGTAGAAGGGCAGCGCCACGACCTCGTACGGCTCGTGGCTGCCACGGATGTCGACCTTGACGCCCTCGGTGCCCGGCGCGGCGTGCGCGGCGTCGACGTACGCCATCGCCACCGGCTTGCCGAGGGTGGGCGACGGCGCGCCGGAGGTCACCTCGCCGATCACGGTGCCCTCGGCGTCGACCACCGCGTAGCCCGCGCGCGGCACCCGGCGGCCCTCGGCGATCAGGCCGACGAGCTTGCGCGGCGGCTGCTCCTCGGCGCGCGCGGCGGCCGCCTCCAGCGCGGCGCGGCCGACGAAGGCGCCGCCGTTGGAGGTCTTCTCGAACTTCACGACCCGGCCCAGACCCGCGTCGAACGGCGTGGTCGCCGTCGTCAGCTCGTGGCCGTAGAGCGGCATGCCCGCCTCCAGCCGCAGCGTGTCGCGGCAGGACAGCCCGCACGGCACCAGGCCCGCGTCCTTCCCCGCCGCCAGCAGCGCCTCCCAGAGCGCGGCCGCGTCGTCCGGCCGGACGAACAGCTCGAAGCCGTCCTCGCCGGTGTATCCCGTACGGGCGATGAGCGCCGGCACCCCGGCGACCGTGCCGGGCAGTCCGGCGTAGTACTTCAGCCCGTCCAGGTCGGCGTCGGTGACGGCCTTGAGGATGCGGGGGGACTCCGGGCCCTGCACGGCCAGCAGCGCGTAGGCGTCGCGGTCGTCGCGGATCGCGGCGTCGAAGCCGCCGGCCCGGGCGGTCAGCGCGTCCAGGACGGTCTGCGCGTTGGAGGCGTTGGCGACGACCATGTACTCCGTCTCGCCCAGGCGGTAGACGATCAGGTCGTCGAGGATGCCGCCGTCCTCCCGGCAGATCATGGTGTAGCGGGCGCGGCCCGGCTTCACCGAGCCGATGTTGCCGACCAGCGCATGGTCGAGGAGGTCGGCCGCCTGCGGGCCGGTGACGGTGATCTCGCCCATGTGGGAGAGGTCGAAGAGACCGGCGCGGGTGCGGACGGCGACGTGCTCGTCGCGCTCGCTGGCGTAGCGCAGCGGCATGTCCCAGCCCGCGAAGTCGGTCATGGTCGCGCCCAGCGCGCGGTGGACGGCGTCGAGCGCGGTGCGGCGGGGGGCATCGGTCATGGTGGGCTCCCGGACAGGATGAGAGGGCATGTCTCCCCATCTGTCATCGGAACCTGAGAGGTTCACCGGAATCCCGCGAACGGGCCGGTTTGCACCTTGGGTGGAACCGCCTCCCGGACCGGGCCGCGGCTCGCTTTTCAGATCTGCCTCGCCCGCGCGGTATAGGGGCCTGAGAGATTCAAGGGAGGACTTGCTCCTTCGGCGCCCCGGCGCGCGGCCGGGGACTCTCCCGCGCGGATTCAAGCGGCCGGTATGCAGTTGACCGTGCACGGCGGAACACCGGAGTGCACGTGGCGCCGACATCATTGCACGGGAACGCCGCACGTAGGAGCCCCGACCCGGAACCCGCCGGGCCGACCGGACGGAGCGCCTCCGCGCGACCCGTACCGCACCGGGACCGGGCACCGGAACACCCCACGCCTTGAAGCGCATTACCTTTCCTTGACACTGTGCGGGGAGGGGACGGGGCGCCGCCCGGACCCGCCGAGGGGGAGGGGCGATCACGGTGCAGAGCGACGCCATGCGCACGGCCATGCCGGGGGCCGGGGGCACCGCGCCACCCGGTCTCGTCCCCGCGCCCCGCACACCCCGGGAGCCGCGCCCGGACGGCCCGCGGGCGACGGCCCCGGCCCGCGGCGAGGCGCCGGCGCCCGCCGCCTCCGCCGTCACCGACCTGCGCTCCCGCCCCGCCGCCGCGCTCCCGGCCGAACTCCGGTTCCCCGCGGGCGCGGTCGTCGTCGTCTCCGGGCTGCCGGGCAGCGGCAAGAGCACCCTGATGCACCGCGCCGTCCCGGCGGCCGACGACGGCGGCGCCCCCGTCCACCGCGTCGACTCCCAGGACGTGCGCGAGCGCTGGGAGCGCGGCCGGCTGCGCCGGGTGCCGTACGTCCTCTACCGGCCACTCGTCCGGGTGGCGCACTACCTCGGGCTGCGCCGGGTGCTGCGCTCGGGGCGGGGCGCGGTGGTGCACGACTGCGGGACGCAGCGCTGGGTGCGCCGCTGGATCGCCCGCGCCGCGCGCCGCGGCGGGCGCCGTCCGCACCTGCTGCTGCTCGACGTCCCGCCGGAGGTGGCCCGGTGCGGCCAGCGCTCGCGCGGGCGCAGGGTGTCCGGCTACGCCTTCGCCCGGCACCGTGCGGCCGCCCGGCGGCTGATCGGGGACGCGGCGGCGGGCCGCCCGCCGCGGGGTTTCGCCGCCGCCGTACTGCTGGACCGGGCCGCCGCGGACCGGCTCCGCGCGCTCCGTTTCGACGGCGGCGGCCCCGCGGCCCGGGCGGCGGACGCGGTGCCGCCGTCACTCGTCTAGGGTCGGTCGTCACACTCCCGTTCACGCCCTCCGGGCGATGACGCGAGTGTGGTGACACCCCCTAGGGTGTGTCGGCCAGAGCGCGCGGTACGGAAGCGGATGGATGGACATGAACTTTCCCGAGCAGGGGATCGAGCAGGGAATACCGCAGCTGGCGTGGCCCGCCAACGAACTCGAAGAGGTCCTCGCGGCCTCGGTCGGCCACCCCGGCGCGGGCGGCCGGATCGTGGAGGTGCTGGGCCGCAGCCGGGTGTGGGTGCCGCTGCCCAACGGCGGCGGCCCGGACGCCGCGGACCCCGGCGGCCGGGGCCTCGACCTGCCCACCATGCTGATCGACGACGTGGCGTACGTCCCGGTGTTCAGCTCCGAGCAGGAGTTCCTGCGGACCGTCGGCGCGCACATGTCCTTCACCGTCGCCCCGGCGCAGGAGTTCGCCCGCGGGCTGCCGCCGCTGCTCGGTATCGCCGTCAACCCCGGCGGCACGGTCGGCAGCACGCTGCCCGCGCCCGCGGTGGCCGAGCTGTGCCGGGAGACCGGGGCCGGGGGGCCCGCGCCCGTCGGCGGCCGGGTGCGGCTCTTCGAGCCGGACTGGCAGGAGGAGCCGGTGGACTTCCTCGCGGCCGCGGGGCTGGAGTTCTCCGCCGTCGGAATTGTCCGAACTGCCCGACGTGCCCTGGCGAGTGTGGAGGGCGACACGCCCGCACTTTTCGTCGGAGTCGAGATCGACACCACCCTCGCCGACCCCTATGACGACGCCACCCGCGAGGTGGCCGTCACGGCCCTGGGACGCGCGCTCGGCGCGGTACCGGTGGCCTGGCCCGTCCAGTTGGTGCTGCTGGACGTCGCCCAGGGCGACCCGGTCGCCGACTGGATGGGCGCGCGCGTACGGCCCTTCTACTCCCGCGACCACTCGTAAGCTGGACGGACGACGGGCGGGCGTACCCCACGCGGCCGCCGGAGAAGGGACGGACCACGTGAGCGCGGGTGCGCATCAAGGAGCGGCGGCAGGCCGGGTCGAGCAGATGCTGGGGCAGGTCACGCCCGGTCGCTACGACGCCTACGAAGCGCTGCTGCACGCGCTCGCCGCCGGTCAGGTCTGGATGCTGCTCTGGCACGGCCGCGCCGGGATGCCCGACGCGCAGTACGGGAACATGGAGGTCGACGGCCTGGGCTACGCGCCCTGCGTCACCTCTGCACCCGAGTTGGCCGCCTCCGGCTGGAACCGCGACCACGAGTTGGTCACCGGTGTCGAGATCGCCTCCGCCCTCTTCCCCGACCGCTGGGGCCTGTGGCTGAATCCGCACGCCCCCGGCGGTGGCGTCGGCATCCCCTGGCTGGATCTGCGCCGGATCGCCGGCGGCCTCGACCGGCTGCCCGCCGGACCGCTGCGGATCACCGAACCGGTCATCGACCTCCCGCAGTTCTACGCCCTGCTCGCCCAGAACGCCCACCGCACACCCGCCGTACGGTCGTTGCGCCGCGCCTGGGTGCAGCCCGCCCTCGGCGCGCCGTACCTCGCCCTCGGCCTGGACCTCTACGACGCGGGCCAACAGAGCGTGGAGGCCGCCCGGTTGATGGCCCAGCAGGCCATGGGCGCGGTCCCCGACGGGCTGCCCGTCTCGACCGTCGCGATGAACGACGAGTACGACCCGGTCGCCATGTGGATGCGCGCCTGCACCCGCCCCTTCTTCGACCGCGAGGGGTACGGCATCCCGGCGCAGCCGCCCGCCCCCGGGTACGGCTACCCGCGCCCCTACTGACCCGGGCGGCGCGGCCTCCGGGCCGCCCCCGGGCGCGCCGCCGTCATGGACGCGGCGCCGCAAATCACCCTCTCCGCCCGCGAGTTGACGGGCGCTTTCCCGCCACCGAATTCTCCGCTCAGGCGCCCGATGCGTCCGTATAGCGGAGACTTGTGGACCAGATCACAGTTGCGCATCCATTCACCTCGGGGGCTGGTGAGTGATCGCGAATCGGATGAAGACTCCGGCAGCAGGGTTTCGGCCCTGTGTACGAACACCATCCGGACATCTGCCAGGTGAACGCGGAGCATTTCGCGTTGCGAACGTTCCGTGGCAACCCGTACGAGAGCGTGCGGCGGCGATGGGGACCAGGCCGCGAGCGCGGCGGGGCGTGAGGCCGGCCACCGTCGGCCGAGAGGGGTCAAAGGCACTGTGACCGCACCGATCGAGACCACCGGCGCGGCTGCCCAGGCGCAGCCGGAAGCGGTGCTGGAGGGCGTGGAGAGCAAGCGGATCGAAGGCCGCTCGCTCGGCCGCATCGCGCTGCTGCGCTTCCGGCGCGACAAGGTCGCGGTGGCCGGTGCCATCGTTGTCATCCTGCTGATCGCCGTCGCCGCACTCTCCCGCCCGCTCCAGACGCTGCTCGGTCTCGACCCGGACAGCCCCGACCAGTCGCTGATCGACCCCAACACCACGCTCCCCAAGGGCGACCTGGGCGGGATGAGCGGCGCCCATCCGCTGGGCGTGGACCCGAAGTTCGGCCGCGATCTGCTCGCCCGGGTGCTGGAGGGCTCCTGGGTCTCGCTGATCGTCGCCTTCGGCGCCACCCTGCTGTCCGTGGCGATCGGCACGGTCATGGGGGTGGTCGCCGGTTTCTACCGCGGCCGGGTCGACGCGGTGATCAGCCGGCTGATGGACGTCTTCCTGGCGTTCCCGCTGTTGCTGTTCGCCATCGCGATTTCCGCCTCGCTCCAGGGAGGCGCTTTCGGCCTCACCGGACTGCCGCTCCACCTCTCCGTCCTGATCTTCGTCATCGGCTTCTTCAACTGGCCGTACATGGGCCGGATCGTGCGGGCACAGACCCTGTCGCTGCGGGAGCGGGAGTTCGTCGACGCGGCGCGCGGCATGGGTGCACGCGGTCCGTTCATCCTCTTCCGCGAGCTGCTGCCCAACCTCGTCGGCCCGATCGTCGTCTACTCGACGCTGCTGATCCCCTCCAACATCCTCTTCGAGGCGGCGCTGAGCTTCCTGGGCGTCGGCATCCAGCCGCCCCAGGCGTCCTGGGGCGGCATGCTCAACCAGGCGGTCAAGTACTACGAGGTCGACCCGCAGTACATGCTCGTCCCCGGTCTCGCCATCTTCGTCACCGTGCTCGCGTTCAACCTGCTCGGTGACGGTCTGCGGGACGCACTGGACCCCCGCGGCGGCCGCTGAGCCGGCCCCCCTACCGCCGCACCACGTCCGGTCGTTCCGAAGTTTTCCGAAGTCATCTCTCGAAGTGCTCGACGATTGAAGGGGAGCGCCACCAACATGCGAAGGTCAGTTCCGGTCGCGGCGATAGCGGCCATCACCAGTGCGGGCCTGCTGGCCGGCTGCACGGGGGGCGCCGGATCCACCGCCTCCGGCAAGGCGAACGCCGCCACCGAGGGCATCGTCAACGCCTCGGACGCGAAGGGCGGCACGGTCACCTACGCGATGAGCGACGCCCCCGAGTCCTTCGACCCGGGCAACACCTACTACGCGTTCGTGTACAACTTCAGCCGCCTCTACGCGCGTTCCCTGACGACCTTCAAGCCGGGCCCCGGCCCCAAGGGCAACGAGATCGTCCCGGACCTCGCCGAGTCGATGGGCAAGTCCTCCGACGGCGGCAAGACCTGGACGTACAAGCTCCGCAAGGGCGTGAAGTACGAGGACGGCACCGACGTCACCTCGCAGGACGTCAAGTACGCCGTCGAGCGCTCCAACTTCGCCCGCGACACGCTGTCCCTGGGGCCCAACTACTTCCAGCAGTTCCTCAAGGACAACGACGGCGGCTACAAGGGCCCGTACAAGGACAAGAGCAAGGAAGGGCTCAAGTCCATCGAGACGCCGGACGACCACACCATCGTCTTCCATCTGAAGAAGGCGTTCGCGGAGTTCGACCAGCTGGTCAGCGCCCCGCAGACCGCGCCGGTCCCGCAGGCCAAGGACAAGGGCGCCGACTACACCAGGTCCGTGGTCTCCAGCGGTTCGTACAAGTACCAGAGCTACCAGGAGGGCAAGCAGCTCACCCTCGTCCGCAACCCGCACTGGTCGGCCAAGACGGACCCGCTGCGCAAGCAGCTGCCGGACAAGATCGTCCTGAAGCTGAAGGTGGCACAGTCCACCATCGACAAGGACCTGCTGGCCGGGAACACCACCGTCGACCTGGCCGGCAAGGGCGTCGACGCGCAGACCCAGGCGCAGCTGCTGACCGACGCCCAGAAGAAGGGCAACACCGACAACGCCCTCGGCCAGCGGCTCAACTACCTGTCGATCGACACCAAGGTGAAGCCGTTCGACAAGCTCGCCTGCCGCCAGGCGGTCGAGTACGCCGTCGACAAGAAGGCCGTACAGACCTCCCTGGGCGGCCCGATCCGCGGCGACATCGCCTCCACGGTCCTGCCGACGGACATCCCCGGTTACGAGAAGTTCGACCAGTACCCGCAGAAGTACTCGGGCGACAACCTCGACCTCACCGAGGCCAAGAAGAAGTGGGCCGAATGCGGTGCCGGAAACGTCTCCACCACCATCCTCGCCCGCAGTGACCGGCAGGAGGAGGTGGACGCGGCGACCTCCGTCATCTCCTCGCTGAAGAAGATCGGCATCAACGCCAAGATCCAGCAGTACCCGAGCAGCAAGTACTTCTCGGACTACGCGGGCGTGCCGTCGTTCAACAAGAAGAACAACGTCGGCCTGATCATGATGCAGTGGGGCGCTGACTTCCCGACCGGCTACGGCTACCTCCAGCAGATCCTCAACGGCAAGGCGATCTCCAGCTCCGGCAACGTCAACCTCTCCGAGACGGACGACCCGGAGATCAACAAGCTCCTCGACTCGGCCGTCGCCAACCCCGACAAGGCCGGGCGCGAGAAGGCGTACGCCGAGATCGACAAGAAGGCGATGAGCCAGGCCCTGATGGTCCCGCTCACCTACTTCAAGGTCCTGAACTACCGCTCCCCGGAGGCCACGAACATGGTGGCGACCTCGGCCTACAGCGGGCAGTACGACTACCTCAACATCGGCGTCAAGAAGTAAGTCCCGGAAGGCAGGTGAAGGCATTGGTGCCCGCGGCCGGCCCCCTCGGCCCCGCGGGCACCGACGCCGCATCCCCGTGTTCTCGTACCTCATCCGCAGGGTGATCAGCGCGGTGATCCTGCTGCTGATCGTCAGCGCGGTCACCTTCGGCATCTTCTTCCTGCTGCCGAAGATCGCCGGGCAGACCACCGACCAGCTCGCGCAGCAGTACATCGGCAAGTCGCCGACGCCCGCCGACATCGCGGCGGTGAAGCGGAACCTCGGCCTGGACAAGCCCGTGTACGAACAGTACTGGGAGTTCCTCAGGGGCATCTTCGCCGGCGTCGACTACAAGTTCGGCCCCGAGGCGGCGCGGTGCCACGTCCCGTGCTTCGGCTACTCCTTCAAGACCCATATCGAGGTCTGGCCGGAGATCCAGTCGCGGCTGCCGGTCACCCTGTCCCTCGCCTCCGGTGCGGCCGTCGTCTGGCTCGTCTCCGGCATCACCACCGGCGTCATCTCCGCGCTGCGCCCCGGCTCGCTCTTCGACCGGCTGTCGATGGGCGTCGCCCTGGCCGGGGTGTCGCTGCCGATGTTCTTCACCGGAGCCGTCGCGCTGGCGCTCTTCACCTACCAGTGGCCGATCTTCGAACGCAGCGACTACGTCCCGCTCTTCGACAACCCGCTCCTGTGGGCCAGAACGCTGGTCCTGCCCTGGGTGACGCTGGCGTTCCTCTACTCGGCGCTCTACGCCCGGCTGACCAGGGCGGGCATGCTGGAGACGCTGAGTGAGGACTACATCCGCACCGCGCGTGCCAAGGGGCTGGGGGAGCGCACCGTCGTCGTCCGGCACGGGCTGCGCGCCGCCCTGACCCCGCTCATCACCGTGTTCGGCATGGACCTGGGGCTGCTGCTGGGCGGTGCGCTCATCACCGAACAGGTCTTCTCGCTCCAGGGTGTGGGCGCCTTCGCCGTCCAGGCGATCACCGCCAACGACCTGCCCAACATCCTCGGCGTCACCCTGCTCGCCGCGTTCTTCATCGTCCTGTGCAACCTGGTGGTGGACGTCCTGTACGCCGCCGTCGACCCGCGCGTGAGGCTCTCGTGACCGACTCCGACGACACCGCATCCGGCGCCCCGAAGCCGTCCGGCGAGGGGGCACCGTTCCTCGACGTCCGCGATCTGAAGGTGCACTTTCCGACCGACGACGGCCTGGTCAAGTCCGTCGACGGCCTCTCCTTCACGCTGGAGAAGGGCAAGACCCTCGGCATCGTCGGCGAGTCCGGCTCGGGCAAGTCCGTCACCTCGCTCGCCGTCATGGGCCTGCACCGCGCCTCGCGGCGGCAGCGCGCCACGGTCCGGATGTCCGGCGAGATCCGGCTGGACGGCCAGGAGCTGATCGGCGCCGACCCGGACGAGGTACGCCGGCTGCGCGGCCGCCGGATGGCGATGATCTTCCAGGACCCGCTCTCCGCGCTGCACCCCTATTACACGGTCGGCAAGCAGATCGTGGAGGCGTACCGCGTCCACCACGACGTCGACAAGAAGACGGCGCGCAGGCGGGCGATCGAGATGCTGGACCGGGTCGGCATCCCGCAGCCGGACAAGCGGGTGGACGACCATCCGCACCAGTTCTCCGGCGGCATGCGCCAGCGCGCGATGATCGCGATGGCGCTGGTCAACAACCCCGAACTGCTCATCGCGGACGAGCCGACCACCGCGCTGGACGTCACCGTCCAGGCGCAGATCCTCGACCTGATCCGCGATCTGCAGAAGGAGTTCGGCTCCGCCGTCATCGTGATCACCCACGATCTGGGCGTGGTCGCCGAACTCGCCGACGACCTGCTGGTCATGTACGGCGGCCGGTGCGTCGAGCGCGGCCCCGCCGACAAGATCTTCGAGGCGCCGCAGCACCCCTACACCTGGGGCCTGCTGGGCTCCATGCCGCGCATCGACCGGGACCACGCCGACCGGCTCATCCCGGTCAAGGGCTCGCCGCCCAGCCTGATCAACGTCCCCTCCGGGTGCGCCTTCAACCCGCGCTGCCCGTACGCGGACGTGCCCAAGGACGACCTCACCCGTACGGTCCGCCCCGAACTCACCGAGGCCACGACCGGCCACTTCTCCGCGTGTCACATGGCACCGGCGGAGCGGAAGCGGATCTGGACCGAAGAGATTGCGCCGAAGCTGTGAGCGAGAACACGAAGAAGAAGGCCGGGAAGGCCGAGGAACCGGCGGAGGCCGAGAAGGTCGATGGGGCTGCTGGGCCCGTTGGGCCTGCTGAGGCTGCGGAGGTCGCTGAGGTCCAGGAGCCTGCGGCGGCCGGTAAGGCTGAGGAGGCCTCCGAGCCTGCTGGGCCCGCCGATTCCGCCGCCCCCGCCGAGCCCGTCGAGGAGGCGGAGCCCGAGCGGCCTGCCGAGGCCGTCGACGAGAAGCCCGCCGAGCCCGCGAAGTCCGGCGCGACCGTGCCCGCGCCCCGGTCGGAGACCGACGAGGTGCGTACCCCGCTGCTGCGGGTGCGCGGGCTGACCCGGCACTTCCCGATCACCAAGGGGCTGCTCAAGCGGCAGGTCGGGGCAGTCCAGGCGGTCGACGGCATCGACTTCGACGTCTACCCGGGCGAGACGCTGGGCGTGGTCGGCGAGTCCGGCTGCGGCAAGTCGACCATGGGACGGCTCATCACCCGGCTCGACGAACCCACCGGCGGCACCGTCGAGTTCGAGGGGAAGGACATCACCCACCTCTCCCCGGGGAAGCTCCGCCCGATGCGCCGCGACGTCCAGATGATCTTCCAGGACCCGTACGGGTCGCTGAACCCCCGGCACACCATCGGCGCCATCGTCTCCACCCCCTTCCGCCTCCAGGGCGTCGAGCCCGAGGGCGGCGTCAAGAAGGAGGTGCAGCGGCTGCTGGAGCTGGTGGGCCTGAGCCCGGAGCACTACAACCGCTACCCGCACGAGTTCTCCGGCGGCCAGCGCCAGCGCATCGGCATCGCCCGCGCCCTCGCCCTCAAGCCGAAGCTGGTCGTCGCGGACGAGCCGGTCTCCGCGCTGGACGTCTCCATCCAGGCGCAGGTCGTCAACCTCATGGACGACCTCCAGGACGAACTGGGCCTGACGTATGTGATCATCGCGCACGACCTGTCCGTCATCCGGCACGTCTCGGACCGGATCGTGGTCATGTACCTCGGCAAGATCGTCGAACTGGCCGACCGCACCTCCCTCTACGCCACGCCGATGCACCCCTACACCAAGGCGCTGATGTCGGCGGTGCCGGTCCCCGACCCGAAGCGGCGCACCGAACGCGACCGCATCCTGCTCAAGGGCGACGTACCGTCCCCCATCAACCCGCCCTCCGGCTGCCGGTTCCGTACCCGCTGCTGGAAGGCGACCGAGACCTGCACGACGACCGAACCGCCGCTGGTCTCGCTCAAGGACGGACACAAGGTGGCCTGCCACCACCCGGAGAACGCCCCGGGGCCCGGGACGGCGTGACGGCCGTGCCCCGGTGGTGGCCGGGGCACGGGAGACGGACGTACTTCGGGGCGTCGGCAGCGGATGCCGGCGCCCCGAAATCTCTGTGCATTCCCTGCAACCCGCGGCGTCCGGCCGGTGTTTCTTCTGTGAGACGGGACGGCGGACGCTCCCGCGGCGCCCCGGCCGGCCTGCCTGCCGGGCGCCCCGATCACGCAAGGGAAGGAAGCCGAACCATGTCCCACGACGCACCGGCCGTCCGGCACCCCGACGGCGCGTACCACGAAGTCAACGGCCACCGCCTCTGGGTGGAGAGCGAAGGGCGCGGCGACCCCGTCCTGCTGCTCGCCGGGCTCGGCCCGGCCGGATCCCATGTCGTCTTCCACCCGCACTTCGACGCACTCGCCTCCGACCACCGCGTCCTCCACGTCGACCTGCACGGACGCGGCCGCTCCGACGCCCCCGACCGGGCGCCCGCAACCTCGCGCTCCACCCCCTCTTCTGCGGCGCCGACGTCGACTTCACCGTCGGCGGCGAAATCCTCCGCATCCCCGACTTCCGGCCGCAGCTGGCGGAGATCGAGGCGCCCCTGATGGTGCTGGCCGGACGGTACGACCGGGCGCTCTACCCGGCCCTGCAGCGGGAGTTCGCCCTCCGGGCGCCGCGCGCCCGCTTCGAAATACTGGAGCGCAGCGGCTCGTTCGGTCATGTCGAGGAGCCGGAGACGGTCCACGCCCTGCTGCGCGAGTTCTGGAAGGAGCACTGACCCGTGCCGGACACCGGCGCGGATGCCACCGCACTCCCCGCATTCCACGGAGCGGGTGACGGGCCAACGGCGCCCATGGGGTGAAGGACGAGATGGCTGAGCGACTGACCGAGCAGCTGGCCCGGGATCTGGACGGCGGCTTCTCGGAGCTGGTGCGGGTCCACGGCTCGGCCGTGCGCACCTATCTCCACCGCGTGACCGGGTCGCCGACCGAGGCGGACGATCTGGGCCAGGAGACCTTCCTGCGGGCCTACAAAGCCCTGCTGGACTATCCGCCGGAGCGCCGCCGGGAACTGCATCCGCGGGCCTGGCTGCTGAGCATCGCCACCAACGTGTGGCGCAACGACATCCGGTCCAAGGTCCGGCGCCCGGTCTCGGCGGCTCCCGTGGAGGAGTACTCCGACAGCTGGGCGGATACCGGACCCGGCCCGGAGGAGTGGGCCTCGCGGACCGCGGAGCGGGAGCTGCTGGGCGCCGCCCTCGGCAAGCTGCCCGAGCGCTCCCGCACCGCGGTCGTGATGCGGCACGTACTGGGCATGAGCTATGCAGAAGTCGCCGAGGTGCAGGGCTGCCCGGTCGGCACGGTCAAGGCGCAGGTGTCACGGGGACTGCTGACGTTACGGAAGTTACTGGAGCCGGAAGCGGAACTGATGAGGGAGGCGAGGACGTGAGTGGAGGAGTGCACGGGCGGAGTCCCGCCGAGCCGGCGCTCGCACGGGCGCTGGCGGAGCTGGCGGACACCGGCCCGACCCCCTTCGAACTGAAGGTGCTGCGGTACGTGGGCATCCCCGAGGACCGCTACGACACCTATGTCCGTGTCGAGACACCCGCAGGGGGCCTGTACGTCGCGCAGCGCGGCCCGGTGGTGACGGGAGCCGCCCTGGCCGCGGCGGTCGGCGCGGCACGCGATTTCGAGGAGCGGCATCTGGCGGTCACCGGCCGCACCGCGGTCGCGGGCACCGCTCCCGCCCCCGGGGTCCGCCCCGCGGTGCGGACCGGTCGCGCCCGGCAGCTGCGGATCGATCTGGCGGGGGCGGGGCTGACGGATGCCGAGTCCGCGGTCCTGGGCGCGGTCCGCTCGATCCCGTACGGACAACTGCGGCCCATATCCTGGGTGTTGCGGGAGGCCGGACTGCACGGCCCGGAGGCCCCGGCCCCCGGGAGCCGGGAGGGCGGGCTTCAGGGCGGCGCGCCGCGTCACGACGGTGTGGGCCACGACGAGCCGTCCCCTGACGCACCGCGGGACGGCGTCGCCCAGGTCACCGCGGCCCTGGCCCGTAACCCGGCACAGCTGCTGATCCCCTGTCACCGTGTCACCGACGACGCGGGGGTGCCGCAGGACGCGGCGTACGGCGGGGTGGTCGGTGCGGTGCTGCGGGAGGCCGAGGGGATCGGCCCGGAGCGGGTCCGTGCCCTGGTGCGGACGCACACCGTCTTCCTCGGCAGCGACACCACCCATATCTACTGCCATCCGCTCTGCGCGCACGCCCGGCGCATCACCCCACGGCACCAAGTCCCCTTCCGGTCCGCCCACGACGCCCGCCGGGCCGGATACCGGCCGTGCCGGTCCTGCCGGCCGCTCGCCTCCTGAGCCGACCGCCGTCGCGCGGGCGGGCAGCTCCGAGCCCGCGCGGTCGGCGGGCCGTCACTGTCCGCCCGTCGCCCGCTGCCCGACAAGTGACCCTCCCGCATGACGAGTTGGCAAAGTCCCCCGCCAGGACCGGCGGCGCCGTGCAGAGTCGGCCCGCTGGAACCCCAGCATCCGTGTGTTCGAAGAGATGGGCTCACCATGGCACTCTCCGTATCCGCACTCCGCCGCCCCCGGCTGCTCACCCTGGCCGCCGCCTGCACCGTCGTCGCCACGGTCTGCGGTGTGGCCGCCCCCGGCGGTGTCGCCGCGGCGCCCGTCGGCACCCCGGGCGCGCCCGGCGCCGGCGACACCTACTTCCCGAACCTCGGCAACGGCGGCTACGACGCCCTCCACTACGACCTGGGCGTCAGCTACCACCCCTCCTCCGGCCGCCTCGACGGCCGCACCACGCTGACCGCCCGTGCCACCCAGAACCTCAGCGCCTTCGACCTCGACCTCCAGAAGCTCGACGTCGCCGCCGTCCGGGTCGACGGCCGGCCGGCGCGCTTCAGCAGATCCGGCGACGAGATCACCGTCCGGCCCGCCCGGATGCTGCGCGACGGCCGCACGTTCAAGGTGACCGTCACCTACAGCGGGGTGCCCCAGCCGCTCGGTGGGCCGATCATCTTCGGCTCCCCGTACGGCTGGATGAAGACGAAGGACGGCGTCTTCGTGGCGTGCGAGCCGAACGCCGCCTCCACATGGTTCCCCTCCAGCGACCACCCCGGCGACAAGGCGACGTACGACATCCGCATCGACGCGCCCAAGGGGCTGACCGGCGTCTCCAACGGGCGGCTGATCGACTCCGGCGAGCGCGGCGGTCGCTCGTACGCCCACTGGCGCGAGAGCCGCCCGATGGCGACGTACCTGGCCACCGCCACCATCGGGAAGTTCGACGTCCGCACCGGCACCACCCCCGGCGGCACCCCGATCTACGTCGCCACCGACCCGACGCTGCCCACCGGGAAGGTCGACGTCTACGGCGTCACCGCACAGGCCACGGACTACTGGTCGAAGGTGTTCGGGCCGTACCCCTTCGAGGAGACCGGCGCCATCGTCGACGACATGCCGCAGGCGGGCTTCTCCCTGGAGGTGCAGTCCAAGCCCGCCTACTCGGCGGTCCGCAACGAGTCCACCATCGTCCACGAGCTGGCCCACCAGTGGTTCGGCGACTCCGTCTCCGTCAAGGACTGGCAGCACATCTGGCTCAACGAGGGCTTCGCGAGCTATGCGCAGTGGCTGTGGGCCGAGCACAAGGGCACCAAGAGCGCCCACGACGCGTTCCGCGAGGCGTACGCGTCGAAGCCCGCCGACGACCCGTTCTGGAAGATCAAGGTCGCCGATCCGCAGCGGGACACGATGTTCTCCGACGCGGTCTACGACCGGGGCGCGATGACCCTCCAGGCGCTGCGCGAACGCATCGGTGACACCGCGTTCTTCAAGCTGCTGCCCGCCTGGACCACGGCCCACCGCTACGGCAACGCCGAGACCTCGCAGTTCATCGCGCTGGCCGAGAAGATATCCGGCCAGCGGCTGGGCGACCTCTTCGACGCCTGGCTGAACACCGGCTCCCGCCCGCCGCTGCCGAAGTCGTAGGGGGTGTCTCCCCGGCCGTGTCAGCCGTCCGTGCCCTCCCGGCTCGGCGACCGGTGCGGCCGGGGCAGGTGCAGCCCGAAGTAGACCGCGCCCATCCGCAGTGCGAAGACCAGCCCGGCGGAGGCGGCGGTGGCCGCGGTGCCGCCGATGCCGAGGTGGTGCAGGACCAGCAGCAGGACGGCGCCGGCCAGCGCGGCGATGGCGTAGACGTCCTCGCGCAGCAGCAGCGGCGGGAACTCCCCGCACAGCACATCGCGGATGACCTCACCGGCGACGCCCGTCAGCACCGCCAGGATGAGCACCGCGAGCGGGGTGGCGCCCGCGTCGATGGCGGCGCGCGCCCCGATCACGGTGACGACGGCGAGTCCGACCGCGTCGACGACCAGCAAGGATTTCCGCGGCAGCGTCCAGAAACGGAGATAGGCCATGGTGGCCACGCCGACGCAGATGATCACCGTCAGCAGGACCCAGTCGTGCGTCCAGTACAGCGGGTGCCGGTTGAGGATCAGATCGCGCAGCGTGCCGCCGGAGATCGAGGCGGCGAAGGCGAGCACCAGACCGCCGAAGGGGTCCATGTTGGCGCGGTACGCGGCGAGCACGCCGCTCGCGGCGAACGCGGCGACGCCGAACAGGTAGAGCACGTGGAGCATCCCGGAATCATCCCAGGCCGCAGCGGTCCGGCGGTCCGCCGGGCGCCCCGAACTGACACTACCGGTCGGTAACTTTTCGGTGTAGCGTTCCAGCCATGGCACAGGTGACCCTTGGTAACAGCGAGTTCGACCGGGACACGGCCGTGGTGCGCCGCGCCCCGGGGCACTACGACGCGGAACTCTCCGCCGGCTGGACGATCATCCAGGCCGTCAACGGCGGCTACCTCCTCGCCCTCATGGGCCGCGCCCTCGGTGACGCGCTGCCGCACCCCGACCCGTTCTCGGTCACCGCGCACTACCTGACGGCATCCGCCCCCGGCCCGGCCACCATCCGCACCGAGGTGGTCCGCACCGGCCGCACCATGTCGACCGGCACCGCCACCCTCGTCCAGACCGCACCGGACGGCACCGAGGTCGAGCGGATGCGGGTGCTCGCCTCCTACGGCGACCTCGGCGCGCTCCCCGACGACGTCCGCACCAGCGCCAAGCCCCCGGCGCTGCCCCCGTACGCCCACTGCCTGGGCACCGACAGTGCCCCCGACGGCGGCTCGGCGATACCGGGCAGCACCGCCATCGCCGACCGTCTCGACATCCGCCTCGACCCGGCCACCGCGGGCTGGGCCGTCGGCGCGCCCTCCGGCAAGGGCGAGATGCGCGGCTGGTTCGGCCTCGCCGACGGCCGCGACCCGGACCCGCTCTCCCTGCTGCTGACCGTCGACGCCATGCCGCCCACCGCCTTCGACCTGGGCCTGGCCGGCTGGGTACCGACCGTCGAGCTGACCTGCCACATCCGCTGCCGCCCGGCGCCGGGCCCGCTGCGTGTCGCCATCGCCACCCGTAACCTCGCCGGCGGCTTCCTGGAGGAGGACGCCGAGGTCTGGGACTCCGCCGACCGCCTCGTCGCCCAGTCCCGCCAGCTCGCCCGCGCACCGCTCGGCGGCTGACCGTCCGCACCGGGGCGGGCCGCTCACG
Organism: Streptomyces sp. NPDC029159; assembly: GCF_055564055.1. NCBI lineage: Bacteria > Bacillati > Actinomycetota > Actinomycetes > Kitasatosporales > Streptomycetaceae > Streptomyces > Streptomyces sp. NPDC029159. The sequence continues at coordinate 514,822 of NZ_JBVHWT010000003.1, forward strand.
CCCCGGTGCCCGCCCCCGCGGCGAGGAAATCCATCAGCTCCGCGGTCAGCTCGGCCGGGGCGTCCTCCTGGACGAGATGGCCCGCGCCCTCGATCAGCCGGAGCCGGGCGCCGGGGATGCGGGCCGCGAGGTCACGGCCGCGCTCCGGCGGGATCCAGATGTCGCGCGCACCCCAGCACACCAGCGTCGGCAGCGTGATCTCGCCGTACCGGCCCTCGACCGCGTCCGTCATCCGCTGGTCGTTCGCCGCGATCTGCCGGTGGAACGCGGCCCGCCCCTCGGCCGTGCACCACGGCTCCACCAGGCGCTCCAGGACCTCGGGGCGCAGCCCGGTGGCGCTCGCCGAGGCGATGTACTCGCGCACCAGCGCCCGGTGCAGCGCGGGCGGCAGCTGTGTGAAGACCTCCGCGTGCCGCCCGAGCAGCCGGTATGCCGGGGAACCCCAGGGCGCCACCGCCACCGGGTCCACCAGTGCCAGCCGGGAATACCGCGCACCGTGCAGCAGATGCGCCCGCAGCGCCACGCAGCCCCCGAAGTCGTGGGCCACCACGGCCGGTTCGGTCAGCGCCCAGTGGTCCAGCAGCTCGGTGAGGACCACTGCCTGCGCGGCCAGCGAGACGTCCTGCCCGGCGCGCATCTCCGAGGCGCCGTACCCCGGCATGTCCCAGACGAAGACCCGCCGCCGCCCCGCCAGCGCCCGGGCCACCGAGCGCCAGACGTACGAGGAGAACGGCGTCCCGTGCAACAGGACGACCGGCGGCTCTGCGCTGTCCTCCGGGCCGAGCGCGGCCCAGCGCACCTCGTCGGCCGAGGCGGCGAACGTCCGGTCCAGGCGCCAGGGCGCCTCGTGCGTCGTCGATGTCATGAGTGTCAGGCTAGTGACTCCTTACGGGGGCGTCGAGAGGTCCGACGGCGGCTCTTCGGGCGCCCCGCCGCGGCGGCGCCCCCGCGCGCCGGACATGCGCCCCCGAGGGCCCGGACGGCCGCCCGTAGAATCGGGGCACCATGGTTTACCTCGACCACGCGGCCACCACGCCGATGCTCCCCGAAGCGGTGCAGGCGATGACCGCTCAGCTGACCGTCACCGGTAACGCGTCCTCGCTGCACGCCGCCGGGCGGCGGGCCCGGCGCACCGTCGAGGAGGCCCGCGAATCGCTCGCCGCCGCCCTCGGCGCCCGCCCCAGCGAGATCGTCTTCACGGCCGGCGGCACGGAGGCCGACAACCTCGCGGTCAAGGGCCTCTACTGGTCCCGCCGGGCCGCCGACCCGGCCCGCACCCGCGTGCTGGCCAGCCCCGTCGAGCACCACGCCGTGCTGGACGCCGTGGAGTGGCTCGCCACCCACGAGGGCGCCCGCGTCGAGTGGCTGCCGGTCGACTCCTACGGGCGGGTGCACCCCGACGCGCTGCGCGAGGCCGTCGTCCGCAACCCCGCCGATGTCGCGCTGGCCACCGTCATGTGGGCCAACAACGAGATCGGCACCCTCCAGCCGGTCCGTGAACTCGCCGCCGTGGCCCGGGAGTTCGGCATTCCGCTGCACTCCGACGCGGTGCAGGCGGTCGGCCAGACCGAGGTCGACTTCGCCGCGTCCGGGCTCGCCGCCATGACCGTCTCCGGCCACAAGCTCGGCGGCCCGTACGGCATCGGCGCGCTGGTGCTGGGCCGGGAGTGGGCGCCGGTGCCCGTGCTGCACGGCGGCGGCCAGGAGCGCCAGGTCCGCTCCGGCACCCTCGACACCCCCGCGATCGTGGCGTTCGCCGCCGCCGCCCGCCACGCGGTGGACCACCGCGAGCAGTTCGCCCGCGAGATCGGCTCCCTCCGCGACGACCTGGTCAAGGCGGTACGGGCCGCCGTGCCCGACGCCGTCCTCGGCGGCGACCCGGACCCGGCCGGCCGGCTCCCCGCCAACGCGCACTTCTCCTTCCCCGGTTGCGAGGGCGACTCCCTGCTGCTCCTCCTCGACGCCCGGGGCATCGCCTGCTCCACCGGCTCGGCCTGCACCGCCGGGGTCGCCCAGCCCAGCCACGTCGTGCTCGCCACCGGCACCTCGCCCGAGCTGGCCCGCGGCACGCTCCGCTTCTCCCTGGGCCACACCTCCACCGCCGAGGACGTCGCGGCGCTCGCCGAGGCCATCGGCCCGGTGGTCGAACGCGCCCGGCAGGCCGGCCTGAGCTGAACCGGAGCCGTCCCGGGCCGCGCGCCCGGGACGCCCCGCTACGCGGCGCCCTTGGGAGGGGTCTTCTTCCGCAGCTCCCCGCGGACCAGCCGCAGATAGCCGTCCCAGCCCCAGTGCGGCCCCGGATCGGTGTGGTCGGCGCCCGGCACCTCGGAGTGGCCCACTATGTGCGCGCGGTCGGCGGGGAATCCGTAGCGGCGGCATATCCCGGCGGTCAGCCGCGCCGAGGCGGCGTACATCGCCGTCGTGAAGGACTCCGGGCGGTCCACGAACCCCTCGTGCTCGATGCCGACGCTGCGCTCGTTGTACGCGCGGTTGCCCGCGTGGAACGCGACGTCCAGCTCCCGCACGACCTGGGCTATGTGACCGTCCTTGCCCACCACGTAGTGCGAGGCGGCCGCGTGGGACGGGTCCTGGAAGACCTTCAGGGCCGTCGTGAAGCTGCCCTGGACGACGTGGATCACCACCCGGTCTATGGGGTAGTCGTCCGGGCGGTCGGCCTGCCGCCAGTTCGCCGGGGACGCCGCCACCCACTCCGCACCGTGCTGATCGACGGCGCCGGGTGTCCGCGGCTTCACGGTGCCCGCCAGCCCGCCGCGGGAGGCGACGGCCCCGGAACCGACGGCCACCACCGCGGCGCCGCCGATCCACAGCGCACGCCGCCTGCTGATGGCGGACCCGGTCCGCTCCGTCTTCCCCATGCGCTGGACAACGCGTACGGGACTGTCGGTGGTTCCGTCTACTCTGGAGAAGTTATGACTGACGCACCCCGCCTGCGCGTACTCGCCGCCATGTCCGGCGGTGTCGACTCCGCCGTCGCCGCCGCCCGCGCCGCCGAGGCCGGCCACGATGTGACCGGCGTGCACCTCGCGCTGTCCGAGAATCCCAAGTCGTTCCGGACCGGCGCCCGCGGCTGCTGCACCATCGAGGACTCCCACGACGCCCGCCGCGCCGCCGACGTCATCGGCATCCCCTTCTACGTCTGGGATCTCGCCGAGCGCTTCCGCGAGGACGTCGTCGAGGACTTCGTCGCCGAGTACGAGGCGGGCCGCACCCCCAACCCCTGCCTGCGCTGCAACGAGAAGATCAAGTTCGCCGCGCTGCTCGACAAGGCCCTCGCCCTCGGCTTCGACGCCGTCTGCACCGGCCACTACGCCACCGTCGTGCTGCGCGAGGACGGCAGCCGCGAGCTGCACCGCGCCTCCGACATGGCCAAGGACCAGTCGTACGTCCTCGGCGTGCTCGACGACCGGCAGCTGGCGCACGCGATGTTCCCGCTGGGCGACACCCGCACCACCAAGGCGGAGATCCGCGAGGAGGCCGCCCGGCGCGGCCTGTTCGTCGCCAAGAAGCCGGACAGCCACGACATCTGCTTCATCGCCGACGGCGACACCCAGGGCTTCCTCGCCAAGCGGCTGGGCACCGCCGAGGGCGCCATCGTCGACGAGTCCGGCACCCGCCTCGGCAGCCACGACGGCGCCTACGGTTTCACCATCGGCCAGCGCAAGGGCCTGCGCATCGGCACCCCCGCCGCCGACGGCAAGCCGCGCTACGTCCTCGACATCTCCCCGGTCGACAACACCGTCACCGTCGGCCCCGCCGCCTCCCTCGACGTCACCGCGCTCACCGCGATACGCCCCCGCTGGTGCGGCCGCCCGCCGGCCGGCGGCCCGGCCACGTACACCGCACAGCTGCGCGCCCACGGCGGCGAGACGGAGGTCCGCGCCGAGCTGACCGACGCCGAGGAGCTGCACGTCACCTTCACCGAGCCGGTCCGCGGTGTCGCCCCCGGCCAGGCCATCGTCCTCTACGACGGCACCCGCGTCGTCGGCTCCGCCACCATCGCCACGACCCGCCGCCGGGCGGGGGCGGAGGCGTAGGGGCCCAGGTAGGGAGGCCCCCCGGCGGGGGCGCCCTCCTCCTCCCTCGGGGGCTGCCCTTGCGGCTTCGCGGGTAGCCGCCCTGGCCTTCCTGGTGATACTTCCCCGCCCTGCCGCCCTGCCGCCCTGCCGCCCTGCCGCCCTGCCGCCCTGCCGCCCTGCCGCCCTGCCGGGGCCGGTCACCGGAAGCCGAGCGAAGCATCAGGCATCGCATGAACCGCGCGCGTACTGACTTCGGACAGGCCACGTTTGTGAGATGACGGCGGCCCTCAGTTGGAGTGAGGGCGTACGCCATGCCTACACATTCCGATTGCTTGTCTGTTCTGGGACGGCGTCTTATGCACGTGAGTTCAGCGGGCTACCGCAGGCCGGCCGCGGGCTGCGAGACCTTGCGAGACAACGGACAGACCGCTCGTAGCAGTCGATACCGGAGCCGCTTGATGCTGGCCGAAATATGCCAGAACTTGAACTGATCTTTGTAAGGTCTGCCACAGAGAGTAGTCAGCAGCGACGCTTCGTATGGGGGAGAGGGTTTTGTCATTCACGGACACGGAGATCGATGATCCATCGATGTTGCGTAAGGCGGGGCAAGGGTCCCTCGATCTTGCGGGGGAAACGAAGAAGGCGGGCAACCGCCCGCTCGACGAGACACGTACTGCGGCCAAGGGGTTCTCGAGCGCTGATTGGGACGGAGGGCTGGGGAAAGCGCTGAGCGAACTTTCCGAAACCTGGAGTCGGCAGGTCGGTTCACTGCAGGCGGAATGCGTGCTACTGGGGGCGCAGTGCGTCGATACGGGCAACGCGTACTCCTCGGTTGAGTCCAAGAACTCCTCCCTCATGGGTCACGTTGATCAGGGGATGGACTCGCCTTTCGGATGAGATGTCTCACCGATCGGCGATCAGGACATGTTGGGTTAGTTAAATCTATGGGGGGTTCTCTTGCTGGCGTACCGCAGCCTCTACCACATTAATCTCTCAATCCTCAAAGCCGCGGTAGAGGCATGGGCTGGTGTACCTGGAGATTTCTCCGGGCTGCTTGAAATGTACGGCGATACCGTGGAGCGGCCATTCAACTCTTCCGGCTGGGTTGGCCCAGTGATTACAGTTCAATCGGCGCGCGCGAGGTTGGGGTCCTGCAAGAAGGGGTATGGCGATGCAGCAGTCGAAGCCAAGGGGATTCACGGAATCCTGGCTGATGTGTACTCCGAGCTGAAGGATGCCAAGGAAGAACTGCACCGCCTAGCTGATGTCACTGCGCCGTCTCAAGGGCTTCATGTGAGTGATTCAGGGGTGGTGTCGGCCCGCCACCCGGCACGATCAGAGGGGACTTCCCCCATAGACCCGCAAGCATCGCCCGAAGGAAAAAAGGCGATTGAGCAGGACCGGCAGATTTCTGAGCTCGAAGAGAGCATCAAGAAAGTCTTGACGCGTGCGTGGGAGGCTGATCAATCTGCTTGCTGGGCACTGCGGAAGGACGTAGGCGGCAAGAATGCGCTTGGGTTCAACGGGAAGGAGGTGACAACAAGTCTGGAGTCCGCCGATGCGCAACATGCAGTAGACCTCATGCGTCATGGTGGGAAGATGACGGATCGGCAGATGGATGAACTGCAGCACATAATGCACCGTAATCGGAACGATCCGGAGTTCGCCACAGACTTCTACAAGAAGCTCGGGCCGAAGGCCACGCTGGAAACCGTCACCAAGCTCTCGCGCGAAATGCCTGAGTCCGATGAACATCGGCGGAGTATCTACAAGAATCTCAAGAAGGAAATGGGTGTATCGCTGGCCACTGCGACAGATCCCGGCAACAAGCCGCATCTGAGCGATGAATGGAATTCTCAGCTCCGTAAAGCGGGGTCGGAGCGTATCGGGGGACAGGTGGACGGTGAGGAGGTTTCCAATTATGGCTATCAGGCGCTCGGTGAAATCCTGAAGAACGGGGAGTATGATCCCCATTTTCTGGTACCAGTTGCCGAACATGTCACTCAGTTGCAGGAAAAGCATCCTGGGGTCATCCCGAACACTGGAGTCCTGGAAGCGTTGGGGCACAGCCCCGAAGCATCCGCAGGTTTCTTCAACGGGCCGATGCACGCATACAGCGAAAATGGTCAGGAGATTCACGGTAAGCCTGAACTCGGTAAGGGGTCCAACGGAAAGCCGATACACAGCTATCTGGACTACTTCACCGATAAGGGCTATGAGTGGGTCCCTGAGTCCACTCCGGAAACCCCGGACACTGCCTTCGGTGACTGGGACAAGCATGACAAGGCGCTGGAAAAAGAGATGGCTAAGGGGCCTGATGCGCTGGGGCATGCTCTGGAGGCCGCGGTCTCCGGACGTGCATACGACGACGAGGGCGCCGGGCACGTCAAGCACACGGAGGAGCAGGCAGGTCTCATGCACAAGGTGGTTGAGAAGTTTGGGAGTCATCCCGAACTCATCGACGCCAAAAAGCATGCGAGCCTGGCGCCTATGGCTGACAGTCTCGGGAATATGACCGCTGATTACATGCTGGATGTCCAGCGCGCGATGGGCGGCGAATCGGGAAGCGGAGGAGTTTTCCCCTCGACCGGAGCGGATGCACACCTTTCCGAGCTGAACAACGGCAAGCTCACCGACTTCATCGGCGCCGTCGGTAAGGACCCTCACGCTTACGGTGCGATTTCTCAGGCACAGCAGGCAGCTACTTCGGAAGCCATTAAGCATGTTATTGCTGAAGGCGGAGGAGAAGTGGTAAAGCGCACGGGTGATGTTGTGCAGCCAGGAGCCGTCGTGGATGGAATTCTCGCCGAGTCGCGCGCTACTGCCACGTATGACGAGAAGATTGCAGATGACAAGGCATTCAATGACGGGTTGAAGACCGGCGACAAGTGGGCAGGTCGGATCATCGGTATGGCGACCTCGAAGATCCCGGTAGGTGGTGATGCGCTTCAGTGGGCCATCGAGGACTGTCGCGGGGCGGCCGTCGACAACTTTACGCATGACTCAAAGAATGCAGCCAAGGAGACTGCTGACTCCTACGTCGAGGAGAATCGAGAGAACTCTGCTCAGGCGGCTCGCCGAGCTGCCCTCAACGCGGCCCGGCAGGCCGGGCTTTCCAAGGGGGAGAGCGAGCGGCTGGCGCTTTCTGCTTACAACCAGGCGAACCTGGCCTACGGTGACGGACGGAACCGTGAACACGGCATCGGCCGCGACTGAGGAGCGTGATGTGGATGAAGTGGACAGGGAAGAGGGCCTTCCTGATGGCGGCGCCTTTGGCGCTGCTGGCAGCGGCGTTGTGTTGGTGGCTCATGAGGGAAACCGATGAGCAGAAGGATGACATAGCATTTCCTGATGCGGTGTGTGGTGGAGCGCTGAAGGGCTCCGACGTCGCGCCTCTCTTTCCGGCGGAAGGGGCGGATTTCTCGGACAGTCGGAAATCTTTCGGCAAATCAGGGAACGCTGAAACGTGTTATTTTTCGGCAGGCGGGCGAGAGGTGGAACTCAGACTTTATTACTATCTCCCTTCTCCTTCGGCGGTCAAGAGGGCTGAAAATGATACGGACTGGTCTGCCGGTCATCAGCGAGTGCCTGTAAAGCTCGGTAATTCAGTCGGATATATGGGGAGTGATTTCTCCAAGCTCTACATGGACTGCACCAGCTCCTTGAGCGGGAAAAATGTGATAGGGGTCTGGGTTAATTACTACGGCGACGCGGCCGAGGCTGTTCCGCCTGGTAAGAGATTGCACTTCGGTGAGGCTGCGGCAGATGCGCTGCGGTACGTCGCCGGCGGCGAAGGGCAGGCGTGTAAGGAAGCCGCTTCCCTTCCTCAGGGGGCACCGGCCATGAGCTGACTTCCGGCTCGTGGGCCATGCTCGCCCAGCTCGTGGCCGGCCGGAGCGGCGCAGTGCCGGGTGTCCGGTGAGGGGGTGGGCCGGCACCGCCCCCGGAGGCGGAGCGGCCACTCGGGAGCCGGGTCGGGTGCCCGGGATTGAACAGGCGCGTTCGGCGCGTAATGGGTAGCCCCGAACCGACGGGGCATCCGTCCGACTCCGTGCCGATCGTGCTCTCGGATGGCCGAAAGCAGGCTCCGTGGGGCGTTGTGACGCGAATCTTCGCGGGCCCCACTGTCGATGAGGCGAGACCCGGCCATACTCTCGGTACCGCGACAGGACGTTCAGTAAGCCGCCGCCCCTTTCGATTTCGGATGGAATCGGGGCGCGGGCGGCTTTTCGTCGGTCAGAAGGGATCCGAAAGCATGTCGATTGTTCAGTCCGAGGGCCGTTCCGGGGTTCACCCGGGGTGGCACGAGGCCCTGCACGCGGAGCTGGTCCGGCGGAATCCCGGGGAGCCGGAATTCCACCAGGCGGCGCTGGAGGTGCTGGAGACACTGGCCCCGGTGCTCGCGGCGCGGCCGGAGTTCGCCGAGGCCAGGATCGTGGAGCGGATCTGTGAGCCCGAGCGGCAGATCATCTTCCGGGTGCCGTGGCAGGACGATTCCGGGGCGATCCGCGTCAACCGGGGCTTCCGGGTGGAATTCAACAGCGCACTCGGTCCGTACAAGGGCGGACTGCGGTTTCATTCCTCGGTCAATCTCGGGATCGTGAAGTTCCTCGGTTTCGAGCAGATCTTCAAGAATTCCCTCACCGGCCTCAATATCGGGGGCGGTAAGGGCGGCAGCGACTTCGATACGCACGGCCGGTCCGACGCCGAGGTCATGCGGTTCTGTCAGTCGTTCATGACGGAGCTGTACCGGCATCTGGGCGAGTACACCGACGTACCGGCCGGCGACATCGGCGTCGGCGGCCGCGAGATCGGCTACCTCTTCGGCCAGTACCGGCGGATCACCAACCGCTGGGAGGCCGGGGTGCTCACCGGCAAGGGCCTCGACTGGGGCGGCTCCAAGGCGCGTACGGAGGCCACCGGGTACGGCAACGTCCTCTTCACCGAGGAGATGCTCAAGCGGCGCGGCGAGGAGTTCGACGGCCGGCAGGTCACCGTCTCCGGCTCCGGCAATGTCGCGATCTACACGATCGAGAAGGCCCAGGCGCTCGGAGCACACGTCCTGACCTGCTCGGACTCCGGCGGCTACGTCGTCGACGAGAAGGGCATCGACCTGGCGCTGCTCCAGGAGATCAAGGAGGTCGAGCGCGGCCGGATCTCCGAGTACGCCGAGCGGCGCGGCAGTTCGGCCCGGTACGTCGCGGGCGGCAGCGTCTGGGACGTCCCCTGTGACGTGGCGCTCCCGTCGGCGACCCAGAACGAGCTGGACGCGGACGCCGCCCGGACGCTGATCCGCAACGGCGTCAAGGCCGTCTCGGAGGGCGCGAACATGCCGGCCACCCCGGAGGCGGTGACGCTGCTGAAGGAGGCGGGCGTCGCGTTCGGTCCCGGCAAGGCGGCCAACGCGGGGGGCGTCGCCACCAGCGCGCTGGAGATGCGGCAGAACTCCGCGCGCGAGGCGTGGAGCTTCGAGCGGGCCGAGGGGGAACTCGCCGCGATCATGCGGAACATCCACGACACCTGCTACGAGACGGCCGAGCGCTTCGGCCTGCCGGGCGACTATGTCGCGGGCGCGAACATCGCGGGCTTCGAGCGGGTCGCGGACGCGATGCTCGCCCAGGGCCTGATCTGACGCGCCCGGCGGCCCCGCCCAACGACGTGCGGGGCCGGCGGTGCCGGTCCGCACCCGGCGCCCGCACCGCGGCCATCCGGGAACGCCGCGCCCCGGCTCGTAAGCTGGCGCGTATGAACATCTGCGTCTTCTGCTCCGCCGCCGACCTCGACGACCGCTACACCACCCCCGCCCGCCAGTTCGCCCAGCTGATCGGCAAGGGCGGCCACTCCCTCGTGTGGGGTGGCTCCGACACTGGCCTGATGAAGGTCATGGCGGACGGCGTGGAGGAGACCGGCGGACGGCTGATCGGCGTCTCCGTGGAGTTCCTGGCACACAAGGCGCGCGCCGGCGCCGACGAGATGATCGTCACCCGGGACCTCGCCGAACGCAAGGCGCAGCTGCTGGAGCGGGCCGACGCGATCGTGATCATGGTCGGCGGCACCGGCACGCTCGACGAGGCCACCGAGATCCTGGAGCTGCGCAAGCACGGGATGCACACCAAGCCGGTCGTCCTGCTGAACACCGCGGGCTTCTACGACGGCCTCAAGGAGCAGTTCCAGCGCATGGAGACCGAGGGCTTCCTGCCGCTGCCCCTGACCGAACTGGTCTTCTTCGCCGAGGACGGCGTGGGCGCCCTGGCCTATCTGGAGGAGCAGGCGGGCATCACCGCCTGACCCGGCCCGCCCCGCCATACGCCCAGGTCACCGGCAGTCCGGCGAGATGCGGCTCTTGCGGGGGTATGGGGCGAGTGCCCTCGGTGGCTCGTTAGGATCGGGGTATGGGTACGCACTTGATCACGGGCGCAGGGTCGGGCATCGGAGCGGCGGTCGCACGGCGGCTGGCGGAGCGCGGGGAGGACCTGTGGCTGCTGGCCCGGGACGCCGGGCGCGCCAAGGAACTGGCCGCGCAGTACCCGGGCGCCCGGACGCTCGTCGGCGACCTCGCCACCCCGGAGAAGCTGGACTGGGCGCTGGGCAAGCAGCCGCTGCCCGAACGCCTCGACTCGCTGATGCACATCGCCGGCGTCGTCGAACTGGGCGCGATCGGTGACCTCGGCGCCAAGGCGTGGCAGCGCACACTCGCCGCCAACCTCGTCTCGCCCGCCGAGCTGACCCGGCTGCTGCTGCCGCTGGTCCGCGTCGCCCAGGGCCATGTGGTCTTCGTCAACTCCGGCGCCGGGCTGCGCGCCAACCCGGAGTGGGGCGCGTACGCGGCCAGCAAGCACGGTCTGAAGGCGCTCGCCGACGCGCTGCGCGGCGAGGAGCACGGCAACGGCGTACGGGTCACCTCCGTCTACCCGGGGCGCACCGCCACGCCGATGCAGGCCAGCACGCACCAGCAGGAGGGCAAGGAGTACGACCCGGCGCGCTGGATCGACCCCGAGTCGGTCGCGACGGCCATCCTCACCGCCATCGACCTGCCGCGGGACGCCGAGATCAACGACCTCTCGGTCCGCCCGGGGCGCTGATCCCCGCGCCCGGGGCGCTCCCGTGCGCCCCGGGCGGGCCGCCCGCCACCGGGAGGCGCGCCGCGTCATACGCTTCCGGGGTGAGCGAGAACAGCACGAGTGAGCACAGCGGCACGGACGGGCGGGGCGGCGCGCGCCCCTGGGGCGCGGGGACGGCGACCGCCGTGGGCTCGATGCCCGGCGGCGACGCGCGCGAGGCGGTCAAGACCGTCACCGGTTCGCTGGAGACCTTCCCGCACCTGCCGGAGCTGCCCGCCCGCGGCCCGGGCGCCGACATGATCGGCCGGACCTGCGGCCTCCTCGTCGAGCTCTATGCCCATGTGGAGCCCAGCGGCTGGCGGGTCAGCGACCGTCCCGGGCGTGACACCCGCCGCGCCCGCGCCTGGCTCGGCGAGGACCTCGACGCCCTGGAGGAGTTCACCCAGGGGTACGAGGGCCCGCTGAAGGTCTCCGCCGTCGGACCGTGGACCCTCGCCGCCTCCTTGGAACTGCGCGGCGGCGAGGCGGCGGTCAGCGACCCCGGCGCCTGCCGCGACCTGACCGCCTCCCTGGCCGAGGGCGTCCGTGCCCACCTCGCCGACCTGCGGCGCCGGGTGCCCGGCGCGCAGCCGGTCCTCCAGCTCGACGAGCCCTCGCTCACCGCCGTGCTCCAGGGCCGCATCAAGTCCGCCAGCGGCTACCGCACCCACCCGGCCGTCGACCGCGCCGACGTCGAGGGCGCGCTGCGGAGCCTCGTCGAGGCGGCGGACGGCGTCCCCGTCGTCGTCCATTCGTGTGCGCCCGCCGTCCCGTTCGCGCTGCTGCGCCGGGCCGGTGCCGCGGGCGTCTCGTTCGATTTCTCCCTGCTCACCGAGCGTGAGGAGGAGGCGATCGGCGAGGCCGTGGAGGGCGGCACCACGCTCTTCGCCGGGGTGGTGCCCGGCATGGACGGCCGATTGTCAGACCCTGCCGGTAGCGTCATGGGGGTCAGGACGCTGTGGCGCAGGCTGGGGCTGACGCCGGGGACTCTCGCCGAGTCCGTGGTCGTCACCCCGTCGTGCGGGCTCGCGGGCGCTTCGCCCGCATACGCCCGCTCCGTGCTCGCCCACGTCGTCCGGGCCGCGACCTCGCTCGCAGACAACCCTGAGTGACGACCACTCACGGATCACGGGAGGACAACACGGTGGCTGGCGAACAGCACGCAGCGGCATCAGAGGTGCCCTCGGCGGCGCGGGAGGAGCACGCGCAGCTCGCTGAGCAGATCGAGGAGCACCGCTTCCGGTACTACGTGAAGGACGCACCGGTCGTCAGCGACGCGGAGTTCGACCGGCTGCTGCGCTCCCTGGAGGCGCTGGAGGAGCAGTACCCCGAGCTGCGCACCCCGGATTCCCCGACCCAGAAGGTCGCCGGTGCGTACGCCACGGAATTCACCGAGGTCGAGCACCGCGAGCGGATGCTCTCCCTCGACAACGCCTTCGACGACGAGGAGTTGGCCGCCTGGGCCGAGCGGCTCGCCGGGGAGCTGGGCGGCGATCCGAAGAGCGCCGGCTACCACTTCCTGTGCGAGCTGAAGGTGGACGGCCTTGCCGTCAACCTCACCTACGAGCACGGCCGCCTCACCCGCGCCGCCACCCGCGGCGACGGCCGCACCGGCGAGGACATCACGCCCAACGTCCGCACCATCGCCGAGATCCCGCACCGCCTGACCGGCGAGCGGATCCCGGAGCTGGTCGAGGTCCGCGGGGAGGTGTACTTCCCCATGGAGAAGTTCCTGGAGCTCAACGCACGCCTCGTCGCCGACGGCAAGCCCCCGTTCGCCAATCCGCGCAACGCCGCCGCCGGTTCGCTCCGCCAGAAGGACCCCAAGGTCACCGCCACCCGGCCGCTGCACATGGTCGTCCACGGCATCGGCGCCCGGCAGGGCCTCGACATCGACTGCCAGTCGCACGCCTACGACCTGCTGCGTGAGTGGGGCCTGCCCACCGCCGCGCACAACCGCGTGGTCGACTCCCTCGCCGCCGTCCGCGAGTTCATCGCCCGCTACGGCGACGCCGAGACCCGCCGCACCGCCGTCGAGCACGAGATCGACGGTGTGGTCGTCAAGCTCGACGAGATCCCGCTCCAGGGGCGGCTGGGCTCCACCTCCCGCGCCCCGCGCTGGGCCATCGCCTGGAAGTACCCGCCGGAGGAGGTCAACACCAAGCTCGTCGACATCCGCGTCGGCGTCGGCCGCACCGGCCGGGTCACGCCGTACGCCGTCGTCGAGCCGGTGACCGTCGCCGGATCCGAGGTCGAGTTCGCCACGCTCCACAACCAGGACGTCGTCAAGGCCAAGGGCGTTCTCATCGGCGACACCGTCGTCATCCGCAAGGCGGGCGACGTCATCCCGGAGATCCTCGGCCCGGTCGTCGATCTGCGCGACGGCGGTGAGCGGGAGTTCGTCATGCCCGCCGACTGCCCCGAGTGCGGTACGCCGCTGCAGCCGGCCAAGGAGGGCGACATCGACCTGCGGTGCCCCAACGCCCGCTCCTGCCCCGCCCAGATCCGCGAGCGGCTCTTCTACCTCGCCGGGCGCAAGTGCCTCGACATCGAGAACTTCGGCTATGTCGCCGCCACCGCGCTCAGCCAGCCGCTGGAGCCCGCCGAGCCGCCGCTCAAGGACGAAGGGGACCTTTTCGGCCTCTCCATCGAGCAGCTGCTGCCCATCAAGTCCTACGTCCTGGACCCGGATTCCGGCCTCCCCAAGCGGGACCCGAAGACCGGCGAAGAGAAGATCGTGACGTTCTTCGCCAACCAGAAGGGCGAGCCGAAGAAGAACGCCCTGGCCATGCTGGAGAACATCCAGGCGGCCAAGGAACGCCCGCTGGCCCGGATCCTCACCGGCCTGTCCATCCGTCATGTCGGCCCGGTGGCCGCCGAGGCGCTGGCCCGTGAATTCCGCTCCATCGACCGCATCCGCGAGGCCGACGAGGCGGAGCTGGCCGCCGTGGAGGGCGTCGGGCCCACCATCGCCGCCTCCCTCAAGCGGTGGTTCGAGGTCGACTGGCACCGCCAGATCATCGAGAGCTGGCGCGCGGCCGGTGTCCGGATGGAGGAGGAGCAGCAGGACGACGAGGGCCCGCGTCCCCTCGAAGGCATCACCGTCGTCGTCACCGGCACCCTGGCGTCCCACACCAGAGATGGCGCGAAAGAGGCCCTGCAGAGTCTCGGCGCGAAGGTGACCGGTTCCGTTTCCAAGAAGACCGGATTCGTCGTCGTGGGTGACAACCCCGGTTCCAAGTACGACAAGGCGATGCAGCTGAAGGTGCCCGTTCTGGACGACGACGGCTTCGCGGTACTGCTGGAGCAAGGTCCCGACGCGGCACGTGAGGTGGCGGTCACGCCGCCCGAGGAGGAGTGACAGCCGACCCCTTCGGCGCATACCAGAGTGATCAGGATGGCCGGGTCGCATTCGGGCAACCGCTGCCGATCGCTGCCCGTAGGGGCCCTTCGCGTCCTACTGTTGAGAGATGCGCCTGCCGTGGCGCGGGCACAGCCGGCTGTGAGAGGGATCGGAATGAAACCGACCGACAGCGCCGCTCCGGCGCCGCGGCTCCGCCGGCTTGTCGTGCCGGCGCTGCCCGCCGCCTTCACCGTTCTCGCGGCTCTCACCCTCCTCACCGGGGTGTTCTGGACGCTCGGCGAGCGGCGGGCGCTGTTCCCCTCCGGCACCGTCGGCTGGTCGCTGGCGGTGCTCACCGGCATCATCGTCGGCCATCTCGTCGCCCTCGGCCGGGACCGCTGGTGGGGCGGCACCGGCTCCGGCGCCGCCCTCGCCCTCGCCGTCGTCCTGCTCTACGGCTGGATGCCCGCGGTCCTGGTCAGCCTCTCGGTCGTCGTCCTCGTCGGCGCGGCCCGGCGCCACCGCTGGCGGCAGGCGGTCCTGCACGGCGCGGTCGACCTGCTGGGCGTGGGGGCCGCCGCCCTCGGCAGTACGGCCCTCGGCAGCACCGCCACGGTCCGCCGTCCCTGGCACCCCGAGGTGTGGGACCTCTCCGTGCTGCCGCAGGTCGTCGCGGCCGCCGCCTGCTATCTCCTCGTCACCCGCGGCCTGTTGTGGTGCACCCTGCTGCCGCGCGGCGGCGGCCTGCCCACCGTCACCCGTACGGCACTGACCCGTCAGATGCTCGTCGGTGTGGCGCTGTTCGGCATCGCCCCGCTGATCGCCGTCACCGCCGCCCACGCCCCGCTGCTGCTGCCGTTCTACGCCGTCCCGCTCATCGCCCTCGACTCCACCCTCTGGATCGCCCGCGCCCGCGCCGAGGAGCAGCTGCGCGATCCGCTCACCGGGCTCCCCAACCGCCAGTGGCTGCTGGAGCGCACCTGGTCCGCGCTGGACGAGGCCGAGCGGATCGAGGCCCGGTGCGCCCTGGTCCTGATCGACCTCGACCGTTTCCGCTCGGTCAACGACACGCTCGGGCACCTCGCCGGTGACCGCCTGCTGTTGCAGATCGCCGACCGGCTGCGCGACGCCCTGCCGCGCGGCGCCGAGGCGGCCCGGCTCGGCGGGGACGAATTCGCCGTCCTGCTCCCCACCGCGGACTCCCTCACCAGTGCCCAGCGGGTGGCCCGCAACCTCGTCGCCGCCCTGGGATCCCCCCTCGACCTCGACGGTCTGACCCTCGTACTCGAAGCGAGTGCGGGGGTCGCCGTCTTCCCGGACCACGCACTGGACGCCGAGGGGCTGCTGCGCCGCGCCGATGTCGCGATGTACCAGGCCAAGCGGGACCGCAGCGGCGTCGAGGTCTACGAGGCCCGGCGCGACGGCAACACCCCCGACCGCCTCGGCCTCCTCGGCGATCTGCGCCGCGCCCTCGACGCCGGGGACGTCGAGCTGCACTACCAGCCGAAGGTCGGCTTCGACGGTCAGGTCGCGGGCCTGGAGGCGCTGGTGCGCTGGGTGCACCCGGACCGCGGGCGGGTCCCTCCCGACGAGTTCATCGCCATCGCCGAGACCTCCGGCCTGATGCCCCGGCTGACGGAGTACGTCCTGGAGACCGCGCTCGCCCAGGTGGCGCGGTGGCGGGCGATGGGTCTGGAGGTGCCGGTCGCGGTCAACGTCTCGCCGCGCGACGTCCACTCCCCGGGCTTCGCGGGCGCGGTCGCCGCCCGCCTCGCCCGGCACCGCGTCCCGCCCGGCGCGCTCCAGCTGGAGATCACCGAGCATGTGCTGCTGGAGGACCCGCAGCGGGCCGCCGACACCCTCGCCGGGCTGACCGGCCACGGCGTCAAGATGTCCCTCGACGACTTCGGCACCGGCTACTCCTCCCTGGTCCATCTGCGGCGGCTGCCGGTCAGCGAGCTGAAGATCGACCGTTCCTTCGTCGCCCGGCTCGCGGTCGACAACGAGGACGCCGAGATCGTCCGCTGCACCCTCGACCTCGCCCACTCCCTCGGGCTGCTGGTCGTCGCCGAGGGTGTGGAGGACGACGAGACCTGGGAGCGCCTGCGCGACCTCGGGTGCGACGCCGTGCAGGGCTGGCTGGTGGCGGCGGCGATGCCACCGGACGAGACCACCGCCTGGCTGCGCGCCCGCGGCAAGAGCGGGTGGCACCGTGAATCGGAGACGGCCGCCCTGGCGGCGGAGAAGGCGGCAGACCGCCCTTCGGGACAGGTCCTGAACTGAGGACCCGGCCACCGGCCGTCCCACCTCCCCGCTCCGACCACACCGCCCGCCCGGCGCCGGACGCGTCCCCCGCGCCCGGGGACGCCTCCGCGCCGGACGCGTCCGGCACACCGCGGCCGTCCGTCGACCCCGCGGCCGCCGGGCCCGGCGGGCCCGCCCCGTCCGGCGAACCGCCCGTGCCCGGTGACCCCGAGGTCCCGCCCTCCGGGCGCCGCTGACCCGCGCCGGTACGCCACCGCGGCCCGGCCCGGCGGTGCCGCCCGCCCGCCCCGCGGGAACGCAGGCGCGGCTCCGTACGCCGGGGCCATAGGATTGGGCCGTACAGATTCCAGTAGATCTCCTACAGATCCACGCTCCCGAAGAACTCCGAGAACCAGCAGAGGAACGCTGCATGCCTGGCATCACGCGCGAGGAGGTCTCTCACCTCGCCCGGCTGGCACGTCTGGAGCTGAAGGACGAAGAGCTCGACCACTTCGCCGGACAGCTCGACGACATCATCGGCGCGGTCGCCCGCGTCTCCGAGGTCGCCGACCAAGACGTACCGCCGACCTCCCACCCGCTGCCCCTGACCAACGTCATGCGGGCGGACGAGGTCCGTCCGTCGCTCACTCCCGAGCAGGCGCTCTCCGGCGCCCCCGCCCAGGAGCAGCAGCGTTTCAAGGTGCCGCAGATCCTGGGGGAGGAGTGACCGACATGGCAGACCTGATCAAGCTCACCGCCGCCGAGACCGCGGCGAAGATCGCGTCCGGCGAGGTCACCGCCGTCGAGGTGACCGAGGCCCACCTGGCCCGTATCGAGGCCGTGGACGAGAAGGTGCACGCCTACCTCCACGTCGACCGCGAAGGCGCGCTGGCCCAGGCCCGCGCCGTCGACGAGAAGCGCGCCCGCGGCGAGAAGCTCGGCCCGCTGGCCGGTGTCCCGCTCGCGCTGAAGGACATCTTCACCACGCAGTCCATGCCCACCACCGTCGGCTCCAAGATCCTCGAAGGCTGGATCCCGCCGTACGACGCGACGCTCACCAAGCGCCTCAAGGACGCCGACGTCGTCATCCTCGGCAAGACCAACATGGACGAGTTCGCCATGGGGTCCTCCACCGAGAACAGCGCCTACGGCCCGACCGGCAACCCCTGGGACCTCACCAAGATCCCCGGCGGCTCCGGCGGCGGTTCCTCCGCCGCTCTCGCCTCCTTCCAGGCGCCGCTCGCCATCGGCACGGACACCGGCGGCTCCATCCGCCAGCCCGCCGCCGTCACCGGCACCGTCGGCGTCAAGCCCACCTACGGCGCGGTCTCCCGCTACGGCATGGTGGCCTTCTCCTCCTCCCTCGACCAGGGCGGCCCCTGCGCCCGTACGGTCCTGGACGCGGCGCTGCTGCACGAGGCGATCGCCGGCCACGACGAGCTGGACTCCACCTCCATCGACGCGCCGGTCCCGCCGGTCGTCGAGGCGGCCCGCAACGGCACCGTCCAGGGCCTGCGCGTCGGCGTCGTCAAGCAGTTCCGCGGCGAGGGCTACCAGGCCGGTGTCCTGCAGCGCTTCGACGAGTCCGTCGAGCTGCTCAAGAGCCTCGGCGCCGAGATCGTCGAGCTGGACTGCCCCTCCTTCGACCTGGCACTCTCCGCGTACTACCTGATCGCACCGTCCGAGTGCTCCTCGAACCTCGCCCGGTTCGACGCCATGCGCTACGGCCTGCGCGTCGGCGACGACGGTACGAAGTCCGCCGAGGAGGTCACCGCCCTCACCCGTGAGGCCGGCTTCGGCGACGAGGTCAAGCGCCGCGTCATCCTCGGCACCTACGCGCTCAGCTCCGGCTACTACGACGCCTACTACGGCTCGGCGCAGAAGGTCCGCACGCTGATCACCCAGGACTTCGCCACGTCCTTCGAGAAGGTCGACGTCATCGTCTCCCCGACGACGCCCACCACCGCCTTCCCGATCGGTGAGCGCGCCGACGACCCGATGGCGATGTACCTCGCCGACCTGTGCACCATCCCGACGAACCTCGCCGGCAACGCCGCCATGTCGCTGCCCTGCGGCCTGGCGCCCGAGGACGGCCTGCCCGTCGGATTGCAGATCATCGCCCCCGCCATGAAGGACGACCGGCTGTACCAGGTCGGAGCCGCCGTCGAGGCCGCCTTCGTGGAAAAGTGGGGCCACCCGCTGCTGGAGGAGGCACCGTCACTGTGAGCAAGATCGGCAAGAAGGCGAAGAACTTCAAGAAGTCGAAGTCCGGTGTGTACCTGTCGATCGGCACCACCGCGTTCGGTGCCCTCGGCGTGCTCAGGCAGGCCCGCGAGGCCCGCAGCGAGCACGACACACTGCGGCTGATCGACGCCGGCGTCTCCGCCGCGGCGATCGTCACCGGCCTGGCGATCCTCTACCGCGAACTGAAGCGCCTGGGCGACGGCGACGTCCTGCTGGGCTGAGAGGGAAAGTTTCACCGTGACAGTCACTGACCTGGTGTCGTACGAGGACGCCCTCGCGTCCTACGACCCCGTCATGGGCCTGGAGGTCCATGTCGAGCTCGGCACCAAGACCAAGATGTTCTGCGGGTGCGCCACCACACTGGGTGCCGACGCCAACGCGCAGACCTGCCCCACCTGCCTGGGCCTGCCCGGCTCCCTCCCGGTCGTCAACGCGATCGGTGTCGAGTCGGCGATCAAGATCGGCCTGGCGCTGAACTGCTCCATCGCCGAGTGGTGCCGCTTCGCCCGGAAGAACTACTTCTATCCGGACATGCCGAAGAACTTCCAGACCTCCCAGTACGACGAGCCGATCGCCTACGACGGCTACCTCGACGTACAGCTGGAGGACGGCGAGGTCTTCCGCGTCCAGATCGAGCGCGCCCACATGGAGGAGGACACCGGCAAGTCGACGCACGTCGGCGGCGCCACCGGCCGTATCCACGGCGCGTCCCACTCCCTGCTGGACTACAACCGCGCCGGCATCCCCCTCATCGAGATCGTCACCAAGCCGATCGAGGGCGCCGGCGAGCGGGCCCCCGAGGTCGCCAAGGCGTACGTCGCCGAGCTGCGTGAGCTGATCAAGGCCCTGGGCGTCTCCGAGGCGCGCATGGAGATGGGCCAGATGCGCTGCGACGTCAACCTCTCGCTGCGCCCGAACGGCACCGAGACCTTCGGCACCCGCTCGGAGACGAAGAACGTCAACTCGCTGCGCTCCGTGGAGCGGGCGGCGCGCTTCGAGATCCAGCGGCACGCCGCGGTCCTCTCCTCGGGCGGCACCGTCGTCCAGGAGACCCGGCACTTCCACGAGGAGGACGGCTCCACCACGGCCGGCCGCATCAAGGACAACGCCGAGGACTACCGCTACTTCCCCGAGCCGGACCTGGTGCCGGTGGCCCCCGCGCGCGAGTGGGTCGAGGAGCTGCGGGCGGCCCTGCCGGAGCTGCCGCGGGTGCGCCGCAACCGGCTGCGCGAGGAGTGGGGCGTGAGCGCCCACGACATGCAGTCGATCCTCAACGCCGGTGCGGTCGACCTGATCGTCGCCACCATCGAGGCGGGCGCGGGCTCCGCCGCCGCCCGTAAATGGTGGATGGGCGAGCTGGCCCGCCGCGCCAACGAGGACGGCGTCGAGCTGTCCGCGCTGGCGATCACCCCGGCGCAGGTCGCCCGGGTCGCCGCGCTGGTCGACGAGGGTTCCCTCAACGACAAGCTGGCCCGGCAGGCCATCGAGGGTGTGCTCGCCGGTGAGGGCGACCCGGACACCGTC
Organism: Streptomyces sp. NPDC029159; assembly: GCF_055564055.1. NCBI lineage: Bacteria > Bacillati > Actinomycetota > Actinomycetes > Kitasatosporales > Streptomycetaceae > Streptomyces > Streptomyces sp. NPDC029159. The sequence goes on from NZ_JBVHWT010000003.1 coordinate 535,314, forward strand.
GTCGAGAAGCGCGGTCTGAAGGTCGTCTCGGACGAGGGCGCGCTCGGCGCCGCCGTCGACGAGGCCATCGCGGGCAACGCCGCCATCGCCGACAAGATCCGCGGCGGCAAGGTCGCCGCGGCGGGCGCCCTGGTCGGCGCGGTCATGAAGGCCACCCGCGGCCAGGCCGACGCGGCCCGGGTCCGGGAGTTGATCCTGGAGAAGCTGGGCGTCGAGGGCTGACGCCTCCCGGCACGCGAGCGGCGGCCGCCTCCCCGGAACTTCCGGGAGGGCGGCCGCCGTTCGCGTACGGCCTCTCCACGAACTCCTCTGCCGATCAAGGAATGCCGGGCGGGCCGGGGACGCTGTAGAGCGCACGGAACGGGACGCGGACGTCCCCTGACCCTCTGGAGGAACGGTGTCCCAGCACGCTCTCGCCACCCGGATCGGCCGCGTCGGTGTCTGGCACGGCGGTCTCGGCCGCCTGCCGGCGGTGATCGGCCGGCAGGCCGCCGCCGAGATCGAACGCCTCGGCTACGGCGCTCTGTGGGTGGGGGAGGGGTCCACCTCCAAGGAGGCGTTCACCCACGCCGGGCTGCTGCTCGGCGCCACCGGACGGCTCACCGTCGCCACCGGCATCGCCAACATCTGGGCCCGCGACGCCGCCGCGGCCCACGCCGCCACCCGCACCCTGGCGGAGGCGTACGACGGCCGCTTCCTGCTGGGCCTCGGCGCGAGCCACGCCCCGCTCGTCGGCGCGCGCGGCCACACCTACGCCAAGCCGCTGGCCGCGATGCGCGGTTACCTCGACGCGATGGACGGTGCGGCGTACGAGGGCCCGGCGCCCGCGGCGGAGCCCGACCGGGTGCTGGCGGCGCTCGGCCCGAAGATGCTGGAGCTGGCCCGGGACCGGGCGTCCGGCGCCCACCCGTACTTCGTGCCGGTGGCGCACACCGTCCACGCCCGTGAGGTCCTCGGCGACGGCCCGCTGCTCGCGCCCGAGCAGGCGGTGCTGCTGGAGAGCGACCCGGCGACGGCCCGCGCCCTGGCCCGCGAGCACTACGTGAGCCGCTATCTGACGCTGCCGAACTACGTGGGGAATCTGCGCCGGTTCGGCTTCGACGACGAGGACTTCGCGGGCGGCGGCAGCGACCGGCTGGTCGACGCGCTGGTGGCCTGGGGCGATGCGGACGCGATCCGGCGCCGGGTCCGTGACCACCTCGACGCGGGCGCCGACCATGTCGCCGTCCAGCCGCTGACGGCGGACGCGGACCCGGGGCTCGGCCAGCTCCAGGAGCTGGCACCGGCGCTGCTCGCCGACTGAGCCGCCACGGGCCCGTACGGCCGACCGGTCCGCGGCGGGCCCGCGCCGACCGGTTTCGGTCACGTGTTCCCCAAGTTGTCACCTCGATACCTGTCGCACGTCACACCGTGCCACTAGCGTCCCCGTCGCACCCTCTCGACGGCCCGGCCGAAGGCCGTCGACTGTCGACTGGGAGGTCGGGCGTGGCACCGGAGGTATCTCGTAGGCGGGTCCTGGGCGCGGGCGCCGCGGCGGCGGGCGTGGCGGCCGTGGGGTCGCTGCTGCCGCCGTCGCTGCAGCAGGCGCTGGCCGCCGATGCGGCGCGGCCCGGACGGCGCGGCGGGGAGCTGGGCGACATCCGGCACGTCGTCGTGCTGATGCAGGAGAACCGGTCGTTGGACGGTTGAAGCCTCCTGTAAGTCTACGTTGACCAGCAGAAACGCCCCGCCTGTACGCCACGGGGGAGACGTACGGACGGGGCAATCGTGGGGGCGACTCAGACCAGCGTGATTCCGGCCTGAGTCTTGATGACGTCCACGGCGTCAGTGGTGAGCCACCGGAGCGGTACGACGGTCCAGCGGTCGCTGCCGGGCTTCCGCATGACGACGGCTTTGCCGTCCTGGATCAGTTCGCACCGCATGAACCCGTGATCGCGCTTGAGGTCGTCCGCCAGGTGCTCACCGTGGATCATCCTTGCTACTCCTGTTCGCGGTCCTTGTCGTCCGCCATGGCGCTGTGCACGTCGCCGTTCTGGGAGACACGGCTGTCCGGGTCAGTCGACTGTCCCTGGCTCGCCTGGGGATCCCACGGCTCACCCGCGTTCTCGAAGTCCTTCCTACCCATTCTTTCGCTCCTTCCGGTATGAAGCTGCATCGTCGTGTCGAGCATCTGCGGCCCGCCCCGGCCGCTTGATCAGTCCAGGGCTCCGCCACCGAGGTGGGCGCGGCGCCCGTCCCGCCGGAACGCTCCGCTTGACTCCTGGGGCATTCCGACGGGAGCCGTCTTGTTGTTGATGCGCTCCTGCATCCGGGTCAACAGGTCGTCCTGGCGCGCCCTTTGGGCGGTCTCCGCCTGGCGGTCTTTGTCCACGATGCTGGTGCCGCGCCCAGTGCCCTTGGGCCGACGCTGGTGAAGCGGCTTACTCATTGCCCTTCCTCTCCACGCCTTGAACGTCATTCGCCATCCGTCAGGCAGGCAGGACAGTTCACGGCGCGCAGCCATTGGACGGCCTGGCCCTTGGACTGTCCGCCATCGCACCGAGGGCGGAGGCTGCCACCGTCCCGGATGAGCTTGTGCACGGTGAGCACGTCGTCTCCGACGGTGCCTGCCACCACGCCTTCCAGTTCGTCGGTCGCAGTCATGCCCCGGTCGTCCTTCCGTGGGGGTGCTGACGGATCTCCACGTTGCAGTCGGACACCCGGGACATGTCACCCCGACCCCGTGCTTCCTCACGCTGCCTGACCAAGGCCCGGCACACGCCACACTCGTGGTCGCCCTGCGGTTCCTCCCACTCCAACATCGGGAGTTCTACCGGTGGTTGTGCATACGTGATCGGCTGCTTCATGGCCCCGGCCCTCCTGTCGCCTGCGAGACGACGCTAAGGACCGGCGGCAGTCAGAACCTAGGAAGTTCTATAAAGTTCTACGCCTTCACTCCAGCGCGTCGATCGCGGCAGTGATACGGGCCCGTGCTGCGGCCCCGTAGACGGCGAGTCCGGCGAACTCTCCGAAAGCCTTGAGGTACTGCCGCACCTCGGACGGCGCGGTCACATTCACCTGAGCGGTCAACAACTCGACCTGAGCCTGTTCCTCGTCGTAAACGCTGAACGTCTCCGTCATCCACATGCTCCGTTCGGCGGTGAACGGGATCACGCCGAGCGAGACGGACGGAAGCGCCATGACCGACAGCAGGTAGCCCAGTTGACCGGCCATCGCCGCAGCGTCGCCTACGCGATGCCGTAGAACTCCCTCCTCGACGAGCAGCGCGAAGCGGTGGTTTCCCTCACGGATGACGTGGGAGCGCTCCATGCGGGCGCTCACGGCCTCGGAGATGTCGTTGCGTGTTCCTCGGAAGCGAGCGATGGACGACAGCAGCGCATGGGCGTACGCATCGGTCTGGAGCAGCCCCGGCACGACGTTGGAGCAGTACACGCGGAATACCCGCGTGCGCTCGAACAACGGCACGTACGACTCCTGCAAGTGGCGCATCCCGGTCCGTTGCAACCGCCGCCACTCGACGTACGCGTCCTCAGCGGTCCGGGTAGCGGCGATGAGGTCGGCGGCCTGGTCCTCCGTGCCGCAGGCCCGGCACCACGCGTATACGTCGGCGTCGGACGGCGGGGTGACCGCATTCTCAAGGCGCGACACCTTCGACGGGTACCAGCCCGTCCTGTTCGCCACCTCCCTGGCACTGAGGCCCGCGTCCCGGCGCATCTCCCGCAGCCGGGCGGCGACCGCCTTTCGGGCATCCTGAACGCTGGAAGAGGGGGACGCGGGCATGTGCTGGTCGGGACCTCAGATCTTGTACTGGTCGTGGGGCGTGGCCCGCTCCCACACGGCCTCGAACGCCGACGCGCACAGTTTCGCCACGTCGGGCTCGTCGGTGACGTCATCCCCCAGGTAGGCGCCCTCCCCGGAGAAGTAGCCGAACCTCACCAGCCGGTCATCGAACAGCCAGAAGTCGTTCCCCGGCAGCGCGATGTCCGACGCGTTCCGGCGCGACAGCCAGCGGATTTGTTCACCGGCGGCAACGTTGGTGAACGTGCCGTCGTACAGGTACCGGGTGTACTCGCTCACCGGCTCCGACACGATCCGGGCCCGGCGGATGACAACCCCACGGGCGGCGGTTTCCGACACCAGGTCGAGCCACGGACGCCACCACGACTCCCGGTCGTCAGGGTCCGGTCGGTGGCCTGCCTTCCAGGCGGCGACACGCGGCGCTTCGTCCGGGTCGTCGTAGTGGTCCCGCATCTCCAGGTGAACCGCTGACCGCTGGCAGCTAGCCAGCAACTCACCGAACGGCGGCGCGCTCTGCCACATCACATGCCTCCCTGATCGCGGCCACCATGCGAAGGGGGAGCCGAACTACGTCTTCACTGTCAGGGATCGGGCCGGTCTCCAGGCACTTCGCCAGCGTCTCGGCCTCGGCCTGCCACCCCTGCACCACGATCTCTTGCTTTTCGTCATCCACCCACACCGTGGGGCAGTTCGCCCCGTCAGTCTCCGGGTCCTTGGCGATGAACAGTAAGGCCATGCCTGCCTCCGATGCGTAGTCGCTTCCACAAGGTTCTACGAGGCTCACCCGGCACGGCGCGGCACGTCAAGGACCTCATGGCGCGGAAAAGCCCCGGCGCGCCCATGGTGGGCGGCTACCGAGGCCGGTCCGCGCCTTACGGAGCCTGCGAATCGTAGGCGCCAAATCCCGTGGCACGCATGGGTGAACGCTCCAGCCGGCGTGGGTCGGGCCTTCGATCCGAAGGCTCCTGAAGCGCTGGAGGGCCCCTACCGCTCATGAAGCGGCAAGGGGCCCAGTCGGCGGGGGAGTGGCTGAAATCCTGGTTAAGTCCGTTTCCGCGGAACGGCAACAAGCATGTTTCCCCAGTTCAGGCGGCCGCCAGGCAGCGGGCTACCGGCTCTCGCGGACCTTGGAACCCGTACAGATTCCGAGGCGCTATCACGCTTCGGTCTTTCTGTCGCTGTGGGTGGGGGTATCCCCCAGGTCGAACGGGTGCCCTGATGCACACTGCGGGCTACCTATCGGCCATCCACTCCTAGGTATGGATGGCCGACAAGTAGGGAGCGCTTAACCCAGCTCGCCTGGATGCCGACCGACCGGCCGTCGCCTGGACACCCACCTCCGCCGAGCCGCCGTCGGCGTTACGCCGCCTTGGTCAGGCTGATCCGCTGGATTGCCTCCGGATGCGGGAACGCGTGCGCTGCCCGCATTGTGGCCTTGATGGCTACCTGGTCGCGGGTGAACCGGACGTGCTTGGAGACGTCCAGAGCCACGTCCCGCCGCATGACGACCATCACGCGGTCGCGCGGGATGCCCCACACGGTCCCGGCGGTCACGGCGTTGGAGACGTACAGCGGCACGCCGAGGATGGTTCGCCGGGTCGGTGTGGTCGGGTCGGAGCCCAGAAGCGGAACGTTGCTGTCCTTGGCCTGCTTGAGCTGGGCCAGGGCCAGCGCGTCCACGGGGTTCGCGGCGAACGCCGTGATCGTGGCGCCCACGTCCTCCGCGCGGTTGATGGCCTCCTGGAAGGCGTCCAGGTTGGTGAACTTCGTCCCGGCGTTCACGGTGCCCACGCCGTCCACGGCCTCCAGGCCCGCCGGGTTGGGGGCGGAGAGGGCGCCGAAGAATGAGCGGTCCAGGGCCCCCGCGATGGAACGGGCCAAGCCGTCGCCTACGAGCTTCTGGGCGTCCGGGTCGCTGTCCTCGGCGAGTTCGTTCGACACGATGGACAGGCCCGCGCACTTGGCCGGGACGACCTCCAGTTCCCCCATGACGGCATCGGTGGCGGCGATCTCTTCGCCCTCCGCCACGAAGGACGCGCCCGCGTCGGTGTGGACGATGGGGATGTGGACCTTGGTGCGGTCCGTCTTGAGCTTGTTGGCGACCTGGAGCGCGACGCTCTGCCGCTCTACGGGCTGGACGATCAGCGGGCCGTAGTCGTCGGGGGTGATGCCGGAGACGCCGGGGGTGGTGGTGAGGAGCGACAAATGAGCTTCCTTGCTTGGTAGTTCGGGGTTCAGAGGGCGGTGCGGAACAGGCCGTCCCAGGTGGCCCGGCGTTCCTCGAATGGGGTGAGGCCCCCGTGCCCGATGCCGGGCGGGTTCAAGGCCGCGTGCATGGCCCGGTTCACGGCGCCCGCGACGACCTCCAGGCGATCCGTGGGCAGGTCGTCAGGAAGGGCCTGGACGATCTCCGCCGTGATGTGCTCGTAGCGACTCACGACGGCCGCCATGGCGTCCGCGCGGTCCCGTTCGGCCCTCTCGGCTGCGAGGCGGTCTCGCTCCTCCTCCAGTTCACGGACGCGCGCCTGGAGCGTTTCCGTGTTGGGCCCCGTGTCTTCCTCTGTAGGGCCAGGGCCCGTCTCGGACGCCTCCGGGATTACCTCGGCTTCCGAAGCTGCCGCGTGGACGTTAATGGCCTTCTCGGCGTGCTCAGGCACTGGCGTGCTGCACCTCGTTCGCGGCGGAGTAGATCGGGCGCATGAAGTCCTTGGCCTGCTGCTCCGTAATACCGCCGTTGTTGTAGGCATTGCGGACCACTTCGCCAAGGTCCTTGGCGGCCTTCTCCCGCAGCTTGGAGAAATCGGAGAACCGATCGCGCATACCGGATTCCGCCGCCAGCCAGCAGGCGTCACCAAGGGCACCAATAAGCTGACGCGACAGGTTGATTCGATCAAGGATCAAGGGAACCTCCAAGAGTGCTTCCGGGTATGGGAAAACCCCACGCCCCGGGGTACCGGGGCGCGAGGTTGGGTGGCCGGTTGATTGCGCGGAGCGCACCCGGTCGCCGCCGGGCGGGAGAACCCCTAAGTGGCGCGGAGTTCGTCCCATATCCATTTACTGGGGGCCGTGACAGCACGAACACCCCGACCCGCCAAGGAGCTTTTGCCGGGATGCCGCGCCTTCTCTACCTCAGGCAGGGCAAAAAAGTATCCCGATCGCAAACCCCCTTACACGTATATAGGGGTTTTGAGATGGGTTACTTTTTTGCCCTGTAGCGAGGTCAAGCCGCGGCGAAGATGCGGGGGCCGTCGGGCGGCGCGGCCGGGGAGCCGGGCAGGGGCGACACCCCGCCGTACTCCTTCGTCAGTCGGATACCGGCGAGATACCAGACGCCATCGACCTTGGTCTCACGAACACCGGATTCGCCAAGTCGGAACTTGGTGAACTGCGGCGTGAAGCGGTTTCGCGCAATGCCGTTCGCGTCCTTCCACTCCTTGAGTGCCTGGTTGAATTCCGCCCGGCGGACCTTGGAGTCTGGGTCGAAGATGAAAAGGTCGTCGATCATGGAAGCCAGGGGGTTCACGGATTCCTTGTGCTTTCGCGTGGTCGCGCTGACGGCTTCCGGGGAGTCAAGTCCCTCACGGAAGTAGCGGACGGCGCCCTGGACGCACCACGCCGCGATCCCTTCTGCTTCTTCTGCCAGCCTGTCGTCCAGGTTTCTGTCTTCTCGCCCGGCGAACGATTCGGTGAACTCCACGGCCCGCACACGCGACCAGATGGCTGCACCCTGGCTTTGGAACTGGGGGAGGTAGTTGGACAGCAGCACAATCAAGTACCGGGGGACGTACTCGAACGTCTCCCGATACAGGTGCCGGGCTTGTATGGAGTCTCCACCCGCGTGGCGCTTGAGGAGTTCGTCGTTCATCGGCGTGCCCTCGCTACCTTCAGATGCCGTGACGATGCGAGCCGTCCGCATTCGGGCGATGTCTTCGGTGTGCGAATTTCCGCCGCGTTCGAAGACGCTGAAATCCACGTCTTTGACAATGCTGGGGCCGAAAACATTCTTCAGTGCGCGTATGATGGTGCCTTTACCGTTGCGTCCCTTGTCGCCGAACCATACCGCGAATGCGTGCTCACGGTTGTGGCCTGTTATCCCGTACCCGATCAATTTTTGCATGTAGTCGATGACTTCCGGCTGCCCGGGGAACACGTCGTTCAGAAACTGAAGCCATCGCGGGCACTCGGCTTCCGGGGCATAATTCGTCGGTGCGGCCTGCGTGAGTAGGCACTCAGGGTATGGCGACTGGAATTCTCCAGTATCAAGATTCACGATACCGTTGGCGAATGTGAGCAGATGCGGGTGCGCGTCTACCTCTGAGGCTTTCACGTGTAGTTCTGATAGGGATTCCAACTCCGTGGCAATTGCCTTACGGTGGTGCGCCCTGCGCAGGTTCATTGCCGCTTCTGCCAGCCATTCAGCGCCGCCGTTTCCCGCTTCGGCAAGTAGGCCGTTACTCACCTTGGTCATGCCGTCCATGGCGGGGGCCTGCTTGTGGCCTATTTCCCAGACGTTTCCGTTCCACTGCATCCAGCCCAGTTGTGGGGAGAAACGCAAGCGTCCGTTGAATCGATCCGCGCAGAAGTGTGCGTAGTCAACGTGTCGAATTCCTTCCTTGTTTGAGAGGCGGTCTTGCCATTTGGGATCGGTTTTCACCACTGCTCTCCCTGATTTCCCTTGTAGGCTTCGATCACCTTGCGGCGGCTTCCCGAATTCTTTCTGCTTCGGGGGCTGGTGTGGGGATTATTTCCGATAGCAGGATCTGGGTACGGGTCCTTGAAAACCGTCTGCTCGTAGAGAAGGTCATCGATATCCCCTAGCGCGTCTTCCAGCCACGTGATCACTGCGGTGATCCGCGCGTGTGCTTGTTCCACGCGACTCGGCGGCGCCGTGGCTCCCATGCGGTATTCCCTTTCTGGGACGGCGTTGGTATCACTCGCCATGCACTGGGAGGCGTGACACCCCGGTGCACCGTCGTGCTTCACGGCCCCCGGCGAGACCGGGCGGGCATACGAAAGGCCCCGGCGGGTCGTGGCCTCACCGGGGCCTTGAAGAGAATCGAGTGCTGCCTACGCTGCCAGGGCCCTGGCGTCGTTGCTGGCCTCCGACGTGGCCCAAGTGATGCGGCAACGGGCCTCACCGTTGAACTTGGCGCCCTGGTAGGGAGCGCGGGTGACGGTCACGCGGTCGATGGCCAGCCGGATAAGGTCGCGCTTCACCGCCACGTTCGCATCCCTGAACGAGTCGTTCAGCGCGTCCCAGTCCGTCGCGATCCCGATGTCGAACGTCCGCGCGGCGAACGGCTCCGCACGCTTGCGAGCCTCCGCCACACGGGCTGACTCCTCCCGCAGCGCCGACGGGTACAGGCGGGCCATTTCCGGATCGTCGTAAAGGCCGTTCTGACGGTCTTGCTGGAGGCGCCGAAGCCGCTTCTCCGCAGCGGCCAGGGCCGCCCTGGCCTCTTGCCCCTCCTGGGTGATCTCCGGTGCCGACAGGGCCGCCCAGCGCTGTGCCACGGCGTGCAACACCGGATCATCCATGCGTGCCGCGCTGATGCGCTCCACCCATAGGAAGCACACGTAACGCTCCACGGCGGCCATGGATACCGACGCCGGGGCATTGCAGATCGATCCTTGCGACCGGGCCCAGCACGCGTACGACCGGCCGACCCGGGACATGGAGCGGCCGCAGCCCGCGCACCGCAGGAGATCGGTCAACAGGTGCTGTGCCGTGGTGCTGCCCGCCGGGGCCGGGAACACGGTCTTGCCCGCCAGGGATGCCTGGGCGTTGCGAAGCATGTCATCCGAGACCAGCGCCACGCCTACACGGACCCGCTTGCCGTCCTTGCCCATATAGGGGACACGCACCCGGCCGGACGGCTGGTCCACCTTGGCTACCTGCCACCCGGCGTACGCGACATGCCTGGCCATGGCGTACAGGGTGGAGAGGGCCCAGCCGCCTCCTGTAGGCCCGGCGATACCGTGCCCGTCCAGCAACCGCACCACGTCCGGACCGGAGGTACCGACGGCCAGTTTCTCAAGGGTCAGGGTCGCGGCCTCGCCCTTGGTGAAGCCGCCGCCCGCCGGGGCGTCGTCGGCACAGAGTTTCCGGCCTTCCCCGACCTTGAGGCCGTAGGGCGGTCGACCGGATACCCACTGTCCTCGTTCGCGCTGGAGATTTTTGGTCCGACGGACGTTGGCGGACAAGCGTATGGAGAACGAGCGGGCGCGCTCCGCCTCCGTGATGATCCGTTCCCGGTCGAACGGATTCATCGAGTCCAGGTGCTCCAGGTCGAAGAACACGCGGGACTTGCCGATGACCTTCAGCAGGTCCTCGGCGCCCTTGCGGCTGAAGCGGTCCAGGGTGAAGCACCACAGCGCGCCCGCCTCACCGTCCGCCAGCGCCGACAGCGCGCCGTCGAAGTCGGTGCGCTTGGCCCGTTCGTCAAAGCCGGAGGCGATGTCCGTCCAGACCTTGCGGACGGTCAGCCCTTCCCGCGCGGCCCACCGTCGCCCCTGCATCTCCTGGGAGTCGGTGGACAGCTCCCGGCGGGGGTCGTCCTCTCCCAGGTCCTTGGACTTGCGGCAGTACAGGTCAACCAGCTTCGCCGGGTCGGCCGGGGGCGTGGCGGTGGCCGTGCTCATGGTCGGGTGCTCCTCCGGAAAGTGCGTTCCCGGCCTTGCACTGGGGGCCGTGACAGCCGTTCTCCCAGCTCAGGCGGGACCTACAGGAGGCTTCGCCCATCCTTCGACCACTACTTCGGCACCCTGCGCGGCGTCCGCGGCTACGCCGACCGCAACGCCGTCGAACTCCCCGGCGGCCGCTCCGTCTTCGAGCAGCCGGGGCTGCTCGGCGTCGGCACCGTCCTGCCCTTCTCGGTGCGCGAGGCGGCCGCCGCCCAGCACAAGGACCTCCAGTACATCGGCGCGCTGAACCACGAGTGGGACGGCGGCGCCAAGGCGTGGAACGACGGCTGGATGAACAACTGGGTCACCGCCAAGACCGCCGCCACCATGGCCCACTACGACCGCCGCGACGTACCGCTCCACCACGAGCTGGCCGACACCTTCACCGTCTGCGACGCGTACCACTCCGCCATCCACTCCTCCACCAGCCCCAACCGCAACCACCTGGTAAGCGGCTGGACGGGCTTCGAGCCGGGCAGCGGCAAGCGGGCCGTCGGCAACGACGCCTACGACGAGGACAACCACCCCGGCTACACCTGGACGACGTACCCGGAGCGGCTGGAGAAGGCCGGGCACAGCTGGCGGATCTACCAGGAGTGGGACAACTTCACCGACAACAACCTGGAGTTCTACGCGCGCTTCAAGGCGGTGGCGAGGAAGGCGCTGGCCGAGGTGGACGGCGCGGCGAACATGACCGCCTTCTACGCGAAGGTGGCCGCCGCCGACGCCGCCGGACGCAAGGAGCTGCTGGCCCGGCTGGAGAAGGGCGTCCAGACGCTCGGCGCGGCCGACCGCAGCCTCTTCGAGCGGGCGCTGCGCCGCGGGGAGCCGGACTCCACCGCCACCGCGTTCGCCGCCGACGTGGCGAGCGGGAAGCTGCCCGAGGTGTCGTACATCGTCCCGTCGGCCGCCGACTCCGAGCACCCCGGCTCCTCCTCGCCGGTCGCCAGCGCCACCATCGTCTACAAGATCCTCGACGCCCTCGGCCGCAACCCCGACGTCTGGCGGCACACCGCGCTCTTCCTGACGTACGACGAGAACGACGGGTTCTTCGACCACGTCCCGCCGCCGGTGCCGCCGCCCGGGACCGACGGGGAGTTCTGGGACGGCAAGCCGACGGGCCTGGGCATACGGGTGCCGATGCTCGTCATCTCGCCGTGGACGGTGGGCGGTTACGCCTGCTCGCAGGTGTTCGACCACACCTCGATCACCCGGTTCCTGGAGAAGTGGACGGGGGTGCGCGAGCCCAACATCAGCGCCTGGCGGCGGACCGTCTGCGGCGATCTGACCGGCGCGTTCGACTTCCGCCGCGGCCGCAGGCAGCCGTCGGTCGCGCAGCCCGGCGCGATCCCGCCGTTCAGCGGCCGCTGGGCGCCGCAGCCCCCCGCCCACCAGGCCCTCCCGGCGCAGGAGCCCGGTGTCCGCCCGGCCCGCCCGCTGCCCTACCAGCCGGACGCCGACGGCGCGCTGGACGCGGACGCCGGCCTCTTCCGGCTGGCCGTCCGCAACGACGGCGCGGCCTCCGCCCATCTGGCGCTGTACCCGTACGCGAAGGAGTACGCCACGCCCCAGCACCGCGACGTGGCGGGCAAGGGCACCTGGGACGTGCCGGTCAAGGACGGCGCGTACCGCTTCACCGTCACCGGGCCGAACGGCTTCCGCCGGGAGTTCGCCGGGAGCGCCCGGGGCGCCGCCGCAGCGGTGGCCGTCCGCACCCGCCTCGACGCGGACCGCCGCGAACTGCATCTGACCGTCGTCAACGGCGGCTCCGCCGACCTCACCCTCACCCTGGCCCCGCTCGCCTACGGCGACGCCGCCCCGCGCACGCTGACGGTGCGGGCGGGATCCACCCGCACCGTCGCCCATGCGGCGGCCGCCGCCCACGGCTGGTACGACCTGGAGCTGACGGCGGCGGAGGACACATCGTTCCGCCGGCGGCTGATGGGGCACATCGAGAACGGGGCGGAGTCGGTGACGGGCTGACGGGACGTCAACGGGGGCCCGGTCGCACGGCGCGGCCCCGTGCGACCGGGCTCCCGTCCCGCTCCCACGCCCCTCGCTGTCCCCGCGTTCATCCGACTCTCATCCCGCTCTCAGACGCGGCCCCTACGGTCGCGCCCATGGGAACGACCAGGACGACGACCGATGAGCGCGACGCGACGCGAACCGACGACCCGTCCGTGACGGGGGACACCGCCACGGAGACCCCGCGGACGGAGGGGAAGGACGCCGAGACCCCGGCCGGAGACCGCGACGACGCGGCGACCGCCACGTCGACCACGTCCGCCACCGAGGAGCAGGGCGGTGCGGACCCGGCCGAGGGCACCGGCGCGGACGCCGCGGACACGGAGGACGCCGGGGACACCGCGGACGCCGCCGACCAGGACGGCGCCGCCCCCGCCCCGACCGGGGTGAAGCGGGGCGCGGGCGCCGTCGTCGCCGCGGGGCTCGGCCTCGCCTCCGTGACCGGCACCTGGCTCGGCACGCTGCTCGCCGAGCGGCAGACCCTGCTGGGGCAGATCAAGCTCCAGTCCGGCAAGGCCACCGACCAGATCGCCACCGTCTACGGGGCGCCCTGGCACACCACCGCACTGATCAACGGCGTCTTCGCGCTGCTCGCCGTGGCCATCGGCGCCGCGGTCCTCGTCAACCGGCCGCGCGCCACCTGGACCCGCGCCGTCGCCTGGGGCGGTCTGGCGCTCGGCGTCCTCGGGCTGCTCATCTCCGCGGGCATGTACTTCGACCTGTTGGCGAGCCTGCCCACCATCCCCAAGGCCCCGATGCAGCAGGCCCCCGCGGGCTGACGCGCCCAGCCGCTGCGGACGCCCCGAAGGCCCACCGGTCCGCTCCGGTGGGCCTTCGGGCGTGCCGGGGGAGGGCCGTCAGCCGACCTCCACCCGCAGGATCCGGTCGTCGCCCTTCCGCGGGTGCCCCCGGCCGTCCGTGTTGCTCGTCACCAGCCACAGCGCCCCGTGGTCCGCCGGCAGGACGGTCCGCAGCCGCCCGTAACGCTTGGTGAAGAACGCCTGCGGGGCCGCCTCCGGCTTCGCCCCGTTCAGCGGGATGCGCCAGAGCCGCTCACCGCGGAGCGCGGCCATCCACAGGGACCCCTTGGCGTACGCCAGCCCGCTGGGCGAGGCGTCGGCGGGCTTCCACTGGAGCACCGGGTTGACGTAACCGCCGTGGGTCGAGCCCTTGCCCTCGCGGGCCGGCCAGCCGTAGTTGCGGCCCGGTTCGATGAGGTTCAGCTCGTCCCAGGTGTCCTCGCCGAACTCCGAGGCCCACAGCCGCCTTCCACGGTCCCAGGCGAGACCTTCCACGTTGCGGTGGCCGTAGGAGTACACCACCGACTGGGGATCGGGGTTGCCGCGGGCGGGCGCGCCGTCCGGCGTCATCCGCAGGATCTTGCCCGCCTTGGACTTCTTGTCCTGCGACAGCTCCTTGCGGCCGGTCTCCCCGGTCGTCGCGTAGAGCATCCGGTCCGGCCCGAAGGCGAGCCGGCCGCCGTTGTGGAACTGGCCCTTGGGGATGGACCGGAGCACCACGCTCGGCGCCCCCAGCTGATCACCGGTGTGCCGGGTGTCGTCGTAGTGCAGCCGGGCGATGCGGTTGTCGGAGGCGGTGGTGAAGTACGCGTAGACGAGGTGGTCGCCGCGGAAGGACGGGGAGACGGCGAGCCCCAGCAGTCCGCCCTCGCCGCCCGGGGCGACACCGGGCACCGACCCCACCTCGGTCTTGTGCCCGTCGCGGGCCGAGACACGGGTGATCGTGCCCTTGTCGCGGGAGCCCACCAGCAGATCGCCGCCGGGCAGCGCGGCGACGCCCCAGGGGGTGTCGAGCCCGGTGGCCAGGGTGCGGGTCACCTCGGCCGACCCCTTGGCGGGCGGCGGGGAGGCGGCCTGCCCCGGCCCGGTGACCGCGGCGGCGGACCGCTCCGGGGACGGCGCGCCCGGGACGGGACGGGCCCCCTCGGCGGAGCAGCCCGCCACGAGGAGCAGCACGGCGGCGGCCGTCACGGCGGTCGAAGGGCGGTGTGGCACGGCGGGTTCCTCTCGTCGGGGGAGCGGTGCACGGGCGGCCCCGGCCCGAACCGGGGCGGCGCGCACGCCGGGCCCGCGCGCCGTCCGGCCACCGAACGCTCCCAAGGCGCCGGGCCCGGCGATGTCGGGAGGCGGACCGCAGCCGGCCGGTCGGCCACCAGGCCGGCGGGGCCGCCCGTACGGCTGCGCGGATACCCGGAACGCCCGGCAGCCCGGCCCCGCCCCAGGACACCACACCCGCACCGCACCACGCGGCGGCCCACACCGCGATTCCCTCCGCCGACGCACGGACGCCCACCACGGCGGCGGTACGGGGGGCGCCGCGCGGGGCGGACGGCGTGACGTCAGGGTTCGTCGTGCGGTGAGGCGGCGTCAGGCCCGCACCGAGGGACGGGGCTTCCGCCCGACCGGTGCCCGGCAGCCGCCGGCAGGCCCCGCTCCCGCGTCAGTACCAGGAGCGCCGGGCCGGCGGCAGGGATGCGATCTCCGCCAGGTCCGCGCGGTCCAGGACCAGGTCGGCGGCCTTGGCGTTCTGGACCGCCCAGCGCTCCTTCTTCGTCCCCGGGACCGGCACCACATGGCGGCCCTGCGCCAGCACCCAGGCCAGCGCGACCTGTCCCGGCGTCGCGCCGTACCGGGCGCCGACCCGGCGCAGCCCGGCCACCACCGGCTGGTTCGCCGCCATCATCTCGGCGGTGAAGCGCGGATGGCGGGCCCGGATGTCCTCCGGCTCGAAGCCCTGGCCCGGTGTGAGGGTGCCGGTCAGATAGCCGTTGCCCAGCGGCATCGCCGCCAGGAAGCCGACCCCGCGCGACTCGCACCACGGCACCAGCTCGTCCAGCGCCTCCGGCGACCACACCGACAGCTCCGCCTGCACGCTGCTGACCGGGAAGATCTGCTGGATCCGCTCCAGCTGACGCAGCGTCAACTGGTGGGTGCGCGCCCCGGGGAGCCGCCCGCCCCCGGGCACCGGCCGGTCCGTCCGCGTCGGCCGCAGCGCCCGCGCGCCCACCGCACACAGGCCCAGCGACCGCACCTTGCCCGCGGCCACCAGCTGGGCCATCGCCCCCCAGGTCTCCTCGATCGGCACCTCCGGGTCCGCGCGGTGCAGCTGGTACAGATCGATGTGGTCGGTCCGCAGCCGCCGCAGCGAGGCATCACAGGCGCGCTTCACATAGCCGGGCCGCCCGTTGGCGACGATGTGCTGCTCACCCACGAGCAGCCCGCCCTTGGTCGAGACGAACGCGTCCGCCCGCCGCTCCTTGAGCACCCGGCCCACCAGCAGCTCGTTGGTGAACGGCCCGTACATGTCGGCGGTGTCCAGCAGGGTGCACCCCCGGTCGAGCGCGGTGTGCACGGCCCGCAGCGAGCTCTCGAAGTCCCGCTGCGACTCGGTGTACCCCCAGCTCATCGGCATACAACCGAGCCCGATTGCGCCTACTTCGAGCGTTGCCGCGCCGATTGTCCTGCGCTCCACCTGGTCGTGCCTCCGTCCCCTCGCCCCCGGTCAAGGGCCAGACCAAACTAACGTCTGGAGGAACGGTCCTTCGCATAGCCTCGGACCATGGCAACCGCAGACCCGCACGGCAGCCCGCACGACGTCTGGCTCCCGATTCCCCCGGAAGAGATCGACGGTCTCCCCACGGGCCTGAACTACGTCCACTGGGACGCGGGCCCCGAGTACCCCGCCGACCCCGCCCACTGCGTGTTCTACGCCGTGCCGTACATGAAGGACGTATCGGCATCGCTGCGGCCGCTCGCCCGGATGAGCGGACTGCGGGTGGTGCAGACGCTGACCGCCGGCGTCGAGCACATTCTGCCCGCCCTCGGCCAACTCCCGCCCGGCACCCGGCTCTGCAACGCCCGCGGGCTGCACGACGCCAGCACCGCCGAGTTGGCACTGACGCTCATCCTGGCCGCACTCCGCGGCGTCCCCGACTTCGTCCGCGCCCAGGACGCGGGCAAGTGGTCCCCCGCATTCCGGCCCGCGCTGGCCGACAAATCCGTTCTCATCGTGGGGTACGGGTCGATCGGCAGTGCCATCGAGGACCGGCTCACTCCTTTCGAGTGCGCGCGGGTGACGCGCCTCGCGCGCACCGCGCGTGAGACCGTGCGCGGCCCTGTGCATCCACTCCCCGCGCTCGGTGACCTCCTGCCGGACGCCGATGTCGTCGTACTGGCCACACCGCTCACCGAAGACACCCGTGGCCTGGTAGGACGCGATTTCCTGGCCCGGATGAAGGACGGCGCCCTGCTGGTGAACGTCGCGCGCGGCAAGGTCGTGGACACCGCCGCGCTGCTCACCGAGGTGACGTCCGGGCGGCTGCGGGCGGCACTCGACGTCACCGATCCGGAACCGCTCCCGGCCACGCACCCCCTCTGGCGCGCCCCCGGTGTGCTCATCACTCCACACGTCGGTGGCCCCAGTTCTGCTTTTCTGCCCCGTGCTAAGCGGCTCCTCCGTGACCAGCTGACCCTTTTCGCCGCCGGCCGGCCGCTGCGGAACACCGTCGCCACGGCGGAGCGGAATGCCCGGGAGTAGCGCTACGGGGCCGTATGAATGCGCTGCGTGTCTGCACTTCACGCATAGTTACGCTCTGTAGAGAACCTATATCCCTGAGTGACCGATCTGGTGTATCGTCCCGAGCGGGGACGGCGCCGACGAGGCAAGCGGCGCCCGTGAAGCATCCGGAACGCGAGGGGGGCGACGGGCGATGTACGGCCGATGGGCACACCGCGAGACACGCGATCCACGAGCACCGGGGGGAATAGGGCAGCAGCCTCCGGTGCGCCGACCGCGTCACAGCCGGACCGCGACCTGCGGGAGGGTCCGGTGAGCGCGCCGGGCGCCGTGCTCTCCCGTCCGCGGCTCCCCGCCGACCGGCCGCCGAGCCTGCTGCCGCAGATCCTGCTCGCGGTGGTCTGCGGCGGGTACGCCGTGGGCTCCGCCCTCGGCTGGGGATCCCCCGAAGTCGCGCTGGTCATGGGGGACTTCGGGCTCAGCTTCGCCGCGCTGGTGGCCGCCGTCTCCTGCGCACTGTACGCCCGTGCCACCGGCTCCCACACCCGCCCCGCCTGGACGCTCTTCGCCCTCTCCTCGGCGATGGCCGCACTCGGCAACGGCATCTGGGGCTGGTACGAGGTCGTCGAGGGCGCCCCGGTGCCCAGCCCCTCCCCGGCCGATTTCTGCTTCCTGCTCTTCGCACCGCCCGCCATCGTCGGACTGCTGGTCCTCGCCAAACGACCGGTCACCCGCGCCGGCTGGGTCTGCCTGGGGCTGGACTCCTGGCTGATCGGCGGCTCCCTGCTCACCCTCTCCTGGAGCCTCGCCCTCGCCAACGCCGCCCATTTCCAAGGCCGTTCGGTCGCCCGGTGTGCGCTGGCGCTGGCCTATCCGCTGCTGGACATCGTGCTGGTCAGCATGGTCCTCGCGCTGCACTTCCGGCGCGGCTGCGCCCAGCGCTCGGCGGTCAACACCGCCATCGCCGCCCTCGCCCTGACGGTGCTGTGCGACGCGCTGTTCACCTCACCGCTGCTGCGCGAGCACTACCGCTCCGGCCAGATCCTCGACGCCGGCTGGTTCGCCGGGTCGATCCTCCTCGCCTACGCCCCCTGGTTCACCCGCCGGGTGGGGGAGGCCGCCGAGGACGCCGTACGGGCGCCGCGCCGCCCCCTGTACGCCGGGGCCCGGCCGCTCGCGGGCTCGCTCGGCGCGCTCGCGCCGTATCTCGCCGCCGGGGTGTGCACCCTCGGCATCCTCACCAACGTCCTCGACGGACAGCGGTTGGACCGCGTCGTCCTCTTCACCGGCTGCACCGTCGTCCTCGCCCTGGTCATCCGCCAGGGCATCGTGCTGTTCGACAATCTCACCCTCACCCAGGAGCTGGCGCAGAAGGAGAACCACTTCCGCTCCCTGGTGCAGGGCTCCAGCGACGTCATCATGATCGCCGCGCCCAGCGGTGTGCTGCGCTACGTCAGCCCCGCCGCCGCCGGGGTCTACGGCCGCGACGCGGAGGAGCTGGTCGGCTCCGAACTCTCCGCGCTCATCCATCCCGAGGACCTCGGCCGGGTCCTCCACGAGGTCCGCCGCTTCCTCGCCGCCTCGCCCAAGGACGAGCCCACCACCCGTATCGAATGCCGCTTCCGCGCCGGTGACCGGCGGCCGGGCGGAGGGGGCACCTCCCGCTCGAGCGAAGCCGAGAGTGGGGGAGGCTGGCTCAACGTCGAATCCACCGTCAACCGCCACCACGGCGGCCTGATCTTCAACTCCCGGGACGTCACCGAGCGGGTCCGCCTCCAGGCGCAGCTCCAGCACAACGCCTCCCACGACGCCCTCACCGACCTGCCCAACCGCGCCCTGTTCACCGAACGCGTCAGCAAGGCGCTGGCAGGCCGCCGCGCCGGCGACCACGGCACCGCCGTGCTCTACATCGACCTCGACGGCTTCAAGCAGGTCAACGACACCATCGGCCACCAGGCGGGCGACGAACTCCTCATCCAGGCGGCCAGGCGGCTGGCCGAGTCGGTGCGCTCCGGCGACATAGCGGCCCGACTGGGCGGTGATGAATTCGCCGCTCTGATCACCGGCGACGCCGCCTGCGACCCCGCCACCCGGGAGTTCCGCATCCACGAGATCGCCGACCGGCTGCGCATCACGCTCTCCGAGCCGTACCGCATCGAGGGGCGTGACGTACGGGTCGCCGCCAGCATCGGCGTGGCCTTCGCCGAGCCCGGCATCACCCCGGCCGGGCTGATGCGCAACGCCGACCTCGCGATGTACCGCGCCAAGCAGGCCGGAAAGGGGCGCGTCGAGCTGTACGCCCCGCAGCTGCAGGCCGAGGTGGCCCGCCGTGCCGAGCTGGCCACCCGGCTGCGCAGCGCGCTGCACGACGGCGAGTTCCTGCTGCTGCACCAGCCGGTGATCGAGCTGGCCACCGGCCGGGTCACCGCCGTCGCCGCACACGCCCGGTGGCGCTCCGCCCAGGGCATCCTGTTCACCCCGGCGGAGTTCCTGCGGGTCGGTGAGCGCGGGCGGCTCGCCGACGAGAGCGGCGACCGCACCGCGGAGCTGTGCCGCTGGCATCTGGAGGCCGCCGTCGAGCAGGCCGCCGCCCGGCACCGGGCGGGCCACCGGGTGCCGGTCGCCGTCCAGCTCTCCGCCCGCCGCCTCCTCGACCGCTCCCTGCCGCCCAAGATCATCGAGACGCTGCTCTCCCGGCACGGCCTGCCCCCCGGCGCGCTCGTCCTGGAGCTGTCCGAGAGCGACGCCCGGACCCCGCTGGACGAGCTGGAGCGCCGCCTGGTCGCGCTGCGCCGGCTGGGGGTCCGGATCGCCCTCGACGGCTTCGGCAGCGGATACGCCGCGATCGGTGCGCTGCGCCGGCTCCCCATCGACGTCCTGCGGCTGGATCGCGGGCTGATCGACGGCGTGGCGGAGTCCGCCCGGTTGCACAAGATCACTTCCGGCCTGTTGCGGATCGCCTCCGATCTCGGGATGCAGTCGGTCGCCGAGGGCGTCGATCTGCCCGAGCAGGTGCTCGCGCTGCGCGCGATGGGGTGCACCCACGGGCAGGGCGCCGCCTTCTCCGGGCCGCTCGACGAGCACCGGCTGCGCCGCGTACTGACGGCCGGTTCGACCCCGCTGCCGAGCCAGGCCGGAGCGAGCCGAGCGGTGGTGCTGACCGGCAGTGGCCTGCCCGTTCGGCACGGCGGGTCGGGTCCCGACGCCATCGTCCATCCTCCGCTCCGCTCACATAGTGAGACCTCCGTCCCACCCACTTGACACCCATGGCGCGCCGGGGGGAGGGTCGGTGCCATGCGCACCCGAATTCTCGTACTTGGACAGCGCGTCGGCTGAAGCTGGGCAACGACCCAACTGACCGCACCGACGCGCTCCCCTCGCTTGCCTCCCGGCACGAGGGGTTTTTTGTTGCACCAGACCCCCCAAACCCCGCCAAAACCCTCAGCTTCGAGAAGAGACGCAGATGACCGAGCAGGCCACCGGGGCCCACCATCCGCAGCCGCGGACCCGTCACGCCCAAGGAGCGCAGCGCACCGCCGCCGTCGAGCACGTCACGGGTGCGCAGTCCCTCATCCGCTCCCTGGAGGAGGTGGGGGCCGACACGGTCTTCGGCATTCCCGGTGGCGCGATCCTTCCGGCGTACGACCCGATGATGGACTCCGCGAAGGTCCGGCACGTGCTGGTGCGGCACGAGCAGGGCGCGGGCCACGCCGCCGTCGGATACGCCCAGGCCACCGGCAAGGTCGGGGTCTGCATGGCCACTTCGGGCCCCGGTGCCACCAACCTCGTCACGCCGATCGCCGACGCCCACATGGACTCCGTCCCGCTGGTCGCGATCACCGGTCAGGTCGCCTCCGGCGCCATCGGCACGGACGCCTTCCAGGAGGCGGACATCTGCGGCATCACGATGCCGATCACCAAGCACAACTTCCTGGTCACCGACCCCGCCGAGATCCCGCGGACGATCGCCGAGGCGTTCCACATCGCCGCCACCGGCCGCCCCGGTCCGGTCCTCGTCGACATCGCCAAGGACGCGATGCAGGCGCAGACCGTCTTCGCCTGGCCGCCCCACACCGAACTCCCCGGCTACCGCCCGGTGACCAAGCCGCACGCCAAGCAGATCCGCGAGGCGGCCCGGCTGATCGTCGAGTCGAAGCGCCCGGTGCTCTACGTCGGCGGCGGCGTGATGAAGGCGGGCGCCACCGCCGAGCTGAAGGTGCTGGCCGAGCTGACCGGCGCGCCCGTCGCCACCACGCTGATGGCGCTCGGTTCGTTCCCCGACGCCCACCCGCAGCACGTCGGCATGCCCGGGATGCACGGCGCGGTCACCGCCGTCACCGCGCTCCAGAAGTCCGACCTGCTGATCACCCTCGGCGCCCGCTTCGACGACCGCGTCACCGGCAAGCTGGACTCCTTCGCCCCGTACGCCAAGGTCATCCACGCCGACATCGACCCGGCGGAGATCGGCAAGAACCGCGTCGCGGACGTGCCGATCGTCGGTGACGCCCGCGAGGTCATCGCCGATCTGATCGTCGCCGTCCAGGCGGAGCACGAGGCCGGTCACCGCGGCGACCACGCCGCCTGGTGGACGGACCTCAACCGCTGGCGCGAGACGTACCCGCTCGGCTACGAACTCCCCGAGGACGGCAGCCTCTCCCCGCAGCAGGTCATCGAGCGCATCGGCAAGCTCGCCCCGGAGGGCACCATCTACGCCGCGGGCGTCGGCCAGCACCAGATGTGGGCCGCCCACTTCATCGACTACGACCAGCCCTCCACCTGGCTCAACTCCGGCGGCGCCGGGACGATGGGGTACGCCGTCCCCGCCGCGATGGGCGCCAAGGCGGGCATGCCCGACCGCACCGTCTGGGCGATCGACGGCGACGGCTGCTTCCAGATGACCAATCAGGAACTGACCACCTGCGCGCTGAACAACATCCCGATCAAGGTTGCGATCATCAACAACGGCGCGCTCGGCATGGTCCGCCAGTGGCAGACCCTCTTCTACAACCAGCGCTACTCCAACACCGTGCTGCACAGCGGTCCCGACGCCGAGCCCGCCGACGGCAAGCCGCGCGGCACCCGCGTCCCGGACTTCGTCAAGCTGTCCGAGGCGATGGGCTGCGTCGCCCTGCGCTGCGAGGACCCGGCCGAGCTGGACGCCGTCATCGCCAAGGCCAACGCCGTCAACGACCGCCCGGTCGTGATCGACTTCATCGTCCACGAGGACGCGCAGGTCTGGCCGATGGTGGCCGCCGGCACCTCCAACGACGAGGTCATGGCCGCCCGCGGGGTGCGCCCCGACTTCGGCGACGGCGCGGACGACTGAGCCCAGGACGTCACGGAAGATAGAGAGAAGACGACATGTCCAAGCACACGCTCTCCGTCCTGGTGGAGAACACCCCCGGCATCCTCGCCCGGATCGCCGCGCTGTTCTCCCGCCGCGGCTTCAACATCGACTCCCTCGCGGTCGGTGTCACCGAACACCCCGACATCTCCCGCGTCACCATCGTGGTGAGTGTCGAGTCGCTCCCCCTCGAACAGGTCACCAAGCAGCTCAACAAGCTCGTCAACGTCCTGAAGATCGTCGAGTTGGAGCCGGGCCACGCCATCCAGCGTGAGCTCGTCCTCGTGAAGGTCCGCGCCGACAACGAGACCCGTTCGCAGATCGTCGAGATCGTCCAGCTCTTCCGCGCCAAGACCGTCGACGTCTCACCCGACGCCGTCACGGTCGAGGCCACCGGCTCCAGCGACAAGCTGGAGGCGATGCTCAAGATGCTCGAACCCTTCGGCATCAAGGAGCTGGTCCAGTCCGGCACCATCGCCATAGGGCGCGGCGCCCGGTCCATCACCGACCGCTCGCTGCGCGCCCTGGACCGCACGGCCTGACCCGCGCGGGCACCGTCCGACCTGCGCGGACGCCGCCCGCCCCGCTCGCATCGCGAGACCCCGCAACCTTCCGCGCACTGCCCGACGTACTGTGTGGGCAACCAGCTAGATCCCAAGGAGATACCCGAAGTGGCCGAGCTGTTCTACGACGCCGATGCCGACCTGTCCCTCATCCAGAGCCGCAAGGTTGCGGTCCTCGGTTACGGCAGCCAGGGCCACGCCCACGCGCTGTCGCTGCGTGACTCGGGTGTCGACGTGCGCGTCGGCCTCCACGAGGGCTCCAAGTCCAAGGCCAAGGCCGAGGAGCAGGGCCTGCGCGTCGTCTCCCCCGCCGAGGCGGCGGCCGAGGCCGACGTCATCATGATCCTGGTGCCGGACCCGATCCAGGCGAAGGTCTACGAGGAGTCCGTCAAGGACCACCTCAAGGACGGCGACGCCCTGTTCTTCGGCCACGGCCTCAACATCCGCTACGGCTTCATCAAGGCCCCGGCCGGCGTGGACGTCTGCATGGTCGCCCCCAAGGGCCCCGGCCACCTGGTCCGCCGTCAGTACGAGGAAGGCCGCGGCGTGCCCTGCATCGCCGCCGTCGAGCAGGACGCCTCCGGCAACGCCTTCGCGCTGGCCCTCTCGTACGCCAAGGCCATCGGCGGCACCCGCGCCGGTGTCATCAAGACCACCTTCACCGAGGAGACCGAGACCGACCTCTTCGGCGAGCAGGCCGTGCTGTGCGGCGGCGCCGCCGCGCTGGTCAAGGCCGGTTTCGAGACGCTGGTCGAGGCGGGCTACCAGCCCGAGATCGCGTACTTCGAGTGCCTGCACGAGCTGAAGCTCATCGTGGACCTCATGTACGAGGGCGGCCTGGAGAAGATGCGCTGGTCGATCTCCGAGACCGCCGAGTGGGGCGACTACGTCACCGGCCCGCGGATCATCACCGACCAGACCAAGGCCGAGATGAAGAAGGTCCTGGGCGAGATCCAGGACGGCACCTTCGCCAACAACTGGATGGCGGAGTACAACGCCGGTCTGCCGAAGTACAACGAGTACAAGAAGGCCGACGAGAACCACCTCCTGGAGACCACCGGCAAGGAGCTGCGCAAGCTCATGAGCTGGGTCGACGACGAGGCGTGAGCATCCGGGTGACGGGGGTCGCGGCACCGCCCGCGGCCCCCGTCACCCGTGCGGCCGCGGGCCCGCACGAGCGGGCCGCGGCCGCCTTGTCCACCGCGTAGAACCCCGCACGGGTGATCCTTACGCTCCGGCGCAGGAGAAGCCCCGGGCCGCCACTACACTGCCAGGCACAAGCGCGTCAGGCTCACAACGTCGTGCGTCTTCACGCGGCTGCCCCCCTCCACCGCCTTCGGCCGTCGGGACGGCCGTCCGCGAAGGACTAGTGAGGACTGAAGACCACGTGAGCAAACCCGTCGTACTCATCGCCGAGGAACTGTCGCCCGCGACCGTCGACGCGCTCGGCCCCGACTTCGAGATCCGGCACTGCAACGGCGCCGACCGCGCCGAGCTGCTGCCCGCCATCGCCGAGGTCGACGCGATCCTCGTGCGCTCCGCGACGAAGGTCGACGCCGAGGCGATCGCCGCCGCGAAGAAGCTGAAGGTCGTCGCCCGCGCGGGCGTGGGCCTGGACAACGTCGACGTCTCCGCCGCCACCAAGGCCGGTGTGATGGTCGTCAACGCCCCGACCTCCAACATCGTCACCGCCGCCGAGCTGGCCTGCGGTCTGCTGGTGGCCACCGCGCGCAACATCCCGCAGGCCAACACCGCCCTGAAGAACGGCGAGTGGAAGCGGAGCAAGTACACCGGTGTCGAGCTGAGCGAGAAGACCCTCGGCGTGGTCGGCCTCGGCCGGATCGGCGTGCTGGTCGCCCAGCGGATGTCCGCGTTCGGCATGAAGGTCGTCGCCTACGACCCCTACGTCCAGCCGGCCCGCGCCGCGCAGATGGGCGTCAAGCTCCTCTCGCTGGACGAGCTGCTCGAGGTCTCCGACTTCATCACGGTCCACCTGCCCAAGACCCCCGAGACGGTCGGTCTGATCGGCGACGACGCGCTGCACAAGGTCAAGCCGTCGGTCCGGATCGTCAACGCTGCGCGCGGCGGCATCGTCGACGAGACGGCCCTCGCCGCCGCCCTCAAGGAGGGTCGGGTGGCCGGCGCCGGTCTCGACGTCTACGCCTCCGAGCCCTGCACCGACTCGCCGCTGTTCGAGTTCGACCAGGTCGTGGCGACCCCGCACCTCGGTGCCTCGACGGGTGAGGCGCAGGAGAAGGCCGGTATCGCGGTGGCCCGCTCGGTGCGCCTCGCGCTCGCCGGTGAGCTGGTGCCGGACGCCGTCAACGTCCAGGGCGGGGTCATCGCGGAGGACGTCAAGCCGGGCCTGCCGCTGGCCGAGCGGCTGGGCCGGATCTTCACCGCGCTCGCCGGTGAGGTCGCGGTCCGCCTCGACGTCGAGGTCTACGGCGAGATCACCCAGCACGACGTCAAGGTGCTCGAACTCTCCGCGCTCAAGGGCGTGTTCGAGGACGTCGTCGACGAGACCGTCTCGTACGTCAACGCCCCGCTGTTCGCGCAGGAGCGTGGCGTCGAGGTGCGGCTGACGACCAGCAGCGAGTCGGCCGAGCACCGCAACGTCGTCACCGTGCGCGGCACCCTCGCGGACGGCCAGGAGGTGTCGATCTCCGGCACGCTCTCCGGCCACCGCAACACCCAGAAGATCGTCGCCGTCGGCGAGCACTCCATCGACCTGGCGCTCGCCGACCACATGGCGTTCCTGCGCTACGGCGACCGTCCCGGCGTCGTCGGCACCGTCGGCCGGATCCTCGGTGAGGCCGGGATCAACATCGGCGGGATGCAGGTCTCGCGGGCGGACGTGGGCGGCGAGGCGCTGGTCGCGCTGACCGTCGACGACACCATCCCGGCGAGCGTGCTCGCGGAGATCGCGGACGAGATCGGGGCCTCCTCGGCGCGCGCCGTGAACCTCGGCTGAGCCGCACCGTCCCCGACGGGCCCGGATTCCGCTGCGGCGGGGTCCGGGCCCGTTCGCGTACCCGGGCGTCTCCTCGGCGCGCGGCCGGCGGGCCGCGAACGGTGCGCGTCCGGCCGGGTGAGCGGCCCGGCGGCTCCCGGCCCCCGCGTTCACCCGTATGGAGTAGCGACCGGGGTGGGCGGGAGCGCCGTCAGGACCGTCCCGGGGGCCTCGGAGCCGCCCGGCGGGCCCGTTCCCGAGTCGCTGCGCGGGTCGGGGCGACGCGCAATGGGAAGTGCGCGTGCCCCCTCCGGCGCGTGCGGAAGGAGAAGACGCCATGAATGCACCCCTGGGTGACACCCCTCAGGACCTCACCGGCCTGAACGTGGTCGATGCGGAGGGCGCCAAGGTGGGCTCGGTCCAGCAGGTCTACCGGGACGACGCCACCAACGTCCCGGAGTGGATCACGGTGCGGACCGGGCTGTTCGGCATGAAGGAGACCTTCATCCCGCTCGCCGGGGCCCGGCGGGTCGACGACGAACTGCATGTTCCGCACACGAAGGAAACGATCAAGGAGGCGCCGCGGATCGACGCGGACGGGCACCTCGACCCCTCCGAGGAGGATGAGCTCTACCGCCACTACGGGCTGACCCGGCCGGGGACGACCGGCGGTCCCCGGAGCGCCGGCACCGGCGGTCCGGCCGGCACCACGACCGGTACGCCGGGGACGATGAAGGGCACAGATATGGCGGGGGGCGTGGCCGCCGGGACCGCCGCCGGCGCCGCCGGAACGGCCGCCGCCGGGCACCGCACCCGGGCCGGGGAGCGCGACCGCACGATGGCCGAGGGCGAGCACGCCGCCCGCACCGAGCACACCGGCCGGCCGATGGCCGGGGCCGGTATGTCCCGCGGCCGTGCGGAGGGCGAGACCCCGGAGGCCGGGAAGACCCGCGAACAGGTCCCCGAGATCGTGCTCTCCGAGGAGCGGATCCAGATCGGCACCGAGGAACACGAGGCCGGCCGGGCGCATCTGCGCAAGCACGTGGTGACCGAGGACGTGCACCGCACCGTCCCGCTCAGCCACGAGGAGGTGCGGCTGGTCCGGGAGAAGATCGGCGACGAGGAGCGGATGCGCGGACGCACCGCCCCGCGGCTCGGCGACGGTGAGGTCGAGGTCGTCCTCCACGAGGAGGAGGCCGTGGTCACCAAGCGGACCGTGCCGGTGGAGCGGGTCCGGCTGGAGACCGAGCGGGTCACCGAACAGCGGGAGATCAACACCGAACTCCGCAAGGAGGAAGTGGAGTTCGACGACGGTACGTCCCTCCGCAAGGAAGGACGCAAGGGACCGGGGCCGGAGCGCCGCCGGTAGCCGGGTGGGGCGTCGCACCCGGGGGAGTGGCGGGGGCCGGCACCCGGCCCCCGCCCACCCGTGCCCTGCGGCGCCGCATCCGGCGTGGCCCGGAACCCGGGCCCGGCCGGCGGCCTTTGAGGTCGCTACAGCCGCGAAGCCTTCAACCCCATGTGCAGCAGCAGCCGGTCCTCGCCGTCGTCCAGATCGAGGCCGGTGAGCTTCTCGACCCGGCCCAGCCGGTAGTAGAGCGTCTGCCGGTGGATGCCGAGGACCTGCGCGGTGCGGCCGGCCTGACCTGCGCAGTCGAGGAACGCCTCGGCGGTGCGGGCCAGTTCGGTGTGGGCCGGGTCCAGCAACGGCCGCACGGAGGCGTCCGGGACGTCGGTGGGCAACGAGGTGAGCAGCCGGTACGAGCCCAGGGCCGCCCACTCCGCGACGGTGCCCAGCTTGGGCTCGGCGCGCGCCGCGCGGGCCGCGTCCAGCGCCTCGTGCCAGGCGCCCGGCAGCGCCGCCAACTCCGTGGTCCCGGCGGCGATTCCGGCGACCCCGGCACCGATCCGGGCCTCCGGTTGCATGCGGGCGCCGCCGCGGCTCTGCTGCTGCGAGGCGACCGCACCCGCGCGCGGGGAGCGCAGCAGATGCTCGGCGACGGTGTGCGCGGGCCCGAGCGCCCCCGGCGAACGCAGCCGCACCAGCGCGGCCAGCGCGGGGGCGGGCTGCCGCGGGCGCGGGGCGGTGAGCACGGGGATGCCGCGCGGCGGGGTGGTGCCGTCCAGCGGGAGCGCCCCCGGGGTGTCGGCCCGGCCGCCCGGCCCCTCCGGGTAGATCGCGCACGCGGCCAGCAGCCCGGGCAGGCTCGGCGGGGGCGCGGCGTCGGTGTCGGTGGTGTCCCAGGGCAGCACGGCCACCAGCGTCAGCGGCGCGCCCGGGGTGAAGCGCAGGGTGTCGCGGAGCGCGTCGCGCAGCAGGACGGCGCCGGCCGGGCGGTCCCCGGGGTGCGCCAGCAGCAGTTCGCGCAGCAGATCGCCCAGCTCCGACCCGGCCCGCGCGTCCTCGGCCAGCAGCGCGCCGATCCGTGACGCGGTCTCCATGGCGTGCTCGATCCGCGGGTCCGGCGGGGTGTCCCGGCCGCCCAGCTCCAGGTCGGTGAGGTGGCCGTCGTCCAGCAGCCAGACGTAGCCGTGCACGATGCCGCGGTGGCGTACGGGGAGACAGATCCGGCCTTTGAACACGCCCGCCGCGGGGTCCGGCGGGATCCGCAGAGCGGACTTGGCGCGGGCGATACCGAACGCCTCGAACCAGGCGCGCACCGCGGCCGACGAGCGCCGCTGGAGGATCGAGCGGGTGCGCACCGGATCCATGACGAGATCGTCGTCGCCTTCGTGCGCACCGAACGCGATCAGCCCGAAATCGCGGTCCTCCAGGGTCGCGGGCGCTCCGAGCGCCGCTGAGATGTCGTCCACGAGCTGCTGGTAGTCGCCCCGCATCCGCCGGCCGTCTCCTTCCGTGTCACTTGCCGTACCCGTCCCCGTGACTCCGCGCCGCCCTCATCGGCGGCCCGGTGGCGCGGCCGTCCCTCTCGCCGTCCATGTCATTCTCATACATCTGTCTGAGATCAGGGACACGAAGGCGTGACAGCTGTCGATGGCTGAAAGGTGGCGAGATCCTTAAGTTTCAGGTGGCTCACCTTGCCGCAGCGCCCGCCCCCAAACGGCGCCCGCCCGGCATTTGTCATCCTGAATCGTGGAGGTGCCCCATGCTGGGTCCCGTGCTTCTCGCCGCCGCGCGCAGCGACAGCATCCGCCGCATCGTCGCGGCCGCTCCGATCACCCGCCCGGTGGTCGACCGATTCGTCGCCGGTGAACGGCTCGACCAGTCGATGGCCGTCGTGCGGTCGCTGGCCGCGCGGGGGATGGAGGTCACCCTCGACCACCTCGGCGAGGACATCACCGACCCCTCCGAGGCGCTCCGCAACCGCGACGCCTACCTCCGGCTGACCGAGGCGCTCTCGGAGCAGAACCTCGGCACCAAGGCCGAGATGTCGGTCAAGCTGTCGGCCTTCGGCCAGGCGCTGACCGGCGGCCACGAACTGGCCCTCAAGAACGTCCTCCCGGTGGTCGAGGCCGCCGCCGAGGCCGGTACGACGGTGACCCTCGACATGGAGGACCACACCACCGTCGACTCCACCCTCGCCATCCTCGCGGAGCTGCGTGAGCGCTTCCCGCAGACCGGCGCCGTCGTCCAGTCCTACCTCTTCCGTACCGAGGACGACTGCCGTGCGCTGGCCGGCGAGGGCTCCCGGGTCCGGCTGGTCAAGGGCGCCTACAAGGAGCCCGCGACCGTCGCCTTCCAGGACAAGCGCGAGGTCGACAAGGCGTACGTGCGCTGCCTGAAGATCCTCATGGCGGGCGACGGATACCCGATGATCGGCTCCCACGACCCGCGCATGGTCGCCATCGGCCAGGACCTCGCCCAGCGCAACGGCCGCAAGCCCGGCGACTACGAGTTCCAGATGCTCTTCGGCATCCGCGAGGCCGAGCAGGAGCGCCTGGTCACCGAGGGTCACCGGATGCGCGTCTACATCCCGTACGGCACCGACTGGTACGGCTACTTCATGCGGCGCCTCGCCGAGCGCCCCGCCAACCTGGCCTTCTTCCTCCGGTCGCTCGCCACTCGCGGCTGACGGCCCCGGACGGACCGGCGCGGGTGGATGCTGGAGGGTGGGGCAAGAGTCCCACCGCAGCGCCCGCGCCGCCCACCCGCAGCGGCCGCGCCGCTCGCACCACGTTTGAAACCGACGTCGAAACGAAGGAGACACGGCCGTCATGGACGCTGTGACCCACGTCCCCGCCCCGTACAACGAGCCGGTGCACGGCTACGCCCCCGGCTCCCCGGAGCGGGCGCGCCTGGAGGCCAAGCTCAAGGAGCTCGCCGGTAACCCCGTCGAGCTGCCGATGACCATCAACGGCGTCAAGCGGATGGGCGGCGGCGAGCGCTTCGACGTCGTGCAGCCGCACAACCACAAGGCCGTCATCGGCACCTACGCGAACGCCACCAAGGCCGACGCGCAGGAGGCGATCGACGCCGCTCTGGCCGCCGCCCCGGCGTGGCGCGCGATGTCCTTCGACGACCGCGCCGCGATCCTGCTGAAGGCCGCCGACCTGCTGTCCGGCCCGTGGCGCGAGACCATCGCCGCCTCGACGATGCTGGGCCAGTCCAAGACCGCCCAGCAGGCCGAGATCGACGCGCCCTGTGAGCTGGTCGACTTCTGGCGCTTCAACGTGCACTTCGCCCGGGAACTGCTCCAGGAGCAGCCCCCCATCCAGCCGAACGGTGTGTGGAACCGTCTGGACCACCGCCCGCTGGAGGGCTTCGTCTATGCGATCACGCCCTTCAACTTCACCGCCATCGCCGGCAACCTGCCGACCGCCCCGGCGCTCATGGGCAACGTCGTCGTGTGGAAGCCGTCCCCGACGCAGACCCACTCGGCGATCCTGCTGATGGAGCTGCTGGAGGAGGCGGGTCTCCCCAAGGGCGTCATCAACCTCGTCACCGGTGACGGCAAGGAGGTCTCCGAGGTCGCGCTGCCGCACCCGGAGCTGGCCGGCGTCCACTTCACCGGCTCGACCGCCACCTTCCAGTACCTGTGGAAGGCCGTCGGCGAGAACATCACCAACTACCGCTCCTACCCGCGTCTGGTCGGCGAGACCGGCGGCAAGGACTTCATCGTCGCCCACCCGACCGCCGACCCGGCGATCTTGAAGACCGCCATCACCCGTGGCGCCTTCGAGTACCAGGGCCAGAAGTGCTCCGCGGCCTCCCGCGCCTACGTCGCCCGCTCCACCTGGGAGGGCGGTCTCAAGGACGCGCTGGTCGCCGAGGTCGACGGCCTCACCATGGGTGATGTCACCGACCTGTCGAACTTCATCGGCGCCGTCATCGACGACCGCTCGTTCGCCAAGAACAAGGCCGCCATCGACCACGCCAAGGCCGACCCGACCTGCGAGATCGTCGCCGGTGGCACCTACGACGACTCGGTCGGCTACTTCGTCCGCCCGACCGTCATCGTCTGCTCGGACCCGGAGAACGAGGTCTTCAAGACCGAGTACTTCGGCCCGATCATGGCCGTCCACGTCTACGAGGACGCCGACTTCGACAAGACGGTCGAGCAGATGGAGTCCGCGTCGGCCTACGCGCTGACCGGTGCCGTCCTCGCCAAGGACCGGGAGGTCGTCGCCGAGGTCTCCGAGAAGCTCCGCTTCGCGGCCGGCAACTTCTACATCAACGACCGCCCGACCGGCTCCATCGTCGGTCAGCAGCCCTTCGGCGGCGGCCGCGCCTCCGGCACCAACGACAAGGCCGGCTCGAAGTTCAACCTGCTGCGCTGGATGTCCCCGCGCGCCATCAAGGAGACGATGGTCGCCCCGACGGACTACCGCTACCCGCACATGGGCTGACACCCCGGACACCGGGCGGCGGCCCCTGACCCCGCCCGGCGGTCACCGGCCTGCGACCTCCTCCCAGTTCGCCGGTGACCCGCGGTCTCCTGCCGCGCGAAGCGCCCCCGGCCCGACCGGCCGGGGGCGCTTCGCGTCTGCTCGGCGGGATCCCTGTGCACGGCACCGGACGGCCGTTCCGGGCGTGGTCGTCTCAGATAGTAGGAAGACCAAGTAATTGTGCAGACATCATGGCTCCGCTCGCCTAGCGTTGTAGGAGCCGAACGAATCGCTCCATCGAGCGACGGCGGATGTGGCCCGCGCTGAGGGCAGGTGACCCCTGCCGCGCCGGCCCCCGCCCCTCCGGCCTTCCGAATGATGTGACCCTTGCGCCCGGTGCGTCCGGGCCGTGGGGCCTAGGTATGGGAGACGTGCATCATGGCCGAGACCGCCGTCCGCAGGACCCGCCACTCCGCCCGCCGTACCAACGACGCCGACCGCAAGAACGCGGCGGCGGCCCTCCAGCGCGCCCTCGACCGCCGCGACAACGGCGGCACGACCGGGCACTGAGCCCCGCGGGGGTGCGGCCGGTGCGGCCGCACCCCGTCGCCCCCTCGTGATCCCGCCCGCGCCGCCGTCGGGGAGCCGCCGCCTTCCGGCCCGCCGACCGCGCGTCGCTCCCCGGTTGTGGCCGCCGTCTCGGGGACGGTGGGTACCCCGCGCACGCGGGGCCCGGGACACAGGGAGAGCGCGCGATGAAGGCTGTTCAGTACCGCGAGCCCGGCGGGGCGCCGCAGGTCGTCACCGTTCCCGAGCCCGAGGCCGGGCCCGGGCAGGTGCTGCTGGCGGTGACCGCCGCCGGGGTCTGCCACTCCGACATCGCCGTGATGGGGATGCCCGTGGAGAAACTGGGCTTCCCGCTGCCGCTCACCCTCGGCCACGAGGGCGTCGGCACCGTCGCCGCGCTGGGCGCGGGCGTCACCGGGCTCACCGTCGGCGAGCAGGTCGCGGTCTACGGGCCGTGGGGCTGCGGCCGCTGCGCGGCATGTGCCGAGGGCCGGGAGAACTACTGCCGCCGCGCCGCCGACCTCGGCATCTTCCCGCCCGGACTGGGCGCGCCGGGCGCCATGGCGGAGTACATGGTCGTCGACGACCCGCGCCATCTGGTGCCGCTCGACGGGCTCGACCCGGTCGCAGCGGTCCCGCTGACCGACGCCGGTCTGACGCCGTACCACGCCATCAAGCGGTCGCTGCTCAAGCTGGTGCCGGGCTCGACCGCCGTGGTCATCGGCGCCGGGGGACTGGGGCATGTCGCGATCCAGCTGCTGCGGGCGATGACCGCCGCACACGTCATCGCGCTGGACGTCGCGGACGAGAAGCTGGCGCTCGCCCGCGAGGTCGGCGCGCACGAGACGGTGCGCTCCGACGTGCACGCCGCCGCCGCGGTCCGCGAGCGGACCGGCGGTCTCGGCGCCCAGCTGGTGCTGGACTTCGTGGGCGCGCCGCCGACGGCCGCCGCTGCCGGGGCGATGGCCGCGGCGGAGGCGGACGTCACCATCGTCGGGCTGGGCGGCGGCGCGCTGCCGGTCGGATTCGGGACCACCGCGTACGAGGTGTCGGTCTGCGCGCCGTACTGGGGCAGCCGTGCCGAGTTGGCGGAGGTGCTGGCGCTGGCCCGGGCCGGTGCGGTCGCGGTGCACACCGAGACGTACGGGATCGACGAGGCGCCGCTCGCCTACGAGCGGCTGCACCAGGGGAAGATCGACGGCCGGGCCGTGATCCTCCCCCCGGGGGTGAGCCGGGCTACCGGACCACCTCGAAGTGGTCGATCCGCTCACCGGACTCGGCGAGCGCGGTGACCTTCATCGTCGGCCGGTGGCCGGGGACCACCTCGACGGCGAGGAACGAGAAGCCGGTGTAGCGCACCCGGGACCACTCCACGGCCTCCTTCGCCTTCGCGCGGTCCTTCGTCCAGTGGTAGGTGTCCACGTGGTCGAGGTCCTTGACGTGACCCTCGTAGCTGTCCGGGACGGGGAAGTCGTAGAGCGCCTTGCCCGCGCCGCCGGCGGTGACGTAGACGATGCCCTCGTGGCGCGGGTCCACCCGCTCGCCCGGGGGCATCTTCTTCGCCACCCGGCCGCCCTTGAGGGCGTCGGTGCGCTCGTAGACGTGGTTGTGGCCGTTGACGACGAGGTCGACGCGGTGCTTCTCGAAGAGCGGCAGCCAGGCGTCGCGGACACCGCCGTCGGAGGCGTGCGCGTTGGTGGTGGAGTACGCGCAGTGGTGGAAGAAGACGACGACGAAGTCGATGCCGGGGGTGGCGCGCAGTTCGCCCAGGCGCCGGTCGAGCCAGCGGGTCTGGCGGCCGCCGGTGTAGCCCTGGTTGGCGGGGATCTCGTAGGAGACGTCGTTGGCGTCCAGGGCGACGACGGCGGTGTTGCCGTAGGTGAAGGAGTAGACGCCGGGTGCCGCCCGGGGGTCGGGGCCGTTGCCCGGCAGGGTCCAGCGGGCGTTCTGGCCGCCGTAGCCGTTGGGGGAGTACCACGCCTCCATGTCGTGGTTGCCGGTCGTCACCATCCACGGCACGGACTTCGCCACCGACTCCGTCTGGGCGAGGAACTGGTCCCACACCCGCGCGTCGTAGGTGTCGTGCTCGGAGCCCTGGCCGTCCGGGTCGGCATAGCAGATGTCGCCGGCGTGCAGGTGGAAGGCGGGGTTCTGGCCCAGGATCAGCTGGTCGTTGGCGAGCGCGTGGTAGCTGACGCCCTGGTCGCCGAAGGCGGTGAAGACGAACCGCTCGGCGCGCGCCGGGGCGGTGCGGAAGGTGCCGACGGTGGAGAAGTGGCGTGCGTCCGCCGGGTCGAAGCCGTCGTGGCCGACGCCGTAGTAGTACGTGGTGCCCGGGCGCAGCCCGTCCAGCGCCGCGTGCAGATAGAACTGGTCGACCGCGGGCAGCTTCGACGACAGCGACGGGGTGTGCAGGCCGCGGACCTCCGCCTGGATCTTGCGGCCCAGGTCCCAGGGCTTCAGCCCGACCCGCAGATAGGGCCGCCGTACCGCGAACGGCACCTGCCAGCCGACCCGCATCTGCGTCGTCGGATCGGCGCCGAACGCCAGATGGCGGGCGAACGGGGCGACCAGCGAACCGTCCACCGGCGAGGCGGCGCCCGAGGTGAGCAGCGTGGGGGTGGCGACGGGCGCGGCGTGTGCCGAACCGGCCAGCAGGCCGCCCGCCGCGACGGCTCCGGCGCCCGCCGCCGAGGTGCGCAGCAGGCCCCGCCGGGTCAGCCTGGTCCGCAGGTACGCGTGCTGTTCGGGCATGCTCATCCGGGCGGCGAGCCGTTCCGGTATGCCCACGCGCGGCAGATGCGAGGGCTGGGGGGCGCTCCCCCGGGAGTCTCCAGTCATGGCCCCGAATGTCCCAGCGCCACCCGACCGCAGCGGGACGGTGAGGTGAACGGCGGCTGACCGGCTCCCCATGTGTCCGCATGGCGGACGCCGCGTGTCAATGAATGGGACGACGAGTAGGGTCCAGGCATGTCTCGCAGCATTCGCCTCGCAGTGATCCCCGGTGACGGTATCGGCCCGGAGGTCGTGGCCCAGGGCCTCAAGGTCCTGACCGCCGTCCTCCCGCAGGACGTCAAGCTGGAAACCAAGGAGTACGACCTTGGTGCCAAGCGCTGGCACGCGACCGGTGACACCCTCCCGGACGAGGAGCTGGCGGCGCTCCAGGAGCACGACGCGATCCTCCTGGGCGCGATCGGTGACCCGTCCGTGCCCTCCGGCGTACTGGAGCGCGGACTGCTGCTCAAGCTCCGCTTCGCCTTCGACCACTTCGTGAACCTGCGGCCGTCGAAGCTCTTCCCGAACACCGCGACGCCGCTGGCCGGTCGCCCCGACATCGACTTCGTCGTCGTCCGCGAGGGCACCGAGGGCCCCTACACCGGCAACGGCGGCAGCCTGCGCACCGGTACGCCCGCCGAGGTCGCCACCGAGGTCAGCGTCAACACCGCCTACGGCGTGGAGCGGGTCGTCCGGGACGCGTTCGCGCGGGCCGCCGCGCGGCCCCGCAAGAAGCTGACGCTGGTGCACAAGAACAACGTGCTGGTCCACGCCGGGCACATGTGGAAGAACATCTTCGACAAGGTCGGCGCGGAGTACCCCGAGGTCACCACCGACTATCTGCACGTCGACGCCGCGACGATCTTCTTCGTCACGCAGCCCGAGCGGTTCGACGTCCTCGTCACCGACAACCTCTTCGGCGACATCCTCACCGACCTCGCCGCCGCCGTCACCGGCGGGATCGGCCTCGCCGCCTCCGGGAACATCAACCCGACCGGCGAGTTCCCCTCGATGTTCGAGCCGGTCCACGGCTCCGCGCCGGACATCGCGGGCACCGGCAAGGCCGACCCGACCGCCACGGTCCTCTCGGTCGCCCTGCTCCTGCGCCACCTCGGTCTCGACGCCGAGGCGGTCCGCATCGAGGAGGCGGTCGCCGCCGACCTGGAGGCCCGCGACGGTACGGCCCGCACCACCGACGAGATCGGTGATCTGCTCGCCGCACGTGTAGCGGGCTGACGCCCGCGCCGCATCGCCACACCACGGAGCGCCGGGCCGGAAAGGCCCGGCGCTCCGTGCCGTATATCCCGTGTACGTACCTCCGGTCCGAGGGATCCTCGGCGGACGAACCGGTCCGCACCGGCACACGCCGGGCAACGGGAGTCGCGCACACCCGTTCCGCCCCCGGACACCCGCGCGCGATAATCGGACATGGACCGCCGGCCGCGACGACGAGGCGCCCCTGACGCCAGGGCCACCCCGCGCCCGGGGCGCGCGGCCGTAACAACCGCACCGGTGCCGCACCCCGAGCACGCCCGGCCCCGCCCGTCGGCTCCGGAAGACGCAGTGAAGGACACGCATTCATGACGACGCCCACGATCGAACTCAAGCCCTCCGCGAACCCGCTGTCCGACGCCGAGCGGGAGCGGATCCTTTCGGCCCCGGGTTTCGGCCGGCACTTCACCGATCACATGGTGACGATCAGGTGGACGGAGGGCCGCGGCTGGCATGACGCCCAGCTCGTCCCGTACGCGCCGCTCTCCATGGACCCGGCGAACATGACCCTCCACTACGCGCAGACGATCTTCGAGGGGCTGAAGGCGTACCGCCGCCCCGACGGCGGCGTGGCCACCTTTCGTCCGGACGCCAACGCCCGCCGCTTCCAGGACTCCGCGCGCCGGATCGGCATGCCCGAGCTGCCCGTCGAGACCTTCATCGCCGCCTGCGACGCGCTGGTCACCCAGGACAAGGCGTGGGTGCCGGCCTCCGGTGAGGAGTCGCTCTACCTGCGGCCCTTCATGATCGCGACCGAGGTGGGGCTGGGCGTCCGGCCCGCCAACGAGTACCTGTTCATCGTCATCGCCTCCCCGGCGGGCGCCTACTTCGCCGGTGGCGTGAAGCCGGTGTCGGTGTGGCTGTCGAAGGAGTACGTCCGCGCGGTGCCCGGCGGCACCGGCGCCGCCAAGACCGGCGGCAACTACGCCGCCTCGCTGGTCGCCCAGGCCCAGGCCGCCGAGCAGGGCTGCGACCAGGTCGTCTGGCTGGACGCGATCGAGCGCCGCTGGATCGAGGAGATGGGAGGCATGAACCTCTACTTCGTCTTCGGCGACCGCATCGTCACCCCGGAGCTGACCGGTTCGCTGCTGCCCGGCATCACCCGCGCCTCGCTGCTCTCCATCGCCGCCGACCTGGGATACGAGGTCGCCGAGGAGCGGATCAGCGTGGAGGACTGGAAGGCGGGCGCCGCCGACGGTTCGCTCACCGAGGTCTTCGCCTGCGGCACCGCCGCCGTGATCACCCCGGTCGGCTCGGTGAAGTCCGCCGACGGTGCCTGGGACGTCGCCGACGGGCAGCCCGGTGAGGTCACCATGAAGCTCCGCAAGGCGCTGCTGGACATCCAGACCGGTGCCGCCCCCGACCCGCACGGCTGGATGCACCCCCTGGGCTGAGCCCGCACCCGTACGCACCGGGCCGCCACCCCGCACGGGTGGCGGCCCGCTCTGCGTTCCGGACGTAATTCATTAGAGCGGCGATCGATAGGTGGAAGCCTTGCCCTCCATGGCGAGGAAGCCGCTCTTCCGTACTCCCCTCCCTCAAGTTAGAGTGGCGCTCAAATCGAGCTGGAGGTGTGAGGATGCGGCTGACCCCGACGGAACGCGACCGGCTGCTGCTGTTCGGCGCCGCGGAGCTGGCGCGGGCGCGCCGGGCCCGCGGGGTGCGGCTGAACGTCCCCGAGGCCACCGCGCTGATCGCGGACACCGTCTGCGAGGCGGCCCGTGACGGGCGCCGCCTCGCCGAGGCGATCGAGGCGGCGCGCTCGGTGCTCGGCCCGGACGATGTGCTGCCCGGCGTCGCCGACGTCGTCACCGAGGTGCATGTCGAGGCCGTCTTCGACGACGGCTCCCGGCTCGCGGTGGTCAGCGAGCCGATCCGCGGTGCGGTGCCCGACCCGCACGGACCCGGCGCCGTCCTGCCCAGGCCGGCGGATCCGGAGCCCGAACCGGCGCTGCGGCTGACCGTCCGCAACACCGCCACGGTGCCGGTCAGCGTCACCTCGCACTTCCACTTCTTCGAGGCCAACCCCCGGCTGGAGTTCGACCGCGGCGCCGCCTACGGGATGCGGCTCTGCGTCCCGGCGGGCTCGTCCGTGCGGTTCGACCCCGGTGGCACCGCCGAGGTCGGGCTGGTGCCGATCGGCGGCGACCGCATCGCGATCGGCTTCGCCGGACTCGTCGACGGGCCGCTGGACGCGCCGGGGGCCAAGGACGAAGCGCTGCGGCGGGCGGCCGCCTGCGGCTACCTGGGAGCGGAAGGACAGCGATGACCGCCATGGATCCCCACGAGTACGCGTCGGTGCACGGACCGCGCGCCGGTGACCGGGTCGTCCTCGGCGACACCGGGCTCGTCGTCCGCGTCACCTCCGACGCCCAGCGGCCCGGCGACGAATTCCTCGCCGGATTCGGCAAGACCGCCCGCGACGGGCTCCACCTCAAGGCCGCCGGGGTCCGCGACACCTGCGACATCGTGATCAGCAACGTCCTGGTCATCGACGCGGTCCAGGGCATCCGCAAGGTGTCCATCGGCATCCGTGAGGGGCGGATCGCCGCCGTCGGACGGGCCGGGAACCCGGACACCCTCGACGGGGTGGACGTCGTCACCGGCACCGGCACCACCATCGTCTCCGGCGAGGGGCTGATCGCCACCGCCGG
This sequence comes from Streptomyces sp. NPDC029159, assembly GCF_055564055.1. Taxonomy (NCBI): domain Bacteria; kingdom Bacillati; phylum Actinomycetota; class Actinomycetes; order Kitasatosporales; family Streptomycetaceae; genus Streptomyces; species Streptomyces sp. NPDC029159. The sequence continues at coordinate 574,272 of NZ_JBVHWT010000003.1, forward strand.
CGCCGTCGACACCCACGTCCATCTGCTCTCCCCGCGGGTGATGGAAGCCTCGCTCGCCTCCGGCGTCACCACGATCATCGGCCAGGAGTTCGGGCCGGTCTGGGGCGTCGGCGTCAACTCGCCGTGGGCGCTGGGCCGGGCGTTCGGCGCGTTCGACGCCTGGCCGGTCAACATCGGCTTCCTGGGCCGCGGCTCGTCCTCGGGCGCTGCGCCGCTGGTCGAGGCGCTGGCCGAGGGCGGCGCCTGCGGCTTCAAGGTCCACGAGGACATGGGCGCCCACACCCGCGCCCTGGACACCGCGCTGCGGGTGGCCGAGGAGCACGACGTGCAGGTCGCGCTGCACAGCGACGGCCTCAACGAATGCCTCTCCGTCGAGGACACCCTCGCCGTCCTGGAGGGCCGCACCATCCACGCCTTCCACATCGAGGGCTGCGGCGGCGGACACGTCCCCAACGTCCTGAAGATGGCGGGCGTCCCGAACGTCATCGGCTCCTCCACCAACCCCACGCTGCCCTTCGGGCGGGACGCCGTCGCCGAGCACTACGGCATGATCGTCTCCGTCCACGACCTCAAGACCGATCTGCCGGGCGACGCCGCCATGGCCCGCGACCGGATCCGCGCCGGGACGATGGGCGCCGAGGACGTCCTCCACGACCTGGGCGCCATCGGCATCACCTCCTCCGACGCGCAGGGCATGGGCCGCGCCGGGGAGACCGTCCGCCGGACCTTCGCGATGGCCGGGAAGATGAAGGCGGAGCTGGGCCCGCTCGACGGCGACGGACCGCACGACGACAACGCCCGGGTGCTGCGCTACATCGCCAAGCTGACGCTCAACCCGGCGCTCGCGCACGGGCTGGCCCACGAGATCGGGTCGATCGAGACCGGCAAGATGGCGGACATCGTGCTCTGGCAGCCGCAGTTCTTCGGCGCCAAACCGCAGCTGGTGCTGAAGTCCGGCTTCCCCGCGTACGGCGTGACCGGCGACCCGAACGCCGCCACCGACACCTGCGAACCGCTCGTCCTGGGCCCGCAGTTCGGCGCGCACGGCGCCGCGCCCGCCGAACTCTCCGTCGCCTTCGTCTCCCGCGCCGCGGTCGAGGCGGGCGGCGACCACCTGCCCACCCGCCGCCGCCGGGTCGCCGTCCGCGGCACCCGCGGCATCGGCCCCGCCGACCTCGTCCACAACTCCCGGATCGGCGAGGTGCAGGTCGACGCCCGCAGCGGACGGGTCACCCTCGACGGCGAGCCGATGCGCTCCGACCCGGCCGAGTCCGTCTCCCTCTCCCGCCTGTACTTCCTGTGAGCCGCCGGGCGCGCGCCCCGGCATCCAACTGTGAGGACCCCCGCATGAACACCCCCGCCGCCGACGGCTTCCGCATGCCCCCCGAGTGGGCGCCGCACGACCGCACCTGGATGGCCTGGCCAGGACCGAACGCCACCTTCGGCCCGGAGGGCGGCGAGACGCTGCGCGCCGCCCGCCACGCCTGGGCCGCGGTGGCCCGCGCGGTGCGCCGCTTCGAACCGGTCACCGTCGTCGCCGCGCCCGCCGCCGAGGGCGCCCGCGCCCTGCTCGGCCCGGACATCGACGTCGTCGAGGCGGAGCTGGACGACGCCTGGATGCGCGACATCGGCCCCACCTTCCTCACCGACGGCGCGGGCACGCTCGGCGCCACCGACTGGATCTTCAACGGCTGGGGCGCCCAGGACTGGGCCCGCTGGGACCACGATGCCCGGATCGGCGCGCACGTCGCGGGCCTGGCCGGGGCCCGTACGTATGCGTCGTCGCTGGTCAACGAGGGCGGCGGGCTGCATGTCGACGGCGCGGGCACCGTGCTGCTCACCGAGACCGTGCAGCTCGACCCGGACCGCAACCCGGGCCGCACCAAGGAGGACGTCGAGGCGGAGGTCCACGCCCACCTCGGCACCACCAAGGCCATCTGGCTGCCGCGCGGACTCACCGCCGACTACGGCCGGTTCGGCACCCGCGGCCATGTCGACATCGTCGCCGCCTTCGCCCGCCCCGGCACCGTCCTCGTCCACAGCCAGCCCGACCCGGCCCACCCCGACCACGCCGTCGGCAAGGAGATCGCCGAGGTGCTGCGCGCCGCCACCGACGCCCGGGGCCGCCGCCTGGAGGTCGTCGAGGTGCCCGCGCCGACCGCCATCGAGGCGGACGGCGAACTCGTCGACCACTCCTACCTCAACCACTACCTCTGCAACGACGGCGTGGTCCTCTGCGCCTTCGACGACCCGCGCGACGAGGAGGCCGCGGCGCTCTTCCGCCGCCTCTTCCCGGACCGCACCGTCACCCTCGTCGACGCCCGCACGATCTTCGCCGCGGGCGGCGGCATCCACTGCATCACCCAGCAGCAGCCGCGCCCCTGACACCCGCCGGGACGGCGGACCGGACGCCGTCCCCTAGGGTCCTTCTGTCACCCTTCCGCCGACCCAGGAGGCCCCGTGTCCGAACCCGCCCGCCGTCCCCGGCGGCGGCTCAACCAGCCCCGCGAACAGGTACTCGCCGCCGCGATGGCGACCATCGCCGACCGGGGACTCGCCGGGCTGACGATGGCGGGCCTGGGCCGCGAGGTCGGCATGAGCAGCGGCCACATCCTGTACTACTTCGGCACCAAGGACGAGCTGCTGCTCCAGACGCTGCGCTGGAGCGAGGAGCAGCTCGGCGCCGACCGCCGCACCGCCCTCGCCCGCCGCGTCCCGGTCCGCGAACGCCTCGACGCGCTCGTCGACCTCTACCTCCCCGACGGCCCCGGCGACCCGCGCTGGACCCTCTGGCTGGAGGTCTGGAACCGCACCCGCACCGCCGACGACGCGGCCCGCGAACGCCAACTCGACCTCGAACTCGCCTGGCACCGCGACCTCGTCGCCCTCCTCGTCGAGGGCGCCTCGGACGGCACCTTCCGCCCCGCCGACGCCGAACGCCTCGCCACCCGCATCCGCGCCCTTCTCGACGGCTTCGCCACCCACCTCGTCGTGGGCCTGCCCGGCACGGACCCCGCCGTGGTCCGCGGGCAGGTGGCGGAGTTCCTCGACGAGACGCTGACCCCGGCGTGAGGCCGTCCCGGCGCCGGGCACGCCGGGAAAAATCCCCGTCCGCGAACGCAACGTACTCAAGTACGCGGGATCGTTGCGGACGTTGCTCTTGCCGAGTGGGCGCCGGTCGGCGACCGTGATCGGCTATGGGGAGAGAACAGTGGAAGAAGATCTGGGTCGGCTCGGCCGGGAACATGGTCGAGTGGTTCGACTGGTTCGTGTACGCCAGCTTCGCGGTGTACTTCGCGGACGCGTTCTTCCCCAAGGGGAACGACACCGCCAACCTCATGAACACCATGGGGATCTTCGCGGTCGGCTTCTTCCTGCGCCCCGTCGGCGGCTGGCTGCTCGGCCGGGTCGGTGACCGCAAGGGCCGCAAGGCGGCGCTCACCCTCACCGTCACCCTGATGTCCGCCTCGGCGATCCTCATCGCCGTCGCACCCACCTACGCCGTCGCGGGCTACGGCGGCGTCGCCGTCCTGCTGATCGCCCGGATGCTCCAGGGCCTCTCCGTCGGCGGCGAGTACGCGGCCAGCGCCACCTACCTGACCGAGGCCTCCGCCCCCGGACGGCGCGGCTTCGCCTCCAGCTTCCAGTACGTGTCGATGACCGCCGGCCAGCTCCTCGGCCTCGGCCTCCAGATCGTCCTCCAGCGGACCATGTCCGACGAGGCGCTGCACAGCTGGGCCTGGCGGATCCCGTTCATCATCGGCGCGCTCGGCGCCGCCGTCGTCTTCTACCTGCGCCGCAACATGCTGGAGGCGGACGTCTACGCCGCCGACGAGGACGCCGCCACCGACCCCGACCGCGGCACCCTCAAGGCGCTGCTGGCCCACAAGCGCGAGGCGTTCCTCGTCATCGCGCTGACCATGGGCGGCACCGTGGCGTACTACACGTACACGACGTACCTCACCAAGTACCTCTCGAACAGCGCGGGGATGGAGAAGTCCACCGCCTCGCTGGTGAGCTTCTGCGCGCTCTTCCTCTTCATGTGCCTCCAGCCGCTTGCCGGACGGCTCTCCGACCGGATCGGCCGCCGGCCGCTGCTGATCACCTTCGCGCTCGGCTCGACGTTCCTGACCGTGCCGATCATGACGCTGCTGCGGCACGCCGGGTCCTTCTGGCCCGCGCTCGGCCTCTCGCTGCTGGCGCTGGTCGTCGTCACCGGCTACACCTCGATCAACGCCTGTGTGAAGGCGGAGCTGTTCCCCACCGGCATCCGCGCCCTCGGCGTCGCCCTGCCGTACGCCATCGCCAACGCCCTCTTCGGCGGCACCGCCGAGTACGTCGCGCTCTGGTTCAAGAACGGCGGCATCGAGTCCGGCTACTACTGGTACGTCGCCGGGTGCGCCGCCGTCTCCCTCGTCGTCTACCTGACGATGCGCGAGACCCGCACCATCGACCTGCACCGCGTCGGCAAGGACGGCGCGGCGGCGGACGAGCCGACCGCGACCCCCGCCTGACCCACCGGGCCGGACGCCAGCCGTCCGGCCCGCCCCGCACCACGGCGCCCGTACGGACCCTGACCGGCGGACGCCCTGCCACGACGCACCGGGCCGGTCCCCCCGAGCCGGCCCGGACCGTCGGCCGGCCGGCGGCGGCCCTCTCCCCGGGCCGCCGCCGGATCACGGCACTCCGCCCGCGCCCGGTCCGTGTGTGCCCCGGCGCCCGCATCGTGAGACCGGCTACCTCGTACTGCGCGGGACGTGCCAAACTGCCCCCGTGCTCTCGTTCGCCATGATTATTGGCAGCAGGCGCGCCGGTCCGCAGTGACCGCCCCGTACCTACCGCGTACGGCGCGGCCCTCGTCGTCCCAGACCCGCGCGCAGACCTCTCGCACCCGCGAGGGGTTTTTTCGTTTCCGGACCCACCCGGCACCGGAAGGCGGAGCGCGAGGGAACATGGAGGGGCGGTGGAGCCGGTCATTCCGGTAGACCGAGATCCCGACAGGAGCCAGACCAGCATGACGGACGCACACAAAGCCCCGGCGTCGCCCGAGCCCCGCCCCGCGGGCGCGGTCCCCGACGACTTCCACGTCTTCGACACCACGCTGCGCGACGGCGCCCAGCGCGAGGGCATCAATCTCACCGTCGCCGACAAGCTCACCCTCGCCCGTCATCTGGACGACTACGGCGTCGGCTTCATCGAGGGCGGCTGGCCCGGTGCCAACCCCCGCGACACCGAGTTCTTCCAACGCGCCCGCGCCGAGATCGACTTCCGGCACGCCCAGCTCGTCGCGTTCGGCGCCACCCGTAAGGCCGGGGTCCGCGTCGAGGACGACCCGCAGGTCACCGCCCTCCTGGAGTCCGGTGCACCGGTCGTCACGCTGGTCGCCAAGTCCCACGTCGGGCACGTCGAGTTGGCGCTGCGCACCACGCCCGAGGAGAACCTCGCGATGGTCGCGGACACCGTCGCGTACCTGCGCGACCAGGGCCGCCGGGTCTTCCTCGACTGCGAGCACTTCTTCGACGGCTACGCGCTGGACGCCGCCTACGCCAAGCAGGTCGTGCGCACCGCGAGCGAGGCGGGCGCCGATGTGGTCGTCCTCTGCGACACCAACGGCGGCATGCTGCCCGCGCAGGTCGCCGCCGTCGTCCGCACCGTCCTCGCCGACACCGGCGCTCGCCTGGGCATTCACGCCCAGGACGACACCGGCTGCGCCGTCGCCAACACCCTCGCCGCGGTGGATGCCGGTGCCACCCACGTCCAGTGCACCGCCAACGGCTACGGCGAGCGGGTCGGCAACTCCAACCTCTTCCCCGTGGTCGCCGCGCTGGAGCTGAAGTACGGCCGTGCGGTGCTGCCGCCCGGCAAGCTCGCCGAGACCACCCGGATCTCGCACGCCATCGCCGAGGTCGTCAACCTCACGCCCGCCACCCACCAGCCGTACGTCGGGGTCTCGGCGTTCGCCCACAAGGCCGGGCTGCACGCCTCCGCGATCAAGGTCGACCCGGACCTCTACCAGCACATCGACCCGGCGCTGGTCGGCAACACCATGCGGATGCTCGTCTCCGACATGGCCGGCCGCGCCTCGATCGAGCTGAAGGGCAAGGAGCTGGGCATCGACCTCGGCGGCGACCGGGAGCTGGTCGGCCGGGTCGTCGAGCGGGTCAAGGAACGCGAGCTGGCGGGGTACACCTACGAAGCCGCCGACGCCTCCTTCGAGCTGCTGCTCCGCGACGAGCTGGCGCGCGAGGGCGAGCGGGGCCGGGCCGCGCGGTTCTTCCGTACCGAGTCCTGGCGGGCGATCGTCGAGGACCGCCCGGACGGCTCGCACGCCAACGAGGCGACGGTGAAGCTGTGGGCGAAGGGCGAGCGGATCGTCGCCACCGCCGAGGGCAACGGCCCGGTCAACGCCCTGGACCGGGCGCTCCGCGTCGGCCTGGAGCGGATCTACCCGCAGCTCGCCCGGATCGAGCTGGTCGACTACAAGGTCCGCATCCTGGAGGGCCGCCAGGGCACCGGTTCGATCACCCGCGTCCTGATCTCCTCCACCGACGGCAACGGCGAGTGGTCGACGGTCGGCGTCGCCGAGAACGTCATCGCCGCCTCCTGGCAGGCGCTCGACGACGCCTACGCGTACGGGCTGCTGCGCGCCGGGGTGGAGCCGCAGGAGTAACCGGACCGCACACGCGAAAGCCCCGCACGGCCCTCCGGGGCGGTGCGGGGCTTTCGCGTGCGGGGATCAGGCGGCGTTCTTCACCGCGGAGATGTCGAAGGTGAGCTTGACCTTGTCGCTGACCATCACGCCACCGGCCTCCAGCGCGGCGTTCCAGGTCAGGCCCCACTCGGAGCGCAGGATCTCGGCGGAGCCCTCGAAGCCGACGCGCTCGGCGCCGTAGACGTCGGTGGCGGCGCCCTGGAGTTCCAGGTCGAGGGTGAGCGGCCGGGTGACGTCCTTGACCGTGAAGTTGCCGGTGACGCGGAAGCGGTCGGCGGTGAGCTGCTCGACGGCGGTGGAGACGAAGGTCATCAGCGGGAACGCCTCGGCGTCGAAGAAGTCGCCGCCGCGCAGGTGGGCGTCGCGGTCGCCGATGCCGGTGTCGATGCTCTCGGTCCGGATCTCCAGCGCGGCGGTGGAGCGGCCCGGCTCGGAGCCGTCGAGGTGCAGCCGGCCCTCGTAGGCGCCGAAGGAGCCGCGGACGTTGGTGACCATGGCGTGGCGCACCGCGAATCCGATGCTGCTGTGGGCCGGGTCGATGGTGTAGTCGCCGGTCAGCGCGGCGAGCGCGGGGTCCGCCGCGACGAGGGCGGGGGCGGCGGGGGCTTCGGCGCGCTTGCGGGTGAACAGAGCCATGGCTCCTCCTCGGAAGAAGTTGTTTAACGTTCAACGAGAATGACTGTAGCGCGGTCTGGTTCAACTTTCAACTTCTTCGGTTCGTGGGGCCCGGGCAGAGGGGTGCGGCCCGGGTCCACCGGCGCGGGGGAGGGGCCGCGGCGCCCCTTCCACCCCGTCCGCCCCCGCCCCTCTCGCGGAGCCCTTGTTCCGTCGTGCGCCCCGTGCTACACCGGCGCTCCGCCCGCCATGTGCGCCGTCCCGCAGGCCGGTCGGCCGGTCCGGGCCCGCCGTGCCGTCACCGAGAGGAACGACCGTGCCGCACCCCTCCGCCTGGTCCCGCCGCGCTTTCCTCGCCACCGGGGGCGCCGCCGCCCTCGGCGCCGCCACACCGGTCACGTCCGCCGCGCCGGCCCGAAGATCCGCGGCCTCCGACGACGTCTTCGCCGCCCTGCGCCGCCGCTGGACGGAGCTAGTCCTCGGCACCGGCTTCGACCCGGACGCCGAGCCGTACGCCCGCGCGCTGCGCGAGACCGGGGAGCTGGCCGGAGGGTTCGCCGCCACCATGCGGCCCGCCGCCGCCTCGCTCTGGCCCGACCAGCCCTTCGACCCGCCCGCCGGGATCACCCGCAGCTACACCCGGCTGCACACCATGGCCGAGGCGTACGCCCAGCCCGGCACCGGACGCACCGGCGACGCCGCCCTCGCCGACGCCGTCCGGACCGGCCTCGACCACCTCGAAACCGTCGTCTACCACGCCGGGGCCGACCGCTACGGCAACTGGTGGGAGTGGCAGATCGGCAGCCCGCAGCAGCTCCTCGACACCCTCGCCGTCCTCGACACCCACCTGCCCGGCGGCCCGCTCCCCGACGACGAGCGCGCCCGCCACCTCGCCGCCGTCGACCACTTCGTCCCCGACACGATGCTCGGCGCGTACACCGGCACCAGCACCGGCGCCAACCGCGTCGACCTGTGCCGCGTCGTCGCCCTGAGCGGCATCCTCGGCCGGCACCCCGCCAAGGTCGCCCTCGCCCGCGACGCCCTCTCCCCGGTCTTCCCCTACGTCACCCACGGCGACGGGCTCTACGCCGACGGCTCCTTCATCCAGCACACCGCCGTCGCCTACTCCGGCACCTACGGCTACGTCCTCCTCGACGGCATCGGACGCCTTCTCGCCCTGCTCGGCGGCAGCGAGTGGGCCGTCACCGACCCGGCCCGCCACACCGTCCTCGACAGCGTCACCCACGCCTACGCACCGCTGCTCCACGACGGGCTGATGATGGACATGGTCAGCGGACGGGCCGTCAGCCGCGGCGCGCTGCTCACCGACGACCGCCGCGTCCCGCGCAGCGACCACTACCACGGTCACGCCCTCCTCGCCGCCGTCGCCCTGCTCGCCGAGAGCGCCGGGGAGGCCGACCGCGCCCGCTGGCACGCCCTGGTCAAGGGCCATGTCGCCCGCGACCGGGTGCTGCCGGTCCGCACCGACCGCCAGTACACCGTCGCCGACCTCGCCCGCCTCGCCGCCATCGCCGACGGCCCCGCCGCACCCGCCCCGGAGCCCGACGGCCACCGCCTCTTCCCCGCCATGGACCGCGCCGTCCACCGCCGCCCCGGCTGGACCGCCGGGCTCGCCATGGCCTCCGACCGCATCGCCCACTACGAGAACGGCAACGGCGAGAACCCGCACGGCTGGCACACCGGCGCCGGGATGCTCTCCTGGTGGGCGGGGGAGAGCGGCGGGGCGCAGTACACCGACGCCTTCTGGCCCACCGTCGACCCCTACCGGATGCCCGGCACCACCGTCTCCACCAAACGCCTCGCCGACAACGAGGGCGGCGCCTTCGGCGCGCCCCGTCCCGACGTCCGCTGGGTCGGCGGCACCACGGACGGCAGCTACGCCGCCGTCGGCCAGCACCTGCGTGGCCTCGGCTCCACCCTCACCGCCCACAAGTCGTGGTTCTTCCTCGACGACACCGTCGTCTGCCTCGGCGCCGGGATCACCGCCCGTGACGGCGTGCCCGTCGAGACGGTCGTCGACAACCGCGCCCTCGGCGCCGCCCTCACCGTCGACGGCCACCCGCAACCCACCGCCCCCGGCACCGCCCGCACCTTCCCCGCCGCCCGCTGGGCCCACCTCGCCGGACACGGCGGATACGTCTTCCCGGGCGGCGCCGCACTGCACACCCTCCGCGAGGACCGCACCGGCTCCTGGCACGACATCAACACCGACTCCGACGCCACGCCGCTCACCCGCCGCTACCTCACCCTCTGGCACGACCACGGCACCGACCCGGACGGCGCCCGGTACCTCTACCTGCTGATGCCCGGCGCCACACCCCGCGCCGTCGCCGCCCGCGCCGCCGACCCCCGGTGGCTCACCGTCCTCGCCCACACCGCCGACCGGCAGGCCGTCACCGTCCCCACGCTCGGCCTGACCGCCGCCAACTTCTTCCGCCCCGGCACCGCCGGACCGCTCACCGCCGACGGCCCGGTGAGCCTCCTCGTCCGCCGCACCGGGCCGCGCACCGCCACCCTGCACGCCGCCGCGCCCGAGCGGACCGGCGAACCGCTGGAGATCGTCTGGCACCGGCCGGTCGCCGCCGTCGCGCACCACGACCCCGGCATCGCGGTCCTCGCCACCGGCCGCACCTTGCGCCTGCGGCTCACCCCGGGAACCGCCTGCACCACCCACACCGCCGCCCTCACACTGCGCTGACCGGCGCGGACGCCGCCGGGAGGGGCGCCGACGCCCCTCCCGGTTTTGTCGGCCCCATACAGCACAGGCGGCGCAGCCCACTCGAACGGAGCAGTGCGGCGACCTCACGTACAGGAGGCTTCTGTACTGCTTGCCCACCAAATCGCATCCGACGTTGTACGAATCCGACATCGGCGCCCGGGCCCTCGCCCACGTACCGTCGATGCATGACCACTGTCGAAGAGGTGCCCGCGGGCGCGACCGACGCCCGTGGGCGCGTCGCCGAGTTGCACGCGATCCGCGAGCAGGCGTACCGAGGTCCCAGCGAGCGGGCCACCGAGGCCCAGCGGGCGAAGGGCAAGCTGACCGCCCGCGAGCGGATCGAGCTGCTGCTGGACGAGGGTTCGTTCAACGAGGTGGAGCCGCTGCGCCGGCACCGGGCGACCGGTTTCGGCCTGGAGGCGAAGAAGCCGTACACCGATGGTGTGATCACGGGCTGGGGCACGGTCCACGGCCGGACGGTCTTCGTCTACGCGCACGACTTCCGGATCTTCGGCGGTGCCCTCGGTGAGGCGCACGCCACCAAGATCCACAAGATCATGGACATGGCGATCCAGGCGGGCGCGCCGCTGGTCTCGCTGAACGACGGCGCGGGCGCCCGTATCCAGGAGGGTGTCTCCGCGCTCGCCGGTTACGGCGGCATCTTCCAGCGCAACACCAAGGCGTCCGGTGTCATCCCGCAGATCTCCGTGATGCTCGGCCCCTGCGCCGGCGGCGCGGCCTATTCGCCGGCCCTGACGGACTTCGTCTTCATGGTCCGCGACACCTCCCAGATGTTCATCACCGGACCGGACGTCGTCCGCGCGGTGACCGGCGAGGAGATCACCCAGAACGGCCTGGGCGGCGCCGACGTCCACGCCGAGACCTCCGGTGTGGCGCACTTCGCCTACGACGACGAGGCCACCTGCCTCGAAGAGGTCCGCTACCTCCTCTCGCTGCTCCCGGCCAACAACCGCGAGAACCCGCCGGTCGTCGAGTGCGAGGACCCCGCGGACCGCAGCGGCGACGCCCTCCTCGACCTGGTCCCCGCGGACGGCAACCGCCCGTACGACATGCGCAAGGTCATCGAGGAGATCGTCGACGACGGCGAATACCTGGAGGTCCACGAGCGCTGGGCGACCAACATCATCTGCGCGCTGGCGCGGCTGGACGGCCGGGTGGTCGGCATCATCGCCAACCAGCCGCAGTCGCTCGCCGGCGTCCTCGACATCGAGGCGTCCGAGAAGGCCGCCCGCTTCGTCCAGATGTGTGACGCCTTCAACATCCCGATCGTCACCCTGCTCGACGTCCCCGGCTTCCTGCCCGGCGTCGACCAGGAGCACGGCGGCATCATCCGCCACGGCGCCAAGCTGCTCTACGCCTACTGCAACGCCACCGTGCCGCGCATCTCGATCGTGCTGCGCAAGGCGTACGGCGGTGCGTACATCGTCATGGACTCGCAGTCCATCGGTGCGGACCTCACCTACGCCTGGCCGACCAACGAGATCGCGGTCATGGGCGCCGAGGGCGCGGCGGGCGTCATCTTCCGCCGGCAGATCGCCGACGCCGAGGACCCCGAGGCGATGCGCGCCCGCATGGTCAAGGAGTACAAGTCCGAGCTGATGCACCCCTACTACGCCGCCGAGCGCGGTCTGGTGGACGACGTCATCGACCCGGCCACCACCCGCCACACGCTCATCCGCTCGCTGGAGATGCTCCGCACCAAGCACGCGGATCTCCCGGCGCGCAAGCACGGCAACCCGCCGCAGTAGCCGCACCGCCGGCCCGACCGGCGACGCAGGCGACCACGGCACCACAGACGACGAAGACGACGGAGACGCACGCATGAATTCCGCAGCCACCCCCATCCGCGTGGAGAAGGGCGAGGCCAGCGAGGAGGAGCTGGCCGCCCTGACCGCCGTGCTCCTGGCCCGCGCCGCCCACCGCCCCGCCGCGCCGGCCCGCCCCCGCGCCACCGCCGCGCGCTGGCGCCGCCTGGAGCGCCAGCACGGCTTCCACGGCGCGACCAGCTGGCAGCGCTGACACCCCGTCATATACGCCTCGGGCCCCGCACCATGCACAGGTGCGGGGCCCGAGGCGTATCCGGGAGCGGTCAGGCGCGGACCGGCTCCGGCGCGGCGTCCGGCCCGTCCGGCACCTGCTCCGCCGCGGCCCGTTCCTCCTCCGGTGTCTTCAGATACAGCGTCAGCAGCGCCGAGACGACGTACAGCGCGGCGAAGATGATGACCACGCCGGACGGGCCCAGCGGCCCCAGGAAGAGGCTGACGATCGCCGGACCGACGAACGCGGCGCCGCCCGCACCCAGGTTGAGCAGCGCCATCGCGCCGCCCTTGTTGTCGGGGGCGAGCGCCGGGATCAGCGCCGAGATGGAGACGAACCCGGCGAGCGTCACGCCGTAGAGCATCCCGACGACGATCGCGACGGTGTAGTTGCTGCCTACCGCCTTCGGGACGAAGTACAGCGTCAGCGTGGTGATCGCGCAGCCGATGCCGCCGAACGACGCGATCGTCTTCCGCCAGCCGATCTTGTCGCCGATCACGCCGAAGAGAAGGTTGCAGAAGACGTTGGTGCCGTAGATGACGGCCAGCAGCGTCAGCCAGCGGCCCTCGCCGAAGTGCAACTCCTTGGCGAAGAACGTCGGCAGGAACACCAGGAAGCCGAACTCCGGTGCGGTGTTGATGATGCGCACCACACAGCCGACGGCGACCTTCGGATGGGTCCAGGCGATGGAGAGGCTGGAGAGCAGCGACTGCACCGGACGCACCTCCGGCGGCGCAAGCCGCGCGAACCCGGTGCGCTCGCGCACGCCGAGCAGACAGAACGCCCCGCCGACGGCGATGATCGCCAGCGCCACCCACAACGTGCCCAGGTGGCCGAAGAGCGGGTTGGTGACGCCCGCGACGAGTGAACCGAGGGTCGGCAGACCGCCGGTGAAGGCGACGTAGAACCAGCCGACGGCGGTGCCCATCCGCGCCTTCGGGGCGGTGGCGGTGATCCACACCAGGAATCCGAAGGCGAAGAGCGGGTACCCGAAGCCGCGCAGACCGTAGAAGACCAGCATCAGCGGGTAGTTCTGCGGGCCGATGGCGAGGGTGAGGAAGAGCACGTCGAAGACGATCCACACCGCGAGCCCCAGCTGCATCACCCGGCGCGGCCCCCACAGGTCCGACAGCGCCCCGGAGAGCCAGGAGGCGAGCATGACGGTCACGCCGTACGCGGTGATCACATAGGAGGCGTGTACCTCGGTCCCGGCGCCGTGGTCGGCCATGAACGGCGCGATGAATCCGGACTCGACGCCGTCGCCCACCATGAACAGCAGGACGCCGAGGTAGCCGAAGATCAGCGGCCGCGGGATGCCGATCCGGTCGAACAGGGTGGGTGGTGCCATGTCACGCCTCCGTGGGGCGGGTGCCGCCGCAGGACGGCGGACGGCGGGTCGGGGCTGAGGAGCCGGGTCTCCGGGCTCGGGCGCCGCCGGTCGGCGGGCGCGGTGCGAGCATCATCAATCCTGAGATCTTCACATGCAAGGTGTGATGCGAGGGATTTTGAGTGGTCGTTATCCCAGGTAACTCGGTGATTTCCCGGGTGAGGGGTGACGTGATCTGTGATGTAGGTGTTAAATCAAACAGGGACGAAACAAAGGAGTGTGCCCCTGATGACCACCACCCCCGTCGGCCCCGGACACCACGCCGAGACCTTCCGCGAGGACTGGCTGGAAGGGCTGGCCGACGCCTACGCACGCACCGTCCGCCGCGTCCCGGCAAGGTGGCCGTCGTCATCGGCGGCGGCTCCGGCCACTACCCGGCCTTCGCCGGACTCGTCGGCCCCGGGCTCGCCGACGCCGCCGCCATCGGCGACGTCTTCGCCAGCCCCAGCGCCGAACAGGTCTACCGCACCGCCCGCGCGGCCGACGGCGGCGCCGGCGTCCTGATGACCTACGGCAACTACGCGGGCGACGTCATGCACTTCGGCCTCGCCGCCCGCCGCCTCGCCGCCGAGGGCACCGACGTCCGCACCGTCCTCGTCACCGACGACGTCGCCAGCGGTCCGCCGCCCGCCGACGGGCAGGAGATCGACCCGTCCCGCGACCGCCGCGGCGTCGCCGGAGACTTCTTCGTCTTCAAGATCGCCGGAGCCTCGGCCGACCGCGGCGACGACCTCGACACCGTCGCCCGCCTCGCCGCCCACGCCAACGCCATGACCCGCACCTTCGGCGCCGCCTTCGCCGGCTGCACCCTGCCCGGCGCCGCCGCACCGCTCTTCACCGTCGACCCCGGCACCACCGAACTCGGCATGGGCATCCACGGCGAGCCCGGACTGCGCTCCACCGGCGCCCTCACCGCCACCGAACTCGCCGACGCGCTCGTCGACCCCCTCCTCGCCGAACTGCCCCGGCCCGCCGACGGCCGCGTCGCCGTCCTCCTCAACGGCCTCGGCCGCACCAAGTACGAGGAGATGTTCGTCGTCTACCGCCAGGTCAACCGCCGCCTGCGGGCCGCCGGACTCCGGCCCTACCGCCCCGAGGTCGGAGAGTTCGTCACCTCCTTCGACATGGCCGGCGTCTCCCTCTCCCTGATGGCCCTCGACGACGAACTCACCGCCCTCTACGACGCCCCCTGCGACACCCCCGCCTTCCGCGCCCTGCCCGGCGGCCACACCCCCGCCGCCGACGACCGCACCGCGGACGGCGACACCACGGACACCGCGCGGATCCCGGCCGCCCGGACCGCACCCGCGCGCGCGGACGCCGCCGCCGATCTGCCCGCCACCGCCGCGCTCCGCGCCGCCCTCGACGCCGTCGCCGCCCACGAGGACGAACTCGGCCGCCTCGACGCCGTCGCCGGGGACGGCGACCACGGCATCGGCATCGTCCGCGGACTGCGCGCCGCCGTCACCGCCGCCCGCGCCACCGAGACCGGCCCGGCCGCACCCCGCACCGCCGGCGCCGCCCTGCTCGCCGCCGGACTCGCCCTCGCCGACGCCTCCGGCGGAGCGTCGGGCGCGCTCTACGGCGCCCTCCTCGCCGAGACCGGCGCCGTCCTCACCAAGGCCCCCGACGGCCCCTGCACCACCGAGCTGTTCGCCGACGCCGCCGACGCCGCCCACCACGCCGTCGCCGCCCTCGGCGGCGCCCGCGTCGGCGAGAAGACCCTGCTCGACGCCCTCGAACCGTTCCGCCTCACGCTGCGCGCCCGCACCGCCGACGGCCCCGCCAAGGCATGGCGCGCCGCCGCCGAGGCCGCCACCCGCGCCGCCGCCGCGACCGCCGACCTCGTCCCGGCCCGCGGCCGCGCCGCCCGCATGGGCGACCTCGGCCGCGGTCACCCCGACGCCGGCGCCACCTCCCTCGCGCTGCTGCTCACCGCCGTCGGCGACACCCTCACCGACTGAGCCGCACATGCCGAAGGCCCCCGTACACCAAGCGGTGCGGGGGCCTTCGGCGTGGTGCGTGCGCGTCGTCAGCGCAGGCGGGCCATGAGCGCGTGCTCCACGAGCGTGATGAGTGCGCTCTTCGCCTCGCTGCGGTGGCGGGCGTCGGTCGTGATGATCGGGGCGTCCGGCCCGATCTGCAGCGCCTCGCGGACCTCGTCCGGCGTGTACGGCTGGTGGCCGTCGAAGCCGTTGAGGGCGATGACGAAGGGGAGTCCGCTGTTCTCGAAGTAGTCGACGGCGGGGAAGCAGTCGGCGAGGCGGCGGGTGTCGACGAGGACGACGGCGCCGATGGCGCCGCGTACCAGGTCGTCCCACATGAACCAGAAGCGGTCCTGACCGGGCGTACCGAAGAGGTACAGGATCAGGTCCTGGTCCAGGGTGATACGGCCGAAGTCCATCGCCACGGTCGTCGTCGTCTTGTCCGGCGCGTGCGTGAGATCGTCGATCCCCGCAGACGCTGAGGTCATGACGGCTTCGGTGCGCAGCGGGTTGATCTCTGAGACGGCCCCGACGAACGTGGTCTTACCCACGCCGAAGCCGCCCGCCACCACGATTTTCGCGGAGGTGGTGGAGCGGGCTGCACCGCTAGAGCTTGCGAAGTCCACTGAGCACCCTTTCGAGCAGTGTCACATCTGGCTGTCCGCCGGCGGTCTCGTCCCCGCCGGGCTGATGGATGGCGACAAGTCCGGCCTCCGCCAGGTCGGCGACGAGGATCCGGGCGACGCCGAGGGGGATGGAGAGAAGTGCGGAGATCTCGGCGACTGATTTGATCTCGCGGCAGAGGTGGCAGATGCGTTGGTGCTCCGGCAGCTGGCCCTGTAGCTGAGCCGGGTCGGCCGTGGTGCTGACCAGCGCCTCGATGGCGAGCTGGTAGCGCGGCCGGGTCCGGCCCCCGGTCATGGCGTACGGGCGCACCAACGGGTTGTGCGCGCCGCCCACGGGCGCCTGGGGCGCCGGGGGCTGCGGCTGCACCGGCTGGATGCCGGGCGTCCGAGGGGGCTCGTACACCGACGGCTCGTACGGCTGGGGGTCGTACGGGCGGGGTGGGGACTGCGGGGGCTGCTGCTGCCGCGGCGGCTGGGACCGCTGCGGCCGGCGGCTCGGCGCGGACGGGAAGTTGAAGCGGTTGTGAGGGGTCTCGCCCTGGGGTCCGGACTGCTGTCCGGGACCGTACGGGTACCCGTCAGGGGGCGTTGCCACGTCTCCTCCTCAACTTGCCTGTCTGACGCCGGTCGCGCCCTCGCACCCTAATGGGCCGAAGGCGGGAAACGCACTGCTTGTCTGCTAGTTCAGAAGGCTGCCCTGGAGTTCGGCGCGTAGGTCGGGGGTGAGGACGTTGCCTGCGCGGTCGACCAGGAGGGCCATTTCGTAGCCGACGAGGCCGATGTC